>JBFWUW010000003.1:0-173212 GCA_050247075.1 Pirellulales bacterium | reverse complement strand
CACGACGCTCTTCCGATCTCGCGTCGGTCGTCGGCTGGCAAACGGTCGGGTGTGAACGTTGCTTCAACCGCTGCAAAAGCAGCCTGACCGCTTTCTGGCGGCGAATCAAAGCGGTGCGTAAAGGCCACCTCGCGCGTTTGGCCCGGCTCCAGATCGACGCTACGGCTGCCAACCTCGCTGCCGTCGATGGCCAGGCTGACGAGCACGTTGGGGCGAGTACGAATTCCCTCGTGCCGCACATGCACGATAAACGCGGCGTCCGTCTCTGTGTCGGCGACGGTCTCGCGCAGTTCCAAACCGGCCACCCAAGAATTCTCCGGTTGATCGGCAGCCACTGCCACCACATACATCTCCAAGGGCTGCGTGCCTACTTCTGGCGTGGAAATAGCAGCCTTGTCACCATGCGGCCAGTTGCCGGTCTGCTGGTCGCTGATGAATATCACGCGTTTGGCCGGCAGATCCGTCACCGCCTGGCATGCCTCGCGGGCACGATCGACCGCCTGCGACGCCGAGCCAGACCGGTCTACCGCCTCGATCATTCGCAAGGCTTCTTGTGCGTCTTCGCTGGTGCGATAGGCGTCCCAACTAAACTCGCCCGGAGAACTGCACAACGGGATCACCGAAGTACGGCTGCCCTGCGGCAATTGGTCCAGGACTTCGCGAGCGCGGGCTTTGGCGGCGTCGAGCAAGGTGCCGTCGAGCCGTTCGTATGCCATGCTGAGGCTGTTATCAATCACCAGCACGGCATGCACGGGACCGCCCCGGTCGGCCGAGGTGGAGCGGGCGGAAAAATGCGGACGGGCCAGCGCAAGCCCCAACAGCAACAAGCACAGGGCGCGCAGCGTCATCAACAGAATATCCCGCAGTTCGATGGCGCGGCGGCTGCGGCTGAGTGCTTCCCGTAGGAAATCCATGGCGGCCCACTGCACCACGCGGTAGCGCCTGCGATTGAGCAGATGAATCACAATCGGTGCCAGCGCGGCAATTCCGCCGGCCGCTGCCAATGCACCCGCGTAAAATGTCAGGCCGTTCAACATGGACCGTCGCGATTAAAACCGTTGCAAAGGGTGACGCCGGGGGGCCACCCTTATTCCGCCGATTCCGAGAAACGTCCTCGAAGAGTGTCGATCTTACCTTCTTGCAAGATAGGCAAGTAGCGGTTGGGCATGGCCAGGATGAAACAGCCGACCGCCGTGCCGTACATTTCGCCCGGCTTGCCGCCCACGTGTTTGGTCTCGCGCCATTGGCCATCACGCGGGTCGCCCGGATTCTGGAATTGGTTGGCGACCAAGGCATCGCGCAGTTTGGGGTACGATTCCTCCCAATGCTTGCCCCCCACCTGGTAAACCGCTTGTCCGACATAGTACAAGGTGTAGGCGTCGAGTGGAGATTCGCCGGTCCCTGCCCGCGGTTTCAATTGGCGGATCTCTTTGTCGATAACGTCCATGTTCTTGGCAATTCGCCAGTCGTCGTACTGGCCAAATTCTTGCATGCAGACCACTCCGGCCGCGGCCATGGCCACCGTTCCGCCACCTCCGTTGTAAGTGAATTGCCCAGGCTCGCGGCGCATGGCGGCCTCGTCCCGAGGATCGGCCCGTTCGCCACGGTAGCGCTCGCGAACGTACTTGATCGCCAGGGCAATCACCTCGGGCGAAACTTCCAGCCCGCTATCAACCGCACTGCGCAATGCCTTGGCTTGCATCACCGACAGGCTCAAGTCGTGGCCGCGGGCTTGCGGCCGGGCCTGGTAGTCCCAACCGCCATCCTCACACTGCGTACTGGCAATGAGTTTTAGCGACCGGTCCAACACCGCGTTGATCCGAGGGTCGGCGGTCATACCGTGGGCCTGGCCCAAGACGAACGCCGCCAGCCCGTGGTTGTACATGTCACGCTGCGGGTCGGCGATGTTCAACAAGCCCGATGGCTTGGCATGGTGCAGCATGTAGTCAAGCGCGCGTTCAACCGTGTCTCCGTAGCGGCCATGCCCTGGCGTATGTCCAGCGGATAGAAAGGCCAAAGCCCCCATGCCGACCAACCCCAGGTCGTTGGATCCCCAGTTTCCCTCGGGCCCCTGATTGCGGGCCAGCCAGTCCAGCCCGCGCTCCAGGGCCCGCTCGCTCTGGGGAGTGACTTCCCACTCTCCCTCGGCCCGCGCGGCCAGCGGAAAGCAGGCCCCCCCCAGGCAAAGCCAGAAGAACCAACGGTTAAGCATTGATCGTTTCCTCGAAAGGCGTGGGCCTGTACAGCCAGTACCACTGCCAATTGACCGAATGGGCCAAGAAGTTACGAAATCGCACTCTATAAATCTGGTTGTGCGAGTGTTTTCGTTTTCAGGGCACTATCCCCTGGCGTCATTCCTTAACATTGAGCGCCTCACGCCAGTTGAGCCGATTGATGGCACGCTGCACGCATAGATGCGCGATCAGGCCAAACACCAGCGACAGCAGCAGCGTCGTCCACCAAATGTAGGGGCGTGAAATCACCGGAATGCGGAAGAGTTCCGTTTCGTAACTCCAGGCCATCAGTTCGGTCAGCTTGTAACCCAACGGCAGCCCCAGGAGTGTCCCCAGGGTGTTGATGACCAGGCTTTCCCGCAAAAACAGGCCCCCAATTTGCCATTCGGTATAGCCCAGCACGCGGAAGGTAGCAACCTCGCGCTCGCGTTCGGCCAGGCTGATCAACGACGAATTGAGAATGCTGCCGAAAAAGATCACGCCCGCGAACATAATCAGGATGCCAATGATGATGCGTTGGGTCTTGATGATCGTTTCGACCAGATTCTCGACGGCATCCGCCCGTTGGTTGACGCTGCTCAGTCCGGGGAGTTGTTTCAATTGGCGGTGCAGTTCGGCCTGATGTTCTGGGTATTGGTCGGTGGCCAGTTGCACGCCAGAGAGGGTTTGCTCCTCGTGGACCAGGCGGTTGACGTAGTCGAAGTCGGCGTAGACCGCCGTGCCGAGGTAGCCATCGGTGATCGCCACCACCAGGGCCTGCCGCTCTTCGCGCAACCCCTTGATGGGGCGGACGACAATCGTGTCGCCCCGTTGTACATGCAGCACCTCGGCCAGCTTGCGGCTCATCAACAAACCGGCCGAAGGGATACGCAAGGCGTTGCCGGCGGTATCGCGGGGGATTGTCAGGCTGGCGTTGGAGGCCAGGCCCGTCACCGCGCCGCGGCGGCGGTACGGCCCGTTGATAAAGGTACAGACGACATCCAACACCGGTTCCGCCTTATCCACCCCCGGCAGGTCGCGGGCTTCCAGCAGTGCCTCGCGGCCGCGCTCGTCCTTGAAGGCCAGGTCCACGTCACTGCGCTGCACCCGGCTAAAGGTGAAGTCGATCAAATGCAGCATGGCCGATTGCAACATCAGGCCCGTTACCAAGATGGCCGCCCCCATCGCCGCGGCAAACATGCCTGCCAGCGTGCGCAGCCGGTGCCGAGACAAGTTCCGCAAGACCATCCGCCAACCAAAGCCCAACTGCCGCCACAGCCAGGCGATGTGTTCCAACAGCACCGCTTTGCCGCTCTCCGGCGGCTTGGCCCGCATGGCGGAGGCGGGGTTCAAGTGCAAGACCTGCCGTGCGCCTTGCCAGGCCCCCACGGCCGCGCAACCCAGGCTGATGCCCAGCCCTTGCAGCATTTTGTCGGCATAGAAGCGGTTGTGGAGATCGGGAAACTCGTAAAACTGGCCGTACATTTTGGTCACCAGGTACGCCAGAAAATAGCCCAGGCCGCAGCCCGTCAACCCTGCCACGCCGCCGATGGCCAGGGCGAATTTCAGATAGTGACTAAACACCTGGCGGCTGCTGTAGCCGATCGCCTTAAGCGTGCCAATCACCGTCCGCTGCTGCTCGGTAAAGCGAATCATCAGCACGTTAAGCACCAAGGCCGAGACCGCCAAAAAGATCGCGGGCAAAACCGTGGCAAAGGTCGAGAGTCCCTTGATCTCTTCACTGACAAACCGGTTGGAGGGCTGGTTCTTTTGGCTGGTCGAAGACATCACGCCGTAGGCGGCCAACACGTTCTCGGCCCGTCGCAACAGGTCGTCGGGATGTTCGCGCAGTTCCGGATCAATCCGGCCCAGCACTTCGTTGGCCGCTCCGGCAAAATCGAACACGTCCTCGGCGTAGGTCTGTTTGAGGTAGAACACCCCAAAATGTTCCGGGTCGGGCGCGATCGAACCGGGGCCGACCAGATAGACAAACTCGCTCGAGATGCAGGTCCCCACGATGAACAGCTCTTGCCGCCGATTGTTGAGCAGCAAATGGATATACTGCCCCGGCCGCAGCGCGTGCCGTTTGGCGAAGGCCTCGTTGACGATCACCTCGTTGTCGCGGGTGTTGGTGAAATAGCTGCCGCGCTGCAAGACGATATCGTTGATGATGTCTTGCCGCCGGTCGGGCAGCGACAACACCTGCCCGTTGAGCACCTCCGGCACGCGGTCGAGATCGACCAAGGCAAAAAAACGGATGCGCGGGCGAATTTCGAGGATTTCCGGAAACCGCGAAAGCACGCCAAGCTGCGACACCGGCACCTTCTTGAGTTCCAACGAAAAGTCGGCCATGCGGCATTGGGCGTAATAGACGCGCTTGGCGTTGGACAAATTGCGATGAATGGAACTGAGTTCCACATAGGCCGCCACGCCGATCGTCATGATGCTGACAATGGCGAACAGCAGCCCGCGATGCCCGCGCAGATCGCGCAGCAGCTTGCGGTCGAGCGCGTGCAACCACCCGCGATGAACGTGCTTTGGCCGCGGAAGCGCTCGACCGATAGGCGGGTCTTCGCTCACCAGGTGATCTCCTCCGGCGAGACGCGCTGCGTGTTTTCGTGGACTTCGGCGATTTCGCCTGAGCGCAACCGCACGACGCGGTCGGCGATTTGCCCCAAGGCTGAGTTATGGGTGATCACGACGATCGTCTTACCCAACCGGGCTTGCACATCGACCAATAGCGACATGACGTGCTTGCCCGTTTCAAAATCAAGCGCGCCGGTTGGCTCGTCGCAGCAGAGCAGTTCGGGATTCTTGGCCAAGGCCCGCGCGATGGCCACGCGCTGCTGCTCGCCTCCCGACATCTGCGAGGGAAAGTGGTCCATGCGGTCGGCCAACCCGACCAGGTTCAGCGTCTCTTCCACGTCGAGCGGACTGTCGCTCAGTTCGGTGGCGACCATCACGTTTTCGCGCGCGGTCAGATTGGGGACCAAATTATAGAACTGGAATACAAAGCCAATCTTGTCGCGGCGGTATTGGGTCAATTCGCGCGGCGAAAGCGTCGAGAGATCTCGCTGGCGGTACCAGACCTTGCCCTCCGTGGGGCTGTCGAGCCCGCCGACCAGATTCAACAAGGTGGTCTTGCCGGAACCGCTGGGGCCGACCATCACCAACAACTCGCCCTCGGCCACGTTCAAGGTGACATGCCGCAAGACCTCGACGGCGACCTCGCCCATGTAGAACGTCTTGCCGACGTTTTGCAGCCGCATCAGCGGCGGTGCGTCGGACGGCGGCTGGTCGGAGGACATGGCGGATTCGAGGATAGGGTGAGTAACGCCTGCCAGGCGCTTTGGCATCTAGCCCTGATCGTGCATAGTAGTTCGCGGTCCCCGCCATCTTGCCGAGGATAGTTACCTGACTAGCGCAATGTACGCCGTCATGAAACTAGTGGATGGTTCCCGCAGACATACGAAGCCAATCCATTGAATTACCTGGAATGTGGCCTCACTCCTTGGCCTGACGTTTCTGTTTCAGCAGCCACTCGTAGAACTCCGGGTTGTCGTAGGTTTGGGTCCACGAATCGTGGCCGGCCTCCGGATAGAGGGTCAGCTTGGGATGGCCGCCCAGTTTCTCCAAAGCTGCGACCATGGACTGGCTTCGTTCCGGCGGCACCCCGGTGTCCTTGGCCCCATGAAATGCCCACACCGGCAAATGGGCAAAACTACGTGCCCAGAAGGTCTCGCCGCCGCCACAGATGGGAGCGATCGCCGCTAGCCGGTCGGGCGCGTAAGACGCCAGCCGCCAGGAACCGTAGCCGCCCATGCTCAAGCCGGTGACGTAAATGCGGTCTTGATCGACGTTATGCCGGCTGGCGATATCGTCCAGGAGCGCAACCAGTTCGATCGGTTCCCACGCTCGTCCCGCCGGACACTGGGGCGATACGACGATGAAGGGAAACTGCTTGCCCGCCGCGATCAGCTTAGGGGGACCATGCACCTTCACGAGATCGAGATTGTCGCCCCGCTCACCCGACCCATGCAAAAACAACAACAGCGGCCAGGAGTCTTGTGCGTCGTAATCCTTGGGCAAATACAACAAGTAATCGAGCTCGACCTTGATCTGGGCATTGAGCCTGGCGGGGCCTTGCTCTCCCGGTTGGCCCTGGCATACAGCCAGGTGGACGCACACGAAAGCCGCCGCCAACAGGCCCGTCAAAAAATTGTTTCTCATGGAAGGTTCTCGAAGGAAAGTGGTATCGCGAAGTGGGTCGGGGCTTTCTTACGGCGGGCAAGACCAGCCGATATTGTACTTGCGGCCTACCCGGTCCGACAGAACAAGGGGCCAAGGCTCGCCAGATCCGCCAGTTCGGCACCTGTTGCACAGTCGCGTGGGCTAGTCCCTCGGGGCCGAGACAAAGCGGCGTTGCGGTACGCCTTCCGCGACCTGCCAGATAGGATTCACACCCGCGGGCAGGGGATCGGCGCGGACATAAATTCGCCGTGGGGCCATGCCCTCAAAGTACAATCCCAGCGCCGGGCAGAGCCACCCTTCCATTTCTTGTCCGGCCACGACACCGCGATACCAGTTACCCATGAGCTGCAATCCGCTGCCATCCTGGCCAGGAACGACTTGCGTGTCGTCGCTGCGCAGCCATGTCAATTCGGCGTCTTGGCCCGCCAACGGCTGTCCGCTAAAGGTCAACAAAAAGCCTTGCTCCGCGCGAGGGATTTTCTTGGCTTGGGTCAGCCGAGAGATCATCTCTGACATGCCCAGCACAAAGGCCTCTTCTTTCAGGCCCGTGCGTTGATCGTCAAAGACCCAAGTCGTGCCCAACAGGTAAGGGTGCAAGGCCAGCATGGCTGCTCTTTCTTCAACGTCTGGCTTTGGTTGATGGCACGATGTGTCGAGTCAGGGGAAAGCAACGATTGCATTCTTTCCGTTAGATTTCAGGCCGCCACTAAATCCAGGTTGGCTGCCAGCCCGCCCGGTAGGGCTTGGTGAGCAGATCTTGCGCGCGCGATGCACCGGAAAGTTCCATCGACTCGGCGTTCCAGGTGAGCGTCTGGCCGGGCAGACGGATGGCGATCGTCCCCAGCAAGATGGCTTCGCTCAACGGGCCGGAATAATCAAAGTGCGAAGTCGTCTGGTCTTCGCCGCGGCAGGCATCGGCCCACGACACATAATGGTCGCGGGCAGGAACCACCGGAATTTCAAAGTTGGCAAACTTTTCCTCGGGAAACAGCTTGGGCATGGCCACATGCGGAATCACCAGCGAGCCTAGTTCGCCCACCAACACCGAACCCGAACCGGGCAGCGCGTAATTGTCGGGCAGGCCCAGCTTTTCCCGCGGCGGAAACTGGCCTTCGCCATCGTACCAGGTAACTGCAATGGTCTTGCCGGAGGTATGTTCGGTGCCGGGAAACTCGTAAGAGACCGTAGACGACTTGGTCCAGACCTCGCGATTGATTAGCGGCGCTACGGCGGAAATGGTCCGTGGAGCCGTAAGCTTTAGGGCCATGAAGACCGGGTCGAGAATATGGCAGCCAAAGTCGCCCAACTGGCCGTTGGAGAAATCTTGCCAGGCCCGCCAATTGAACGAGTGGTAAATCTTGGACACGTACGGCCGCGCGGGGGCCACGCCCAGCCATTCGTCCCAATGCACACCGACGGGAATGGGGTCGCTGCCGGGGGGCCGGTCATCGACGAGAATCCAACCCAAGTTGCCGCTTTGCCAGGAGTGGACCTCGCGAACCTTGCCGATCGTGCCGTCGTGAACCAGCTTGACCGCCGTACGGTACGCCTCGTGTGATTGGATTTGGTTCCCCATTTGCGTGACAACTTTGTACTTGTTGGCGGCCATGCGCATTTGCCTCGCCTCGAAGACCGTGTGCGTCAGCGGCTTCTGGCATTGGACATGCTTGCCCAGTTGCATCGACGGCAGCGAAACCGGGGCGTGCATGTGGTCGGGAGTTGAAACGATAACCGCATCGAACTCCTTGCCTTCATCCAGCAATTTGCGCCAGTCGGTGTAGCGTTTGGCCTGGGGATACTTCTCGGCCGCCCGCCCCAAGTGGTTCTCCGATTCGTCAATGTCGCACAGGCCGACCACATCGACGTGCGGGCTGGCGGCAGTGGCGACCAGATCGGACCAGCCCTTGCCGCCCGTTCCGACCGATGCCACCCGCAACCGGCTGTTGGCACCCAGTACCCGCGACCAACTCGCGGCGGAGATCGACAAGGCCGCTCCGGCCACGGCGGACTGTTGCAAGAAATGGCGGCGAGTGGAACGCTGGGACATGGCGGTGTCTCCTGAGAAGTTAAACCTGTGACGCGGGTTCATGATACTCGAACCCTATTTGCAAGGCGAACAACTCGTGAAAAAGCAGGGGGGGACAAGCGGAGATCGACATGCCCTTGAAACACGGTTTGTCCGCGACGATTCACCTTTGCCGCACGTGCGAGGTTCCTTTTCATTCGTCGAATTCGTATGATTCGTGGTTCCACGGAATTACGGGCCGCGCCTCGCCGTCCGTGCTGTCTGTCAATTCCCAAACAACCGCCGATCCCCGAGCGCACCATGTCTCAGCCCGCCGTTGCCGACTTGCCTTGCTGGAATCTGTCCAACATCTATTCCAGTGTCGAGGCGGCCGACTATGCCACGGCTTTCTCGCAATTGGCCGGCAATATTAACGCCGCCGAAAAACGGTTTGACGAACTGGGCGTGCGGCGGCTGGATGCCTGCCCCGAATCGGCCGACCAGCCCTTGGCGAACCGTGTGGCGGAAATAGTCGATCGCCTCAACGGCCTGGCCCGTCTGTATGAAACGATGGATGCCTTCGTCCACGGGTTGGTGACTACCAACAGCTACGATGCCGCCGCCGCGCGGGAACAATCCAAGCTGGAACTGCTGGAGGTGCGCCGTCAACAGCTAGATGTTCGCTTCAAGGGTTGGATCGGTTCGCTTGGGCCGCTGTTGGAGGGATTGATTCCTCTACACCACAGTCTGGCGGAACATGCTTTCTACCTGCGAGATACGGCCCGCCAAAGCCAGTTCTTGATGTCCGCCGAGTTGGAGGCCTTGGCGGCCGAGTTATGTATTTCGGGAGGTGGCGCATTCGGCAAGCTACAAGGGACCGTCACCAGCCAGCTCAAGGTGGCGTTTGCCCGCGATGGCCAGAACGTGGAGGAGTTGCCAATCACGGTGGTCCGCAATCTTTGCTTCGACGCCGACCCCGCGCTGCGCGAGCGGGCCTATCGAGCCGAAGTCGCCGGTTGGCACGGCATCCGCGCCACGGTGGCGGCATGCATCAACGGCGTGAAGGGAACGGCCGTCACGCTGGCCCGCCGTCGCGGACGCGCCAGCGTGCTCGATGTGGCCTTGGACGACAACCGCATTGACCGGCCGACGTTGGACGCCTTGCTCGGATCGATCCGCGAGTATTTCCCCATGTTCCGCCGCTACCTGCGTAGCAAGGCCAGCAAGCTGGGCAAACAGCAACTGGCCTGGTGGGATATCTTCGCGCCAGTCGGGGCACACATGACTATGTCTTGGCCCCAGGCCGAGGCGTTCATTGTTGAGCGGTTTGGCCAGTTCAGCCAGCGGTTGGGCGACTATGCCCGACGCTCGTTCGACGAAGCCTGGATCGACGCCGGTCCGCGCGACGGCAAACGGGGGGGCGCGTTTTGCATGCCAATCGTGGGCCGCGACGAAAGCCGCGTGCTGATGAACTACGACGGCAGCTTTGACCAGGTCAGCACGCTGGCCCACGAATTGGGGCATGGCTTTCACAACGATTGCCAGTCGGGCTTGCCGCCTTTGCGGCGCGGCGCCCCTTCGACACTGGCTGAGACAGCCAGCATTTTCTGCGAGACACTCTCGGCCGAGGGGGCGCTGGCCAGCGCCGCCCCCGCCGAGCAATTGGCCATTTTGGAGACGCAACTGGCCGGTGCCACGCAGGTCTGCCTCGATATCAGCTCGCGGTTCTTGTTTGAGTCGGCCTTGCTCGAGCGCCGCGCCCAAAGCGAAGCCAGCCCCGATGACCTATGCCAAATGCTGCTGGCCGCGCAGAAAGAGACCTACGGCGATGCCATCGATGAAAGCACCTACCATCCCTACATGTGGGTCTGGAAGCCGCACTATTACTCCTACGCGCACAATTTTTACAACTTCCCCTATGCCTTTGGCCACTTGTTTGGCTTGGGCCTGTACGCCGCCTATCAGCAAGAAGGGGCATCGTTCATTCCCCGGTACGAGGCCCTGCTGCGAGCGACGGGCGAGGACTACGCAGCCCCGCTGGCCCAGCGCTTCGGCATCGACATCACCCGCCCCGACTTCTGGCGGCAAAGCCTGTCGGTTGTGGAGGGGCAATTGCAACGGTATGAGGCGTTGTAGGCGCTGCGCAGCCGCCAGGCAATGGTTTCTAGCCAACGCCTGGGCAACTCAAATGGCATTATGCCAGACGTTCAACCCGGAAAGTCATCGGGCGACATACGCCGCTTGAGGCTAGTGGGGTGCAGATTGGCGGTCCAACCGCCGTCGATGGTGACGCAGGTGCCGGTAATAAACGAGGCGTCGTCGCTGGCCAGCATGGCGATGGCCCGGGCGATCTCCTCGGGCCGGGCCCAACGGGCTAGCGGCGTGAAGTCCTCGCTGAGGCGGCGGATTTCGGTGGTGAGCGATGCCCGGCCAGCGTCGGCATAGTCACGGCTCAGTTCGGTATCGACCGCGCCGGGATTGACCGCCACCACGCGGATGCCGTGCCCGCCATACAAGGCCGCCAACTCGCGGGTGAGAGCGTCGACTCCCCCTTTGGCTGCCACATACGCCGGTGAAGTGCCGGCCGCGTGCCGCGACATGATGCTAGAGACGTTGACGATCACGCCACTCCCGGCGGGAATCATGGCCTCGGCCGCCCACCGCGACATAAACGCCGGCACGGTCAGGCAGATCCGCAAGGTCCGCTCCCAAGAGTCGAGGCTGATTCGCTTCATGCTGTGCAGCTCGCGCCAAGCGGCGTTATTAACCAAACAGTCGATCCGCTGGTACTTAGCCGTGGTGTCCCGCACCGTCGACTCGGCAAACGACAGGTCGGCCAGATCGCCTTGCAACAACAACGCTGCTCCCCCCTCCGCCCGCACCGCTTCGCCAGCGACGGCCAAGGCATCTCCCTGCATATCGGCCAAGGCCGTGTCATACCCGCGACGGGCAAATTCGACCGCGGAAGCGAGGCCGATGCCCTGGGCGGAACCGGTGATGAGGACGACGGGACGAGAGAACATTTTTGATTTTCGATTTTGGATTCTTGATTGCGATGTTCGGTTCTTCATCCTTCATCCTTCATCCTTTCCTTCGGCAGTATGACTGCTACGCTGTCGCCTTGTTTGACGCGCGAGAAGGTGTTGAGGAGCAGGATGATGCCGGTTTCGGCGGCGGGGATGGTCTTGATTTGCTGGCCGAGGATGTCGCAGACCGTGCCGAGAGGCTCGCCGGCATTGATGGCTTGGCCGAGTTGCACGGCGGGCTCGAAGAAACCGGTGATGGGAGCCGGATGGCAAATTTGGAGGTGGCCGGCGCTGGGGCGGTCGTCCTCGACGAAGTATTTTACCCGTGAAGGCGGACGCGGCCGGTCGAGCAGGCCCAGTTCGGCCATCACGTTCAGGCAGCCGGCGACATAGGCCGCTACGCCGGCGGGGTCGCACACGGCCGAGCCGTGGTACTCCGCATAAATGGCCGGCACGCCAGCATCGCGGGCGGCCGACAACGACCGCCCATTGAGCCGCCAATCGGTCCCCCAGACCACGGGCAAATTGAAGGCCCTGGCCATGCGGCGCTGCGTATCCAGCAGCGGCTGCTGGGGGACCAGCCCGTACCCTGCCAACGGCAGTATGCCAAATTGCGAGCCGCCGGTATGCAGGTCGATGAAGTAGTCGGCCGCGGCGATTAGCGCCGTGGCGGCGTGGGCGATCCGTTCGGTGACGCTGCCATCGGGCTTGCCGGGAAACGTGCGAGCCAGATCGAGCCCATCCTCGGCCGTGCGCGACCCTCGGAAAAATGCCGGCTCGTTGACTACTGGAACCAACGTGACCTTTCCGCGCAACTCCGCAGGGTTCAACTCCTGGGCCAACCGGCGAATGGCCGCCATCGGCTCGAACTCATCGCCATGTACGCCGCCGAAGACTAGTAGGTTTGGGCCGGAGGCGTGGCCGGAGATTTCGAGCTGTTTGAGCATGGGGAGGGAGTGTTCGGTGTTCGGTTAATTCGTCACTCGACATTCGACACTCGTCATTCCTCCTCTTCCTCTTCTTCTTCGATGATCTTCTTCAAAGGCCGGTAAGCTTGTTCGTTGAGGAGGGCGATCAGGCCGCGGTCGCTGGGGTCGCGGGCGACCTCACTGAGAGAGTTGCAGGCGTTATAGATGCTCTCCAGGGCCTTCTGCAACTGCGCGGCGCGCTCCTCGGCTTGGCCCTTGGCTTTGGCGGTTTCCGCAGCGAGCATTGCTTCGACGAAGTTGAGAAAGTGAATAGAGAACTCGCCCCGCTTGCAGTGGTAATACAACATGGGACGGGCTTGGGGGTGGCAGCCGTCGTGGGCGCGGAAGAATTCGTCGGTCGCCTTGGTGTACAGGTCGCGCTTTTCAGCTATTCTGTGAGCGTTGACAGGGATGCGATGTCCATTTTGCCGCAGCCGCCGTAGATACAACCCGGCACTGCCCAGGATGTCTGGCTGAATGTTGGGCCCCAGCATGTCGGCCCGCTCGGCGAGGTCGTAAGCGGCCATGCAACGGTCGGCGACGTCTTGGCTGCCGGCAGTAGCGAGAAATGTTTGCCGCAAGTTCTCGCCAAAGGCCAATTTTGACCCAAATGCCGCCTGCGAAATGGCATCTGCCGCCACGGAGTAGTCGCCCGGCACCACCATACGAAGCAGGATGCCGTCCCACTGCTTGCCTTGCAGTTCCTTGAGAACGCCCCCCAGGTAGCCATGCGCGGCGGCGGGAAGGAAGTCGTCCACGGGGTAGAGTGTTACCCGGCAAATTCCGCGTGGACCTTGCGGATGGAGAAGCTTGGGGAGCTCGTTGTAATCGGAACGCCCGAAGCCGATGGCCCGCGGATCGGCATCGCTGGAGTAACCGCTGACGGCGATGGCGAGCGGGTCGCCGCGGTCGATTGGAAAATCGGTCTGGCCTTCGTCCATACCGGTTGGAAGGCCGATTATCCTGAGGGGCCTTCCCAATCTGCCGGCCGCTCTGGTGGTGGCAGATACCAGAAGCCCGTCACTCGCCGTTAGCCAGGCTGCCTTACGAGTCTTAGCGTGCTGCCAATGCTGTGCCGCATGCCTTCCCGACAGCACGATTCCGTCGAGCGCTGGGTAGAGTTTGACGTAGGCCAGCAGTTTGGCGGAGGCCAAAGAGAATTCATCCGCGTCGGGCTCGATCCAACCAGGGGGGAGTGCCTCGTCGTCCTCGTCCTGGTTCGCCCCACGCAGATCGAGAAACATTGGTTGCGTATCGCCATGCGCGGCGGGCGAAACCTCCAATAAAACCGAGAAACCAAGCTCGTGACCGGCGTCGATGACTTGTTGCAAAAGCGTGGTCCCCGCGGCCAAACGGTCGTCATTGGATTCGGCTGCGGCAAATTCCGGATTGACGTACTCCTTGGCTCCGGCAAAGGCACGCCTGCCGGCCGTATCGCCATCGACTTTCAAACGTGGAAAGTCGAGCAACGGCTTGTCGGTGTTGCTGCTTCCTTGGTATTCGTAGCGTATGAGGGGGGCCTGCGCCAGCACCGGTGCCACGACTTGCAGGCGGTTGAACTTGAGCTTGGCCAGTTGGCGGAATAATTTTCGATAATCGTCCGCGCCCCAACCGCCGTAGCCCTCGGGTGAGAGGTCCATGATTTGCCATCCGCGCGTCCGCATCGTCGGTTCTAGCAGCAGATTGAAATCGCCAAGGCGAAACTCCGGTTGCTCGATCGGCATCAGGTCGCCGGCCAGCAGATAGCGAATGCCAAATTGCCGCCCTAGTTCATAGGCGGCCCACAATGTAGCGGCCGGGCTGCCGCCTCCTACCGCCAGCGCCGACTGGCCATCGCCCAGGCCGAACGAGCGGACAACGATTCCTTGGTCGGTCAATTCAGGCCAAAAGTTGCCAATGCGTTGAGCTAGCGTGGGGTTGGTCTGGGGATTCCCCAACAGGATCACATTCTTGGCCCCTTCCACCGGCTTGGCCGTGATTTCGACTTCGGCCTCGAACAGCTTTTGCAACTGATCGGACATTTCATCAGCGGCTAGCTTAACGAGGTCCGGCGGTTGTGGTCCGATGACCACATTCACCGCTGGCCCAGCCACGGCGGATGAAGCCAGCCAGCCGATCAGAACGACTCCAAGTCCGATGCGAAGAGGCGTAAGCATGAGTTTTACCCTGAAGGCGAAAAAATCGGCGTTGGAAACGCCTCCTACAGTCGATCGGCGATGGAATCGCTTCCTACAGACAGGTCAGTTTCCAATGCATAACAATCGCCGCGATGTGCGAAAGTACAACCGGCCATCGGCAATGGCCGGTGTGGCAATCAGCGGGTCGGCCAGGTCGTTGATGGCCAGCACTTCTTTCTTTGGGCCATCTTTCAGCACGACAACAAAACCGTTCTCTCCCGGCACGAAAATCTTGCCGTCCGCGGCGACGGGGGAGCCGTAGTAGTTGCCTAAGTTGTCAATTCGTTTGAGCATCCAATGGGCCGTCCCGGTTTCGGCATCGAAGCAACTGCTCAGGCCGCTTTGCTTGACGACGAACAGCCGCCCGTTCGTCCACAAGGGCGAAGCGATGTTGGAGGAAGCCTTGTTCTCCAGCGACCAACGGACGTGCGTCTTGGTGACATTACCCTCGCCGCCGCCGCGAATGGCTTGCACGATGCTGCCGCCCCCCACCAGATTGTCGGGCGATTGAAAGGCCGTGTCGATCTCTTTATCGACCAGAAAACCGTCGCCGTCGGTATCGCCCGCGTCAAACTTCTTCCAGAAGGCCTCAGGGACTTCGCTCTTGGCGAGCTTGGCATCCTGGTTGGTATCTTTCCATTCCAGCAAGGCGAATTTCAGCAAGCGGCTGGAGTCGCCGTAGCTTTGCACCGAGACATAAATGGTGTCGTCGTGGACGACCGGCGAGGTCATCATCGTGCGGACCAGCGTGTTGCAGGTCCAGCGTTCCTTGCCCGTCGCGGGGTCGTAACCCTTGAGCTTGCCTGTCCCGGCGATTACCACGTCGGTGCGGCCTCCCGCGGTGCAAAGGACCGGCACGCTATAGCCGGCCAACATGTCGGGCCGCGGGGTTCGCCAGCGGACCTCGCCCGTTTGCTTGTCCAAGGCAATCAGGAACGGAGCCAGGTCATCGTCCTGGTTGTAAATCACCAGATCGTCGTAAACGATGGGCGAGTTGGCGTCGCCCCAGGCCATGAGGTAGAACGCCTCTGGCAGGGGCCGCTTCCAGACGACTTCACCCGTCGCGGCATCCAGGGCCAGCATCCCCAAGGTGCAAAAATGGACGTAAACCTTTGTGCCATCGCTGGCGGGCGTGGACGAAGCGGGGACGTTGGGGGGCATCAAGGTCGGTAGCGGGCCGGTTTCAAATTCTTGCCGCCACAGCGGCTTGCCTTCGGCGGCATCAAAGGCCAGCACGGCAAACGTGCCGGGGCCGCTCATTTCCGTGGCAAATACGCGGCCGGCGGAAATGATCGGCGAGGCGATTCCCTCTTTCAACTCCACTGACCAACGGCAGTTTTGTTCGGTGGAAAACTCCGTCGGCAAATTGCTGCTTTCCAACGACAAGCCCGAGGCGTTCATGCCGCGAAACTGCGGCCAGTCCTCCGCACGGACGGCAAATGGCACATGGGCGACAAACGCGGCTAGCAACCAAACGATCGGGAGCATGAGTACTTTAATGCAGTATGGGCGTTGCATCATGACGGATCCCTGAAGCCAGGTTGAACAGCTTGGTGAGTTCCTACTCTACGCCTCGCGGAAACCAAACACAACTTTCGTTCACTTCCTCTTGTAGAACGGCAGTTCCACCACGGTCGCTCCCTCCGTCTTGCCGCGGATGTCAATCTCCACGGGCGTACCGGGGATGCCGAGTTCCGCCGGAAGGTAGCCCATGGCGATCGACTTCTCCAGCGTTGGACTGAACGTTCCGCTGGTGACATGTCCGATTTTTTGTCCATTGGCAAGAACCTCGGCCCCTTCGCGGGCGATGCGTTTGCCGTTCAATACCAGGCCCACGCGACGGGGCAGATTCGGGAGTTCGGAAAACTTCTGTAGCTGGTCGCGCCCAGGGAACGGGCCTTTCTTCAAATCGACGGCAAAACCCAACCCCGCCGCGAATGGGTCGATGGCTTCTGACAGTTCGTGTCCGTATAGCGGCATGGCGGATTCCAACCGGAGGGTATCGCGGCAACCCAGGCCGGCGGCCAGTACGCCGTCGGCAGCCCCTTTTTCCAGCAGGGAGCTCCAAATGCTGTCGGCCACGGCGGAACCGACAATGAGTTCAAACCCGTCCTCGCCGGTATAGCCCGTCCGGCTGACGATACCGCCATGCCCGGCAATGCGGGTTTCGACCGCCGAGTAGTATTTCATGCTGGCCAGTTCGGCATAGGCGAATGGTTCCAGCAAACCGAGCGCCAGCGGCCCTTGCACGGCGATCATGGCCCAGAGGTTGGTCAAATCGCTGATTTCCACCGGGCCCTGGGCCGCTTCCGGCGGATGCGATTTCAGCCAGTCCAAAATCTTGGGACGATTACTCGCGTTGACGACCAGCATGTAATAGGTGCCGCCCGCCGCATCGGCCAGACGAGAGATAAGCACGTCGTCCAAGATGCCGCCGGCTTCGTTGGTGATGAGTGAATACCGCACCTGGCCGGGTGACAGTTTGGCCACGTTGCGTGTCAAAATGCCATCTAGGTAAGTGGCCGCGCCCGGCCCGTCGAATCGTATGCGGCCCATGTGCGAGACATCGAACAACCCGGCGGCCTTACGCGTGGCGTGATGCTCGGCCACGATCGACCCGTACTGAACCGGCATCATCCAGCCGGCAAAGTCCACCATGCGGCCGCCATGAGCGGCATGCCAATCGTGCAGGGGCGTTTTCTGGGGGGCAATGTTCATAGGAGCCTTCTTCGAGTAGGGCTGACAGTATGTCGCGCGATTATAGCGGCGCCGTGATCCAGGCGGAAATTGAGGCACTCGCGCGCCGGAGGCAACCGTTTGTAACCGTTGGCGCGATTGCATCAATTACTCTCGGCATGCCGTCCGGGAACGCAAGTTCTTTTTTAGGCCATTTCAGCCAAGCGGCGCAAGCCGGGTTCTATAGTTGCGGTGGGGGCGGCGACTACCAAAGTCCTATGAGGCGTGCATCGCGATAAGCCATGACATTGACGGCCACGGCCACTTTCAAGACGACCCACCGTTACGGCGTGTCGGACGAGACATTCCTCCGCTGCCTGGAAGCCTTGCGCCAAGGAGTGGCGGACTATCGGCAGCACGAGAAACGCGGGGCAGAAAGATTGGACTTTTACGGCAATCCTGTCGTGGCCTGCACACGACCGGCCGCGAGCGGAGAACAGCCAGAGCTGTTATCTTTTCGGGTGTGGGGGCGGGATCTGTCTCGCGGTGGTGTCAGTTTTATTTGCGGAACAAAACTGCTGCCGGTGGGGGAAGGCGACCAACCCTCCGAACTGGAAATCATGCGGCTCTTGCGGCCCAATGAAGAAATAAGCGTGGGGTTGGGGCGTCCCGATGGTGAGATCATGTGGCTAGTAGCCAGGGTAGTGCGCATGCATCCCGTGCAAGACGATCTGCTGGAAGGCAGCGTCCATTTTCTGCGGCGGCGCGATCCGATTCAGGAGTCGTAACGAAGACGCGGGTGGCGATGTCCCGCCATCCTCGCGTTCAGGCGGCCATGGTGGGAAAATCGCGGACAAACCGTGTCTCAATGGGAAGGCGATTTCCGCCTGTCCCAGCTTGACCTGTCGAATCACTGAATCACTGTTTGTTCAGCAACTCCACCAGCTTGTGGGCGAATTCCTCGGCGTGTTCGTAGCTGCCGCCGGTGACGACCTTGCCCGACACGATGACATGCTCGTGCGGTTCCCAACTCCAACGCACTCCGTTCGATTCCTCCAGCAACTGCCGTGGGATATTGGTGTTGGCCACGGCATCGCGGTCGCGGAGTATGTCCGCCTTGTACAGCACAGCCGTGCCCACGCACATGCCCGTCACCCAGCGGCCTTCTTCCAACATCCGCTCCATCAGGCGTTTCGCCGCGGGCAAGCCGGTGGCTGGGTTGATGAACTCCTCCACGTTGCCGCCGATGAACACTACGGCGTCGTAGGCTTGTGGGTCGGCATGTTCCAGGTCAACTTCGGCCAGGA
The DNA here is from genome assembly GCA_050247075.1 of Pirellulales bacterium. Classification (GTDB taxonomy): domain Bacteria; phylum Planctomycetota; class Planctomycetia; order Pirellulales; family JBFWUW01; genus JBFWUW01. The sequence continues at coordinate 154,589 of JBFWUW010000003.1, read as the reverse complement.
CTTGGGTGGCCCCCGGTTCATCCTTGTACGGATAAGCCAGTCCCGTGACAGATGATCCAATCACGACCTTGATGCCGGCGTCGTCCAGCACGCGGTGAATCGGTTCGTAGTCGGCCCACCAAAAGCCATTGTGGGGAATCACTAACAAGACATCGGGCGCATCGGTGGCAGCGGCAGTGCCGGCCATGCCGTTTCTTCTCACTTGGGCTTCCGCGGGCCACGTATCGCGATCACTCGCCTGTTGGCCGACTGGGGAATTCATGGCCACTTGGCCGTTGGGCGATTTGCCGCCACCGCCGCCCCACATCGACCAAGCGCAAACCACGGCCAGCAGAAAGGCCGCGCCCCCCCCGCCAAACGCCAACACCCGACGGTGCCGCCGCAGCGAACGCTGCCAGTCGCCGCGCGGCGAGGCTTGCAGACCGAGCGGGTTGCCGCCAGCAAACGGTTGCGAGAAGCCATAGCCCGGCTGCGTTTGCCCAGGCAGCGGATAGGCCGCCAGCAGATCTTCGAGCGGTTGCGCGGCGGGTTCCAGACCCGCGTTCTCCTGCGTTGCCAAGTGGTTATGGGGTGAAAGGCTGCTGCTTGCCGCGAGCGAACCGGCTTCCGCCGCCGACTTGGCTGCCTTGATGAACGGTGTCAGCGCCTGGGCCACCTCACCCGGCGTTTGAAAGCGGTCGGCCGGGTTCTTGGCCATCATCCGCTCGACGATCGCCTTTACTTCGGCCGGCAGATCGGGGCGGAATTGTTCCAGCGGCCGTGGCGACGAGCGCAAGTGGGCCATCGCCTTTTCAATGGCCGATCCACCCGTGAAAGGCGTCTTGCCGGTCAGCAGAAAATAGAACGTGCAGCCCAAACTGTAGATGTCGGCCCGGCTATCGACCGTGCGCGAATTGCTGACCTGCTCCGGTGCAATGTAGTCGGGCGTCCCCAGGACAACGCCATCCAGCGTCAGCCCCCGGTCACCGTCGTCGGCGGCGGGTGCTTCCTCACCGGGCAGCGTTTCGGCTTGTTGGTGGGCCAACCGCGCCAGGCCGAAGTCCAGAATCTTCACCTGCCCCTTCCGCGTGACCATCAGGTTCTGCGGCTTGATATCGCGATGGACCATGCCTTTGTCGCTGGCGTGTTGCAGCCCTTGGGCCGCCTGGCGGATCAGGCTGCAAGCCAACGGGCCGGGCAGCGGGCCCTTGCGGGCGACATGTTCGTGCAGGCTGACGCCATCCACGTACTCCGTCACCAGGTAATGCAGTTCGCCCGCCTGCTCGGCATCGTGGGCGGTGACAATCGCCGAATGCGACAGCCGCGCGGCCGCTTTGACTTCCAGCATAAACCGCTCCAGCGCCGTCGGGCTGCTCAGCAGCCGCTGGTTGATGACCTTCAAGGCCACCATGCGGTCCATCAGGCGGTGTTCCGCCAGGTAGACCACGCCCATGCCCCCTTGGCCCAGTTGACGCACCACGCGGTAACGAGGGTGGTTCAACAATTCCCGTGGAATATCCCCCTTGGCCGGCGTGCCAATCTGTGGTTGGCGGTTCGTGGCCGGCGCGGTCGAGGGGTTAGAATCGTCGAGGCACATCGTCTCGGCCCCGCCCGCCACGCGCAACGAAGCGGCCAACGTGTCGTCGGGCACGTCGCGCAGCAGTCGGCAGCAATCGTCGCACGATTCGACATGCTGCTCCACTTCGGCCTGGGCGAGCGGATCGAGCCGGCCCTGCATAAAAGCGGCCAGCCGCGCGGAATCTGGATGAGTTTTGAGTTGAGGCATGGGAATGTTGGATGCGGAGTGTCGGGTGACGAATGCCGAGGGGCTTTGTTCCTATTATTAAAGGAATGGCGGGATGAGGGGCGATCTTTCAGGCAAAATTGAGAATTTCGCGAGGTTTTGCGGTTTGCCTGGCTGGGCGGTTAGTCCACCAAGCCCTGGGCTTCTTGGCGCAACCTGTTTAAGACCCGCGACTTGGCGATGAAGACCGCGTTCACGGAGATGCCCAATTCGGCGGCCGTTTGATCGGCCGAGGCTCCGTCGATGGCCACCCTTTGGAAGGCCTGCCAGGTTCTGGCCTCAAACGCGGGCCGAATCGTCTCTAGCAGTTTTTGCGAGACGTGGCGGTCGTGCTCTTGATCCCACTGCTGGCTCAGCCCGCTGTTGGGATCGGCCAGTTGCTCCAACATCTGGGCAAACTCGCTGTTGCCCGACGCGGCCGGTTCTCCGTGCCGCGTTTTCCAAAAGTCGCGCAAACAATTGACGGCAATCGCCCGCAGCCAGGTACGAAAAGAACCTGTCCGCTGGCGGCGGAACTCCGGCACGCGGCGCACGACAATCTGCAATACGTCCTGAACGACGTCGTCGCATTCCTGGGGGGGCAGCCCATGCCGCACCAGCCAACCGCGGATCAGCGGCGTGTAGAGTTCCACCAGGCGCGTCCAGGCATCGCCGTCGGGCTGTAGCCGCAGGCGGTCGAGCAGGCTGGCCGAGGTCTCGTCCATGGCGTGTTCAGCGGCGTTCGCCCGAACCGCGCGGCGGCACATGCGCCGCGGGCCAAGGCGTGAGAAATTCCCCCACCGATTCTAGCCGCGGCAGCCGAACATGCCACGGGAAGCATAACAATGCGGTGCAATTCCCTAAGCTATCCAAGCAAATCCATCCTCGACACGGACCTTGTGCCGTCGGGCGGTGGGATCGACTGGCTTATTGTTTGGCGCAGGCGGGTAATCTATCGTGTCGGTCCAGGCCCTTCGCCAACCGCGAGCTTCGTCTTTAGCCATCGGCGGCCCACCTAATCCCACCAAGGAACATTCATGTCTGACAATCCTTATCAATCGCCCCAGGCGTCAAACTCCGCCGTGGGAGTGTTGAGCGGTTCACGCGGCGATTTGCTTAGCGTGGCCAAGTTCCAGAAGGGAATTCTCATCTGCATCCTGATTTACTTGATTGCCGTCGTCGCGCAGTTTGCGTTGCCGCCAGAGATGCGGCTCTTTCTCGGCATGGCGGTCATGGGTGTGGGCGTTGTTGGCGCTGTCTTTGTGTTCTTGCTCGCCATCAAGATTTATGGAACCGGCCCGGGCGTACTGCTGGGAATTTTGTCGCTGGTGCCATGCGTGGGACTTCTTGTTCTGTTGATCGTGAACGGCAAGGCAACAGGCGTACTGAGACAGAACGGTATTAAAGTTGGCTTGCTGGGCGCGAATCTCTCTTCAATTTAAGTGGCGAAGATTAGCCGCGCCGTACCCCACTCCCCCTGTCACCAGGCGCATACATTCACAAGCTCAGACAGGAATAGGCTCCATTCGTCACGTAATCGTCCGCTATTCCAAGGCAGAAGGAGAAGAAACGACTTCTTCGTCCATGCACTCATCCTGGCTTGGCTTGACGATGAGACTCCAGGCCAACAGCAGCAAGGCCACGGCGGCGTAGGCGGCAGCCAGATGGTAGGGAGTCTGCCCGGCGGCGGCGGCTGGCAAGGGGTTTTTGAGTGCCCACGGCAGCAGCAGTTGGCCTCCCGGTAACGGCGAATGCATCACGCCGAACAGGCTGCACGCGGCCGCAATGGCAAAGCAGGCGGCCGCGGCCCTCAAGCGGCGGTCGATCATCGCTGCCAGCGCAGCGCCCCACAGCAGGCTGGTGACAATAAATCCATTGGAAAGTATTCGCAGCGTCAGCATCTGATGGGAAAGTTTTTGCAAGGACGGGCTGGCATCGGGCCCGACCTCATCCCAGGTTAATTGCCCGGCGCTGGCTACCGTGTCGGTAAACATCGCCACCAGATAGGCCATCGCCGGCACGCAGGCCAAGGCGACGGCCGGATAATGCCGATTTGGCGTGGCGTGAAAACTTTGGGCCGTGATTTCCAAGCCGACGAAGATCAAGATGGGAAAAATGGCCCCTTGTGGAATGTACTCGTAGACTTGCGTGAACAAGCCGGAAAACCCTAAACAACCAATGAACAATGCCGTGGCTAGCGTGTACGCCGCGCGGCCCCCCATGGCTTTGTATGCGGGATGGCCAATGTACGGCGTAGTCTGGATTACGCCGCCAAACAGCCCCGCGATGATCGTGGCGGCACCTTCCACGAAAATCACGGCCCTGGTGTCGTACTCATCCCCGGCAGCCGCTGCGCTTTCCGTGCAGTCGATGCCCCCTACGACCGTCGCCAGAGCAAAGGGCAAGACTACCGGCAGATAGGCCAAAGAGGCTCGCCAAACTTCCCACGACGGAATCAAGAGCCTTGGCAGCATCAAGCCGGCCGTGCCAGCAGGCGCGGCAACATGTCCCGGAGGATGTGACAAACTTCCGCTCCACAGCATCAAATAGTAGATGCTGCCCCCGGCGACCAACGCGACCAATGCGCCCGGCAATCGTCCTGGGAGTTCCACCCTCGCCACCAGGGAGACGAGAATAATGGCCAACGACAGCATTCCCACCAGCGGGTGGGCCACAATCTCCAGCAGTGGCAGAAAACTAATCAGCACCAAGGCGATGGCGGTCAGCGAGCCTAGCAAACCGGCCCGCGGCACCGCTCGACGTACCCAGCCGGCAGCCGCCGCACAAGCAATTTTGAACAAGCCGCTGATCAGGATTGCGCAGGCCCCAATTTGCCATGCCCAAATGGCAGCCGCCGTTTCGTCCCCTGGGAATCTTACTTTGGCGGCAGCAAAGGCCGGTCCCAGGACAAAAAAGACCATTCCAAAGGTGCTGGGAGTATCCAGCCCTAAAGGCATGGCGGTAATGGAGTTGCGACCGGTTCTAGTCGCCAGCCGGAAAGCCATCCAGGTAAAGACCGCGTCCCCTGCCAAAACCCCCAGGGCGGTTCCGGGGATCATGTACCGGATGGCAAAAGATGTAGGGAATGCAAATCCGGCTGCCAACAGGCTAATCATTAAAACCAAATCGGCGACGTTATCTAACATCAACCCAAAAAAGGCGTTAACGTCGCCCCGAGTCGCCCAATCGTAGCGTTTCATACCGCGGGGGCCTTTCGGGCACGCCAATTGCAAAGGTAGGTGCGGACCAGTTTAAGGAGACCATGGAATGACTGTCAAATTTGCACGGGATGGAGTGAGATTTCCAGGCCGTCGAAACGACCCATTTGGTAAGATACAACCGCCCAAGGCTGGGGTAACAGTCGCCAAAAGAGAACAGTTTTTCTCCGCCGCGAGTGAACCTTGTCCCAAGATGGCACGTAGGAAAATGAGCACAACCTCCAAATACGACCGATCCACCTCCGGATTGCCCCTGTCGGAACAGAGCGACGAATCGCTACTGTTGCGGTACAGGGATGATGGGGATCGGCGTGCGTTTGAAGAGTTGGTGCATCGTTACGAGAAGGAACTGTACAGCTATCTGCGGCGGTACACGGGTGACGGCACGATGGCCGAGGATGCTTTTCAAGCGGCCTTCTTGCAAGTTCACCTCAACTGCCAGCAGTATGAGCCGGGACGCAAGTTCCGGCCTTGGTTGTACACCATTGCCACCAACCAGGCCATTGATGCCCAGCGGCGCAACCGCCGGCACAAAATGGTCAGCCTGGACCGAGAATACAAGTCGAGAGATGCGAACGACCTGGGATCGCTGCTGACCTTGCTGAGCAGCGGAGAGGCCGGCCCAACCGACCAATTGGAAGAGGGAGAACGACGCGACTGGATTCGTAACGCGGTACAAGAACTACCCGACGCCTTACGCGCGGCGGTTACCTTGGTCTATTACCAGGGCCTCAAGTATCGTGAAGCGGCGGACGCGTTGGATATTCCCGTGGGGACCATGAAGAGCCGTCTTCATACCGCCATTTTAAAACTGAACGAAGCCTGGCAACGGGCACACGCCACCGGGGGATAATAGTCCGATGCACGCGCAGTTGCTGGGATACTTGCTAGGGGCCCTGGAGCCAGACGAACATGAGGCCGTCGAACTGGCCTTGTCACGCGACGAACAGGCTCGCCATCAATTGCAGTTGCTGCGGCGCGGTTTAGAGCCACTTCGCTTCGATGCCGACGATTACGATCCTCCCGCCGGCTTGGCCCTGAAGACCTGCCAGAAGGTACGGCAACATCGTGAGCAGGCCGCCGAAAAGCCCACGCTGGCTCCGGTTGGCGAGAGCCCTGTCGGGCGTAGTTCCTGGTCGCTGGCAGACATGGCCATGGCCGCCGGAATAGTCATCGCCGCATCGCTGCTGTTTATGCCCGCTATCAGCCATAGCCGCCAACAGGCCCGCATGGCATTCTGCCAAGACAATCTGCGCCGGTTAGGGCTGGCGTTCGACAAGTACGCCCTGCAACACGCGGGGTTCTTGCCTCGAATTCCCACGCAAGGCCGGTTGGCGTTCCCCGGCATGTATGGTCCCTATCTCAAACAGGCGGGGTTCTTGGACGACGACCGCACCATGCTCTGCCCTTGCTGCAAGCTGTGTGACGAGCCTGACTTTGCCGTGCCGACCGAAGAGCAATTGCTGGCCGCTACCAAGGAGGAATACCAACGCATGCGCCGCTTTGCCGGGGGAAGTTTTGGCTACAACGTGGGCTACACCGAGAATGGCCAGTACCAGCCCGTTCGCCATCAGGGCCGGGCCAATCTGGCCCTGCTGTCGGACAGCCCGGACCCCGAACAAACTGATCGCTGCGGCAGCCGCCACGGCCGACACGGGCAGAACGTCTTGTACGATGACGGCCATGTGGAATATCTGGCCGCTCCTCTGATTCCTGGTGCCGCGGGCGACAATCTCTTCTTAAACGCCGATGGCAAAGTCGCGCCGGGCATTCATGCGAACGACTCAGTGATTGTTCCACCAGCCGAAATGCTGAATCTTCCCCTGCTGCAAGCGGAAGACGAATTCTAAGAACTCGGCGGGGTTTAGCGTTGCCAGTCTGACAGCAAACGGGACACTTCCTCCCATGTTGCCAACCGCACTTGGCCCGCTGTTCTGGACGCCGCGTACCCGGCCGCGGCCGTGGCCATCTTCAACCGATCGATGAGGGGCAGCGGACGTAACAGTGCCGCGGCGTACGCTCCGTGAAAAACGTCCCCGCAACCCGTGGTGTCGATCGCTTTCACCGGCAGGGCCGGCAAATGCAGCGACTGACCTTGTTCCCCCGCTTCTGGACCTATGAACCAACATCCGGCCGCGCCGCATGTGACCACGACTGCCTGACGGCCGCTATGCCACAAACGTCGGCAAGCCGCGGCGGCATCCACGGCAGAGGTGATCCGCAAAGCAAAAGCCTCGCTGACGATCAGATGGTCTACCAGCGACAACAGTTCGCCAAATAAGGGCGTTTCGTCGCTCTCCAAGTCCGCCACGATCGGTATGCCGGCATGCCGAGCGGTTTGTGCGGCCTCGACCATCCCCGGCATTCCCAGCGTATCGACCAGCAACACGCCCGCGGATTGTAGGGCCTCCTTGGGCGGCCAACCCTGCATCGCGCCGACAGCCTCGTTTAAGTCGTAGAAGACCGATCGTGACCCATCGGACTCCTTAACAACGATCGTGCAGCGAATGGGGCGAGCGGATGGTTCGGACTTTAGCCACTTCAAATTGACACCGTGCCGTGCCAGGCACTTGGCCGCGAAATTCGATGCTTTGTCGTTTCCCAACACACCCGCGTAGGCGCTCGGGGCACCTAACCGGGCCGCGGCCATGAGCGCCGTGGCCGTCGTTCCACCACAGCGGCGTTCTCGGCGGAGCACCGCCGCCTTGCCATCGCGCGGCAAATCCGCCACGTACAGTAATTCATCAACCGCCACGCAACCCAGTCCCAGGATGCAGCCCGGCCCGGCATCATCATGTTGGCGAGCCATGGGGGAAGGCAGAAGGATGAAGGATGAAAATTGAAAAGTGCCCAACCAATCCGGTTGTTGCATTATAATCGCCACACGGACATCGCCGGCAACCAGCTCAAGCCTTCCGCCTTTAGCCTTCATCCTTTTCTTCCATGTCCGACGCAACGTTACCCACCATTCCGCCGCCACCGCGGCGGCCATTTCGTCGGGCTGTCTTACGTGGCTTAGGGATTATCCTGCCGCCGTTGCTGACGGTTGTTATTTTTATCTGGGCTTGGAACACGATCCGCCTGTATGTACTCGATCCATCCACGCAACTCACCCGCGATATCTGGGCCTCACGGATTGAAGAAGTGCGAACGGACCTGTCGGGAGAATATCCGACCGTTGATGGCCGGCGCTATACGCGGCTGAACGACGGCAGCTATGTGCCGACAGACGTAGAGGAGTTCATCCGGGCCGCCAGCCACGGCCGCTTGCCGCCATCGGGTGAAGAGGTCTACCGCCGCTATGTCGAGCTAAAATACCTGCAACCGCATGTGGTGGTGCCGGTGTTCTTGCTGGTGTTTGTGTTGTCGATGTATTTGCTGGGCCAGTTTGTAGCGGCGGGTATTGGCCGTTTTTTTTGGAGCCTGATCGAGGGTTTTATTCAGCGGCTGCCGCTGGTCCGCAATGTCTATTCGTCGGTCAAGCAAGTCACCGACTTCATGTTCAGTGAGCAGGAAGTTCAATTCAGCCGGGTCGTAGCGCTGGAGTTTCCCCGCAAGGGAACGTGGTGCATCGGCCTGGTGACGGGCGTTGGCCCGCCTGAACTGCAAGCAGCACTGGGTGAGCCGCTGCTAACCATCCTGGTCCCCTACTCGCCTTTGCCCGTTACGGGGGCCACGGTGGTCGTGGCCAAGAGCGAAACCATCGACCTGTCGATGACGATTGACCAGGCGGTGCAGTTTATCGTGAGCTGCGGGGTGGTCGTGCCCGCGAAGCAAGTGGAGAAGTTGAGAGCAGGCCGAAAAGGATAAGTTCTTCAAATCATCCGACCGCTTTGACCAGAACGTGGTTTCCGCGGGCTTCGATAACGGAAATGCGGGTGCCACGGTCGAGCATTTCGCCATCGGCGATGACTTCCACCAGTTGGCCATCGAAGCGGGCCTTGCCGGCCGGAGTGAGCGGCGTGGTGGTGGTCCCTTCCCGCCCCACAAGATATTCGTAACTGGCGACCGATTCGCGCCGGGCGATATCAGCCTGCTCGGCGGCGGTGGGCGGAAAGAGGATCATGCGGTTCAAGCCGGGCGTTTTGGGGAGATAGCGGTTCAACAGCCCCATCACGCCCAGGATACTGGCCCCCGCGCCCGCCACCACCAGCACGCTGTTGCGCAATTCGGCCAGTTGGTAGGAGTTGCGGGGCAACTGCGTGAAGGTTTGGCTGGCCAAGACCAGCGAGGAAATAATCAACAAGCCTCCCCCCAGGCCAAACACGCCAAAGCCCGGCAGCACGAACAGTTCCAGCAAAACGCAAACCAGCCCAGTGACAAACAGCAAGACCTCCAGCCAGCCCGCCGTGCCTCCCAAAAACTTGGCCCAAAAGAACGTCACAAAACAGACCGCCGCGATAAACCCGCCCACGCCAACGCCGGGCGAATGCAATTCGGCCACCATCGCCGCGCCGCCAATCACCAATAGCAGCCAGGCTACCTCTGGCCGAGTGAGTGCGTCGATCAACACATCGGCCCAGCCCGATTCGGCCAATCGCGGATCGTCTTCCAGCCCGTACAAGGCCTTGAATTCGGCAAAGCTTTCGACGGTGTGGCTGGACAGCCCGTACTGCTCGGCGGCCAGGCCGTCGACCAAGAGCGGCCCCCCCGCCGACTTGACTTCCTCCCCCTGCTGCCAGTCGGCCGGTTGCAATTGCTCGCGGGCTTCTTGCTCGCAGAAGTATTCCACACGGCCATCCTTGGTGTTTTGGTAGCGGTACACCGCCAGTTGCTTTTGGACAATGGCGGCCGGCAATGACCACGAGCGGAACTTGGCCTTGCAGATTTGCTTGACCGCATCGACCACTAGCGGCACGTCGGCCTCGGCGATTTCAAACGGGCCGTCGCCTCCCAATTTCGCCGTGGGTGCCATGACAATTTCGTCGCAGGCCAGCGCCATGATGGCGGCATCGGCGCGGGCTTCGTGCGAGATGTAGGCCACCGTGCGACGGCCGGCCATTCCGGGACCATTGATGAAATTGGCCAACGAATTGATCGTGTCTTGTGGAGATCCGCCGGGACTGTCGATCGCGAAGCAAAAAAAATTGACCTCGTTACGCAACTCGCGGTCGATCACTCCTTGCACTTGTCCCGCGCTAGCGCTGGTTACGGGGCCTTTGATGTCGATCCGCACGGCGTGCAAATCCCCCGCCCCCGCCACGTCGTCTAACGCCGCCGACCGTGGCAGCCCCAACGCCTGCACCAGCACACCGCGATCGGGAGCCAGGTAGTTCACGATTCGCAGATCGCGGGCAGCCACGCCGGTAAATTTTCCGGCCTCGCCGCGGGGGATCAACGGCGCTGGCGGCAGCACAAACGTTTTGTTCTTACGCAAGGCCTCCAGATTCTCGGCCAGCACGTACTCCGTCGAGGTTTCCGTCTCGACCTTCCAAACCTCTAGCTGCGGGTCCAGCATTCCCAGGGCCAAGGCCGAGGGAATGGAACGCCGCCGCGCGGCGATCTCCGCATATTGGCTGCGCATGGCATCGGAAATCATCGGCTCATCGCTACCCGCCTCGCCGATTTGCATGTCACCCGGCATGGCGATTTGCTCGCAGGCCATGGCCAGCAATAGCGAATGCCCATGGCAGCCCTCCGGCAGCCAGGCCACGGTGGTAGCACCGCTCAGCGAGGAAATGTACTCGGCCAAGTCGCGGGTAATGCCCAACTTATTGGGCCCTTGGCCAATCTCAAAAATCAATACCGGCCATTCGCCCCGGTGCTTGGCCTGATCCAGTATGCGGCGCGTGGCGTGCCGCACGCGGGTTTCTATGCTGCTGGTGAGCGGGGCCGGAATGGAAATCACCCGCCCGACCCGTTTTTCGACGATTACCGGCTTAGCATCCACATCCGCCGGTTCGGCCTGGGGGAGGACATCCGGATTTGCCTCTTGTGCCAAGCCGGCATTGCGGGAAAGCCCCAGAACCCCCGCCAACACTGCCCACCGCACGACCTTGGCAACAACGGCAACGGAACCTAAGTCCATGCGTGGCATACTCTCGCCCTTCTACAGACAAAGGATATATCTGCTCCTCTGGCTATTATACGGTGGCGGGAAAGAAGGGGAGAGGGGAAAAGGCTGGGGGATGAGGCGGAATCGCCGGGCTCTATTCGGCGACGAAGGTGATGCGCAAGGTTCGGCCCCCCCTGCGAACGAAAATCTCAGGTTCGTCGCCGAAGCGAATTCCGCTCATGGCTTCCATTGCTTCTTCCACCGATCGTGGGCGGATTCCGTTGATGCTCACAATCTGGTCGCCGGTTCGCACGCCAGCCGCTTCACCCAGGCCGTTGGCGAGTACGCGCTCCGCCAGCACCACGCCCCCCTGGTCCGTCAGCGCGATCCCCAAGGTGGGCGTCAGACGGCCGCGAACCGACAGGCGATGCATGGCGATCGCGGAATCTTGGCCTTGCAGGCCAAACCCCAACACGTAACGCATGCCGTCCGCGGGAACAGGCATTTGAAACGAGAATTCTCGCGGTTCGCCCAACTCCACGAATTGCTCTTCCAACAGCGGTTCGCTGTCAGGCTGGCCAAGCCGATTGCGGCGCACAATCCATGTCGGCCGCACGGTCGCGGCAGTGGCGAATCCGTCCTCCGAGAAAATCTGTAATGCGGGGAAATCCGTCTGGTCGTCCGACGTCTGCAACTGGGCGCTAAACAGGCTTTGGTCGAGCTTTCCCACGCCTTCAAACTCCCAAACCAAATTGATCGGCAATTGAGAGACCTTGGAATAGGCAAAGTTGGCTTGCGGCGATTGGCCCCCGCGGCCCGCCTTGGGTGCCATTACCAGCGCACGAACGTTGCGGTCAAAGCGGGTATTCTCCGCGCGGCTCAAGAACGTCTTAAGGACCGTGTCGGGCGTGTTCAAGTCGTGCTGAAACTCAACCGTGCCGTCATCGTGGCGAATCAAGGACTTGCTGGCCCGCCGGACGGATGCCGGCGGCCGCCCGATCACCACGGTAGACTCGCCGTTTTCGTCGATGGACCAGATCACCTGGCAGCCGGTTTCTTTCAGTTCGCCAGGTTCGCCGTCGCCATCGTCGTTGCCCGGCAGTCCATTCCCATCGGCGGCGGCTTCGATTTGGGTGACAACCTCCAACTCCGTCTCGAAGGAGATTGTAGCGGTCTGACCCGGTTCGATGTCGTCCAACGAGGCCGATTCGCCATCAATGGTGATCCTGGCCTTGCGGCTGACTTCCAGGTCGAGTTGTTTTGATTTCTTGGATGATCGAACAACCGTAATCGACCGGTCCCTGGCATCGACAGACTTGATCGTGACCTCGATCTCGACAATCTCGGCACGCGCCGATCCCGCGGGCATGGCCAACAGCAGCCCGGCACCAACAAGGAATAGGCAATAGGTCCAGCGGCCGAATGGATAGATTAGTCGGAAACAACCGAACATGGAATTATTCCCTCGTTAGAAGGGCGCGGGTATTTGCACGCGATGCCATGGGAATAGCATTACGGCGACAGCCTTCAAACCGAATGGCTGGGCATCATTGGCAGCCAAAATCATAGCCGCCAGGCACTCCACACAACAACTGTTTTGGCCAGTTGATGGTGAGACGATGAAAGATGCCCTTCGGCGCAAGGGCGGTTAGCATGCTAATACGGCGCTTCAACTTGGAGAAACTCATACCGGACCGAACGCGGTTTATGTGAAAACCACGAATCCAACGAATGAGATTTCGAATGCGGATCTGCCAGACAGGAATTCGGGACGGCAGCCCCTTGAAGAAAACGTTCGGACGAATTCCCATTCGTTAGATTTGTTCGATTCGTGGTTCTCCTCCGGCCCTCGGGTTTGCGCCCCCTTTGAATGGCAACGTGATGCGGTTTTCCGTGTTGTGAATGCCTCGTATCGGGCCGGAATATTGTTCCCTCGCCCGCTGATCGGGGTAGAATACGAGGCAACGGTCCCCACTTGGGCAAAAAGCACTTTTCGAGCGGCGGAGCATTTCATGTGGCGTCACGCGTTGGCATTGTTGGTCGGCGGTATGTTCTTGCTGGGCGGAGTTGATCTGGTCCAGGCCCAGAGCAGCAAGAAAAAACCTGCCGAGGAAGAGTCCGCCGGCGCGCCGCGAGATTATTCGTCGCCGAACTTCGTGCTGCATACGGACATGTCCGCCGAGGAAGCCAAGGAACTGCTGACCCGGTTGGAGACCATGATCAAGCTGATCTCGGCCTATTTTGGCCAGCGGCTGCCGCACCCCATCGAATGTTACGTGGCCAAGGATCTAAAGAACTGGCCGCCGGGCAGCATGCCTAGCGAACAAGGCCGGGCACAAATCGCCGCGGGGGCGGGCGTAACCATCACGCTCAGCAACGGCCGCGTGGCCAAGAGCACGGTCTATTCCGTGGCCGACGGCGGCACGCCGCAGCACGAAGCCGTGCACGCCTACTGCGGCCAAAGTTTTGGCTCCACGGGTCCGGTCTGGTATGCCGAGGGCATGGCCGAAATGGGCCAATACTGGAAACAGGGCGACCCTTCCGTGAACTGCCATCCGGTGGTCGTCGAGTATCTGCGGAAGAGTGCCCCCAAGAGCATGAACGAGATCGTCAACAGCGACGAACGGACGGGTGATTCCTGGGAGAACTATTCGTGGCGCTGGGCGCTGTGCCATCTGCTGGCCAACAACAAGAACTATTCCGACCGCTTCTTGCCGTTGGGCCAGGCCATGATGCTGAAGAAACCGGGTGCCAGTTTCAATCAAACCTACGGTGCCATGGCCAGTGAGATCTCGTTCGAGTACTTGTTCTTTCTCAAACATTTTGACATTGGCTACCGGGCCGACCTGTGCGCTTGGGATTGGAAGAAGAAATTCATCAAGTTCAAGGGAGCCTCGCCACTTAGCTCAACGATCGAAGCCATGCGCGGCTGGCAGCCAACAGGGGCGATCTTGACTGAAGGAGAGGAATACGAATACAGCGCATCCGGCACCTGGAAGACCACCAAGGGCAAAGACGCCCCATCCATTACCGCCGGCGGCAACGACGAAGGTGCCGGCAGGCTGATCGGCGTGGTCATCAAGGAATTTGACTTGGAAGGCTCGCTCGATCTGGACGACTACATCAGCCCGCCGATCGAACTGGGGGAACATGGCGATTTTACGGCCCCAAGTGACGGCAAGCTTTATCTGCGTTGCCAAGAGAGCTGGACGGAACTGGCCGACAACTCGGGCAAGTTGTCGGTCAAGCTCAAAGTGAAGGGTAAGGGTAACCCGCTTCCGCCCCCTAAAACGGCCGTGGACAAAAAGAACAAGCCGCGTTCGTCCAGTAAAAAGAAAACCGACGAAGCCACGGAATAAGTGCCTGGGCTGTTCACCCGCGAACCAGGACTAGCCGAGTCAGTTCGGGCGGGCAGTTCCAGCGCAACAGGTGCAGGCCCGACAGGCCGCGGCTGACATGCATGATCGTGGGGGGCTGATGGAACACGCCGGCCGCGTACTTTCCGCCACTCAGGCTGGGGGCGACAATGGCCCCCAAGCCGGGCAGCCGAATCTGGCCGCCATGAGTATGGCCGGCCAGCATCAGGTCGAAGTTGTATCGCCGCGCCCAGCCAAGCTGGTCGGGCGTGTGGGCTAACAGCACGCGCAGTTCCGGCGACGAATTGCTTTCCAGGCTTGATTCGTCTGGTAAGGGCCGAATCCACGGACGTTCGTTTCCCGCCAGAAAGACAGAGCCGCCGCGGACTTCCACCCGCGCGGTGCGCCCCCCCAGGTCGATCAGACCGGCGGCGGCCACCAGCCGCCGCACCTCGGCGGCATCGGCCCGCAGATCGTGATTGCCGAGGACGAAGAACGTGCCGTGCCGCGATCGCAGCTGGCCCAAAGTGTGCGGAATCCAATCGCGGCAAGCGGGGTTTTCGACCAGGTCGCCCGTGATGGCCACCAGGTCAGCCTGCATATCGTTCACCAGGCCAATCGCCGTCTCGAACCAGACGCGGCCAATCTTGCCGCTCATGTGCAGGTCGGAAAGATGGGCAATCGACAAGCCCGACAGTTCTGGCGGCAGTTGGGGCACGGCCAGTGTTTTCTCGTGGACATCGATACGCAGGCATTCATTGCCCGGCAGAGAGAGCAGGCACCGGCTGGCAAAACCGCCCGCCACGCCGGAAACCGGCCCAGGCGTCGGGTGATGGACGGTGGTGTGGTTGGACTGCAACAAGGCTGGCGGTCGAGCGAGCAGCCGAGCCACGATCCATACGGCCACCGGTCCCACGGCCACGGCGGCGCATCCCCACAGCCAGGCCCAGGTCTTCATGCTGAAACGCGGCACTTCACCGGCTGGCGTAATCAAGTGGCCTTTTATCAGGTCATACGACGCCAGGCCGATGATCGCCAGCATCAACAGGTGCAACGTCCGCACAATCGGTTTTTCAACCTTGCGCCGCCAGCCCGACGCCTCCAGCCGATTGGCGATGGCCAGCCAGCAACTGCCGTGCCCCAGCAGGGCTAGCCCGGCAAGCGCGATGAGCCACGGTAGGGGCATGAACAAGACCATGCAAACAGGTGAATGTAGCAGCGATAGCCGCCTGCTAAAAAACTCGCGGCAGCCTTATTGTCCGCAAAGAACGGCCGCCGCACAGCGCCAATTTAGGCATTTCGGCGAAACAGCGGAGCGGACTAGACCGAAGCCATGGCCGAAGCTTGGATGACCCGTTCGACCGTTTCCAGCAATTGGTCCAGGCGGAAGGGCTTGTAGAGGACTTCCTTCAAGCCGGCCTGCCGGGCCTTAACCAGCGAGTGCCCTGGGTCATAGCCAAAACCGGTCATCAAGATCAACGGAAGCGGGTTGACCGTTTCCCGCAACTTGGCCATCAGCTCGTAGCCGGGCATGTCGGGCAGGCGAATGTCCGCGATGAT
Organism: Pirellulales bacterium; assembly: GCA_050247075.1. Lineage (GTDB taxonomy): Bacteria > Planctomycetota > Planctomycetia > Pirellulales > JBFWUW01 > JBFWUW01. Next base: position 138,698 of record JBFWUW010000003.1, on the reverse strand, counting down.
GGCATCGTAGTGGGTGGCTGGGCTAAGATTGCGGACCATGAAGATCGCCTCGCCGCCGTTGTGGGCCGTCTCTACCACACAGCCGTAGCGTTCCAGCAAGGCGTGGGCCGCGCTGCGGACGCTGTCGTCGGCATCGGCCACCAAAATGGTCTTGCCTCGCAGCAACGGCCGCTTGGCTTGTTGGGCCGATGTTGGCAATGCCTGGCTGGGGGCCAGTTCGTGCCCTACTTGTTGAATGACTTGCTTGATATCGCGGGCATTGCGCAAGATGCGTTGCAACCGCTCGACCACTTGCGGCTCGTGGCCGATGTATTTTTCCATCACGCTCACGGCGTCGATCAAAATGTCGTCGACGGGCAACGCCACGGCGCTGTGGATCGCCTCGACGTTTTGCAAGCAGGTCGTGGCCTTTTCCGCCACCAGCAGTTCCAGCGTATTGAGGGCCGCCGCTACATCACGTGTGAAAATCTCCAGGAACTGCAAGTCACTCTCGCTAAAGGCCCGAAATTCGGGACTTTCCACGTTGAACGTGCCGATGACCTCATCGTGCAACAGCAACGGCACGGTCAGCGAACTCTTGGCGTCTTGAGCGCCTTCCAGGTACAGCGGATCCTCGCGGGTGTCCTCACACAGGTAACTCTTGCCCGTGGCGGCCACAAACCCGGTCACCCCGTTGTTTTGCCGCTTGGCATATAGCAAGCGGCCCTCGGCTTCGGGCTTCATGCCGACCGACAACAATGGTTCCAGCTTGCTGGTGGTGGAATCCAACAGGCGAATCTCCACCACATCAAAGTTCAGCAGATCCTTGGTGAAATGCAGAATATTGGACTTGAGCAATTCAATCCGTTCCTCGACGCTCATGTGGGCCAATTCGTCGGGCGACAGGTCTGACAGTTCGATGCCGGCCTGATGAATGGCGGCCAACTTTTGCTGCTGCAGCGCCTCGCACGTTATGTCGCGCATCGTCACGATCAGCCGCTGCGGCGGGCCGCTTAACTCGCGCAGCGGAGCAACGTGCAGTTGGAAATATTTGTTGTCCCCCGACCGCAGCGTGGAACTGCTGGAATGGCCAGTGGCCAGGGCCGTATGGAAGGGGCAAAAGTCCGGTCCCAAGATCTCGGGACTGCCCAAGACCGTATAGAAATTGCCGCCGATGACGTTCTCGCGGCCGCTGCATTGGATAAAGGACTGGTTGGCCCACAAGACGATGTTGTCGCCGTCGAGCAGCACCACGCCGTCGGGGATACCCTCCAGCACGCGCTCGGTCTGCAATATCTTGCCCAGATCAAGAGCCGAGTTCAGATGCTCGCCAGCGACGTAGACGCGGGAGACTTCCTCGCGATGCAGCACATCCATGGCGTCAAGGGCATTTTCAGCCACCTTGACGTCGAAAGCGTCGCCCAATTGCGAAAGCAGGGCCTCTTCCCGCTCGCGGCAATCGCTGACCAACAGGATTTTGCTTTTAACGGTCAAGCCATCCCCCCTGATCTTGCATACCGTCCGAATTATACGGCATGTGCGGGTTGGGAACAATGTCCATGCATAATAGTCACACTCTTTCCTATTTTGGCCTGGATAGCCATTGGCCGAGGATTACCGAGGCTTCCGTAGCATCGACCCCTGCCCGCGGTAAATCTGAGCAGCGCTCGGACTTTTCCGAAAGTGCCGCCGGGCAAACAGGGTCAAAGCGTTGATGACGCCTATTCCGTCGCCATTTTGCGAACAAGTTATTGCCTGGCCAGCCTTCATCTTTGGCCTATAAGCGCTGTAACCAGCGTTGCCGGTACGGCGCGTGCAAGGCGTTTTCTGGGCATGGCCCGCACACTTGCCTCGAAATTGTAGCACGCCCGTCTACTTGCCGATGACTGTGGATGGGTGGCGGGATACCCGGCCTTGGAAACCTGTCTGGAGAGACGATCATGTGGCGAGCATTTTTCTTGGCGGTTGGGGCGTTTGCTATTCTGTTGGGAGCGCAATGCCTGGCGGTGGAAAAGGCCGTCATGCACGCCAAGAAGGAGCCAGCGACCTCCACCTTTGGGTTTAGCAAATCGCCGGCGCGCAAAGAAATGGAGCCGCCGGAATGGGCTCCCTGGACGCTCCTTTCGGGTGGCGCGGTGGTGCTGATCTATTCGTTTACGCTGCCCAAACGCGGCGAGCACAAGTGAGCGGATTGGCGAAAGCTGTCCGCGGAGAAGCGGCCAGCCATCGGCTACTTCCTGGCGACGGCAATCGCTCGTACAGGCGAAGCGTCATTTGTTGCCTTCGCGCAGCATGTCGAAGTACTTTTTGGCGTGATCGCGGTACTCGCGCGGCAGCCGCTGGTTCGTCAAAGGGTCAGAAGATTCCGACTTGGAACTTTCGACCTGCTCCTTGATTTGCTGGCGCACGGCACCCGGTTCGTTGGGACCGTCGGCCTCGCCGATCACCACCGCCGAGCCTCCCTTGGGTTTCTGCTTGACGTTGGAGTCGAAGAACCGGGTGTCGGTCTCTTCCTCGGGCCGGTCGCCGTCGCCGCGGCCTTCGCCCAATCCTCGTCCGGGCTTCTTGCCTTTCTTGCCCTGTCCCATCCCTTCGCACATGCCGTTTTTGCACTGGGCAATTTCGTCCAGGGCATCTTGCAGCATTTCCATTTCTTCTAGTTGGGCTTGCATCTCCTCCAACTCGCTCTTCATCCCCTCGAGCGTCTCCATGGCCTGCTCGCTTTGCCCCTGCTTCATGCATTCGGCGCATTGGCCCATCTTCTCGGCCATTTGCTCCAGCTTTTTCATCTGCTGGTCGGCTTGTTTGAGCTTGTCGAGGCGCTCTTGCAGCTTTTCGGCCTCTCCGGTCTTGCCTTCGGAGCGCTTCTCTTGGATTTGGCGCTCCAGTTCTTGCTTGGCTTGCTGATGCTCTTGGGCTAGTTGGCCCAGCTTCTGTTTCATTTCATCCATTTGCTTGGCCAGATTCTCGCGCCCCTTGTCATCGAGTTCGCCCTTCTTGAGCTGGTCCTTCAGCTTGTCCAGCTCTTTCAGGGCTTGCTTCATGTCACCGTTCTTCAGCGCATCGGCAAGTTTATCGGCAGGGCCTGACGTGGCCGGCTTGAGCTTGTTGAGCTGCTCTTTGATCTTGTCGTTGCTGGTCAACTCTTGGCGGCGTTTTTCCAAGTCTTGCGCCAGGTTGTTCAGCTTGACGAGCGATTGCTTGGGATCTGCCAGGGCCTTATTGGCTTGTTGCTCGCGAAGTTCTTTTTCCATCTTCTCAAAGAGTTCTTGCGATTTCTCCAATCCCTTGGCACGGGCGAGTTCCCTATGCTTCTCGAACTCCTTGCGAAGCGACTCTTGCTCTTTCTTGATTTTCTTGGCCATGCTGGCCGAGGTCTGGTTGGCCGCCGCCAGTTGCGTAGCTGCCTCCGGCAGAAGCAACGCCAGTAAGGCCGCCAACGCCGCCGGAGCCAGCGGCAACAACGTCCAACGTGTCGGCCGCAGGGCAAACTCGTCCGCGACGTGAATCTGTTCGACACGCTTTGCGGCATCGGCCAGCAAGGCACGTCCGGCTTCGGTCTCCAACTCGGCGGGAAGCAGCGACAGGCTGCTCGACACGCGTTCTTTCAAACCAAATCGGCGGTCAATCTCAATGGCCGCTTCCAACGGACTACGGCGCGTGCAGTACGTCCAAACCATTGCCACGGCCAAACCGACAACCAAAGCCAGCGCCGGCCAAATCCAGGCAAAGGCCCCTACGTTGAGCCAGGCGGGCGCAACATAGCCAAATTGGCCGACTAGCCACGACCAGCCCTTCAAGCCAAGCGGATAAAACTTGTCGATGCCGATCAATACGGCAGCCGCCAGCAGTGTGCCGAACCAGCACCAGGCCAATACCTGCACAAACCGCTGCAATGTTAAACGCCACATGGCACGGCGGACTTGTTGGGCAAGCTGATCCATGATCGCGAATTCCTGTCAGGAGAAATACCGCAGGGAGGGAGGTGCTATCGTGGTCCACCGCATTCGTGGTAACGCTAACTATCTCCTACGCTTATGATTCTAGCGGATGCGTCCAGGGCCGACATAGGCTTTTCCGCTGAAATTGTAGACGCACTACGGCAGCCAGCCGTTCCGTGGGACTGGCGGCCAAGACGATCGTTTCCGAACGAACCGCCGTCGCACGGTTAGCCATTAACGTTGCGTCACGCCCCCCGTTGGCAGCCTTCTCCAGTTTACGCAGAACCCGAATCGGGCTTATTGCCCGCGATTTCATGCGGTTTCTTGGACATTTTCGCGATTTCCGCCATAACGCCTTGCCGTTAAAAGCCTAAGGCCACGCGGGCCACCGTGCATGGGACTCCCCAATCAACGAGTTACGTGCCAGGCGGTGCCTGCGGTTGGCTTGTGGGCTTGCAGTCGCCGGGACGCGCAACTAACCTCGAACGCGGGCAGAAGAATTGGAATACCCGCCGCATGAATTCCCACCTTTAGGCAGATCCCCTTTTATTCGCGTTTGAATTTTTCGGGCCATTACGCGCGGCTGACACGGATGTTCAGTCAGGAGAGATATCGTATGTATATCAAGCTTGTGTGCCCCAACGGGCACAAGTTGCGTGTCAAGGAAGCACACGCCGGCCTGCAGGCCGTTTGTCCCAAATGCGATACCCGGTTGGTGATTCCCCAACCCAAGGCCCATCAAATTTCCGATACGTCGGTGCTGGCCGTGCTGGGTGATTTTTCGGCCACGCGAAGTGTGGTTGTCAAACCGCCCGCCATGACGGCCCCGCCAGCACTATCCAGCGAAGCTGCCGAGCCGCAGGGACCGCAGCAGCGGCAGTGTTCTAAGTGCCAAACCTTGATGTCGATCAAGGTGCGGATCTGCCCCAAGTGCCAGCTCTATCAATCCAACTTTTCAGGCGCGGCCCCCAAAAAGCATGTCTGCCTGACTTGCGGAGAGATTTGCCCGCCCGGCACGGTCGCCTGCGGCACCTGTGGCACCATTTTGCCAGCGGCCTGATTTCTTACGATTCGTCTGGCTGGTGAATCGAGGTGGATGCGGTAGCCGCACGACGATCCCCCGTGCAGCGGTCCGCCAAGGCCTACCGGCCGGTCGAATTGCCATCGAAACCCGTTATTAGTGTCCGCTCGTTCGTAACAATTCCGATGTACTTGCGCAGTGGTTGGTAAAAGCGCAAGCTTGCCACGGCGATTCTTGCTGGCGATCGGAGGGTTGCGTCATGAAAGTCCTAGTGACGGGCGCTACGGGATTTGTGGGGAGCGCGGTGGTGCGTGCCTTGAAAAGGCACGGGCACGATGTATTGGCATTGGTGCGCAACTCCACCAAGGCCAGCAACATTGCCCGCCAGGGAGTTCAAGCGGCCGTCGGCGATATGCGGCAGCCCAATTCCTACGAACCTCTGGTGCGCCAGGTCGATGCTGTAATCCATGCGGCTCAATCGCCTCTGAGGGGCCGGTGGTCGCCAGCCGCTATCGCGGAAATGCAGCAGGCCGATGCCACCATGACGAGGACTTTGGCATGGGCCTGTTTGGCACAAGACAAACCATTGGTGTATTCCAGCGGCGGATTGACCCATTGCTGTGATGGTGATGCCTGGATCAACGAGTGTTCGCCGGCCAATCCTTGCCTGATCGCCGCCGGACACGCATCGCTGGCCGAGTGGCTGGAAAAGATGCATGACCGGCGCGGCTTGCGCTCGGTGGTGATTAGTCCTGGTTTGATCTACGGGCCGGGGGGCTTTCTGCAGAGGACGGTCGAAATGCTGTTGTGCCGGCGCTATTGTCACCCGGGCAATCCGGGAAACTTTTGGAGCCTGGTACATCTGGACGACGTTGGCGAGGCGTATGTCTTGGGCCTGGAGCGAGGCCAACCGGGTGAAACCTATTTCATCAGCGACGACCAACCGCTTCGGCGTGAGGAAGCCGTTGACTGCATTTCCAATTCACTGGGACTGTGCCGCGTGGCCCGTATGCCGGGCTGGCTGGCCAAAATTGCCTTGGGCAGTCCCATGGTCGAAGCCATCGCCAGCCCTGTCCGCTTGCGCAACAAGAAAGCCCGTCGCGAACTGGGTTGGCAGCCTCGCTTTGGCTGCTTCCAATCGGCGTTGCCGGGCTTGTTGCAAGAAATATTGGGTCGGATGCCAGCCATCCGTTCAACGATTGCACCGCTACATTTGGCGTAACTTAGGCAAAGACACGAACAATCAACCCGCCAGTTTGGCCACGGCACCATCCAGACGGGCCAGCGCTTCATCGATATCGGCCAGGGTCGTCGCCGCGCAAAACCCGTGGTGGCAGGCCGCGCCGCCGTAGTCGTGGAAATAGACGCCGCTGTCGATAGCGGCCGCCACGAAGCGGAGCATCGTTTCACGCTGCTGCAACACGGCATCGCGGTAGTTGCGAGGCTGGTCCGCAAGCCCAAAGTAGATGCCGAACCTGGCACCTAGTCCGCTGGCCCGGCCCGGCACGCCATGCTTGCGGAAGAGTTTATTGAGTCCGTCGAACAGTCGTTGCCCCACGTCGCGAATGTGTTCGTAAAAGCCGGGCTGGCGGTAGGCCGTCACGGCCGCCAGGCCCGCCGCTACCACCACGGGGTGCCCGTTGTACGTGCCGCTGTGCTGGCAGGGGCCGGTCGGCATCAGGGTTTGCATGATGTCGCGCCGGCCGCCAAACACGCTCAAGGGGTAGCCGCCGCCAACCGCCTTCCCCAACGTGCAGAGGTCGGGCGTGACCCCCAGGTATTCTTGCGCTCCGCCCGCCGCCATGCGGAAGGCGCTCAATACCTCGTCGAAGATCAACAGCGTGCCATGTTGGCTGGCCAGCCGCCGCAGCGCAGCATGAAACTCGGCGGAGGGAACGATACAGCCCGCGTTGTAGTAGACAGGTTCGCAAAGCGCGGCGGCCAGTTCGGGACCATGCTGGGCAAACGCCTCTTCCAGCAGATCAACACGGTTGTACGGCACCAATACCAGTTCATCCGCCAACCCCGGCACCATCCCGGTCGAACCGGGAAAGGCCGTCGGCGAGTGTTCGTTTCCCAACTTGTCGGCTGGTGTGCCGATGGACCACATCACCTGGTCGTGGTAGCCGTGAAAGTTTCCTTCAAACTTGAGCAGCTTGGTGCGGCCCGTGAAGGACCGGGCCAGGCGAATGCAATGCATGGTGGCCTCGCTGCCGCTGCCGGTCAGGCGGACCAGGTCACAGCAGGGGACCGTGCGGCAGATTAATTCGGCGAACTCGCCTTGCAACTCATTCTCGTAAGAACAAGCCGCGCCTCGCCGCAATGCTCTCTCCACCGCGGCCTGCACTTTGCCATCGCCGTGCCCCAACAACGTCGCGCCGTGGCTGGTACAAAGGTCGATGTATTCGCGGCCATCCACATCCCACAGCCGGCAGCCAGCGGCCTTGTCAAAATACATCGGCCGGCCCAAAGCCTTATTGACGCGGGTGGACGACGCCACACCGCCGGCCAAGGAGCGTTGGGCTTGAGAAAAGAGTTCTTCGCTACGCGACATAGTTGGTAACTTCGCTTGTTCTCGAAAGGGGTAACTCGAAACGTGCCAGGGGCCCTCAAGCTATCACAAGATACCCTCTTGAAACACTCGCGAGCGGTTGGGATTGGCGGTATAACACCGTCAATCGAGTTCGCGGCGGCAACGTGATGGAAAGGCCGCCGCCATGGCCGGTCTTCATTTCCCAGGGAAATTCTCGCGATCTCCTATGCCCAACGCTATTAGCCTTTCGCAGCCCGAGCCCGATCTGGCTGTTTTGACGATTGACGTGCAGGACAAAGGGGCCAATGTCCTGTCGCAGTCGATCTTGCGGGAGTTTCACGAACATCTGGATGCGCTGGAAAAGATGCCCCGCCTGGCCGGTTTGATCATCCGCTCAGGCAAGCCCGGTTCCTACATCGCCGGCGCCGACCTGCGGGAGTTCGCCGCCTCGCTCGATATTTCCGCCGACAAGACGGTGGAAATGTGTACCACCGGCCGCAAGTTGTTTCAACGGTTGTCGCAACTGCCGTTCGTCACCGTGGCGGCCATCGACGGCATCTGCCTGGGGGGCGGGGCCGAAATGTCGATCTGGTGCGACCGCCGCATCATGGCCAACGATCCCAAGACGCAGTACGGTTTTCCCGAAGTCAAGCTGGGCCTGTTTCCCGGTTGGGGTGGCACGGCCCGCACTCCGCGGATGATCGGTCTAGGAAACGCCGTGGAACTGATCACCAGCGGAGAATCGGTCGATGGCCGGGCTGCCTACAAGCTGGGGCTGGCCACCGATGTCGTCCCGCTCGACAAGATTGGGGAAGCCGCCGCCGCGTTGGTCCGCGACGAGCAACGGACGGGCCAATGGAAGGCCGACCGCGCCAAATGGAACGGCCCGATCGAAACGAACGAGACTGAGTTGATGTATCTGGGCGCGACCGCCTCAGCCTATATCACCCAGCAGACCAAGGGGCATTACCCGGCTCCGCAAGCGGCGCTGGAGACAATGCTAGGCGCGGCCAGCCTGGATATTGAAGGTGCCTGCCAGGCCGAAGCCGAGGGAATGGCCAGTCTGTTCGGCAGCCCGGTCAATCGGGCCCTAATCAACGTCTTCTTCCTGGGCGACCGCAACAAGAAAGATACCGGCATCGATGACAAAGGCGTCAAGCCGCGGCCCGTCAAGTCGGTCAGCGTTTACGGGGCGGGCATCATGGGTTCGGCCATTGCCGCTGTTTGCGTCAAACGCGACCTGCCGGTGGCCGTGTCTGATGCCCAGCCCGCCGCCTTGGAGAAAGGGATCAAGCTGATCCTGGAAGAAGTTGCTTACAACAAGGCCACCGGTGGGGCCGACGTGCAGCGGGCTTTCCAGTTCGCGCCCAAGGTCAACGGCACGATGTCTGATGCCGAAATGGCTGCCAGCGATGTCGTGCTGGAAGCGATCATTGAAAACCAAGACATCAAAAAATCGCTCTACAAGCGGGTGGAGCCGTTGATGCGGCCCGATGCCATTTTGGCGACCAACACATCGACCATCCCCATCGAAAAACTGGCCGAAGGGCTGGCCCGGCCAGAGCGGTTCTGCGGGATTCATTTTTTCAACCCGGTCCGCAAGATGCCGCTGGTGGAAGTCATTCGCGGGCCAAAGACCAGTGACGAAACGGTGGCTTCCGCCGTGGCATTCGCCAAGTCGATCGGCAAGTCGCCGATCGTGGTCTTCGACGGGCCGGGCTTTCTGGTCAATCGGGCCTTGTTTCCTTACCTCAACGAGGCCCTCGATCTGATTCTGGACGGCGTGCCGATCAGCCAGATTGAGAAAGCCGCCAAGCAGTTTGGCATGCCAATGGGCCCGATCACCCTGTACGATGTAGTCGGGTTGGACACCGCCATGTACGCCGGCGCGGTGATGTACGAGGCATTCCCCGACCGCTGCCTGGCTTCGCCCACACTGTTGTCGCTGGTCAAGGCCGGCAAATTGGGGCAAAAGACCGGATCTGGCTTCTTCGTCTACAAGGACGCCAAGGGACGCGGATCGCCAAATCCTGACCTGTCCAAGTACGTCGATCCCTACAGCCGCGAGCCGCGAAAACTGAGCGATGAGCAAGTCACGGCCCGATTGTTCCTACCCATGCTGCTGGAGGCGACTAGAATTTTGGAAGAGAAAAAAGTCCGCGACCCGCGGGATGTCGATCTCGGCCTGATTTACGGCATCGGCTTTCCGCCGTTCAAGGGGGGCCTGCTCTTTTGGGCGGACCAGCTTGGTGCCAAGAAGATACTAGAGATGCTCAAGCCGTGGGAACACCTGGGAGCCAGGTTTAAACCGACGGAGATGCTGTTGGAAATGGCCGAGAGCGGCAAGCGGTTTTACGGGTAAACAAGATCGTCAGGTTTAACTCAGTTCCATTTTCGATTTTGGATTTTCGGTTTTTGATTGTGAATCAGGAATTGATCGTCCGTTACGAAATCGAAAATCAAAAATCAAAAATCCAAAATGAAAAACGTCGTTATCGTCGATTGCGTTCGCACTCCTATTGGCCGGGCCCATAAAGAGAAAGGGGTCTTCCGCGATGTTCGCTCGGACGATCTGGCCGTGGCGGTGGTGAAGGCCCTGGTCGAGCGGACCGGCATCGAACCGCAAGAGGTGGAGGACGTGGTGCTGGGCAACACCCAGCAGCAGGGGGAGCAAGGCTTTGACGTGGCCCGCAGCGTGGCCCTCATGGCCGGCCTGGCGATTGAGACCGGCGGCGTCACCGTCAACCGGCTCTGCGGCAGCAGCTTGCAGGCCCTCAACCAGGCGGCGCATGCCGTGGCGGCCGGGTATGAAGACGTGCAAATTGTCGGCGGCCTGGAGCACATGCACCATATCCCCATGGACCAGGATATCGACATCAACCCCAAGCTGTTCCAACGGACTTCGCGGGGAGCCTTGCACATGGGCTTTACCGCGGAGTTCTTGGCTCAGTCGCAAGGCATCTCGCGTTTAGAGCAGGACGAGTTCGCCCTGCATAGCCATCAGAAGGCGGCCAAGGCCCAAGCCGCCGGCGAGTTCAAGGCGGAAATGATCCCCGTTTACGGCCGCGACGAGGCGGGCAACCGCATCTTGGTCGATCGGGACCAATGCGTCCGGCCCGACGCCAGCCTGGAAGCGTTGGCCGCGCTCAAGCCGGCCTTCATGCCCGGCATGGGGACCGTCACGGCGGGCAACAGTTCACCCCTCAACGATGGCGCGGCAGCCATGCTGATCATGTCGGATGAGAAAGCCAAACTGCTCGGCCTGAAGCCGCTGGTCCGCGTCGTCGCCACGGCGGTGGTTGGCGTGGAACCGGCTGTTATGGGAACCGGCCCCGTCCCCGCCACCAAAAAAGCCCTCAAGCGGGCCGGGCTGAAGCTTTCAGACATCGACCTGATCGAACTCAACGAAGCCTTCGCCTCGCAAGCCTTGGCTTGCATTCGCATGTTGGAACTCGACCCCGCCAAGGTCAACGTCCGTGGCGGAGCCATCGCCATCGGCCACCCGCTGGGCGCTAGTGGTGCCCGCATCGCCACGACCTTGATCCACAACATGCTCGACCGTCAGGCCCGCTACGGCCTGGCCACCATGTGCATCGGCGTGGGCCAAGGCATCGCCACGATTTTCGAGCGTGTGTAGCGGCGCAATCGGTCTTTCATGCGGTCCCACGGCCTTTCAATTCAGCTCCTCATCTCCTCGCTCTCCGGCGGCGGGGCGGAACGTGTCTTGGCACTGCTGGCTCGCGGGCTTGCGGCCGCAGGCCATCGTGTCTCCGTGGTGACGCTGTTCGGAGAAGATCAAGACTTCTATCGCCTGCCGCCGGAAGTTGACCGCGCTGCGCTGGATTTAGGGGGAGAGTCGACTTCGCTGGCCGCCCGGCTGACCGCCAACTTCCGCCGGGTACGGGCATTGCGGCGAGAAATGGAACGGACCAGGCCCGATGTGGTCGTGTCGTTCATGAGTCAGATGAACGTGTTGGCGGTACTGGCCGCCCGCCGCCGCTGGCCGGTGGTTATTACCGAACATGTCGATCCGCGGATGATGCCGCTGGCCAGGCCGTGGGCTGCCGGGCGGCGATACGCTTACCCCCGCGCGGCTAAGCTGGTCAGTGTCAGCCGCGGGCTTGACGCCTGTTTCGATTGGCTGCCGCCCCAACGCCGGGCCGTCATATACAACCCCATTGACCGGGCCGACTTGGACCAACCGGGCGATGCCATCCCGAGGCCAACGCGGCGGACAATCATCGGCATGGGCAGATTGCATCCGCAAAAAGGATTTGATCTGCTGATCGAGGCATTCGCCCGCGTGGCCGGTGATTTTCCCGATTGGGGGTTGGCCATCTTGGGTGAAGGGGCGGAGCGCACCGCTTTGGAATCGCAAGTGAAGCGGTTGCAACTGGGCCATCGCGTGCTACTGCCCGGCGCGCTGGCGAATCCTTTTCCCACGCTCAAACAGTCCGATATATTCGTGCTGCCATCGAGGTTTGAAGGGTTCGGCAACTCCCTGGTGGAAGCCCTGGCCTGCGGGCTGCCGGCCATCGCCACCGATTGCCGTAGCGGCCCCGCCGAGATTGTCACCGACGGCAGCAATGGTTTGCTGGTCTCTCCCGAGGATGTTCCTGCCCTAGCGGCGGCACTAGCCAGATTGATGACGGATGAGTCGCTTCGGAGGCAATTCGCCATGGCGGGGACCAGGTCGGTCGAGCGCTTCGAGCTTGATCGAATCATGGTATCTTGGGAACAACTGCTGGTGGCGGTGGCTGGCCGGTAGGCTGCCAGTAAGTGCCGCCTGCCGGGCAGCACCTCGAACAATAGGGAACGCCACAATCGCCAATCACTCCTGAAGGCGGAAAAGCCCCGCCTTCTATTGAAGTTCTCGCCATCATGTCCACATCGAACGCCCCGCTAATTGACCACCTGGCCGTGATGTTCGCCGAGCGCGTGCGGGCCGATGGCGACCGCACGGCACTGCATGTCATTCGCGACGGCCAATACCAGCCGCGCACTTGGAATGCATTTGCCGCCGATGTCCGCCGCGCGGCCGGTGCACTGATGCGGCTGGGCGTTTCACCAGGTGACCGTGTGATTCAGGTTGCCGAGAACCGCTACGAATGGCTGGTCGCCGATCTGGCCATTCTCTACGCCCAAGCGGTCCATGTTCCGGTCCATGCCATGCTGACCGGCCCGCAGATCGCCTACCAAATCGAAGATAGCGGCGCGCAGGTCGTGCTGGTGTCGGGCGCGGAGCAGACCGATAAAATCTCTCGTGAAGTTTCGCGGTTGTCTCGTCCCATGACGTTGGTTTCGTACGACCCTGCCAATGCCGGTTCCGTCGCCGGCCAAAGCATCGCCTGTTGGCCGGAACTCCTCGCCGCCACTTCGGAAGACGAAGGCCTGTCGATTGAGCAACAAGCGCTGGCGGCCGCCTTACCTGATGCGCTAGCAACCATCCTGTACACCTCCGGCACGACGGGCGAACCTAAAGGGGTCATGCTTAGCCACCGCAATCTGGCCAGCAACGCGCGGGCCAGTGTCGAGGCGTTTGGCGTAGTGGCCGACGACTTGCGGCTCACCTGGTTGCCCCTCAGCCACATCTTTGCCCGCACCTGCGATTTTTACTCGTGGATCGCCACCGGCACGCAGTTGGCCCTGGCCGAAAGCCGCGAAACCGTCTTGCAAAACTGCCAACAAATCCGCCCCACCTTGATCAACGGCGTGCCGTACTTTTACGAAAAGGTCATGCAAAAGCTGGTCGAGTCGGGCCAGGCTGATGCTGCCGGAGTGCTGTCGCATTTGTTCGGCGGGCGGATGAGGCTGTGTTGCTCAGGCGGGGCGGCCTTGCCCGATCATATTGCGACGTTCTTCACCCAGCGTGGCTTGTTGTTGATACAGGGCTACGGACTGACCGAATGTGCGCCGGTGATGACCATGAACACCGAGCGGGCGCACCGCCTGGGAACGGTCGGCCAGCCCCCCCGTGGGGTAGAGGTCCGCATTGCATCCGACGGTGAGATCCTCACCCGCGGCCCGCACGTCATGCTGGGTTATTGGAACCGGCCGCAAGCCACGGCTGAGGCCCTGAAGGACGGCTGGCTCTATAGCGGCGATCTGGGGCAGCTCGATGCGGACGGCTACCTGAGCATCACGGGCCGCAAGAAGGAACTGATTGTGACTTCCGCCGGCAAGAACATCGCGCCGGTCATGCTGGAGTCTCTGTTGACGGCGGACCCGCTGATCCAACAAGCGCTAGTCGTCGGCGATGGCCGCAGCTACCTGACAGCGCTGATCGTCATGGCCCCTGAAGCCCTGCGGCAAGAGTTGGATCGCCAGAAAATGGATGAAATGTCCGACGATCCATGCGTCGATCCACGGATTGTGGCGTTGTATCAACAGCGGATAAACGCCCGGCTAGCCGGCGTATCGCCACAAGAGCAAGTTCGCAAGTTTACGTTGCTCTCGCAGCCGTTCACCGTGGAGAGCGGCGAACTAACCCCCACGCTCAAGCTGCGCCGGGGCATTATCAGCGAACGGCACGCTGCTGCCATCAATGCCATGTACGCCCGCGCGGCGACAATCGGATAGCGAACGCGGGGTCCTACGCGGATGTGCAACGATGCAGCGGCGACTCAACCCGAGGTTACGGCCAGGCCGATCAGCAAGACGACCGTTAACAAACCAGCCACGACGGCGGCCATGTAGAGTTTGGCGGAGCGCTGGCGGCGGCGGCGCCACCCGACGCTACTCACCGTGCTGTCGGCCTCAAATCGGCGGGCAATAGGGTCATCAACCTTGATGCTGAACCCGCTGTTTTCCGGGGCGGGCTGCTGCTGTCCCAGCGCTTTGGCCACGCGCAACTTGTGCCCGCCGGAACTATGCGATGCGCCGGATCGTTCCGCCCGCGTGGGAGCGTGGCTATCGGAATTGGCCATCGTGTCGCCGGGCGCGGTTGGGCGTTCACTGGGCAGCGGCTTGGCCCGGCGTGGTGAGTCCGAAGCCGGAATCCGCGGCCGTTCAAGCCGCGCTTGCGGCAACCGGGCAACATCAGCTCCGGCGGATTCGGCCGGCAACACCGATGCCACGGCGATCTGCGACGAATCGCTGGCTCGGCCGCTCGATGCCAAACGATTCGATCCAGCCAGCCAGGCAGCCAGCGCATCGCGGGCCTCGGCCGCCGTCTGCAACCGCCGGGCGACCTTCTTGGCCATCATCCGTTTGCAAATATCGATGAGCCCTTGCGGAGCGTCGGGCCGATCGTTGGTGATCGACGCGGGTTCTTGCGTCTGATGCATCATCAGCCGTTGGGGCAGCGTCCCCTCGGGAAAGGGGGGGTGCCCCGTCAGCAAAAAGTACAACGTGCAGCCCAGGCTGTACACATCGGCCCTTGCATCGACCGTGTGGCTGTTCAGAGCTTGTTCTGGTGCCAGGTAGTCGGCGGTTCCCAGTACGTTCTCGTCATGCGCCACCGTCAGCGATGCCAGATGGTCGTCGGAAAAACGCGCCAGCCCCAAGTCGAGAACCTTCACCACGCCTTTCAGATCGACCAACAAATTGGCCGGTTTCACATCACGATGGATCAGGCCAATTTCATGGGCGTGGGCCAGACCGTCGGCGGCTTGCTTGATGTACTCCGCCGCCAGGTCGTACGGCAGCGGGCCGTCTTGCTTCACCGTGTTTTGCAGATCGCGCCCTTCGACGTATTCCATCACCAAAAAGTGCGTCTTGTCCTCGCTATCGACATCGTAGGCCCGCATCACATTCGGGTGGTCGAGCGCGGCAGCGGCCCGGGCCTCGCGATAAAATCGGCCCAGGTATGACGAGTCGGCAATGCGGTTTTGCGGCAAAACCTTGATAGCCACCCGGCGGTGCATGTGGACATGCTCGGCCAGATAGACGCTGCTCATGCCCCCCGTGCCCAAATGGCCCAGCAGTTTGTAGTTCTTAAGAAAGAACCCCTTATGCTTGCCGGCCAGCAGTTTTTCGCAGTGCCAGCGCGTGACCAGTTTTTCGGCAATCAGCCGCTCGGCCAGTTGATCGGAGTCGGCAACGTCTACACCTTCCGACGCACGAAACTGTTCAACAGCGCGATCCACAAGTTCGGGTTCGGCCAGCCCGCTCTTCTTGACGAGATCGACAAGTTGTTCGGTGCTGAGCTTGGGCATGCGACTAGATCAACGCGTTCCGCACAATAGTTACAACTCTGAATCGGCGACCCGACAAGAATCCTCGACTGCTTCTCAAACCAACCCGGCTACAC
The DNA here is from genome assembly GCA_050247075.1 of Pirellulales bacterium. GTDB lineage: Bacteria > Planctomycetota > Planctomycetia > Pirellulales > JBFWUW01 > JBFWUW01. Next base: position 122,973 of record JBFWUW010000003.1, on the reverse strand, counting down.
CATTATCGGCCAACGGGCGTTTTCCCGCCACCAACTGGCAATGCCGATCGAATGGAGTTCACCAACCGGCGGAATCTCTTCCGCTAGCTGACCCCAAGAATAAGTCTGGTAGAATGGCGAAGATAAAGCCGGAAGTGATTCAGGTAAAGCATTTTCCTCATTTATTCTAGCAGAAAATAGCCGGCGTCCAGCCAATTGCCGCCCGATTACCGCCGGGATTCGGATTTGGCCAGCCATTTTCGGCCAGCCATGCCGATTGCGCAAGCAAAAGCGTGGCTGTTGCCCGCCACCAGGTATGGCGAGTGAATTAATCCCAAGAGAGCTATGCCGTGCCCGACCAACTTGCCAGCGATTCGACGCAGGCAACCCGCCGCTTTCGTCGGTTGGCCGCGGGCATTCTTGTCGGGTTAGCCTTGGCCACGCTGGTACTTGTCTGGATCCGTTGGCATAAGGGGGGGGCCATGCCGCGGCTGACGCGGCAAGACTTCGATGCAGCGTTTCAACGCTGGAGCGAGCATGGCCCGGATAGCTACCAATTGGATGTGACCGTGCAGGGCAATCAGCCCGGCCAGATTCATGTGGAGGTTCGCGATGGAGCGGTCACCGCCATGACCCGCGACGGCATCACTCCCAGCCAACGACGGACGTGGGACTATTGGAGCGTCCCCGGCCAGTTCGACATGATACTGCTGGAACTTGACAGCCAGACAGATCCCCACGGCGAGTTCGGCGGAGTGGATGGTTCTAACCTGGTGCTGTGGGCCGAATTCGATCCCCATTGGGGGTATCCGCGGCGCTACCGCCGCGTGTTGCTGGGCGCACGGCAAGAAATGGAGTGGGAAGTCACGCGATTTGAGCCGTTGGAGCCCCGCTAACGCAAGATTCTTGAAAAGCCGGCGTTTGCCCAGAGGTTGCAAGCCCACGGCACATTCGCCATCATGCGGGTCGTGTGGAGGATTTCAGTTCGCTATTTACTCGGGAGTATTTCATGGGTGCGGAGCAGAACGCCATTGCCGCCGGAATCAAGTTTGAGCCGCTAACGAAGGGTTACCTCAACCTGTGCGTGCGGACCGGCAACTTGCTGATGACGTCGGGCCATACCAGCGATATGAAAGGCAAGCTCGGCGCCGATCTGTCTGTTGATCAGGGAATCGCGGCCGCTCGCGATTGCGCGGTCAAGATACTGCGTTCCGTCCACCATGCTCACGGCACGCTCGACGGGTTGCGGGTGATCAAGCTGCTGGGTTGTGTCAACTCGACTTTAGAGTTCACCGACCAGCATCTGGTGATGAATGGCTGCTCCGACCTGCTCCACCAGATCTTTGGCAAAGAGACCGACGGCTACCACGCCCGCAGCGCGCTGGGTTTCGCGGCCTTGCCGACCAATGCAGCGGTGGAGGTCGAAGCGATCTTTGAAATCAAGTAGGGCCTGATGCAGCCGATTCCATCGCGGATCGACCCGACAGAGCCCACTCCGACAAAGATCGTATTGAATGCTTCGCAGAAATGGCCATGTAACTTCTGTCATTTTCTCGCCGGTCGCGCGCGGCTTGGTTACGCGAAATCGCGGCGAATTGGTACGATTCGTCGCGGCATTACAAAGTTTTAACGAGGAAAAACCGTCGGTAAATTAGCGTAACTTGTTTGAAATTCACGCCTTGCCACTGCTAGCAGATCGCCACGGGGAACCCGCCGAATTTTCTTGAAATGGGCCACCGGACGGCGTAACATGACAGTCCATTTCTTGTCGGGGGCTTAGGACTCGGTCGTTAAGGAGAATGCCGCCATGTCGAAGGCAACGTATTTTGTTCAGGAGTGCCCGACTTGTGGCCGCAGTCTAGAGATTCGTGTCGAGTACTTGGGCAAGAAGGTTGTCTGCCAACATTGCCAAGGCAAATTGCTGGCCAGCGACCGTCCCCTGGGTATGGACATGTCGGAGTCTGGCATTCTCATGGCCAGAGCCGAAGAACTGCTAGCCATGGCCGACGAGCATCTCAGTACCACCCGCGCACCAATGCAAGCGCGACCCTGGGCGTAAGACATTGTACCCCAGCAACGGTTGAGACGTCCTCTTCCATAATCGCCCCCAGCATGCGACCGCATAGTGCGGTCGCTTTCATTGCGCGGAATTCGCTCGATATTTGCTAGCACCACAAGTGTTCATCGGCTAGTCTACCGGCTGTCAAACTAGGGCGAATCACCTTCGCCATGTTGCGTTTGAGCGCACATTTCTTGGGCTGTCCGTCATTGGCATTCTTAGGAGAAACTCCATGTCTTCGCCTTGCCCACTTGCCCCCTTTGTTCTCCGTCGCTCTTCGATCGGCTGGGGAATTGCCTTGTTCGTGATCGGCATGTTGCCTGCCGGCTTGGATCTGTTTGCCAACCGTGCGCTGGCCCAGGGGACGAGTGCCTCGTTCAAGTTCATTCCGGATGACGCCTTTGCCGCGGTCGTGGCTTATCCGCGCACCATGCTGACACAAAAAGAGATGGAGATGCTGCCGTTGGAGATTCTCACGGCCGCCGGATTGCAAGAGTTGGGATTTGATCCGCTGGATGTTGAGCAGTTGGTGGCCTTTGTACAGCAGCCCGCCAATGGCCCGCTGCCCGGCTATGGAATTGTCATCAAATTGGCCAAGCCCGTCGACCAGGAAAAACTCATCCCGGGCCTGATGGCGCAGACGGAACCCGACAAGATCAACGGCAAGGATTATCACCGCTCGAACAGTCCCGCCATGCCTAGCATGATGGTCCCCAACGACAAGACGGTCGTTCTGGCATCGCAAGCAACTCTGGAAAAGATGCTGTCGGGCAACAACAAAGAGGGAAAGGTTGTCGCCACGCTGAAGAAGCTTAAGTCACATCATCTGTCTGCGGTGGTGGCCATCGAGCCGGTGCGTGACACGATTCAGCAATTCCTGGCGGGTGCGCCCACCATGCCGCCACCGTTTGAAGCCTTGAAATCGCTGCCGGACGAAGTCGCCAGCGTGCAATTGAACTTGGACATCGGCAGTGTGGTTGCGCTGGAACTGGCCTTCATCGCCAACGACGACGCCACGGCCGAGACCGTTGAGAGCAAGCTGGTGACAGCCATGGAAGCTGGCGTGGAGATGATGCTTCAAGAAACCCGGAAAGGTCTGGAAAGTGAAGATGCCGTTCAGCAAGCGACTGCCCGCTACAGCGAACGTATGGCCACGTACTATGCAGCCATGTTACAGCCCAAGTGCGACGGCGACCGGGTCACCATCGCGGTCAAGGGCGATTCCAGCATGGCCACCACGGGCGTGTTAATGGCGTTGCTGCTGCCCGCCGTGCAATCTTCACGCGAAGCAGCCCGCCGGATGCAAGCCGCCAACAATCTCAAGCAGATCGGCCTTGCCATGCACAACTATGCCGATACCTACCGCAAGTTTCCCGCCGCGGCCTCGCTCGGCAAGGATGGCAAGCCGCTGTTGAGTTGGCGGGTCTACCTGCTGCCCTATCTGGACCAGCAAAATTTGTATCTCAAATTCCACCTGGACGAACCTTGGGACAGCGACCACAACAAACAATTACTCGACCAGATGCCCGAAATCTATCGCTCTCCCAACAGCGCGGTGATGCACTCCACGAAATCGAACTACGTCTTGCCGACGGGCGAAGGCCTGCTTTTTGGAGGCAAAGAAGGCCTGCGGTTTGCCGACATCACCGATGGTACCAGCAATACGGTGATGGCGTTGGAGGTCAATGACGAGGCCGCCGTGGAGTGGACCAAACCGGACGATTGGCAATACGACGCCGATGAACCCTTTGCCGGTCTGCTGCAGCGGCCCAACGGCTTTCAGGTGTTGTTTGCCGATGGCAGCGTGCAGTTTATTTCACAAGGGCTCGACCCCGATACCTGGAAAGCGCTGCTCACCCGCGCCGGTGGAGAGGTCGTAGACCGCTCAGGATTCTAGGGTCGCAGCGCGAGCCATTTCCACGTGCGCGTCACGATTCTCTACAACACGCCTGCCTTGCTGCCCGACGACCCCGACTATGCCTCGGAGGCCGGCGTGCTGGAATCGGTCGAAGCGGCGGAAGCGGCCTTGCGTTCCGCCGGTCACGAAGTGGCGCGCTTGGGGACGGGCAGTTCCGCCGCTATGCTGCTGAAACAGCTTGAAGAAGCGCGGCCCGACGTGGTCGTCAATTTTTGCGAGGGCTTTGCCGGCTCGCCCGCCGCCGAGCCTGATGTGGCCAGCCTGCTGCAACTGTTGCATCTGCCTTACACCGGCAGCGGGCCGGAATGCCTTTCGCTGGTACGGCATAAGGCCCGCACCAAGTGGATGCTGCGCGGGGCGGGCCTGCCAACGGCCGAATTCTTGGTGCTGCCGACCGACGGGCCGCTGCCGCTGGCCGAACTTGAAAGGCTGCTGGCGCTTGGCCCGGCCATCGTCAAGCCGGCGGCCGAGGATGCCAGCCTGGGGTTGGGCGTCGATAGCGTGGTGACGGAGATGCCCAGCTTGCAGAGGCAGGTGGCGGCCGTACGCGGCCGCTATGGAGAGACGCTCGTCGAGCGGTTCATCGCCGGCCGCGAGTTCAACGCCGCCATAGCCGCCGTCCCCAATTTGCAATCGCTGCCGTTGGCCGAAATTGAATTCCAAGCGGTGCAAGAACTTCCCTGGAACATCGTCACATACGATGCCAAGTGGGACAGCGGCGGCCCGGCCGATCTGGCCACCGCCGCCCGCTGCCCCGCCCAAGCATCGGTTGAGCTTACCGATCGCGTGCAAGCCGCCGCCTTGGCCGCGTTTCAATTGACCGGCTGCCGCGACTACGCCCGCGTCGATGTGCGGGTTAGCCCGGCCGAAGAGATCTTTATCTTGGAAATCAACGGCAACCCCGACCTGGCACCCACGGCGGGGCTGGCTCGCGCCATTCGCGCGTCTGGCATGAGCTACGACGAATTCATTCTACGGTTGGTAGAGACGGCGGCGCGCCGGGCGTCCCCGGTTTGACAGGCCCAGCCTGCCGAATCAGGCGTTGCAGGCCGGGCGTCAAGAACCAGCAACAGGCGGTACAACAGGCGCCAATGGCCACCAAAATGTTGTAGGCGGCGTACGGGCCGCGGCTTGGTTCGATCATGTCGTAAATCGTCCCCCCCACGCCAGGAGAGAACCCGCTCCCCAGGTTGGCCAGCGACATGAGCAGCGCAAAAACCGTTCCCGCCACCGCGGCAGGCACGATACGGGCCGCCAGATCTAGCTGAATCATCGTGGCGGTGGCGGCGGCAAACCCGGCCGCAATGCTAACCGCCAGGGCGCTTGGCTTGTCGTGCATGAACCAATACGACAGCGTGCTAAAGATGCCCAATACGATCGATATATGAACCAACCGCGTCATGCGGATGCGGCGGCAGTAAAGCCCGTACATTAGGCAGCCCGTGGCCGCCGCAATGGCGTAGGCCGCTTCCATGCGGCCATAAAACTCTTGTTCCAATTTCAAGACCTTGGTGACGTGCAATTGTTGAATGGTGTCGGCGAAGGGGTTGAAGTTCCACAACACCAGAAATCCCCCCACGCAAAACACCAACGGAGAGCGGGCCGCGGCGATAAAATTGGCCAGTGCCGCGCGAAAGTGCTCTCCCTGGCGAACGCCGCGCAGCGGTTTCTCGCGAACAAACAAGACCGTTACCAGGCAAGCCACGGCGGGCCCGGCCGCGCACAAGGCCATTACCAACCGGTACTGCTTCTGCCCGGTCAAATAGCCCGCCAGCCAACTCATGATAAAGCCCGCCACATACAGCGATGTCCATTGCACCGACTGTAACCTGCCGGTCAGGCCCAAAGGCTGCCCGGTTTCGACCATCAATCCGTCAATGACCACGTCCGAGAAAGCCATGCCCACCGCCGGCAGCATCAGCATGGCCAGCAACAGTTGATAATGGGGCACCGTCCCCCACGGTTGCATCGCCAGCACCGTAAAGCCCAGGCTGGCCGTGGCCGTGGTAATCATCAGGTAACTCTTGCGGCGGTAGCCGGCCAGGGGCAAAAAGTCAGAGATCCAGCCGAAGAGCGGTTTAAACAGCCACGGCGCACCCAACAACGTAAAAAAGAAACCCACCTGCTGCGCCGAATAGCCCCAAGTCTCCAACAAGTCCTGGGCCGGCTGGTGGATGGGCCCTTTCGACGGCTCGCTCATCCCCTGCATGAAATACAGCAACCCAAAAATGGCCGACAATCGCAACGTGCCCGGCGCACGTCCGCCGCCGGACTCAGGCTGGCTTTCGGGCGATGCGTAAGGGTTTTCCTGGTGCTGCACGAATGGCCGTTAGCAAAGGGTGCGGTTGGGTAAATGGCTCGTTGGGCTAAAGCGTACCGGCAATCGGTTTTAACCGCCACACGACTTGCCCGCGGGAACGTGTCAGCCAACGGGCGAATTCCCCTTGCAATGCCCAACGCCTCCGTGGGATACTGGACGCATGGAAGAACAGTCCGCCGAGTCCACGGCCTCCGCGCCAGAAGTAATTCCGCCTCCGCCCAGCTGCCGCTGGTATCAATTCAGCGTTCGGACGCTGCTGCTATCGATAACGGCCATTTCGATTGCGTTGGCAATTCAGGTGGCGTTTGTCGTTGTACCTGCGCGCAAATATCGAGAGGCGATTGCGTGGGTCGATCGGCTGGGCGGAAGGAAACACTTCGTCTATTTGAGACCGCCGCTTTACTCCCGTAATCTCACCATCCTCGATCTCAGCCATACGGAAGTGACGGATGACGCGTTGTTTCATCTCGATGCGCTCCGCTATATGAGTTTTCTCGATCTCAACCACACCCCAGTCAACGGCGTTGGCCTACGCTCGTGCGATCAGCCGTCGCTGACCGGATTAGACCTCGATCACACGAACGTGGATGATCGTGGACTAGCTCACCTGCCATCGTCCGTGGGGCTAACTTTTCTCGACTTGTCCCACACCAAGATAACAGACGCTGGACTAGCCCACTTGGCAGACTTCGGGGAGTTGAGGTGCTTGGACCTCAATGGCACTGCAATTACGGATTCAGGAGTGAGGCATCTCAAGGCCCTTGCTTCCATCCAGGCGCTCGACCTTGGCGATACAGGTGTAACAGAAGCCGGTATCGCGGCCCTGAAGGCGGCGCTGCCAAATTGTCGGATCAACGGACCGTAACGCCGCCGCGCTATCTCTCCACTCACAACTCGCGCAATTCAAACCAGTCCGTCTGACTCGTCCCATTGGGCACCCAGAGATCCCCATCTTCTTCTGGGAGTGACGAGGTCGAATGCAGCCAGGCGGCTTACCACCCCTTCACGAATTGCTGGCCGCCCCAACTCACTCCAATGGCTAGCGCTATTAGCAGCATCGCCAATACAAACCTGGGGATGCGGGCGCGGTCCTCGACCCACCGCGAAAGATAGACCACGCCCCCCAGCCCTCCCCCCGCCAGTACGGCACAGCAAAAGTCGAAGATCAAGTCGAGCGCCGTGCCGAAAACAAACAACATGAAGGTCCACACCAAGAAGACCGTGCCGGCCGCCATGGCCCCTAGCACGATCAGCGACCACGGCCGGCGAGCCTGGGCCGCAGCCGCCCCGGTAGCCGCTCCCGCCACCGTGCCAATCAACGGCCACAGCAATTGCATGGCCGGCAACACAAAGGCCGTCACGACCGCCAGGTAGGCCCAAGCCGCCCCTATCACCGCCCAAAATGCCCCCTCGATCGCATTGCGGGAAACCGCACCAGCCAGACCGCCCAGCACGGCCGCTGCCAGCAACACGGCCCCCCCGCGGTAAACCTTGTCCGGCCCAAACGTCCGCAAATAGGCGCACAGCAAGCTAATTGTTACCACGGACCCTAGCGCGTCCCGCAGACCAAACTGCAACCGGCCGGCAGCAGCCGGCTGTTCAGGTGGAGTTTCCGCGGACATCGGCATGGTCCGAAAGGCTGAAGGCGAAAGGCGAAATCTCCGCGGGCAAGCCTGCATCTTCCGCTATTCTAGCCGATGGATTGGTTTGCAATGGGAAAGGATAAGTAGATCAGATCAACATAGCCACGAAGCTCCTGCTTTGTCGGCTTGATGCGCAATTGGCTTTCCACGGAGGGTACGGTTGCCGGGCGTGAATCATGACCAAAGAATCATCAACAATAATAATATATTCTTGACAACAACATGTATTTTTAATACAAAATACGATAAGCGGCTTCGCGCAGGCGTGGTTTTGTGCGCCCATTGGTTGCGGATCCCCCTAAGCCGCCCAGGCATCGTCGGTCGCCGCGTGCTCGAACAGCATGGCCGTGGCGACCGGTCGATCGGGCGAGTTATTCCTAACGGCTATCGTTGCCGGCTGGACAGCCATTGTGGAGGAGGCGATTTTCTAGCTGATCCTTCCGCTGTCCGGTACGTGCCGCGGGGCCTGTTCATATTTTTGAAACGCGACTCCCTCGCGTGCCGCTATCGGTGCGCGCTGACGTTGTCGATCATCGGGCACGCTCTTACCTGTTCCACAACCCCTGGATTGGAACAGGTAACGTGGAGCAGGAAGCCACACCCCCTCTAAATCACTGGTGCGGGTAACAGCAGCCTCAACCGCCAAGAGCCCACGAATTCGCGGAAAAAACGGGCATGGCTACCTGTTCCACACCGAGAAATGGTCGAGGTAAGGTGGAACAAGTAGCCGGCAAAGCCCCTGGCTTGGCCGGCTCGATGCGCGATTGGCTTTCCACGCGAGGCACGGTTGCCGGGCACGGACCATCGAACACGACTCGACCCTGGCTGATAGCCGACAGCTTCTCCGCTGACAGCAATCTCATCCTTTGCAACACTCGCGAACATTTACAAAAGCTGCCACAATCTTGGCTGGTAGAAACCAGTTCTCTCCTTTTTCGTTTTTGCTTTCCTCATGCCAGATTTACCGGCGCTGTTTGGTTACGGTTCGTTTCGTTACCGCCTGGAACCCGGTTGGGGCCGGCTGCCGGCTGGCTGGTCGCTGGTGGAGGTCGCCGGCGTGGCCGCCGACTCGCTCGACCGCATTTACGTTTTCAACCGTGGCGAACATCCGGTGATTGTCTTCGACCGCGAGGGCAACTTTCTTTCGGCCTGGGGTGAAGGGGTCTTCACCCGGCCACACGGCATTACGATTTCGCCCGACGACCTGTTGTGGCTGACCGACGACTTGGGACATTGTGTCCGCCAATGCACACCCGACGGCCGCATCCTGGCCACGCTAGGTACGCCTGACATTCCCAGCGACACCGGGGCCGAAGGGTTCGACTATCGCACGATTCGCCAGGTGGGGCCGCCGTTCAACAAGCCTACTAATGTGGCCCTGGCGGCCGATGGCGGGCTGTTCATTGCCGATGGCTACGGCAACGCCCGCATCCACCACTTTAGCGCCACGGGCGAGTTGCTCTCGGCCTGGGGCGGACCGGGGTCGAAGCCGGGCCAGTTCAATGTTCCGCACGGCATTGCCATCGACGCCGCTGGCCTGGTTTACGTGGCCGACCGCGAAAACAGCCGTATTCAAATCTTTGATCCGCAAGGCAATTTGCAGAACATCTGGACCAATGTCGCCAGGCCGATGCAGGTCCGCATCGACGCGGCGCAAAATGTATTCGTGGCGGAGGTCGGCTTCCACGCCGGAATGTTCCCCTGGAACACCGCGCCCGACGATGCCCCAGGCGCAAGCGTCTCGGTGTTCAACCTGCGGGGCGAACTTCTTTCGCGTTGGGGGGGCGGGCCTGATCCTTGCGCCCCGGGCAATTTCTTTGCCCCGCACGACCTTAATCTCGACTCGCATGGCGACATCTACGTGGCGGAAGTTGCCTGGTCCGCCGGCGGCTGCCGCGGCCTGGTCCCCGCCGATTGCCATGTGCTGCAAAAGTTCGTGCGCGCGCAATAATTCCGTCGGCCTGCATCGCATCCTCGAAATTGGATCAATCACCCGCGATCGGTTATCATAAGCCACTACTGATCGGATCGCCGCGCCCCGGCATTTCCTCAATCCAAAATCGAAATCCAAGATTCCAAAGTCGCCATGTTTCATCCTGCTTTCTCCCGCCGAATGGCCATCCAGGCTGGCTCGGTTGGGCTGTTGGGACTAGGAATGAACCACCTGGAGGCGCTCCGCGCTGCCAGCGCGGCGGAGTCTTCGTCGGCAGGCACTTCGCCCAGCGCGCGGGGGACCGCCAAGTCGTGCATTTACATTTTTCTTTCTGGCGGATTGGCCCAGCACGAAAGCTTTGATCTTAAACCGCAAGCCCCGGCGGAGATTCGCGGCGAGTTCAACCCCGTGGCGACCGCCACGCCCGGCATCGAGATCAGCGAGCATTTGCCGCTGCTAGCCCAGCGCAGCGGGCATTGGGCGCTGTGCCGTTCGCTCAGCCACCCGTCGAACAGCCACACCGATGGCCACATGATGATGCTCAGCGGCCGCACCGAGTTGCCTGCCGGCTTCAATTTTTCCAGCGAACCCCGGCCGAGCGATTGGCCTTCCATCGCCTCGGTCGCGGGCTACAACACGCCGCGGCCCGGCAACAATTTGCCACCCGCAGTAGTGCTGCCAGAGAAGCTTGTCCACTGGTCGGGCCGCACGCTGCCTGGCGCGTATGGCGGCATCATGGGCCGCCAGCGGGAACCGTGGTTTATTGAGGCTTCGCCCTACGGCAACCCCTTTTGGCGCGGCGCATACCCAGAGTACACCTTTGCCAACGAAACGAAAAAGCCGCCCGCCAGCGCCGACGACCGCGTTTATCAGGCTCCCAACCTGAGTCTGCCGCAAGGGTTGAACCTGAATCAGTTCAACAGCCGCCTGGACATGCTCGGCCATATCGAACGGCAGCGGGCAGCGCTGGAAAGGGCCGCCGAGACCGAGGGCTTCGACAATCAGCGGCAGGCCGCCATTTCGCTGTTGGCCGATCCCGCCGTGCGGCGGGCCTTCGATGTCACGCGGGCCGACGACGCCACGCAGCAGCGCTACGGACGCAATAGTTTTGGCTGGTCGCTGTTAATGGCCTATCGGCTGGTCGAGGCGGGCGTGACGCTGGTGCAGGTCAACCTGGGCAACAACGAAACCTGGGACACCCACGGCGACGCCTTCCCTCGCCTCAAGGACAAACTCTTTCCACCGACCGACCGGGCACTGTCGGCCCTGCTAGACGACCTGCACCAGACCGGCCTGTTAGACAGCACCATGATCGTCATGGCGGGCGAATTTGGCCGCACCCCCAAGATCAGCACGCTGCCAGCCTCGTTCAACGGCCCTGGCCGCGACCACTGGGGAGCTGTGCAAACCGTTTTCTTCGCAGGTGGCGGCATCCGCGGCGGCACGGTCATCGGCTCCTCCGACCGCCACGCCGGCCAGCCCGCCACCTCGCGCCAACGGCCCGAAAACATGGCCGCCACCATCTACCAGGCCCTCGGCATTCCACCCACAGCCGTCTGGCACGATGACCTAACCCGCCCCCACCCGGTTTATTATGGAGAAGCGATTGGTGGGATTTTGGCCTGAGGAAAGGGCGCATTCGAAGTGACTTTGACGACCGGGAGCAGCCGTGGGTATCTATTTTCGGAAGTCCATTAGTATCGGTCCGATTCGGCTAAACCTCTCTAAATCTGGCGTCGGTGCGTCCGTGGGGGTTAAGGGGCTTCGATTGGGTATCCGGCCCGACGGGTCGGAGTACGTTCACGCTGGCCGGTTTGGCATTTACTTCCGCCAAGAGTTGGGGTCGGCGAAAGGATCCACGCTATCACTTCCAGGTGACCGCCCGATCTATTCCGCAATAGGTTTTGAATCGGTAGCCGCCTCTGAAATTGCAACAACCTCGCCGTCTGAACTGGTGGATGCAATTAACTTGGTTCGCCACCTCCCGCGATACGACTGGCGAGTCCGCCTGGCGGCGATTGCCTCGACCGTCGTGCTGCTGCCGACGGCGTTACTAGTTGCGGTCAGCAACATGAGTCACGAATGGCCATTCTATGTAAATTTCTTGACCCTGGCTGTTCCGGCGGTGATCTGTGTTGGCCTGTTCTTTGTTGCATCGCAAACAACTCAATGGGAACGACGGCGACGGACTTTGTCGCTGAATTTTTACCTTGAAGGTCGGTTCTGCCTGGCTTACGAGACCTTAGTATCCGCTATCAACCGATTGGCGGTTTGTGAGCAGGTGTGGCGAGTCATCGGTGCTTCGTGGAATCATGATCCCAAACGCAATGCTGGTTCCACGGACCAGGTCCGGCGGGACTTGGTTCAGACCGGAGCCGATGTTCCAGAATGGATCATTTCCAACATTCCGATTCCTGCGATTCGCATTGGAAATGAATCTTACTTCTTCTTCCCGGCTGGAATTTTGGTCGATGACCAGTACGACTGTGCTTTCGTGAATTACGCCGACGTAAGCGTTTGCGAGGCGATCGAGGATTATGCGGAACTCTCGGGCGAACATCCGCGCGAGTCCACGGTCGTTCGATGGACTTGGCTTCATCCGAATCAAGATGGGTCTCCAGATCGACGTTTCTCTCAGAACGTTCAAGTCCCGTATTGCCGTTACGGCAAGCTGCTCATTCATTCACAAAGAGGTATTGCACTGCACCTGCTCACATCTTCAAGCCCCGCCGCGGGCCTCTTCGCGGAAGATTGGCGGCGATTTCGAAATCTCGCAACTTCCAACGTACCAGCCGATAGCGGCCAAGCAGCGAGGAACACCTATCGTTCTTGGATCGAAGTTAATGCCGAATTCGCGCAGTCGTTCTGCGGGTTTCTTGTTAATCTCGCGGCAGCTCCAAAGCGAGGGGTCGTTTCTGCTGCACACAGAATCGACTCGATGTTGAATCGAATTGCCGGTCCGGAAAACGAACTTATCTACTGGTTCTTGCGGGCACTATCTCTGTTTGCGCTTTTTGCAATTTTGGCCGTTGTCATCGGCTTGTTTTTTTGGTGACGTTCGATTGGACTTGGCGAATCGTCATTGATTCCCCATTTCAGTTAGTGATTGCATGACGGTGAATCAACGCTCAAACAGTGACAATATCGGGCACCGCGCGCACAAAGCCAACGGTTTTGGAACTCCTGTCGGGCAAAAAACCACCGTCCCTTAGCCTATGGCGGCTAAGGGACGGTGGTTGTTAACGGGAAAATCAAGGCTCACTTACGGCGTGCCGATGCTTCCGCCGATTGCGCCTCCAATGGCACTACCCACGCCGGCACCTTGGCGGCCTCCAATGGCACCGCCGATGGCACCGCCCAGGTTCGCGCCTGCGTTCGCTCCGGCATTACCGTAGCCACGGTTTCCATAGTATCCTCCGTTGCCGTAGCCGAAGCCTCGGTTTCCGTAGTATCCTCCGTTGCCGTAGCCATAACCTCCGTTTCCGTAGTAGCCGCCATTACCATAGCCATAGTCGTTGTTGTCATAGCCATAACCTCGGTAGCCGGTCCCATGTCGATAGCCGTTAGCCTGCCCGCCGGAGTAATAGCTCCCGTCGTCATAGGTGGAGTAGGTTTCGCGGGGAAAGTAGCTTCCATACGTCTGCGGATCGTAGTTGATCCATTGATCGTCGTGCCAAAAGCACCAGTTGTTACTGGGAAGCCAATACCACCAATGGCCGTTGTGGTACTTGAATCGCCATTTGTCACCTTTGGTCGATTTAGTGGCTTCCCGATTGGTGTCCGCATCGGGTGCACCGGCATTAACTTCAACGTGATTGTTAACCTGCCCCTCCGCCTCTGGGCGGTTGGCGGCGGGATCGGTTTCGGAGTTCGATGGCACTTCCGATTCCAGGGCCTTTCTTGTGGCCTCATTTGGTTCTGCGCCCTCTGGAACCGGCGCGACCGTCTTGGAACCAACTACCTCGGTAGGCTGATTGCCTAGGGAACCGTCTTCCGGTCCATCCGCGGCATACAGGGAAGCCCCTGAAACGGCTAGGGCGGACAGCAACCCCATGCTGACAACTAAGTTTCGCATGATTCAGACTCCTCAACTTGAAACACAAGAAATCCCCCCATGTCCACCAAACCGCAAAATGCGTGCCACCGAAATCCGGCGGGAGCAGCGTCTCGCGCCGATTCCAGCCAATGAACGGTCCTTTCAAGGGGGCCGGTCGGCGAGAAATGGCTTCTCAGCGGGCTCCGCGTCCTAAGCGGCAAACCGTTCCGGCAGCGCGCTAATGGGGGGCGATGCGCCTGCCGGAGCACCCGACGAAATTGGATTGTCCACTTGCCGAAAACCGAGAGAAAAACCGGCCTTCAAATACGCAGAACAAGCGAAGATACACGGCCGGATAGTCCACTTGGAGAGTATCGCCATTCCGCCAAATGTGTGAATCAAACCGGCGACGTCCTCCAAACATCGGCAGTTGGCCGAAGCGGGAGGACTGTCCCTTTTGGATGCGCTGGCCGAAGCAGTCGAGGCCTGGTATCGACGGACTTTTGACCGCCTGCGATACGGCCTACGTCAAGTTGAAAGCCGATCCGAAAGAGTGGAAAGCGCTGCGAACTGAACTGCAAGCCTGGGATGTCACGTTGGCCGACGGACTAAGGGATTGACATGGCTCCCCTGCGTGTACGACGGTTCTTGAAGGCCAAAACGACCTGATTTGTCCCCTTGCGCGGATTGAATGTTGCCCCTGGTCAATCGTCGTAACGATATGAGGCTGCTGGGACTCGAACCCAGGGCCTACGGATTAAAAGATCGCTGCCCGTTGGTGGGGACGGAATCGGAAAAACCGGTCCAAGCGGCCTGGAGAGGTCGAGCGGGAGCGGGCGGGCGAGCAGGCCGGCGGAGGGAGATTGATAGTGTACATCGTACACCAAACCGCTAAATTGACCCCGGATAGTTCGAGCAGGCCGGCGGGGCGGTTCCTTCCCTGGGCGTCCCGCCGGCTCAATTTGTTCTCACGGAGGAGCGAGGCATGACGGTCACGGCCACGTTGTCGCGGCAAGAGGTGCAGCAGTTGTGCGAGGGGGAACTCCGCCGCCGCGGGATGAAGCCGCGCGGCCCGGTCGTGTTCATCGGGACCGAGCTGCACTCGGCGGTTTGCGAGGTCGAGCCGTCGCCGCACATCGACGAGGTCGCCCGCTGGTTCGCCGAGCCGCTGCGGCGGGCCGATGCCGAGAAGGCCAGCGAGGTCAAGCTGCCGCCCGGGCCGATCGACCTGAACGTCACGGTCACGCACGCGCCGCCGCCGCCCGGTGATGCCACGGCGATCTTCCATGATGCGCCAGCACCGCCGAAAAAGCGCCGCGGCCGGCGCTAAGCCCTTCAGCCTTCCGCCCTTCCCAAAATCGTCTGGTAGCCGCTGAACAAAACGCGCCAGCCGCGATCGAGCAGCCAGGGGATGGCCAGGCAGCCCTTGCCCAGCGGATGCCACGCGCCGCCGACGAAGGCCGTGTCGTCGAAACAGATCAAGGCTTGCGGGCTGAGGTGGGGCAACACGGCTTGGGCCTCGGCCAGGCCATGCTCGGCGTGGCCTGGCCGGTCGGTGTCGAGCGAATCGAGGTAGGCCAGATCGATCGGCGGGCCCGGCCACTGGCGGAGGAAGGCCACGCTGTCGGCCTGGTGGATCCGCGCCGAGGGGAAGAACCGCGTGCGGCGGCGGGCGAAGGCCACGTTGGCCGGCGACAGATCGACGCTGTCGAGCCGGCCGCCAGCGACACTGGTGTAGCAAGCGGCCAGCAGCGTGAAGTAACCGGCCCCGGAAAAGTCGCCCGCGTGCGGACCGCCGTCGTAGCGGATGCAGCCGGTCTCCACGATTTGCGGCGCGGGGAAGCGCCGCCGCAGCTCGGCGAACAACAGCGGCAGCGAGACATTCCGATCGGCCGGCACGTCCGCGCCGAAGCCGGTGCTGGACTGGCCGACCGTCCACTCCTCGACCCACTGGCGGAGCTGGGCGTCGGCCGCCGGTTGGGCAAGGTAGCGCGGCTCATCGATGAGCGTATCGAGCGCGGCGATCGCACTGGCCTCGTCGCAGCCGGTCGCCGGGTAGGTCCGCGAGCGGTAACGGGCGCGGAAAAAATCGCGGCCCCGGTCCCACTCGGCCCGCCGATCGACGCCGGCGGCGTAGGGCAAGATTCTTGCCGGATGATCGTCGGGCAAAAGATGCAGCACGTGATCGGCCGGCTCGTGGTAATTCAGCGGGTGGTGGCGATCCCAGTAGATCAACGTCGGCCGGCCGGCGGCGGCGAAGACGAAGCCGGGCCCGCTGTCGATGCCGATGTTGACGGCGGCGCGGCGGGCCAGCCCGCAGAGCACGGCCGGGTTGCGGGTGGTAGCCCGATGGGGACCACGGCCGAGTTGGACGACGCCCGGCAGCCGGGCCAGCGGATCGCGCTGCCGCCAGTTGAGGACGACCGGCGTCAGGCCGCGCGCGTGCAGGCGGCGGACCAAGGCCGCGGCTATTTCGCGCGGCATATTCTTGTGGCATTGGCCCGTCGCCTCGTCGCGGCCGGTGGTGCCGTCGTTGTGGACCAGGGCGAAGCGTTGGCCCAGCGCGGCGGCGATCGCGGCCGCTTGCTGCTCGTGGGCCGCGGTGGTGGAGATCTGGTAGGCGGCCAGCTCGGGCTGGTAATCGAGGCCGAGCGCGGCCAGCGACCGCTGAAGCTTGGTCGAGGGGCGGTCGCCAAAAATCTCGCTCGCCGCGGGCCAGTCGAGTTCGCGGGACAGATCGTAGGTCTCGGCCCGATCGGGACGGCGGAGGTTGCGGCGGACCAGGCCGGCGAACAGCGGTTGCGTGCTGGCCGGACTGACCAGGTCGATCAACAGCCCAGGCCGCTGATCGGCCAGGTGTCGCAGCAGGCCGGCGAACTGGACGCGATCGCCCAGCCCGTGGCGAAAGGTGAAGCAGGCGGTCCCGCCGGCGGGAAAGCTGATGGCGGAGGGCTGCTCCGCTGACGGCTGCTCCGGCTGCCGCAGCGGACAGGTCTGACAGCAGGTGATGTTATCGGCGGCCAGCACGTCGGCCGAGTTATACGGCTCGACGACACACCGCCCGCCGGCGACCGCCGCGCATTCGTGGATCGCCTCGTAGCGATGTTTGCACTGGCAGAGGTGATTCTTTTCTCGCGCCACGCGATCCCCGCGGTGAACGCACGCAAAATTGTCGGTCGGCGGCGGCCGCTTGAGCAGGTTGGCTCGCTGTTGCGCGGCGCAGTCGTGAAAGATGGCCACGCCAGCGGCAGCCAGCATGATGCGGCCGCAGACGGAACATTGCCAGCGATCGGGAGCGAGTTGGATCGAGGTCATGGGACGACCTGCAGCGTGACGAAGGGGGGATTATTGGGAAAGTTGCCGTGGTAATAGCCCATCGTCGGGCCGCAGCTCCACTCGGTCGGGACGCCGGGATTGCTGTAGAGCTGGTAGACGTTGCCCAACGGCGTGCCGCCGACCGCTCCGCTGAGCAGCGTGGCCGTGGCCAGAAACTCCGTCGAACTGCAAGCCACCACCACCTGAATCGAACGAAAAAACTCGCTGGGACCGACGGTGAAGGTCTCGCTGTACTCGAGGACGCAATGCCCGGGGTTGTTGGCCACGCGGGTCAGCGCGTAGACGCCCGGTGGAAAAAACGACGGCGCCGGAATGTAGAGCTGATACTCCAGCTCCTCGGCGCAGCAACTGCAGTCGCCACCGCTGCTCCCCTCCTCCTCGCAGTTGTAGAGCGTTTTGGGATCGATCTCGACCTGCAAAAATTCCTCGGCCGCGATCAGGCCGCAAGCGTCCTCCTCGTCGAAGATCGCCAGATTGAGGGCCTGGCCGCACGGGTAGCCGTCGGCGTCGCCGGCGAAGGTCCACTGCGTCAGCAGCTCCCCCTCGTCGTCGTAAGCCGAGAGGGTCCACTCGCGGTATGTTTCGTCGTCGGGCCAGAAGCGGACTCGCAACCGCAGCTCGGCCGCCGTGCAACCTTGCAGCGCCAACGTCGGCGACAACTCGGCCCGCCACCAACACTCGACCGGATCGACGGTGAATGAATCGTAGGTCAGCTTGATCCGCCGCGCGCCGAAGATGGCGGTGAAGGTTTGGGGCGTCTCCTCGCCGCAGGCCGCGCAACAGCACGGCTTGAGGCTGTACGGTTCCAAGCGGGCGCTGCCGGGGTTGGCGCACGAGCCGAGCGTGTCCCAGGCCAGCGTCTTGGTGACATCGCACAACGGCAGTTCGTCGCCGTCGGCTTCTCCCAGCAGCCAGGTGAGTTTGACCTCGCCGGCCAGCAGGGCCTGCAAGGTCCATTGGTAATCGTCGTGTTCCTCGTCGGGCTTCTCCAGCACCAGCAGAAAGGCATCGACCGCGCAGCCGCCGATCTCGATCTCCGTCACGTCGGCGCCCCAGGCGCAGCGGATCGAGCCGTCGATGGCCGGCCCGTCCAAGAATTCCAGCACGGCGTTTTTCTTGAGCACGATCTGCTCGCCGGCCACCGTCAACCGCAGCTTGCAGGGCGTGCCGCCAGCGCACAGCCGGCAGCACTTGCAACAGCAGCGGCAGCGCAGCAGCCACGGTTGCGGGCTGTCGTCGCCGCCGCTGGTACCGGGCGACTCGAAAGCCCCCAGGCCAAAGTCGCCGAGGTAAGTGTGGCCGGGCATGGGGGGAAAGGATGAAGGCGGAAGGATGAAGGATGAAGGGACGCTATTTCAGCTTCTCGGGGTCGATGACGCGGAGGCATTGGATCAGGGCCAACGGCGAACAGAATTCTTGCAGGCACTCGCTCAACATGGCCGCCTCCGCGGTGGTCATCGCGACGTGCGACGGATGGGTGAAGATTTTCTCGGCCAGGATGGCTTTGCGAATTTTCGTCACTCCGTCGTCCTCTTGGCGCGGCGATAGCAGGGCCTCGATTGAACAAGTGGCGATCGTGGCTGGCTGCTTGTCGCCGCCGAGGATCGGCTGGCCGTTGAGTTGCGTGAGTTGGCTGGTCAAGTCCATGTGCCTCTCCTGGGGTTATGGGGCGGTCGTGTCGTGGGTCCATGTCGTGCCGGTACCGGTCAGCGCGATCTTCAGATAGCGGATCGTGCCGGCGTCGTTGTATTGAAAGGCCAGCGTGCCGCTCTTGACGTAAACATTGAAGTTGCTCGTGGCTGGGTTGGCGGGCGTGCTGCTCTGTGTCTTGAATTCAATCGCGCCCCCGAAGTAACTGCGGATGCCCGTCGTCGCGGCGTAAAAGGCCCAGGCCGTGGTGGCGTCGTTGCCGGCGGCGTAGAAGTTGTAGCCGGTGGTGAGCGTGCCGCTGACGTCGGAATAGACACCGCCGCCGGTGGTGTATGTTCCAGCCGAGCGGACGGCAACGAAATAACCCGCGTAGCCGGTGGTGCAAGTGCCGGTGCCGCTGACCACGATCTGGCCGAAGACGCCGCGGGCCGCCGTAGCCGTGCCGCTGCTGATCGTGCATTGGCCGCGCGCGCCATTGAGGTTGCTGGTCGTCCCCGATCCGTTCTGGAACGCGGTGAAGGCCACCGCCTGAATGAACGCGCAGGTTCCCGATCCGGTGTTCTGCGCCACGATGTTGGCCGCTGTGCAACTCGTGCTGTTATCGACGTTGGCCGTGTACGACAGATTGACCGACAACGCCTGATTCGTGGCCGTGCTCGTGCCGCCTGGCGTGGCGGTCTGGTTGATCTGCGCGGTGAACTCGGCGCCGCTCGTGGCCGTGCTGGTCGAGGTCACGTGAAACAGGTAGCTCGGCGAGGCGGTGCCGATTCCGACGCGGCCGTTGACCTCGTCGGCAACCAGCGTGGTGCTGCCGCCGATGATGACTTTGCCCTTCGTGCCGTGGCCCGTGCTGCCGAGCGTGAGATTTTCGCCGGCAGCGGTACCGCCGTAGATCGTCTGCCCGCCGCCGCGGCCGGCGAGCATGGCGTATTGGGTGTGATCGTCGTCGGCCAGGCCGGTCAGGCCGCCGTGATCGGTGACGATCATGGCCGCCACGATGCTGGCGGCCGTGTCGGCGTAGGCCTTCGTGGCTGCTTGCGTGGCCACCAGGTCGTCACTGTCGGCCGCCAGCGTCGGATCGTCGTCGAGGATGGCCGTCGTCAGCAGGATGTTGAGAAACTCGGCGCTGGTCACCGTGCCGATGTGCTTGTCGCCGGCGGAGAAGGTCACCTCGGCGTTGCCGTTGCTGCTGCGGTAGACCGCCACCTGGTCGATCTGGTTGCTCGACTCCGTGTAGGTGTAGCGCGCCAGCTGGAACTCGGCCGGGTCGTCGGCGTGCTGGATCCGCAGATAATAATCGCGGGCATCCAGGAGATCGGCGTCGGCCGCGTTCAACGAGCCGGCCACGGGAATTCCCGAAAGCGTGATGCTGCCAGCATCCGTGCCGGTCCAGACCTCGCGGAAACAATCCTTGTGATCAATCGCGCCCATGGTTCATTTTCGATGTTGGATTTTTGATTTTGGATTTCTTCGCCTTCAGCCTTTCGCCTTCCGCCTTTCCTAACAGTCGGCCCAGACCACGTACCATTTCCAGCCGAAGCGGCCGATGATGACGCGGGTCTGTTGGCTGAGGGCAAAATCTTGAAACCACAGACCGACGCCGTCGATGTCCGTGCCGGTGTCTTCCTCCTCGCCAATGGGGCCGTCCCAAATGCTGACGACGGCCGTTTCGCCGGGCGAAAGATCGTCGTCCAGCACGCCCAGCGCCAGCATCGCCGGCAAGGCGGTCAGTCGCGGCGCGGAGGCCTGCCACTGGCCGAGCAGCCGTTGCAACTCGGCCACGGCGGCCTCCAACTGCACGATCCGCGCGGCCATGCCTTGCAGCGACATCAGGCGGCCCTCCGCGCCAGGGCCGCCTGGTCGAGCTCGCCGAAGTCGGTGCGGACGGTGGTGCGGTTGGCCAGCAGGTCATAGGTGACCTGCGTGATGACCGCTTGCACCGGCTCGCTGCCGGAGACGCTTTCCAGGCTGGTGATGAGATCGCCAATCTGGAATTGCGGGTCGATGCGCTGCAGCGAAAACGAGATGGCTTGACGCGGTTGGCCGTACCAGAAGAAGGCCAGCCGGGCGGCCCGTTCCAGCCGGGGCCGATCGTCGCGGACGAAGGCCCCCGCGCCGGTGCGGAGCAGGCCGCCAGCGCGAATGTCGATGATGCTGTTGGCCGGCACCCAATCGAGAAAGCAATTATCGACCGGCACGTACATCGTCGGCAGATGGGCCGTGGCGGTACCGAGATCGGCGTCGGCCGGGTAGCGGACCTCCGCCCGTTCATCGCATTCCATGCGGACGACAAACAGCAGGTGTTGCCAACTGATGTCCGGGTCGGGCTCCCCCAGCAGCTCGTCGCTGCTGTCGATGTTCTCCCAATCGTCGCCGGCCAGAATGTGGGCCGGCGCATTGGAGCTGGTCACCACCAGGCCCGGCGCGTCGTCTTGCGGACGGACCGAAAAATAATGAAAGAACCCGCCGGCCAGGTCGGCGTCGGCGGCGTGATGATCGAGGTGCCGCCAGCGCCCCTCGACTTGCACCAGGGCCAACAGCGGCCGCCACTCCGGTTGGGCCGCCGCATTGTCGGCCAGGTCGCTAGTGACCAGCCCGCTCAAGATGTTGTTGCTGCTGTAATCGAGCGACTCGCGGAACGGCAGGAAGCGGCTGATCCGCAGCCCCGGCGGCCAAATGGCGATCGACGCGGTTTCGCTGACCGTGCCGTCGGGCTTGATCTGGGGGAAGGCCAGCTCGTCCGTGATGCCGTTGCGGGAGAAGCCGGCCCAACCGGCCGGCAGCCGCAAGTAGGAATAGACCCGCTTGAGCTTGTCGGCCAGGCGGATCTCGCGGTTGCGGGTCAGCCGGGCGTAGTTCTCGGCCGGGTAATCGCCCGCCGCGCTGGCGGCCGTGCGGTAGGCCTCGGCCTGGTCGTCGGTCCAATCTTGCACCAGCCCGCCGTGCTGCTCGTCTTGATCCTCCGGGTTGCGGCCGCTGAGGTTGACCACCGCCGCGCGGTACTCTCCCTGCGCGATCACCTGGCGGCAGACGCTGCCGGCCTGCCGCGTGACGGTAAAACTGGCGTCGGCCAGGTCGTCCAGATTGATCGTGAACTGCCGCGGGTTGGCCTCGATCGTGCTGTCGTCGCCGAGGGTGATCTCCTCATCGGTGAAGGTGAACGGCACCAGCACCGCCTCGTCGTCGCCGTTGACCACGATGCGGTAGCCGGCCAAGCGGCGGCGATTGTTGAGCTCGTCCAAAATCTCCTTCAGGCTGCGGCCGTGCGCCACCACCGGCGGCTGCCAGGTGCGCAGGTGGGCCACGGTCGATTCCTGGCCGTCGTCCAGCAGCCAGGCCTTCAGCAAAAAGACGCGGTTGCCCGCTTCGTCGGGCGGGCCGGCCGGAGCCAGGCCTTGCAGCGCATAGTCGATGATCTCGGCGGCCGACCAAAACTCCGCGCCGTCGGTGACTTGCCGCTTGTCGTCGAGCTGCCGCGAGAAGACCGAACAGTTGAAGTCGTCGAACTCGGCCGGCTCGTGGTCGCGGTTGGGACGGTACTCCTGGTCGCCCGGCCGGCCGCGGCCCAGGTTCCACGATATGCCGCGCGGAATTTCGGTGACATCGGTCCCCGTTTCGTCGTCGCTCCCCAGGCGGTCGGCGTCGCCGGCCGGAGCCGCGCGGACGTAGGCCCGCGTGATCGGCTCGCGGTCGAGCAGGTAGGCCAGTCCCACGGCGGTCAGCCGTTGCTGGCCGCTGGGGATCGGCTCGGCCGCGCCGCCGCGGCGGACGACGCCGTCGCGCTGGTCCGATTCCCCCACGATCACGCCGGTCCAGACGATCGCCGGATCGGTGGCCACGACGACCTGCACAAACCAATTCTCCAGCCCGCGGGCGTACCACGGCTCGGCCGTCGCCGTGTCGCGGCGTTTGCCGACGCCGTAGCGATACTCGAAGACCGCCGCCCCCAAGCCGGGGTTGCATTCGAAGATCAACTGGTTGCAAAACAAATACGGATCTTCCTGCCATTCGTCGCTCCACAATTGCCGCACGCGCACCGTCACCGGGGGCGACGTGCGGAGGAACCGCGGCGACAGATCGTAGGGTTCGGGCATGGGAGGAAGGGCGGAAGGCGAAAGGCGGAAGGCGAAGAAAGATCAGGTGCTGGGGATGGCTTGCAGGATCCATTGGCAGACGAGGAAGGCGCCTTTTTGGGTGCTCAGTCCGCCGGTGCAGCTCAACAGGCGGTGGGGCGTGGGGGGGATTGGCTGCACGTCGAGGACCATGAATTGCAGGCCGAGCTTGGCGGCCAGATCGACATCGCACAGCGTGACGTTGCGCGGCGTGCCGTCGATCATGGCGGTGTAGAGCTTGACCTGGTCCCAGGCGTGTTCCAGGTCGTTGCAATCGACCTGGCTGATCCAGGGGGAAGGCCGCGAGCGCGAACCGGTCAACCAGAACTCGGTCCCATCGACGCCGGGGCGGTCGATCGGCAGAATCATCTGCTTGACCAGGTCGGGCGGGCCGCCCAGCGAGAGGAACTCGTAGGTGTCGATTTTGTTGAGGACCATTTTTTACGGCTCCTCCAACCCGCTGACGACGATCGTCGGCGTGTTGCGCTGGCGCTGCTGCTCGGTGTTGTCTTCCAGCGCTTTGGTGAGCGGGGCGAAGTCCTCGGCACGCGGCGAGGCGGCGCGGCGCAAACTTTCGCGTTCGTCGGTATTAAATGGAACTGGCAAGAACGCCCGGTCGTTCCCGTAGTCTTCGGCACTCACGCCGAATTTGGAGATGTTGTAATTCAACTGATCGAGGGCCTTCCCCAAAAAATTGCCGCCTCGGTTTTTGAGGATGCGCTCGTTCGCGGTGTCCAAGCGCGCCCACGCCCGGGCCTCTTCCTCTTCTTTTTGTTGGGGAGTGCTGTTCGAGTCGGCGAGTTCCTTTTGTTCAAAGAGGGCCTCGCGGCCCGTCTTGCTCTTGGCCAAGGCGGCGATCTCGTCCGGAACAATGTTCCGGCGAGATGCCTCGCGATACAGCGCGGCGTTCTCGGTGGCCATCTTGCGGTCGATCAACCCCGCCTGGCCGACGTTGCGAATGCCGAGCTCGGCCTCTTGTATCGACTGGTCGCCGCCGATCAATTCCCACCGCTCGGCCTCGCTGGCCGCGGTGAAGCGATTCTTGGCTAGCTCCGTTGGCGTCAACGGCCGGCCATTGGGGCGGATCATTTCGCGGCTCTCGCCGACTTTGCCTGCCATGATGCCCAGGGTACTGGGGCTGACATCGCTTCCCAGCGCGGCCAAACCCAAGCCGATGGCTTGATCCTCCGACATGCCGGAGTGCATCATCATGCCGATGGCCCGCTTGAATTCGTCGCTGCCGAGTTGGCCCGCCTTGTCGCCAGCCAGTTGTTGCGCGCGAACCGTTTTGCTGACAACCATTTCAGGGGTGGCCTTGGCATCGTAGCCGGCGAAGTCGCCCACCAGCGCGCCGAAGCCTTGCATGTTGCCGCCTGACAATACGGCCGCGGCGAAGGTCGCGTCGGCCATCCTTTGCCGCTTGGCCAAAGGCGCGTCGGGCATCGCGCCGGAGATCCCGCCATACGCGGCGACGGCCTGGTCACGCGAGACGCCCTTGGCGGTGTCAATCCACTTCTCGATCTGCGGCAGTTGGGCCGCGTCTCCCGCGCCGACCGCGTTGTGCAGCAGGGACTTCTGCACCTTTTGCGAGTCGTTGGCCAGCTTGGCCTGCTCCTCTCGCAGCTTGGAATAGGCGCTGGTCACAAACCCGATCACGGTTTGTAGGTTCACCATGCTGTTGACATGGTTCTTCAGCGACGCCGTGGCCGTCTCGAATCCGCTGGCCTGTTCCCTGCTCCCCTTTTTCGCGTCGTCATTGAGCTTCTTGTTGGCCTCGCGCAGCTTCACCGTCTCCTTGTGGAGCGAGTCGAAGTCTCGCTTCACACGGTCGAAGTCGGACGAGCCTTCAAAGGTGACGTCGGCCATGGGAGGAAAGGCGGAAGGATGAAGGATGAAGGCGAAAGACTGACGACTGAAAACTGATGACTAAAAACTCTTCTCACCGCCGCACGATGTACTGATTAAAAACTTGCGGCGGCGGGTCGTCGCCGTGGCCGAGGAGCGCTACGTGCAGCTCGCCGCGGCTGGGTCGGTGATCGGAGAATCGTCCGCGACACCAGGCGTGCCAGGCGGCGTGTCGGGCGAGGAAGCGGGAGTCTCGCTGTCCGCCGTTTTTTTTTGCAGCAGCAGATCGCGGACGAAGGGCCAATCGACCAGGGCTTGCAGGATCGACCGCCAGTTGTCGCTGCGGATGACGTTGAGCCGGTTCTGCAGATCGCGGGTGAAGCGGTAATTGAGGCTGAGTGCTAGCACGCAGATCTCGGCCACGGTGGCAAAGGGCACGCTGTTGCCGCCGTCGGGATCGAAGAATAGGCCGCACAATGGCTCCGTGGCGTCCCAGGCGGCCTGGTAACGGGGATCGATGCGTTCCTCGAATGTGCCGTCGGGTGCCCAGCCCCATGTGCGAGGCAACGACGTGGCGGGCCACAGCGGCGACGGCGGACGACGGACGACCGGCACTTCCCAGGCCTGGCCATCGCCGAGGGTCAGGGTGTAGCCTTCGTGCGGCGGGATCGGTTGGCCGTCGAGGCCGTGGCGGCCGGGCCGGAGCAGATCGGCCGGCTCGACGCCGAGTTGGCGGTCGAGGCCGATCCACAATTCGTTTTGGTCGCCGGCCGGCAGCCAGCAGAGCCGCTCCTCGCAGACGCCGCGGCCCCAGTAAGCCGGCGGAGGTGCCCCCGGCAACAACGGGCAGACGTAGACGCCGGCCAGGCCGCTGGGCCCGGCCACCGGCGCCTCGGCGATCGGCAGCTCCCCCGGCCCGCAATCGCGGACGACATCGGCCAGCCGCCGCGCGGCGATCCGCTCGCGGGTGGCGGTGGCCTTCGTCAGGCCAGGCAGGAAATAGATCGGGGCGGGCATGGCGACCTCCTTGTCGCGGGTGAAAGCGGAGAAGCTGTCAGCCATCAGCTTTCAGCTTCTCGCTGATGGCTGATGGCTTCTCCGCTGACGGCTATTTGCGCTTGCGATACTCCCAGGGCGGCTGCGCGTCGCCGGTGGCCCACAAGCCCCGCTTCTTTTTGCGGGCCTCGGCTTCCAGCTTGGCCAGCTCGGGGGATTTGCTGTACTGCTTGTATTGCCAGGCGTGGCCGTCACGGACCATTTGGGCGTTGATCCATTGGCGGCTGTTGGGGAGCTTGATGAGCACCTGGCCGACGGTGCGGTTGTAGCGGTCGGTGGTCTGCGGCTCGATGACGACCTGGCGATTGAGGACGAGGCGCGAGAGTTCGGCTTGGGACTCTTTGCCGCCGGGCTGTTTGAGTTCGGGCGCGTCGATCTCGGCCAGGCGGATCGTGCGATCGACGACGCTGCCGGCCACGCGGACGGTGATCGTGTCGCCATCGTGGACGCGAACGCACTTGGCGGTGTAGGGCGGCGCGGCGGCGATCGCCAGAATGGCGAACAGCGCGACGACCAGAGCGGGAGTTTTCATGGTAGGGATTGAGGTTGAAGGATGGAGGATGAAAAGCGGAGAAGCTGTCAGCCATCAGCTTTCAGCTTGTTGCTGATGGCTGATGGCTTCTCCGCTGACGGCTTCTTTAGTCGCTCAACAACTCCACCTGCACGTTGACGGCGGCCGTGTCGGCCTGCCAGCGGAGCGTAACCCCGGGGAGCAGACGAAAGCAACAAGATTCGCCCGCCTTCAATTTGCCGAAGGCGGTCATGGTGGTGTCCTTCGGCCCGAAGGTGATGAAGTTGCTGGCGTCGAGGTTTTTCAAAAACAGCCAGCCTTCGGTGGCCACATCCCCCACGTCGAGATCCTCCTCGCTGGTACCGACGCTGACCACGCCGCCGCGGACCGGTTGGCCCGAGACGTCGATCGACTGTTGCGGCGGGGCGAAGTTGACTTTGAGGTCGCCCTTGATCAGGGCGGCCGAGATGGTGACTTTCAGTTCGGCGGACATGGGGAGCTCCGAAGGGCGGAAGGCGAAAGGCGGAAGGCGAAGACGGACGGGTTATGCCGCGCGGAATCAGGCGGCGTCGGCGGAGGCCTGCGGCGGATCACTGAGGGCTTCTCCGCTGACGGCTTCTTCCGGCTCGTCGATTTCGACGTCGGTGGAGGCCTCGGCCACGTGGGGCGGCGTGCCGGCGGTCCCTTCGAGCTGGGCGATCCGGGCGTTGAGTTTTTTCACCTCTTCCTTGTGGGCCGCGGCCCGCACGTCGGCGTGCGCGTCGAGGATCGAGCGGACCTGCGTGCGGGCTCGCTCGGCCGCGTCTTTCGCGCCGTCGGCCACGGCCGACTCGCCGATGCCGCGGAGCTGCTCCAGCGCGTGCAGGGCCAGGCCGCGGACGAGTTCGGTGGCGTGCGCGCGGGCGATGCCGAGATGCTTTTGGATCACGTTGCGGGCCACGATCTGCGCGGCGGTCAGGACGAGGGACATGAGAGGCTCCGGAATGAAAGGATGAGGGACAAAAAGCTGAAGGCTGATGGCTTCTCCGCTGACGGCTATTACGAAATCGCGCTCGCCGCATCGAAGGCCAGCACGTTCGCCGCGCTGCTGGCGGCGCGGGGCCGAATCTTGAGCATCGTGGAAAGCGGATCGTTCCCCGCGCCGCTGGCGCCGTCGAAGCGGACGGTGCCGTTGGTGGCCGTGATGGCGATGTTGGTCGAGCCGCTGACGTTGTAGCCGTCCACCGCGCGGCGGCGGAGGTAGAGCGTAAGGGCGGAGAGGGCCGTGCCGGCCGTTCCGTACGTCGCCTGCCAGTCGGTGCCGGTGCCGCGGACGCTGATCGTGGGGATGATTTCCTTGAGGTAGATGAAGCTGGTGTAAATGTCGCCGTCGCTGCTCAGTTCCGCGATCTGGCAGCCGAGGTCCAAGCTCCACTCTTGCACGCCGGCCAGCGCCGTCCCGTTGATCTTCACGGGGCCCAGGGTGAAATACTCGATCGCCGCGGCCGTGCCGGAGAGGGCCACGGAGCCGGCCGGGGTGAGCGGAACGGTGGAGCCATCCCAACTGGGGACGATGCGGGCCGAGATCTCGGCTACTTGGCCGTGGGCCGCGCGGATGCTGGTGACGTAGCCAAAGGCGTTGGCCATCCGCAGTCGGTGGTGCGAAGTCGTGCCATCGGCCACGCGGTTGCCCAGGTCGGTGGCCGCTTTCTGATAGACATCGGTGTTGCCGGCCGAAAGGTCGGTGCCGTACAGCCCCAGCGCCGTGAGCAGCGTGGCGATCTGCGGCGTCGAAAACGTGTAGTCGGGGCGCTCGCCCGCGCCGCCGGTGAACAGCGGTTGCGCGTGGCCGCTGGCCAGGCCGGTCAGCTCGTCGACGTTGATGTTCGTCTGCGACGAGGAAAACTCGCTAATGAAGGCGGCGCTGGGAAACAGCAGCCCGTGCAGGACGTTGGTTTGGCCGGTGGACATGGCAGGCTCCTCGTGGTCAGTTGGCTTCGTGCGTGTAACCGCCAGCACCAACCCAGCCGCGCTTAGCGGTGATGCGGCGGAGGATGGCTTGCTTCAGGATGGCCGCCAGTTCCTTGCGTTCGGTTTTCGTGACGCGGGTGACTTCCTCGTACAGTGGCGGCTGCTTGTTCGTCCGCGGCCGCTTGGGGATGTATTTGGGTCCGTTCATTTCCACTCGCACGCGCGACGGAAAGCCCTTGACGGTGGCGTGTTCGGTAAGGCTCGTTTGCAGCGTGCCGGACCAAACCAAATCGACCGTGCCGTGGCCCGACTCGGCTTTGTAGTCGCGGTACTTTTTCGTGCGGCGGCGATAGTGGTAGACCCGCTCCGCGCCGGGACCAAAGTGCCGCGGCAAGATCTTCTCGTGCCAAAAGCGGCCGACCTCCTCGTGGCTCTCGCGGAGGATCTGCGGCCACTCCCGCACGGTGATGTCGAGTGGACGCTTCTCCTTGAGCTTGATGAGGACCGTCAGCGGCATCAGCGGATCCCCCAGCCGATCGTGTAGAGGGCGATCCACCACCGCGCGCCGGCGCTGGCCTCTTCCTCCTGGTCGCACACGATCGGTGCCAGCACCTGGTCGATCGATTGAAAATCGAGCCGCTCCCCTTGGCCCGACAATTGGCCCATCTGGCTGAGCAGCCGGCCGACGCGGTTTTGGAACTCGCGGCCGCTGGCCTCTTGGTCGTTCGGGTAGCGGTCGATGTCGGCGATCAGCAGCTCGGCCGCGCCGGCCGGCCGCAGCCAATTGCTGGCTCCGGCCGAGCGGCTTTGCAAATTCCAGGGACTCGACTGGCCGACGGCGAAGACCGGCATGCGGTCGATCAGCCGCGTGATCTCCTCGCTGGTGCAAGGCATCCAAATGTGTTTGGTGTTGGCGTCGTCGATCAGTGTTGTGGCGGCGCTGGCGTCGGGGTAGGTCAACCCGCACCACTCCTGGCACTCTTGCGTCTCGGCCAGCAGCTCGGCCAGCTTGTAGAGCGGCAGGCTGATCGGTCCCTCGGCGGTGATGGGCATTACGGCCTCCGCGCGGTGGTGCCGAGTTGCGTTGTCTTCAGCCGCTTGAATTCCAACTCCCAGTGAAATGGCCCCTCGGCCAGGACCGTGCCGCTGAAGGCCAGCAGGTTGCCGTCGCGGCTTTCGCCCGACCGCAACAGCCGATCGCGAAATTGGGGCAGCAGCACGCCCCCTTTGGCGTGCGATTCGTCCTTGCCGACGATCACCGTGCAGGTCGAAATGTCGCGCTGGCTGGTGCGGTCTTGCGGGCTGGTATGGCTCGGCGGGACGACCAGGCAGGTCAGCGCGCGCCCCACCGTCTGGCCGGCCGGAATGTATTCGACCTCCTCGGCGTGCTGGCTCGTGCTGAGCAGAGCCAGGTAGAACGTGCGCTGGTACAGATCGTCGGGCATGGGGCGGAAGGCGAAAGGATGAAGGCGGAAGGCTGA
The DNA here is from genome assembly GCA_050247075.1 of Pirellulales bacterium. GTDB lineage: Bacteria > Planctomycetota > Planctomycetia > Pirellulales > JBFWUW01 > JBFWUW01. Next base: position 93,144 of record JBFWUW010000003.1, on the reverse strand, counting down.
AGGATGTTCTTCAGCCTTCCGCCGCCTCGGGCGGACGGATTAACGGATCAAATACTCTCCGCGGACCTGGCGGAGGTAGGCGTTGACCGCGTTGGTGCTGGCGGTCTTCTGGAGCTGCATGTAGGGTTGCAGCCCGCTGCTGTAAGCCGCCATGTTGAAGCGGGTGTTGGGCAGCACGCGCTTCAGCACGCGGCTGGCGGTGGCGTCCTCGCCGGAGAGGATCACGTTGGCCTTGCCGCCGAGCGAGCTGCTCGGTGGCGATTGGGTCAACGTCCCCTCGGCCAGGTCGATCCGGAACCGCTTCAGCGCGTTGGCCGGCAACACCAGGCCGGTGGCGGTGGCGGCGACCTCGTTGGTGCCGTCGTCGCACTCGGCGATGACGGCCGTCGTCGAGGCATCGCCGTTGATGCCAAAGAAGATGCTGGCGGCGATGGCGTCGGGATCGTCGGCCCGGGCGCTGGCCAGGCCGAAGCGGAGCTTGCTGGCGGCGGCCAGCACGGCATCGACCGACACGGCGAACTCAATCCACCGCAGCTCGTCGATGTCGAAGCTCAGCACGTCGCCGAACGAAGCGCACAAATTCTGCGCCTCGTTGTCGTTGCTCATGGTGAACTTCAGCCCGCTGGCGCTGCCGGCCACGGTGCCGTTGCCCGACGTGCTGGTGATCGTCTTGCCCCAGTCCCCCTGCGCGGTGGCGCTGGCGGCGATGGCGTTTTTGCCGAAGAAGTTGTACTCGAAGAAATGAGAGCGACGCATGATTCGTTCCTCGCGGAGGGTGAAGTTGTGAGCGGAAAAAAGCCGTCGAAAAAGCCTTCAGCCATCAGCCGTCAGCTTTCAGCTTCCTGGCTGATCGCTGACGGCTGATCGCTATGGGCTATCGTTACGAGCCGACGTTCCAGACGGCCCCGCGGTAGTTGTTGACCGCCACGCCGACGCGCCCCTCGCACTCGACCCAGCGGGTCTGCCGCTCCTGGTCGTAGTAGACGCGGACGCGGCCCCCTTCGTAGCCGGTCTGGAAGACGTAGGCGATCGCAGCGCAGCGCATCAGCTCGGCGAAGGCGAACCAGTTCAAGCCGGTGCTGTCCCAGTCGGTCAGCATCGGCTCGATGCTGTAGCCGACCCGGCCGCGGAAGGTGTTGATGCTGCCGTCGGCCGTGTACTGCACGACGCCCGTTTTGTTGGGGTCGAGGACTTGCTCGACCGCCGACTCTTGGGCCTCGGCCACCAGGATGTGGGCCACGCTGAGATTCAGCGAGCTCAGCCCGCTGCCCCCCTTTTGGGCCCGCATCTTCAACCGCACCGCGGCGAGCGAGGTTTGGCTGGGGACCGCGCCGGAGCCGCCGGCGATCTTGTTTTTGTGGGTGGCGGTGTCGAACAGCGCCACGCCGTCGGGCAACGTGGGGTTGCCGGTCAACAGGTTCAGCGCCAGCCGGTTGATGGTCAGCTCGTGGCCATCCATCAGGCCGCGGGCGCCGTCGTCCAGCGCGCCGAGATCGTCGTCGGCGACCATCCGCGGCGTGACGCCAAACCGCTTGGCGTAGCGGTCGGTGGATATCCACGAAACCTCCTCGCTCGGCTTGGCCTCTTCGGCGATGTCGTTGTCCGGCAAGTAGTCGAACTCGCCCATCTCGCCGACGCGGTTGATCGTCTTGGGTTTGAAATCGGGGACGCTGTCGAGACGCTTGCACCAGGCGCGGTAGGTGGCCGGAGAGAGTTCTTGCGCGCTGTCCAGCATCTTGCCGACCAACGCGCTGAGCACGTTGGGGAAATCGCTGGGGCGGCCGACGGGACCGGCGGCGACGAGTTGCCGTCCGCCGTGGCGGCGGCCGCGGAGCGCGATCTCGCCCCCCAGCGCCAAGGCGGCGGTGGCGATCTCCTCGCCCGTCATGTCGTCGACGCGGACGCCGGCGATCCGCAGCGACTCGGCCGCCATGAAGACCATGCTTCGCGCGGCCAGGCTGTTTTGGGCCAGGCTGGGGCGCTCGGCGTTGCTGCGCGAGAGGGCCGCTTCGATGGTCGGCGCGCGGCCGGCCAGGGCCAGGATGGCCTGCTCGGCGAACTTGTCGGCGCTCGGCTGGCCGGCGGCGATCGTCCGCGGGGCGGGCCGCTCGGTGGCGACGGCGACCGTCGTCCACTGGTCGAGGGCCGCCGCGACGGTGGTGCCGTCGGCTTGGGCGGCCGCGATGCGGGCCGCGTCGATCCCCAGCAGATTGCCGCGGGCGTGCAGCTCGGCCACGCGGTGCCGCTCGGCCAGGATGGCGGCCTGGCTGTCGGCGGCGGGAACGGTGGCCGGGGCGGGATTATTCCGCGCGGCATCGGTGGCGGCGGCGGCCGGAACCGGGGCGGGGGCCGGCGGATTGATCTGCGCGGCGAGTTGCTCGGCCGGGGCGGCGGCGTTCAGGCCGTGCGCGGCGCAGAAGGCGCTCAGCACGGCTTGGGCCTGCTCGTCGGTGGCGGTGGCGGAAATCAGGCCGCGGGCAATGAGGGCGGCGCGAAGCTTGGGATCCATGGCGATTCCTTTCGCGGGAACGGGGGAAGAGACTTGAGGGATGAGGCTTGAGGCCTGGATGCGGTACGGAGAGATTTGCTGGGGAGCGGGCTGCGCGGTGAGGGTCACGCCCAGGCCGTTGAGCACCTGGTCGAGGGTGGCCACGCGGTCGATGAGCTGCTCGCCGATGGCCTGCGCGCCGCGCAGGTATTTCCCCTGGCCGTAACCCGCGCGGACGGCGTCGGGAGAGACGCCCCGGTTGCGAGCCACGGCCGAGGTGAAGGCGGTGTAAGCGGCATCGACCCGCTCTTGAATCGTGGCCCGGCCTTGCTCGCTGAGCGGCTCGCTGGAGTTGCCATCGACCTTGTGCTGGCCGGCGAAGATCACGGTCTCCTTGATGCCATATTCGGCCATTCGCGCGCTGTCCTCGGCGTGAATCGTGTACACGCCGATGCTGCCGACCTCGGCCGAGGGGCCGGCGCAGATCGTTTTGCAGGCGCTGAGGAGCCAATAACCGCCGGAGCAGGCCATGTTGTCGGCCACGCCGATGATCTCCTTCTGCGACCGCGCGGCATGGATTTTGTCGGCCAACTCCTGGCAACCGGTGACCATGCCGCCGGGGCTGTCGATGGCCATCACGATCGTCTGCACGCCGCTGTCGGCCAGCAGACGATCGAAGGCGGCGCCGATCTGCTCGTAGCTGATCTCGCCCCACCACGAGCAGGCCGCGTCTTCCTTGTCGACGAGGACGCCGCTGACGCGCAGCACGGCCACGCCGCCGGCTCGCAGCGGTCGCAGTTGACTGTCGGCGCGATCCTCGCGGCGGGCCTTCAGCCGACGCAGCCGGCGGGTACCGGCCCGCGATCGCAACGCGTCGAGCCCATCGGGCGTGATGGCCCACGGTTGCCGCGCAATGGCGGAGAGTTCGCGGGCGCGGCGGGCGGCGCGGCGTTGTTGGCGGCTGAGACCCATGCGTTACTCCTCGGTGTCGTTGTCGGTGTCGTCGTCCGCGATGGCGGCCGGTTGCTCTTCCTCGGTCGTTTCCGGCGGCGGCAGTTGCGGGTTGGGGGAGAGGTCGAGCGGGACGCCGTGGCGGGCGGCGAAGGCCCGCTGTTGCTTTTGCTTGAGCACCAGGCGCCGAAAATTTTTGCCCCGCGCGCCGCACTCGCTGTCCCAATCGGAAAATAGGTAGCGGACGCGGTCGGCGGACGCGGTCGTTTCGCCGGCCGGATCGAGCTGGTCGCGGCCGGGAGGTTGCAGGTGCAAGCGCTGGAAGCGCCGTTGCTGCGCGAAGAACAGACCGGTGCTGACGCTGCGGTAGCGGCCGAGCGCGGCGAATTGGCGTTGCACCGCGCGGCGGATCGGCTTGACCAACGCGCGGGCCAGCCAATGCTGGATCGGGCGGAAGGTGGCGTCGTCGTCGAGGTGCGCGCCGCGGGCGCTGGTGTAGCTGCTCTGCGAGTAATCGCTGGTCAGCCGCAGGTAGGAGAGATCGGCCCCCATGCTGCCGAGCTGCAAGAGAAACTTGACGAAGCCCGGAATGTTGGGGCCGGGGCGCTCGCTCTGGATCACCTTGATGTCGTCGACGTCGGTGACCTCGGAGACCGTCCCCTTGCCGAGCTTGAAGCCGGGGTTGTAGCGGTCGTCGATCGTTTCGCCCTCTTGCCCGCCGAAGCCGGTCCCTTGCGACGTGCCGCCGTTGCCCCGCTTGTAGAGCACGGTCAACAGCGCGGCGATGGCGCTGGCGGTCAGCTCGTTGCCGACCAGGTGGTCGCTGTCTCGCGCGGTCTGCATCAGCGCGGAGAACCAACTGATGCCGCGCCCCTCGCTGGGGCGGCCGGGAAAGAAGAGGTGGATCACGCGGTCGGCCGGGACGCGGACGCTGTTGGCGCTGGTCCGCTGAAAATAATCGTAGGGGTGGTCGAGGTGCAGCCAGTAAGCCACGGGCCGCGCGTGGAGATCGTATTCGATGCCGCGGACGATGGCATTCTGGCCCGGCCCGGCGAGCTGGTGTTTCGTTTCGTCGATCTGCTCGGCCTCGAGCAGCTGGTAGCAGAGGGGCGTGAGGCGGTTGCTGTCAGGCAAGGCACAGCGCAAGAGGATCACCTCGCCCACGGTGATGCACTCGCGGAAGGCCAGCGATTGCATGTCGGAGAAGGAGTGCCGCCCCTCGACGTCGCATTCGTCCTCGGCCCACTCCTGGAATAATTCGTCGGCCTCGAAATTGAAGTCGTCGTGCAAGTCCTCGGTGGAGAGGAGCACGTCGGCGAAGCTGCTGATACCGGTGCCGACGATGTGCTTGGTCAGCGCGCTGACGGCCTTCTTGAGGATCGGCTCGTTGCGGACCTGGTCGCGGATTCGCGCGGTGGTCAGTGGCCAGCTCTCGCCGATCGCCGCATCGCCCGACATCAGGCTCGGCATCCAGTCGCGATTAAGCCGGTTTTGCTGGGCCGAGCGGTACGCTTCTCGCGTGCTGGCCGCCGCCTGGTCGCGGGACGCCTCGGCCTCGAGCGAAGCGAGGAAGGCCAGCGTGGCGGTGGCGGTGTCGGCGGATGCGGGCATGGGGCGGAAAGGCGAAGGGCGAAAGGCTGAAGGCGAAAAGCTGATGGCTTCTCCGCTGACGGCTAATCCGTGATCGGCTGGGCCAGCGAGAAGCTGACGCCGGTCTCGGCCCGTTGGCGGGCGATGAGTTCTTTCTCGCGGGCGTAGAGCTTGCCGAGATCCTGGTAGCTGTAGCTCAGCCCGCCGACCGAATAGCCGGCTACGCCGGCCGCCTCGATGCTGGCAATGAGATTGCGGACGCTGGTGAGTTGGTCGGCGGTGGTCATGCGGGCGAGGCGCGAGGGATGAGGCGTGAGGCGCGAGCGAGGGGGGACGTTACGCGATTGCCGCGCCGCGCGCCGGCGCGGGTTTACAGGAATCTGTAAACATGGCTGCGCGGTGTCGCTGGCGCTGCTGGCGGATCGATTGCTGCATGTTGGGGAGTGGGCGGCGGTTACGGGCGGAAAAAAATTGGAAAATTTTTTGATTTTGTGACTATCTTTTCTTAGACGAATCCGTATAATGTAGGAGTGGGGCGTGGAAATCAAACCGAGGAGAAGACGATGACCAAGCAGCAACAACGAAACGAACTGGGAGCCGAGTACCGCACCCTGGCCGCCGACCTGGCCCAGACGACCGACGAGCAACTGGCCCGCGAGATCAAGGCCCGCCTGGCCGAGATCAACGCCGAGCTGTGGCGGCTGGCCTAGGCCAGCCGGGGGTGGGGCGGCCACGGTGGCCGCCCCGCTCGGGAATCAACCAAATCCAGAGGAGATAGACATGAGCAAGACGACCGACGAGCTGCGGGTGGGCGACCTGGTGCATGACGGCGGGTGGTGCGCGGTGGAGCGGATCGAGCCGGCCCGGAGTTACGGGCGGCTGTGGGTCACCTACCGCCGCCTGGCCGACGGCCGCCGCACCGAGCGGGAGACCTCCTCCGCCCGCCCCTGGCGGGTCAGCGGCGGCTGAAAAATTTCCGGAAATTTTTGCTGATTTAGATTGACACGTCTAGACGAAAACGTATAATAGGGGCATGGCAAGCAACCGCGGCCGAGTGAGCCGCGGCAAGAACCCTTAGAGCCGGCCGCAAGGCTGGCGGGAGAAAAGAAAGATGCCAGCAACCATCATTCGCAGCGACCGCAGCGACCGCAGCGAGGCCGTGTATCACACCCTCTCGGATGGCCGGGTGGTGCGCGTGGCGGCCCACCCAGCCGTGCATGATCGGAGCAGCGCGGACGTGCAAATCCTGTCGTTCCGAGGTCGGGATTTCCGCGTCTCGCACCGCGTGTGGAATGCTGTCCAGACCGAGCTCTTCGGCGAGTTTCCGACTGCGGAGGCCGCGCTCGCCGCGGTCCTGGCGAGCGACTGGGGGGCCGACCGATGAAAGCCGCTCGCAAGAAATCGGCCGACCGCGCACGGTGCCGCTGGACCGACGAAGAGGATGCCCTGCTAGGGACAATGACCGACTCCGCGGCCGCGGCCAAATTGGAGCGGACGCGCAAGGGCTGCGAGCATCGCCGCAAGGCCCTGCGCCGCGCGGCCTACCGGCCCCACGCCCGCGACTGGAACAAGCGCGAGCTAAAGCTGCTGGGGCGGCGCACCGATCACGAAGTCGCGGCCCAACTCGGCTGCTCGCGCAAGCACGTCATCGCCACGCGGCGGCGGCTGGGGATTCCCGCCGCGCACCCCACCGTGCCCAGAAAGAAAGCGAACCGCTGGAGCCAGCGGGAGAAAAAATCGTGAAAAACCACTGGACCCCCAACGCCGGCGGCGTGTGCGACGAGTGCGGCGAGCCGCGATTCGCCCACACCGCCTCATCGGAGGCGTGCCCGTCGCAAGCCGACTGCGACCGGCTGCACGGCCCGCTGACCGCATGGCACGCGGCGGTGCAACCGATCCGCGATGCTTACCGCCACGCCCGCGAGGCGGCGAAAAAAATGGCGGCCAGTGCCCGCAAGGGCAAGCCCCACGCCACGCCGCAAGCGGTGGAAGCCGCCGCCGTGGCCCGCGACCAATTGCTGGTGGACTACCGCGCGGCGATTCGCCGCGCGGATCGGGAAGCGGCGCGAGGCGTGAGGGATGAGGCTTGAGACGTGAGGGATGAGGCAAAACAATTGGGAGGGAACGATGGCAAAGAATAGAACGAGCAAAAAAGCAACGAAGCCCAAGGGCGCGGCCAAGCCGCGGAAACTGACGGGGGCCGAGGCGGCGGCGATGGAGGTGCCGATCGGCGGGCGGCTGTTGGCGCTGCGCGAGAGGGCCGGGCTGACGCAGCAGCAGGTGGCCGCGCGGGTGGTGACCTCGCCGTTGGGCGCGTCGCTGGGTGCCACCGCGCTCGGCGTGCAGCGCACGCTGAGCGCCATCGAAAGCGGCCAGCGCCCCAACCCCGGCGTCCTCACGCTGGCCGCGATCTGCGCGGCGATGGGCTGGTCCATCGAGGAGCTGCTCGAAGTCGAGTAGCTCCGCCGTCCTCAAGCCTCGCGCCTCAAGTCTCGCGCCTCACCGCGCGCCGTGATCGTCGGCGGCGCGGGCGGCGGCGACGCGGTGCGCGATTTGCGGGCGGGGAATCTTTTGCGAGTAGGGGCAATCGGGACAGCGATAGTAGGTGAAGAAGGCGCTGCCGATCTTGGGAGAACTGGCCGCCTTGCAGGGCACCTGGCAATTGGGGCAGATCGGCGCGGCGGCAGCCGGCTGGCGGCCGACCGAGGTTTCCTCGGTGGACGCGGGCCCGGTTGGGGCGGTGTCGGGCGGCGGGCCGCCGAAGCCGACGGGCGGGGCATTTTCGATTTTGGATTTTGGATTTTGGATTGGGTCGGGCGTCGGCTTTTTGGACATTGTTGCTCCTCGTTTTACTGACGACTGAAAACTCAAAACTGACAACTAAAAACTCCGCGCTTACCGCGCTGCAAAATCGTCCGGCTCGCTCGGCCGGTCGCCCCGTTGTTTCGGCCGCGGAGCCAGGGCCTTGCGCGCCTCGGCCGCCAGGGCATCGAGATTGAGCCGCGAAAAGTCGCCGCCGGTGACCATGTCGGCCAGCGCGGCGTGGTAGACCTCGCAGTCGAAGAAGTGGTTGCCGACCGCCTTGTCGATCTCCTTCCAGCGGCGGACCTGCTTGCCACTGGCGCTGACCTCGACCGCCACGCGCTCGTTGGTTACCTGGCGGAGGAAGTCTTCGCCGTCGGGTTGCTCCAGGATGTCGCACGGCAGCAGCCAGGCGGCCGGCTCGGTGGGATCGATCTGCCACGAGGCGCACAGCGCGGTCTTGAACTGGTCGGTGTTGATCCACCATTTTTGCAGGCCGCCGGGGTAGGGCTTGCCGGTGCGGGCGTCGGCGTCGATGGTGCTGGCCTTCCATGGGCAGCCGGCGACGGCCTTGGGATCTCCGCCGACGGCGCGGACCTTAGGGTGCCGCTGCGAGCGAACCCACTGATGGACGTGCCGGATGCGGTGGCCGCTGTCGCAGCCGACGAGGGCCGTCTCCAGTTCGGTCTGGCCCCACGGATTGACGCCGGCGACGGCGAAGCGGCGCGTCACGATCCGCTCGCCGAGCTGCGAGAGATCGGCATCGGGCGCGACGAGCTCGTCGTCCTCTTCATCCTTCAGCCTTTCGCCTTCCGCCTTTCCCCGCACGCAGCCCCAGTCGATGAGCCAGTTGGTGCCGCGCTCGCCCCAGCCGCGGACCGACCAGTAGACGCGGTCGGCCTGGACGTCGGCCGCGGCCGTGAGGAACCAGCAGGCGGCGGGGACCAGCCCACGGCGATGGTCGGCGGTGAGGCGGCGGCCGAGGTCGCGCCACTTGGGCGTCTTCGATCGCTCTTTCCATGGCAGGCCGAGCAGATTGTTCCACAGCGTGCGGAGCGCGTTGGCCGCTTTGGCCGCCAGGTACTGCGCGGCCAGGCTACCCCAACTGAAGTGCATCATCAGGCCCGTGACATGGAAGCCGCTCTGCCGCTTCGCGCGCTCGGGCGTGCCGGTGAGCTGGCCCTTGGCCGTGACCGATTGGCCTTTGGGCACCCACCGGCCGGCGTCGATCATTCGCGGCTTGTCGCTGCTGCTGATGCGGCAGCCGCGCTCGCAGAGGTAGTACGCGCGGCGGCGGGCTTGCTCCGGGGAGAGCCAATCGCCGCGCTCGTTTTGCAAGCCAACGATGCCGCCGCAGCCGGCGAATTTTCCCTCGCGATGCGGCACGAGGCGCAGCACCTGGTAGTGGCCGCAGCGAGGGCAGGGGCAATGCCACGACTGGTAATTGGATTGCTCCAACAGCGCGGCGATGCTGCTGGTTTCGTCGGTGGGAGTGGACTCGCAGACGATCTTGTAGGAGTGTGGGAACGACTGCACGCGGGCGCGGATCACCTCGATCGACTGGCCATGCTTGGCGTCGTTCGTCCAGCGGTCGATCTCCGAGCACATCAAGAACCGCACGGGGCGGCCGCTCATCGTCTGCGGGCTGCCCGACCAGGCGAGGTAGATCGTGCAGTTGTCGAAGTTGACCTCGGCCCGCTCGCGGCGCTTGTGCTTGGGCGGGATGCGTCCCGCGAGGCTGGGCGTGAGCTCGGCCCAGCGGTAGAGCAGGCGGGCTTTCTCCGCGACGTAACCGGCGTCTGGCCCGGCGAACATGCCGGGCCCGGGATCGCACTCGGGCCGGCTGCCGAGGACCGCCAGCGAGAATGTCGTCTTGCCGAATTGGGCTGGCCCCATCACCGCGACGGTGTCGACGTCGGGATCGTCGATGCTGTCGAAGATCCCCCGCATGAAGGCGCGGCCGGAAAAATCAAACCGCTTGGTCGCGCCGCTGGCGTCGTCGGCGATCCGCAGTTCGCGCGCGCACCACTCGGCCGTACTGCGGCGCACGGTGGGCGTCCAGCAGGCGGCGATGCGATCGGCCAGGCGGGAGAGGGGATCGGCGGGGACCATGGAGAGGAAGGCGGAGGGCGAAAGGCGGAAGGCGAAATTAGAGGTTGGCCAGGCGGCGGTTGTTTTGGCGGTGGCGGCGCAGGACGGGCGATCCGCGGCCGCCGCGGCGCTCGTAGGCGGTCGGCACGTGGCCGAGCGGCCCGAAGCGGAAATTGGCCAGGTTGACGGCGAGGCCGATGCCAGTGCGGCGAACCTGAGTGACCAGGCGGAGCGCCCAATCGGGAATGGTGCGGACGGTGTTGGACATGACGACCTCCTTGTCGTGCGGGAAAGTGAGACAATGAAATCAGACGGCGTGGGCCGCGACTTCGACGGGGATGGCATCGTGGGCCGTCTGCCGCAGCAGCTCGATGAGTTCGCGGTGGCGATCGGCGATGGCGTGGCCACGGCCGAGGATGATGACTTCGCGAAGCATCTCCGCGTTGAGCATTTCGCGGCGCTCGTTGAGCGAGCCGCCGCTGGTGAAGCGGAGCGTGACCTCGCTGTAGGGAATGGCGGCCTCCAACTGCGCCAGCTCCTCTTTTAACACGGCCGCGCGGGCGGCCTTCTCCAGCAGCAGTTCGAGCCGCTGCGCATCGACGGGACGGAAGTCGCTGGGGGACATCCACAGTTCGGCCTCCGGCTTTCGGGTCTCTTCACTCATCGCTTCTTACTCCGGGGTTTGGCCGCGGGCTTCGGCGGCGGGTCGGTTATTTCGCGCGGCATATCGTGCGGTTGGTCGTGGGCGGGGACTGCCTGGCGGCGGGCCAACTCGGCCAAGGTCGAGAGGCACTTGCGCACCTGGCGGTCGATTGATTCGCGGGCGGCGCGGCGGACGTCGTCGGGGAGATCCTCTGGCAGCGCGGCGGCGAGCGCCGGCGGGAGTTCCTCGAGATGGGCGCGGCACTCCGTGACGTGGGCGATGACCAACGACGCCACCTCGGCCGCGGGGACCAGTTCGCCGCGGTCGCGAGCGAGCTTGATCTCTTCGCGCTCGGCCTTGGCCAGGTCGAGCCGGCGACGCGCGGCGGCCTGCGCACCGTCGCCGGCGATAGCCGCGGCGACCGTCTTCCGCGCGGACCGCCATTCGGCCGCGGCCGCGACGTTGTAGCGGCCGCGCTCGCCAGGCATTCCGGCGCGGAGATCGTAGCCGACCTGCCGCGCGCCGATGCCAAGCGCGGCGGCGAGTTCGTCAATGGTTGCGACAATGTTGGCGGCTGATTCATCGGCGGGCGCTGGGGGCGGCGGGGAATTTTTTTTCGCGGGCGACTTGGGCTTGCGGGTGGCCATGAGTTCGCCCCGGATCAACTTGCAGCAGCAACGGAATTTTTTTCACCGCGCGCAAAAACCGCGCAATCGCCAAGGGCCCCGCGCCTCGGTCGCCGTCCGGAAGGACCCACCGGGGGTACCCCCCTGGGGGTGGCGTATCGTCTTGATGCACCCCGACTTACGTCACGCGGCCCGCTTCGCTTTCGGCTGTGCCAGCCGCTCCATCCGCACGGCGGCGGTCACGTTGCCCCGCACCTGGCAGGTCGTCGGGTGCGTGCTGCACTCCAGCAGCGCGCAAGCCAAATCGTGAGCCGGCGCCGTCACCAGCGGCTCCTCGCCGCTCTCCACAAACCCCGCGCACTGTTTGCCCACCTGCTTGGTCACGCGCTGCAGCTCCTCGGGCTTCAGTGCCGCCAACACCAAGGCCAGCATCGTCAGCGGCTTCGGCGTGCAGGTCCGCCCTTGCGTCTGCCCCTCGCCCACGTTCACCGCGCCGCTCACCCGCAGGCAAAAGTCCACCGGCTGAGCGTCTCCCACCTCCAACGCATCCCGCACCTTCGCCGCCCCCTTGCCCAAGTGGGCCAAGGCATGCAGCTCCAGCGCGTTCAACTCGCTGATCTCCTTCGCGGCGGCCCGCATGGCCGTCCCTTGTTTGCTCGCTTTCGGCATCACGCTCCCTCCTGGTGCTTGTGTTCCAGATCAATCACCCGCCCCTCCACCTCCTCCAGCCTGTCCCCCTGCTCGCGAATCGCCCGCCGATTCCGCCGGGCCAGCACGTTCGTCCCCCGCACCCCCTCGGCGATCGCCGCCAGGTGCCCCTCCACGCCCACCAACTGCGACTCAATCCCCACAAACCGCTTGTAGCTCTTGGCCGCCCACACCGTGGCCCCGGCGATCACGCTGGCAATCAGCGTGCTGGCCACTCCCACGATCGTGCTTTGCACCCAGTCAGGCATGGCGGGAAAGGCGGAAGGATGAAGGATGAAGGCTGAAGGAAAAATTCACTAGCGACGCCAACTCCTACGCGCTCGGCGCAGCCCCTGGTACCGCCGCGAACGACGTCGCCGCGCTAGCCGCGGCCGTGCCGCCCGTCCCTTGCCCCATGCTGTTGCCATCATTGGGAAAAACGCTCACGCTGCCCGTTCCCAACAACAGCGCATTGTTCGGCCAGCGCTTGGCAAACTGCATGGCCACCGTCAGCGGCACGCCCCGCAGCGGCGACAGGTCATTCTCGGTCGGCCACCATTGCAGCGGCGGCCGCTCCTCCACCAGCTCGCTGCCAACAAACAGCTTCGTCGGGTCGTAGGTGGAAAACGCCGTGTCGGGCAGTACAAAATCGGCCTTCACCGCGTCGGCCTTGGCGATGCCAAAAAACTTGGTGGCCATCAACACCAAAATCCGCTGCAACCGCTGCCCCACGCTGGCGGCAAACAGATCGGTGATCTCCAGATCGAGCTCGTTGTCGCTGTGCTGCATCATTTCGCTCAGCGTCAACAGCATCAGCTCGCACCACTCCCGCGTCTCCGCATTGCGGATCCGCTCGCCGAAGAACGGCACCGGGTAGCACAAAAACACCTTCGGCGTCGGCGTGGCGTGCTGCCCGTCGAGGCGGGCCGTGTTGAACGGCACCGCCCGGTCGGCCAACCGCTTGCGGGCCACGATGATCAGCTTGTAGATGTCGTACAAAAATTGCACGTTCGGCGGCCGCGTGAACCGCACGTCGGCCCGGTGCATCAAGCCAAACAGCTCGCGGCCCAGCATGGCGTGCAGCTCGTGGATCACCGTGTTCTGCGTCCACGTCTTGCCGCTGGGGTTGGGCAGGGCGTAACCCGCCTCGCCCCACACCCCGTTGTCCCACCACAAAATCTCATCGGTCCCAAACGGGCCAGCCAGGTCGGGTTGCATGATCGCGTCAGCCATGTCCTTGGGCTCCTAGAATTTGTTGAGCGGTCGATTCCAAATGATGAAAGTACGGGGCGGCCCCCGGATAGCTTTTCGTGACGACCTTCATCGCCTCGCGAAGCGCCTCGGCCTGGCCGTCGCTGGCCGGATACTCCACGAATTCATTCCGCGTGACGGTCCTGGTCCGCGGCGGCGGACTGGCCGGCGCGGCCGGCGCTTGCACCTGTTGCGTCGGCTTCACTTCCTCGGGCAGTTCCCGCAGCGGCGGCGAGGCCTCGTTTTGGATTTTCGATTTTCGATTTTGGATTTTCGATTCGACGCGCGAGACGATCTCTTGCACCAGTCCGGCGGTGTCAAAAGCTCCCCACGGTCGAGCCACCTCCGAGGCCCGACGTGCCGGTGCGATACGCGTCTGGCGGCGGCCCTCTTTCGCCTTCCGCCTTTCGCCCTTCGCCTTTCCCGATCGCTTTGATGCCGCTGCGGACCGCCCACCCGGCGATCATCAGCCCAATCGCCGGCAAGCCGCCCGCCAAGGCGATCGGCAACAACCCCGTGGCGGCCGCCGGCGCATGCTGGCGAATCACCTCCAGGGCAATGCTCCGCGCCGCCGGCGAGATCGCCTCTTGCACGCCGTCAATCCGCTTGTCGATCGTGGCCCGGTCGGCCAGCAAATCATGCACGCCGGCGGCGGCGGTGGAGATCGCCTCCTCGGCCTGGTTGATCCGCCCGTCGAGGCGTCCCAACAGCGTGGCGTGGCCATCGCTGACCCCCTCCACCTTGACCAGTTCGGCGTCTTGCTTCACCGCGAGCTGCTCCAGCGCCACGATCCGCTCGGCCAGCAACTTGTCGGCCGCCGCGTTCCGCCCCTCCATCCGCTCCTCGAGAGCCTTGATCTCGCGCTGGATGTCGGCCTGGCACCGCGCCCGGCAATCGCCACTGGCCTGCTGTGCGTACGACGTCGCGGGAGCCGCGCGAATCGCCGGCTGGGCCGGTTGGCTGTACTGCGGCAGCGGCTGCCAGCGCTGGAACGGCCGGCAACGCCCGCTGCCGCACTGGTAGACCTCGTGCGGCTGGCCGCCTGGGGAAGACTGAGGACCGGGAGCCGGCGTCTCTGCACCAGCATTCGCGTCCGTGCGTCTTGTGTGGGCAAGCGCCGCTTGGCCCTCAGCCCTCCCCACGCGGTCGGCCCGCGTTATTTCGCGCGGCATGACCACATCCACCAGCTCGGCCCGCCCCAACCGCGTGCAGCTCTGCAACACGCAAATCGCGACGAGTCCCCCCACCAAAATCCAGGCCGGCTCGGCCCACGTCTTGCGTCGCATGAGGGAATCCTTTCCCGGAAAAGCCTTCAGCCTTCAGCCTTCAGCCTTCAGCCTTTCCAAAAATGGCGGGCGGGCCTCCTGCCCACGTGGCCGCATCCTGCGGCCCCGCCAGTTGGTCAGTGTAGATCGCTGCTCGCTTTTTTGGCTACATCAACGCACAAACTTTGAAACTCCTCGGCATCGTCCATGTAGTGATGCTCGAGCCGCAGCTCCCTCCCCGGCTCGACCAACGTGGCCGACGGATCGACGGCCACCGGCCGATGTCCCCGCGGCCAATTCTGGCGCTGAAAGAAGTGCAACACCCGCTTGACGTTGGCCGGCACGCGAATCGTCTTCCACGACAAAAACGCGGCGAACCAACCAACCCACAATGGCGAGCAATAGACCGGGTCGCACAGCACGGCCGTCGGCACCTCAATCCCCCGCTTTTGCAGCGCGCGGGCCAGCCGGGTAAATCCCCAGCCGCCGCCCCAACTGTAGGCGTAGATGAACACCCGCGGCACGTGGCCGGGGCGTCTAAAGTTCCAGATCAACTCGGCCACCTGGTCCCAGGCAGCGCACCACTCCCAGTACTCGACCGCCACGCGGCCGTTGTTGTGGGCCCGCCGCAACCGCGACCAGACCGTCTGGATCCCGGAGGGGTAGCCGGGCGGCTGGCGAAATCCGCTGATGCAGATATGCCAGTCGTCGATCGGCTGCAGCCCGGCGGCCGGAGAGGCCAGCCGAGGAAATTCTTGCCGGGTGGAATCCATACGAAAGGATGAAGGCGGAAGGATGAAGGCTGAAAACGGCCCGCACCCTGCCTGGCATCGTGACGGTGGCCGCGGTCCGTTCGTGGGCGGCAGAGAGTACGCAATCGGTCGCCCCGAATCAATCCGACTTCACCGCACCACCGCTATCGTCGCCTGATGCACCCCTCGCCAGCAGCGCCAGCGACCCCAAATTGATCTTGCCCCGCCACCCAACACTCGGCATCCTCCCTCCTCCTCAAGTCTCCAGCCTCCAGCCTCACGCCTCCCATGGGTCGCAACTCCAGCGGTGCTGGCGGCGCGCGCGGCGGTACCGCCGTGGCCCGGCCCGGCACACTCGGCACCGAGTTCACCGACGTCGGCGGCGGCGTCAGCATCCGCTCCTACGGCCCGCCGGTCCCCGGCGGCGAGGGGACGCAACACGACATCGTGGAGATCAAGATCGACGGCCAACACGCCGGCCGCATGAGCTACCAGATCGACCAGGCCGGCCGGGTGGAGATCAACGACACCGTCCTCTCCGACCGCTTCCGCGGCCGGGGCACCGTGGCCAAATTCTGGCCTCGCTTCGAGCGGCACGTCCGCGCCATCGGCGGCAAACGCATCATCGCCCGCGTCGTCGACCAGGCGGTCGGCACCCGTGTCTGGGCCAAGGTCGGCTTCAAGCCGATCACGAACTGGAACGGCAAGTCGCAGACCTGGGAGAAGAAGCTTTAGAGGGATGAGGGATGAGGTATGAGGTATGAAGGCAAATTCGACGTGACGTTTGCCAGCGATAACGACTTCGGCGTGCCGACGTTGGATCTATCGTTGCAGGCCCGGCTGTTGCCCGCGCCGTTTTTGGCCTGGGGATCGGTCGCGCGGACCAACCGCATGCCGGGCTGCTATCACTTCTTCGTGGACGACAGCAAATTCTCCGCCCTTTGGAAGCAGCCGCTGCGGCTGGTGGAGAGCGGCTGCCGGGCGGTCGTCGAGCCCAACTTCTCGACCTCCGATCAACTCCCCCTGGCCCGCATCTTGTGGGACATCTATCGCAAACGCTGGCTGGCCCGCTTCTGGCAAGCCCACGGCCTGCCGATCGTCGTCGATCTCAACGTCGCTCCTCGCGCCGCCGAGGCCAACCTGCTCGGCGTGCCGCGTGGCTGGACGGCCTTCGCCACGCGCTACCAGGCTGTCAGCGGAGCAGCCCTCAGCCGTCAACAAAACAGCCTGGCCGCCCTCGACGAGCAGGCCCGCACGGCAGAAAAGCATGCAAACACGGCAATTTCGCTCGTCGTTTACAGCGGCGGCCCCGCCGTGGCCGAACACTGCCGCCAGCGCGGCTGGCAACACTTCCCCAATCAAGCCGAGCGACTGAGGATTGAGACTTGAGGCTTGAGGAACGGCTGGCGCTCGCCACCCTCACGCCTCGCCCCTCAAGCCTCGCGCCTCCTAAAAATCGTCCGCCGATGCCGCGCGGAATCCTCGGCCACCAGGCTGATCGCCACCCCCTCGGGCGCTTGAATCGTCAGACTCAGTTGATGCGGCGGGTCGCTCACCACTCGCAACACCTGAATGGTGATCTCCCCCAAGCGCAAGAAGTCCCCCGGCCCAATCGGCACCACGGCGAACCGGCTCTTGGCCGGCAACCGTCGCGTCTCCGGCACCCGCTGCCGTCGCCGTCCATCGAACAGATCCAACTGCGGATCATCCCCGCGCCCTCCTCCCATTTTCCGTCGCATCGCTCGGCCCTCCTTGGCCAACAGACACGCTCGCCCCGCCGAAGTATCACGCAAAAACGCCCTCTGGCCAACCGCAAAGCGGCGACAGTGCCGTGCCAGACTGCCCCCATGCGAGACGCATTCCGCGACTCGCGAACCTCTAAACGGGGCAAGCAATGAAGACCCTTTTGGTACTGCTCACCGCATTGACGACCGCGTTGGAATCAGCCGAACGGAACCGGCTGGGCCACTGGCTGCTGACCGCGATCGTCCTCACGATCGTGGCCATCGCCTGGCGTTTCATCCTCTGCGGAGGTTGATCGCCGCCAGCACTTCGGGCCAAAGCCGCGGCCGCGCGATTGCGCTCCTTGCAATCGCCGGCCGCAGCGGCGGCAAAAGCGGTCGGCATCGAACAGCAACCGCTGTCCCGCGGCATCGCGGATCCGTGGCGACGGCCTCCAGGTCATTCGCACAACTCCAGCGCTCCGCGGGGAAGTTGCCGGGCCAGGATCTGCCGCGTCGTAGGATCGATGACCGTCAGCCGGCCCCGCCAGGTACTCTCGACTTGCACCCGCGTACCGATGGCGATCTGCGTCCCATTCTTCAGCAGCACCGGCCGGTTAAAGCACATCGTCTTGCCGATCAGGTCTTTCAATCGCTCCCGCATCAAGCCGCCTCCCCTTCGTCGTCGGGCGAACGGACCATCAGCTCGTTCCGCATTATCTGCGTCTCAGCCGGCGCGTCGATGCCGATCCGCACCGTGTTCCCTTTGACCGCCACAACCACCACCGTGATCCCGCCATCGACCGTGATCTTCTCGCCAATTTTCCGCGACAGTACGAGCATTGCAAAATCCTCCTTGAAAAAAAAGTAACGCCCCGTCCGTGACAAAAAACACAGTGAGCGTCGCCGCCTGAATTCCACCCGTCCCGGGTTTCGGTGGCCCGTGTGGAGGCGAAGGCTTTTTAGGATCCCGGTGCTCACTACACCCGTGGCTCACAAAATCATCCGCAGATCGACGACCCGCGGTCCCTGCAATTCGGCCGGCACGCCCTGCTCCCGCAGCTCGCGCTCGAAGCTCGATTGATCCTCCTCCTTCCGCACGGCCACCCGCGTCACGAAGACCAGGCAGTCGATCCCCTCTTCGGTCGTCCCCCGCCACAACCGGGCTTCCGCGCCGTCGATGGTGGTGATCTGGTCGGTCGATTCGATCTGCATCTTCATCGCACACTCCTTTTGCGGGCCAGATGTTCCTCGCGGATCGCCGCGGCCCGGGCGGCGATCTCGTCGGCGGTCGGATCGTCCGACGGTGCAAAGCGGTCCACGGCTCGCGCCATGCTTTCCCGCTGCTTGGCGGCTTTGCTCGCCTTCATCGCTGGCGACTGGACGAACAGCGACCAGCGGCGGCAAGCCACCGCCACCACGCCGCGGCCCAGCGCCTCGGCGATCGCTACATTCGATTCGCCGGCCGCCACCAGCGCCCGCAATCGCGCATCCTCCTCTTCCGTCCAACGCTTCCCCTCGGCACGCGGCATGGTCACCTCTCCTCAATCAAACAGGTGGAACAAATCGTCGATCCCTCATCGACCCACACGCAATCGCCGCAACCCATTTCGTCGGTGCAACCGCAGTAGCGGCAGACGCCGGGGTGCCCCTCCGGCTCGGCCGTCATCCGCGCGAACTCCAGCAACTTGTCGCGGTCGGCCGGCGTAACCTTCGTCTTGGCCAGCGCCCTTTGCACGCTTTCCACCGCCTTCTCGCCGGCCCGGCTGATCCGTCCCAGGGCCAACCACCGCGGATCGCAGTCGAGCAGCTCGGCCAGGCGGACCAGCAGCGGCAGATCCTCCGCCCAATCGGGAGGCAATTCACTCAGCGCCTTCCGCCGCGCCAACAACCGCACCGCCTTCCGCCGGTTCAGCCCGGCTAGGTGCAATGCGCGCTCTAAGCGTTGATCGGCGGTATGTATTTTTTCCATGTCGCGATTCCTTGAAAAAAGCCATCAGCGGAGAAGCCATCAGCCATCAGCTTTTGTTGGTTCATTCTTGGGCGTGGATACAGCCCTTGGTCTCGCACTTCGCGGCGCAATGGCCGTTGCATTTCGCGATCGCGAATCTCACCTGCTTACCGCACAGCGGGCAGGTCGTCTGGCCCGATGACTGGCCTGAAAAGATGGCCATTTCCTTGACGATCGCAAAACCGCACAGCAACAACTCCATCCGCGCCTCGTCGAAGAAGTCGCGGCCGCGCTGTGCGGGGTCGTCCTTCCATAGCGGTGTACTCAGGCGCAGCTTGGGTTTTTGGCCGCTCCCCGGACAGACCGACCGGCACGGCTTGGGAAAATCGTGCGTGGGTATCTTGAGAACCTTGGTCTTGGCGAACGCCTCCCCGCAGTGCGGGCAAATCATGCCGTTCATTGCTCCCTCCAGTCGATGAGTAACAGGTCGCGGTCGAGGCCAAAATGCTCGCGGTGGTAATCGAGCATTTCGGTCAACGTCGAAAATCCGTCGCGGGTCGCCAGCTTCTCCGCGCAGTCGGGATGCAGCAGCCGGCCGTCGATCTCCACCTCTTGCAGCAGCACGCCGCGATAGTCTCGCTGCGAAAGGCGAATCGAACCGATCTTGGTGCAGACCGCGCGGCGAAGCTCGGCCTGGGCCGACCGGTACGGTTTGTCGGTCCAAGCTCGCAGCGACAACAGATCGCCCGGCAAAATCTCCCGCTTCCGCGGCGGGCGGATCGTGTGCGACTTCGTCCCCGCGGCAATCAGCGGAGCAAACCGGGCATCGAACAGCAGCGTATGGCGGCGCGGTTTCATGCCGGTCATCGCGCACCCCGCTTGGCCTTCTTGGCCTTCGGCAACAACGCGGCGATCTCCGCGGGGAGCGGCAGAGGTTTGGATTGGGCTTGGATGATGGTGACAATCTCAGCGTGCTTGCGGCCCGTCAGGTCGCTGGCGATTTTCCAGACGGCCGCCTGGTCGATGAGCTGCTCGACCGTGTACAACTCCCACAGCGCCTCGGTCAACTCGCCGGCGAACCGCTGCTTCCCGCCCGGCCGGTCGAGCCAATACTTGTCGGGAGTGATCGACAGCAGCGAGCAAATCGAATCGAGGTCGGCCCCGTCCGCGACGGGCGGCTTATCGCCCGGTCCGCAGTCGCGGAATATGCCCACCAGCGCCTTGACCAGCACGGTCCCCGCGTCCTTGGCCTTCCAGGCCGACGTCGTCCCCAGTGACTGCGCGACCGCCTCGCAAGCCTCTTGCAGCGCCTCGCTGTACGTCCCCTCGGCGAAGGCCCACAGCAGCAGCCGCGACCATTCCCCCTCGGTGATGCCCGCTTCGATGGCGTCGGCGATCAACCGCGATTGCCAGCAGGCCGCCCACTCCTCCAGGTCGCTTTGGCGGCGCGACGCTTCCATGTCGGCTTTCGCCTTGGCGGCGGCCGATCCCTTCTCCGCCTTGCCGCTGGACTTCTTGGCGGGATGTTTCTTCTGCCAGGCCTCCTCTTTTTCGGCCAGCAGTTTTTTGGCCAGCGTCCCATTGAAAGCCCGCGCCTCCTTGCGGCCCCCCCACGTCTCCAGCTCGACCGCGTCGAGGTCCGCGTGTTTCTTCGCATCGAGCTTGACCTCCCCGTACTGATAGTCGGCGTTATGCACCGACTTCACCAGCGGCACGGTCGCCGCGCGGATCGCGGCGTTTACATCGCGCTCCCAATCCCGCAGCGACGGCCCTTCCCCCGGCTTGTCCGGCCAGTCCCGGTTCAGCGCCGCCAACACCTTCGGCCGCTCCAAGTGCGGCGCGAGCAGCTTGGCGTGGCTGGGGGACATTTCGCGCGAAATAACTCTCCCCCGCCACGGCTCCGGCAGGCTCAACAACCGCACGGCGTTGGCGATGTACGACTGCGAGCGGCCGATCCGCTGGCCCAATTCGGCTTGCGTCCCGCCGCGGGCCAGCAGTTGTTGCAGGGCCTCGGCCTCCTCGATGGGATTGAGGTCGGCCCGCTGCAAATTCTCCACCGCCACCAACTCGGCCGCCCGGTCGTCGTCGCACTCGATGATCCGCACCGAGATCTGCTGCCACCCGGCCAACCTGGCCGCCCGCCACCGCCGCTCCCCGGCGATCAGCTCGTAGGTCGCGGCGGCGGCGCGCGGATCGTCAATCGCCACCTCCCGCACCACGATCGGCTGCAACAGCCCATGCTCCTCCAGGCTGGCGGCGAGCTGCTCCAACTCCTCGGCCGCGAATTCCCGCCGCGTCTGAAACGGACTCGGTCGGATGTCGTCGAGCTGGATGGACGAGGAGCGTTCAGCGGAGAAGCTGTCAGCACTCAGCTTTTTCGCTGACGGCTGATCGCTGATGGCTGACGGCTTTTCCGCGTCGGGGTCGCGCGCGGCAATCCCGCTTGGCAGCGTGGTGTTGCGCAGGTCGGGCGGATCGTCGGTCATCGCCAGTTTGAGCAGCGCCTCGGCCGCCTCGTGCCATTCGATGGCGCCGACCGCGCGATCCTCGCCTCGGTTCGTCCCCGGCACCGGCAGCCGCAGCGTGACGACCAGGCCGTGATTCTCAGCCGAGACTCCCGGCGAGTTGGCCATGGCGGGGCGGGCGTAGTGGCCGATCAGCGTATCCCTTAGCACGCTGGCCGCTTCCCACTCGTCGTCGCAATCCAGCACGGCCTGCCACTTCCCGGTCGACAGCAAGTCCTGGTGCAGATTCCCGATGATGTGCTCCCTGGCCGCGGCGATCGCCTCCGGCGCGATTTTCTCGGCCTTGGTCTTCTTCGTTTTCGTGGCGGTGGCCATGCTGTTTCCTTTCCCTGGAATAAAAAATGGAATAATTAACGTCGTCGATTCAGCCTCGCCGGCGGGGCGGGATGTGCTGGCGGACTTGCCCCTCGTCGCCGAACACAAACAGCTCGTCGTCGCGGCCCTTGCCGCCGTGGATGATGAGCGTGTATTCGCAGACCGCCGGCTGCTGGCGGCGGAGCAACGTCCGCCGCACTTCGACGCTGCGGAAGACCCGCCCGCCGATCACGGCGTCATGCATCCAACCCTCGAACTCGCAAGCAAACTGAAAGCAGGCCTGGGCCCACGTCTGGCGTGTCGTCCGCGGCATGGCTGGCTCCTTTTTTCGTGGGTTTGTTGTGGGTACAAAAATTCAACGGAAGGCGGCGGCGATCGCCTTGACCAGCGCGGTCCCGACCAGGCCGGCCGCTCCTCCGGCCACCGCGCAAAACCCCAGCCAGACCAGTTTCGACGGCGGCGGAGCCTTCTCCGGCGGCGGTCCCGGCGCATGTTTCGGCGGATCCAAGTCGGCCAACGTGAAGGGCCGAAACACGGTCGGTGGATTACGCTCATCGCTCGGCATGGCCAGGTCTCCTCGGTTGGGGGTCAGCGGGGCTTCGGCTTGCCGCTGTAGATCAATCCGCGCCGCTTGAACTCCAGCTTCATGCGGCCGTTGAACAGTTGGCTCCGCGGGTCTCGGCAGCCGGCCGCTTGCTTTTTGTCGAGCCACCGCAGCACGGAGTGGACGACCTTCTCCGGCAGTTCCTCGTTCAGGACCGCCTGCACCACGGTCTCGCACGGCTCGAGGAACATGCTGGGGCAGTTGATGGCCGCGTGCAGTTCGGCCACCTCGCGGTCGGCCAGGGCTTTTCGTGCGGCCAGGCTTTGCCGCGGCGGCGGCTCGGCGAGTTGTTGGCCCGGCCTGCCGGCCGTCGCGGTTCCGTCCGCGCTTCCGTCGACGCCGGCCGCGGCCCCTTTCTCCTTTGCGCCTAACCCCAGCGCTGCGCGTTTGTGGGCAATGCGCGAATCCAAAAAATCCGGAGAAAGAGAAAGTGAAAGGGTAGTTGCGCTAGAAGGATTTAAAGTTAAAGGGGCGCGTCGCGGTTCCGTCGACGTTTCCGTCGACGTTTCCGTCGACGGAACCGCGACATTCGTCACCCACTCGCCGCGGACAGACGCTTGCGTGGCCGGCCCGTCGGCGGGCTCACGCGAAAGGTCCGCGGCAACTTCCTGCTCGGCGAAGCTCAACAGCTTCTGGCCGTCCCAGGCCAGCGGTTTGGCCCGCACGGCCTCGAACGGGTCGATCAACTCAATCAATTGGCGGCTGGCCTTGCGGCGGCCCAACGCGTCGCGGTCGCCCGGCTGGTCGATCACCTCCACCAGCCCCTCGGCGATCAAATTCTGCAAGGCCCGGTTGCCGGCCGCGTCGCTGGTCCCCTGGTCAGCTCCGATCATGCTGTTGGTCACGGTCACCCGCTCCAACCCGCAGCGGGTCAGCCCGGCCAGATACCACCAGGCCAGCTTGCTCTCGCCGCGCATCGGCCAATGCCGGATGGCGTTCCACCAGTCGGCGCGAATGGCGCTGCGGTTTTCGGCGGGCCGTCCGTGGGCAGGCGTCATGCCTGAAGTCCTTGTTTACGCGGTGATTTTCAAGGTGGCTTGCTCGATCAAGGGGACGTCCTGGCCCAACCGCTCCCGCGCGGTGGCCTGGCTTTCCCGGATGGCCGGGTGAATTTCGATGTTCGATCCCTCGCCGTGGCCGAGGGCGTAGGTCGCGCGGTCGAAGTCGGGCTGCCGGCGAGACTCGGCGGCGGTCGGCATGTCGCATCCGACCGCCTCGCGGAATCGCCGCCTCTTCTCGGCCAGCGCCGTCGCGCGGCGGGCCAGCGACAGTGCGCGGCCCTGGCCGTCACGGGCCTGCTGCGCCTCGCGCAGCTTCGCGCACAAGCCGTCGTGCAGCCCGTCGTAAAAGGACTCTCGCAGCGCGGCGGCGATGCGGTGCCGTCGCGCCAACCGCTCAAAAGTGTCTCGCAGAAAATGAAACACGTAGACCGCGACCGCCACGTCGGCGGCATCGCCGAACAACGTGATCGACCCGCGGAATTGATAGCGGCGGCAATCGGCCGGATCGTGCGAGCTGACCACCACGCCGAAATGTTTTTGCAGCACGCTGCAAACGTACATCGCCGCGCGCGGTTTTCGCCGCGCGTAGGAGGCCACGCTCGCCTCGTCCCAACTCCCCTCGGCCGGCAGATCGGCCTGGGCGATGTGGTGCAGCTCCATCAATTGCGCCGCCTTGGCCAGCGCGGCGGCCGCCTCGTGTTCGTTGGGCGATTTTCCCAGCGCCAGCAGCCGCTTGATCGTGTCGAGCAGGGCCTCACGGTCCATCGCAACGATCCTCCCGCATGAGGGCCACCAGCGCGGCCGGGGCTTGGGCTGGCGGCACGCTCCGCCAGTCGCGATGGCTCAACAGAAAAATCGACTCGCCGCTCCACTGCATTTGGCTGCCCGACCAGTAACGGGCCAGGATCAGCGCGTCGCCGACGGCGGTGATCCACAGCCAGGCCACGCGCCCCGGCAGGGCCGGCTCGTCGGGACATTTCAGCAGCGTCCCCGCCGGCCAACCGTTGGCCCGGCACAGCTGCGCGCTGTTCAGCGGCGATCCCAGTGTGGCGATCATTCGGCGATCCTCACCAGAGTTCCGGTCTTTTGCCGGCGCGGTTCCAGACGGACCTTCCGCTGCAACCCGGCGACCCTCGGCCCGTGCGGCGAGCGCAACACTTGCCTGACTTCCTCCTCGCTCAGCGCGCGGAGCAAGCCTCGTCCCACCGGCTCCTCGAAGACCGGCTCCTCGACCAGCAGGCTCAGGAATCCGCACGCCTCGCAGACGCCGACGAGTCCGCCGGCGAACGGCCAGACCGGCGGGCCCAATCGCACCCGCACCGAGGCCAACCACAACCCGCAAGGGCAGCCCCACGGCTGCGTGCGATACCCGTCCATGCGAATGGCTCCTTAAGCCGAGAGGGCGCGGTAGACGCCGCGGCTGACCATGGCCACGTCGCCGGCGGCCATCAATTTGCAGCAGACCTGGCTGACGTAGGCCGGCTCGCGGCCCAGCTCGGCGGCCAGATCTTTCACCTGGTGCGGTTGGCCGTCGCGGCGCAGCGCCGCCAACACCTGCTCGACCAGGCCCGGGATCCGCTTGCCGTTGGCCGGCTGATGCTCGATCAGCGCCACGCTGGTCCGCCCCCGGCCCGAAATCTCCAGCCGCTTGGCTGGCCGTCCCTTCCGCTTCACCACCTTCGTCGGCGGCGGCAACCCCAAGTCAAGTCGCGGCCGCGGCTCGGTCGGCCCGTCGATCGCCGCCGGCGTCTCCCCCGCGATCTTCCGCAGCAACTGGGCTGCCTGCTCAAAATCGGCCGCCATTTCCAACAATTGAGACATTCCAAAATCCTCCTTGAAAAGACCAGCCCCAAGAACGATCAATCGACCATCGCCACCAGGCCGTCACGGAGCGCGGCCACGCTCGATCCGTAGCCGCAGTCGGACCGCTTCACCTGCCGGTGGCTCTTGTCCTGCCCTTCGAACTCCGCATCATCCCGGCCTACCCATTCGTAGGTGCCGTTGTCGGGGTGGCCGATGACGGCGATCCAGCCATCCCAACCATTCCGCACAAAGTGCAGCACCTCGGCGGTCGGCAAATCGATGTACTTAAACCAGAGTTGGCCGCTCGCTGTGAGAGCGTGGCGGACTTCCTCCATCGGCTTAATCAGGCAAGGTCGTGCGTCCGTCGTCATGGTTCGAGCTCCGGGGTTAATCCCTTCATGCCGCGCGAAATACCCCTTCATCCTTCAGCCTTCCGCCTTCATCCTTTCCCTCAAAGCCGGCCGGGCGACGGGACCGCGTGACATGGCGCTGGCGCGCCCTGGGGAGTGAGTCGTCTCCCCAACGATCCCGCCGCGCCGGCCTCGGCCCTCCACACCCGACGCACAAAAACAAAGCCGCGCCGACGGTAACGGGGGGAGGCGGAATCCCCCGTGGCTGGACGTCGGCGCGGCAACCTCCCCGCATGTATTTCTCAGCCTTCCGCCTGTCGCCTTTCGCCTTCCCGTGCGGCGTTCCTCACGGGCTGCGGCAGCCGGGCCAGGTACTCCTCGGCCGGCTTGCC
The DNA here is from genome assembly GCA_050247075.1 of Pirellulales bacterium. Lineage (GTDB taxonomy): Bacteria > Planctomycetota > Planctomycetia > Pirellulales > JBFWUW01 > JBFWUW01. The sequence goes on along the minus strand of JBFWUW010000003.1, from coordinate 67,336 downwards.
GCCGACGTAGTGATCCTTGGTCACGTCGGCCGCGGCGTGTCCCAGCGCGAAGCGGGCCGCGTCGATGCCGCTCCCCAACGTCAGTTGCAACGCGGTCGCCCGGCGAAACGCGTGGAAGTAGCGGCCGTCGTCGGCCGGCAAGCCGGCGGCCCGTTTGATGCGGTCCAACTGCCGGTCGAGGTGCCGCCGTCCCATCCCCTTGAAGACGCCGTTCCCCCGCAGCGGAAAGACCGTCTCCCGCGCGGTGCGAATGTTTTGGATCGCCTCCCACGCGTAGGCATTGAACGGCAGATCGGTCGCCGCGCCCCCCTTGTAATGCTCGCCGGGGATGCTGACCCAACCGCCGTTGATCCATTCCCAGCGCAGCGCCAGCGCGCTGCCGATCCGCAGCCCCGTGTTGTACAGCACGATCATCAGCGCCCGCCAAAACTCGCCCGGCTGGATCAGCGATCCGCCCGGCGCGTCGAGCACCGGCAACGTGGCGGCGTCGGCCGCATCGAGCATGTTGGCGATTTCGATCAGCGTGAACGGCGGCTTGGTCTTGGCCTTGAGCACTTTGGTCTGCTTTCTGGCCCGCTTGGGCCGTGGGAAGTAGGGAGCCTTCTTGAGGATCGATAGCGCGTTGTCGTGTTTGCGGTCGCGCGGGCCGCAGTAATCGAACAGCGGCTGCAACTGCCGCTTGTGCTTGGCGATGGTGGCGGCCGAGAGCAGCGAGCCTTTTTTCTTGCCTCGGCAGAGCGCCAGCCGCCGCAAGAATTCCAGCAGCAGCTCGCGGTCGATCGACGACAGCGGCGGATCGCCCGTGAGCGAGATCCACTTGTCGAGCGACTCGCGGAGCGCGGTGACCGTCTTGTCGTCGGCGTCGCGCATCTCGTCGCGGATGAAGGCCTCGGCGATCTGGCTCAGCCTGGCGGCCGGTGTCCAGCGTGGCGGCGGCGGCGAAAAATCGTCGTCGTCGCCGGAAAATAAACGCAACTGCCCTGCTAAAGAAGACATGCAAAGCCCCTCGCAACATGGGGCGAAAACGCAACACACCCTCCGTAGCCGGCTCCCTCCGGGCGTATTCGCCCGATCCAAACCGGACCTCCTGCCCACTTCCTCGTCCGACGTTGGAACGAGGCGGCGGCGCATCAATCCGCGGCCTTGACAGAACCATAGCTCACCAAATCGCCGCGCGTCCGCCAGCCGCGCGGGACCGGGGCTTCTAAGTGCCGGTCCCGCGCGCTGACGGCGCGGAAAAACTGGAACGACAAAGGGCCGGCCTAAAGCCTGCGTGCTTCACCAGGCCGGTCGTACAAAAACGAAAACAGGATGCTCGCTTTCGGACAACCTCGGCCTTCGTCGCCCAGGTCAGGCGTGAGAAGGGATCGCTAAGTGGGCGATCAGGTCGAGAGAAAGCACGAACAAGTAACATTAGGCGAGGGAGATCATACACCTCGACCAAGTCGTGTCAACCAATCGGCCGCTTTCCAAACGCGCGGAATGCGCGCAAAACGCGACGGGGCAACGCGCAGCGGCAAGAGAAAAAAATCTCAAGTTCCCCGGAGAAGCCCTCGCGTGTTACGATGCCGGGCGAAAGGACGTCGCCATGAAAATGAAACAGCACATCGAACTCGAGTTGCTTTGCACGCCGGCCGCCGCCGTCAGCCTGGTGGAATGGCTGGAATCGGTTGGCCTTCAACAGCAGATCAGTGCCCGCGGCTGCGGCGTTTTGCGGATGTCATGCAGTGACGAGCGCACGTATCAGCGACCCGACCTGGCGATCTGCACGCCATTCCAGGCTAGTGCGCGTTCCGAACCGTGAAATTGGTCGGCGGTGACACGACGTTTCTTTGAGCTTCGGGCACCGCATTGTAGGCCGCTTCGGCCGCGGCGTCGGCCGCATGGTAGCCGCTCAGGGCACTCGCAAGTTGGCTGATGTCGGGCCAACGACTGCCATCAATCGTGCGGTGCGCATTGTCGGAGCCATGATGCTTGGGCCAAGGGCCGGGCTGTCCGGTGACCGCAATGGCCGGCCAGCGGGAGCCGGTAGACAGTTTTCGATGTACGTCCGCAATAAAGGTGGCCATCTCCTCAGCCCGCCGGCGGGCTTCTTGCAGCGCCGCGATGGCCTCCTGGTAGGCCGCAATTGGATCGTTCATTTTGTCGGGCATTTTTGTGTCTCCGTTTTTTTACGATGGCTAACCCTGCGGCACATCCACTAGTGCCTGGCAATAAGGGCACATCGCTCTGGCCATGCCCCGCTCGGCGTTGAGCCGTTTGCCGCACCCGCCGCAGTCGAAGATGACCAGTTTTTTAGGTTGCTCGCCGGTCGGCGGTGCCTCGGCCTGCGCAGCGGCTTCCGCTCTCCAGCCCTCCGCCGACTGGTGCCAGACCAGCGCTATCGCGCACCACTGGCACTTTTTCCCCCGGCCGTCCAGGCGTCCGCCGCAATGCGGGCATAGCGGCCGCCCGTCGAGACCCAACGCGGCCAACACGCCAATCGGGCCGAGCAGCACACCCAAGATCAGCCCGCCGGACCCCGCACTCCGCGAGTGGGCGGCCACGTAGCCCGCGATCGCACAACCGATCCAAAGCAGCACCCAGAACCCGAGGTCCATGCTGGCACCCCTTTCATCGTTGGCGGCTGGTGGAAAAACTGCGACGTGGTCCTGCCAAACACTGATTGAGCTTCCGCACAATAGAATTTCCAGGGTCTTGCTCCCTGGTGACCACGCCGCAGTTTTTCCTCCCGCCGATCCTGAAAACGCTCCTCGCTCGGCTTGTGGAAAAACTGCGACGTAGTCCTGCCTAATGTCATTTCGTGCTTCCACAAAAGAAATTCCAGGGTCTTGCTCCCTGGTGACCACGCCGCAGTTTTTCCTCCAGCCGAGCGAATGTCTACCAATTCACTGGCATAGCTACGGATATCTAATCCGTGGCTGCCACCCTCACCAATTTGTCACGTAACCCGTTGACTCCCTTCTCTTTGCCGCGAATCTCAATAAGAAGTCGTTTTGCCCAAAACCAGTGAGGCTGCTGGGACTCGAACCCAGGGCCTACGGATTAAAAGTCCGTTGCTCTACCAACTGAGCTACAGCCTCAATGTTTCTTCAATACTAGGAGGTTTTCGGTGGTGTCCGGATTGGGTCTCCGGGAGGGAAGGCACCCATGTTGCCCCCTGGGCCTGTGCGAAACGTGTCAAGATGACTCAGTTTACCCGCCGCAACTCGCATGACAAGCGGCCTTGGTCCCGCAAAGCAGTGACGCAAGGTATGGTGGCGAGTTTCGGTGCCTTTGCGGTTGCGTGAGTTGCGACCGAACTCAGATTGCCGCCGTCGCGGGCTGCCCTTCCATGTTGAACGGCGATGGAATCGCCTGCGACGGCATCACGCACGGTTGTTAGTTGCCGATGTAGCGGGCGTAGACGGTGCGGGCGGTGGCGATGTCGTCGGTGCCGCCAATAATGGCCCGGCCATCCGCGAAAAGCGTGACGACAAAATCGGCCACATGCAGCCGCAGCAAGAACGGATTGCGGCTGACACGCCCCACGGCTTGCAGTTTTTCGGCCTGAGCGGCCAGATCTAAACGCTCGCGCCCCGGAAAGCTAAGCTGTACGGCGTTGCGGCCGCAGAGTACGGCGGTATGGCTGCCGCGTTCTCCCTTCAGCCAGGGGAACTCTTGCCGCCGGCAGGCGGGGCAATCGGCCCCTTCGCGCAGTGATGCCAACTGCACTTGTCTCCAGCGATTGTCCCAAAGTTCCACGACGGTTAGTACACGGCTGACGGCTTCGCGCTGGCCGCACATGATCTTAATCGCTTCCATGCACTCCAGCGAGGCGATCACGTTGATGATCGGCCCGACAATGCCCGCGGTATCGCAGGTGGGCGTGCTGCCGGGTGGAGGAGCTTCTTGCATCAAGCAACGCAGGCAAGGTGTCTCGCCCGGCAAGATGGACATGGTTTGCCCCTCGGCCCCAATACAGCCACCGTAGATCCAGGGAATTCCCAGGTGGAGCGCCGCGTCGTTGAGCAAAAAGCGAATCTCGAAATTGTCGGTGCCGTCCAGAATGACATCGACGTTATCGCACAGCGCGACGATGTTGGTGTGATCGACATCGGCCACGATCGGTTCAATCTCGACTTGCGAATTGATCCGCCGCAGTTTGTCGGCGGCGGCGACGGCCTTGGGCAGCGTGCCGGCCACGTCGTCCTCGTCAAACAACACTTGCCGCTGCAAGTTATTCAATTCGACGAAGTCGCGATCGACGATGCGCACATGCCCCACGCCCGCCCGCACCAAGGTGTTGGCCAAAACCGTTCCCAGCGCGCCGCAACCGACGATCAGCGCACGGCTGGCTAGCAGTTTACGCTGGCCTTGTTCTCCCACCGGAGCAAAGCGAGTCTGCCGCGCATAGCGGTCGAGCGAGGGCTCTGGGGATTCATCGGGCACGAAATGCGGCTCCTGGCCAGTCAGTATTGCATGTTTGCACAGGCATTATAGCCGTTTGCCTGCTAGCACCCAGTCGTTTGGCCGAAACCGCTCTAGCCCTGGTTTGCTGGCAGTTGATACACTTCGCGGCCCCAGGCAGATCGACTTGGCTTGGCTCCTTTCTCATGGACTCGCATGGCATCCGCTGACTCCAAACGCCGCCTCGATCGCTCGGCCGCCGCCGTGCATGGCGTCGATGCCCGCAGCGTGGCCGCGCTTTCCGAGGCCTCCGGCGGTTTCGGCGGGCTAAGCCAGACTGCCCGGCCCGCACCCGCGAAAGAGCCCCCCGCGGCGGACTCTTGGGGACCGATGAGCATGTTGGGGGTGTTGTTTTTGCTAGCGGTGGCGGCTTACTACGGGCTGAATTTCTTTGGCGGATCGGAATTTGATTACCTGAAAATCCCCTTGCCGATGGTGCCGCATACACAGCCCGGCTGGACCGCCCGGGTGGCAACGTCCGAAGCTCCGCCCAAGTTCAAAGCGCCGGCGGACAAGCCGGTCGACTTGTTCGGCCGCGGCAAGCCGCACGAAGGGCACGAACATCACGAACATGCGGCTGAGCACGATCACAACGTCCGGCCGGCCGGGTATACCGTCGCGACAGAGCCGCCGGAAACCGAGGAATTCGCGACGGACGCCGAGGCTGGCGATGCCCCCGAACAGTTTCCCGTCTTCACCAGCGACGAACTGGCGCAGGCGTTCTTGGAGGCCAGGCAAGCCATTGGCTGCGCCAACTGCGATTCCACGGGCTACGTCACCAAGTCGATTATCACCGCCGGTGCCGATGAGTCGGGCCAGTCCGTGGAACTGGAAGGCGAAAAACGGATCACCTGCCCCACGTGCCGCGGCCGGCCGGGCATTCGACTCAATCAGCAAGCCTACGTGCGGCTTTGTCGCCTGGCGGGCACGCTGACGTTTGTCAAGTTTGACGCGCAAGATCCGCATGTGGAACCTCGCAAACAGGCGATTCGCCAGTTGCTGCTGCGCACGGCGGGCGAGCGCTCGCGCGTGGAAAACCTGGGGCGGCTGGCGGGCCTGTGGCTGTCGCGGGCCGATCGCGAGGACGCCGGCGTGTTGCTGGCCGGCACGGTGCAAGAAGTTGAGCAGCAAGGCCCCTATTGGGCCACCCGCCTGATGCTGTTTGGCCTGCCGCATGAGGTAACAATTTTGAGCGTGGCCCAAGTGCCCTGGACACCACGGCAACGCGTGCTGGTCGCCGGATACATTGTGGACGACCCGGCTGCTCGCCTGCCCGGCTATCAAGGACAGGCTACGCAAATTGTATGGGGAGGCATGCCGCTCCGTCTGCCTACCGAAGCACGCTAGGGAACTGACCGGGAAACGGATCGTTCCCCGTTGCAAGTTGGTCCCGCTTGCGGCAAGCTGTGGCCATGAGCGACAACGTGCCAACACCCGACCAGCCTGGCGAGGTTCCCCCGCCAACGGACACTTCCGTCCCCACGTCGGCACCGGCGGCCATCCCCCAGTCGATGCCGAGCAATGTCTCCACATCGGCCGTACGCAAGTACTTAATGTACACGTTGTCGGTTCCCGAGCGGGCCATCCGCAGCAGCGTGGGACTGGTAGGGGGCGCACTGCGCGAGTCGACGTCGTTGCTGGTGCCGCAAGCCTTTCAAAGTTCCAAGACCTACGAAGTCTTGATCAAGCAGATGCTGGACTTCGTGGTGCAAGACATTGGTGGTGTAGAGGGGAACGCCAAGAGCGATACGCCGGCGGTCGAGAACTTCGTGGCCCGCAAGGCCGTGGGCAATTTCATCGAGCTGGCTGGGCTGGCCACACTGCATCTCTCGCCAATTACATTGCTGGCCGTGGTCAGCGACGTGGCCTACGGTTCGCAGTTTTATCTGAAAGAGCTTAGCCGCGAACTGAAGGAGAAAGGGGTCATCGACGAGAACTCGACGATTGACCATGTCGATGATTTGCTGGCCGCGGTTTCCGATGCCTCCGGCAAGATGGCCGGCACCTTCAATACGCCGCCCCTCTCGGTCGAGGGGTTGAAAAAGACGATTCAAGATACCCGCGACGCGGTGGCCTCCATCGACCCCACGGCGGTCATTCCCCAGGCCGAATTGGAACGGCTGTGGAACGAAATGAACGACCTGGCCGCGCAAGAAAAGGTGGGCGTGTTTGAAGTCTCTAGCGCCATGACCTTGAGTGCGTTGGACAAGATCGGCACGGTCACGCGCGGGGCGCTCTCCTCGGTGGTGGTGGCGGGCAAACTTTTCGACCGGCATGTGTTGGAGCATTACCAGGAAGCGGCCATTCGCATCCATTCGCAAGGGCTGTTGGCTACGGTCTCGCAAAGCAGCCGGCCCTATATCTCGGCGGTGTGGAAGAACTTTGACCACGCCCGCCCGACAATGACGGAGGATGTCGTCACGGGCCGCTGGCTGAAGCGAAGCTTCTTGGCGCTGCGTGAATGTTGGCGCGGCAAGCCCAAACCGCCTCCCGCTACTTGAACCTCTATGTCTTCCGCATCTGTTCCTTGGCGCTGCGTGCTTACACTTGACGAGCAGCGCCGCGCCGTGGCGGGTGATGTGGCTGACTTGCGGGGCGCTATTGGCCGCGGGGCCGATTTGCGGATCTATTCGGAATTTGTCCACAACGAACACATCGACGTCCGCTCCAACTGCGACGAGCCAATCCATGAGTCGATGGATATGCGCTGCACCTACGCCATCGACCGCCGTTGGGTAGCCGGTGCCTTGACGTTGCGGCAACCGGTGGAGTTGCCCGTCGGGTTTGGGCCGCGGCCGTCGCTGTCGCTCTTCATGTACAACGAGGATGGCCAGCAAGCCATCGCCCGGCCCCAACTGGATGGCCCGCCGGCCACCGGCCCGGCGGGAGCATCCCCGCCGAGCGATCACCCCGGCATGCCCAAGTACCACGAGCTCGATCGCTTTGACGCGCAAACGAACGCTCCCAGTAGCAACTTCATCTACGACTTTGACCAGTTGCGGTATTTCGTCCGCGAGGATTGGCGGGAAGTCTTGGCCCACGACGGCACGGGCCAGGTGACCTTTGGATCGGTGGACGCGCTGGCGGCGGCGTTGGATGCGGGCGCGGAGTTCAAGGTGGGAGTGGCCGATTTGTGCTCGGACTTGCACGGCGGAACGCCATTGCCGCACGAGGTCTTTATCCAGTGCGGATCGTGCTACTACTATACGCGGCGCAAGTTGTTCATTGCCGCTACGCACCCTCTTGTGCGGATAGGCCCGGCGATTCCCTTGCGCTACCGCGGCGGCAACTGGGACTACGCGTGGCTGGTGGTCCGCAGCGACGGGCATGTCTCGCAACTGCGGTACGATCCCTACACACTACGGCCAAGCCGGCACGAGGTTCACTTAGCCACAAGATGGTTCATCCGCTGATGGCGAATGGGCAACGGGCGATCCAACCTGGCTGTAGGAGCCGTCTCCTGACGGCGACAATCCGCTTTCCATTCCCTGCTAGGCCCGCGGTTGTTTCCTCCGGCTGGCGAATCCGTAGACCACTCCGACGGATGTGAGAATTCCCGCCATGCACAGGAACATGGTGGGATAGGCCGGCAAGTGGCTTCGTTTGGCCAGAAAGAGCAAACCGCCAGCGACCGGGGGACCGATCACGGCCCCCACGTCGAAGGCCCCCAAGGTCAAGGTGGTCCCTACGCCCCGGTGACGCGGCGGAAAGACGGCGCTGCCCCCCGCTACAACCGCCGGAAACAGAATGGCGTGGGCAATACCCCCCAGCACCGCCGGAACCGCGGCCTGCCACTCGGTGCGGACGGGCAGGTAGGCCAACATGCTGCCGACCATGCTGGCCAGCCCAATGTAGATCATCGGACGGATGCCGATCTTTTCCGGCATGCGGCGAATGCTCAGTCGGGTGATGAAAGCCGTCACGGCATACACCAAAAAGAACCAGCCGATCGTGTCGATTCCCAGTGTTGCCAGAAACGGACGCAGCCAAATCGTCGGCAGTCCAATTCCCACACCCATGGCCACCGCCACCAGCATCACCATGCCGCCGTGGTAGCGTTTCAACAGATACAGCAGATGCGGACGGCGACGGCGGGCGGGCCGCACCTCGTAACGGGTGGCCAATGCGGCAAACAGCAGCGCGGCCAATCCCAAGCCGGCCGCCGTGAGAAACAAGCGGTCCAGCTCGGCCCGCGTCGCGCCGCTGCACAGAAAATCGCCCAACTTGGAACCGACAACCATGCCAATAAAGCCCGAGCTACCCAGCGTCCCCACGAATTCCGCCGTGCGGGCCAGCGGAGCGGTTCGCGAGACAAAGGTAATCGAGGCTCCAAACGCCCCCGCCAGGCTGGCGGCGTACAAAATGCGCACGGCATAGATGGCGATGGTATCGGCCCGTCCAATCGCCAGATGGGCCAGGCAACTCACAATAAACAGGCCCACGGACCAGACCCAAATCCGCCGCGAGCCATACCGGTCGATCCCCACTCCTTGGGCCAGCCGCATGACAATGCTGCCGATCATCCCCACGCCGACAATCCAGCTTAGATTCAACTCCGACCCGCCCACCGCCTTCACGAAATCGGAATAACGAAAGAACAGGCTGGCCGCGATCATCAGGCAGGCGTTGTTGGCGAACGTCAGCCAAAACGACCAACCGTAAGAACCGCGGTCGCGCGGAGGGGCCGCCGGGGAAGAAACCACTTCCTCGCGAACCAATTCAGCAGTAGAGCGACGAAGCATTTCGTCACGGGCGGGGAAAATCGGGCGGGAAAGGAACGGCCGAACGAGAAGCTTCAACTGCCGCTACCCCCTGCCGTTAGGCGGGCATGGTAATGTTGTGCGGCAAAGCCAAGGACGGAAGCCATCTTTCAGCCTTTTCCGGGTGACTATTATACCGACGATTGGCCCGCGGCAAAACTTGCCACTTTCCAGCCCGACTTTGGAGGATCAGGCATCGGTCGCAACCGAAGTGATATCTTCCGGACCCGCTCTACCTGTTCCAAAATTGCCGTGTTTCGGGGGGTTGTGGTGCGGGTAAACGTCGCCGCAAAGCGCCTGTCTTGCCGGCTTGAAATGGCGTCGGGTAGCTTGCCGGGGTGAAGGGTGGCTGGGTCTGACCAGCGGGAAGGCCCAGCGGAGTTGACGTTCCGACCGCCGTGGCTGATGGGCGCTGCTCCAGAACAACCTGTTTCGACCATCAACTCCACTGGGCCATCCGCTGCTCTGCTGACCCAGGCACCCGCCGTTTGTTCCCCGGCCAACATCCACACGCTGACAGCGGCCAATCGGCCTTACCTGTTCCAAAATTGCCGTGTTTCGGGGGGTTGTGGTGCGGGTAAACGTCGCCGCAAAGCGCCTGCCTTGCCGGCTTGATGTGTGAGTTGCATGCCACTTGCAGTGCGGTTGCCCGGCATGGACCATCGAAACAGACTCAAGCCAACATGGCGGGAGCCATGTGGCTACGTAATCGCACCACTTCACGAAGTGGTGCAGGTAGCAAAACGGGATATCTCAGGGAAATCGCGGGGGTTTTGGACCTCGCGGCCGTGTTACCTGTTCCAACAACGGGGGTGTGGTGCAGGTTGCGATGGCCCCAAATCGCCGTCGGAGGCGGGCTACTACAGCGGCGCGCACCGTCAGCGCCCCGCGTGACGACCGCGTTTCAAAAAATATGAACAGGCCCCGTGACGCGTACCGGTCGGCGGAGGGGCGGCGAGAAAGACGCCGCGCCCCATTGGGCCAACCAGCCGGCAACGGTAGCCATAATAAGTGACGCGCCCGATCGACCACCCGCCACGGCCATGCTGTTCGAGCACGCGGCGGACGACGATGCTTGGGCGGTTTAGGGGCTTCGCAACCGTTGGACGTGCGAAAGCCACGTCGTCGCGCAAAGCCAGACGCTGGCGATTGTACAAGATATGAGGTTGTTTGTAAACTATAAAAACTACATAATTATGTACATAGTTAACACGCCCGCTCAGGGGCCGGGTGGTCGGCGATGGTGGGCTTGTCGATCGTTCACGTCCCCTGGAGAGCCCTCGGCGCATCCATCAAGGACCGCTTATGGGCCCCGGCCGAGCGAATAGCCTCGGCCTCACGGCGGCCTGGGGCTCTGCTGTGGTGTAGGTCATGCGGCCGATTTCGTAACATGCATTTCAGCAATATCCTCAACCCAACGGCAATGGCTCCACGCTCAAATTATGGGCATCCCCTGGCTGGCACGCGGCTCGTCGTCATCTCGATGGAAAAAAAAATGTTCTCTGGCTAGTTTGACCGATATACTGTCGCTTGTAGGTCTTGCCCTGTTTGGCGGGCAAGAACGCATTTTTTTTGGCCCATTCGGGCACATGCTCTCACTTCCTTTAGACCCCGAGGTATTCCATGTGTCGGCAAATGTTGTGGCTGCCTGTTGTAGCCTTGAATTGTGCGCTGGTGGTCCTTCATGCACATGCCGCCGATTCGGTTTCTGCGCCGCGTCCGCTGCCGGTCACGCGTCCTGAAATGAAGGAGTTGATCGAGGACATGAAGGGCCGCACGCCGCGGATTCCACTGCCCGAGCTGACGGCCGAGGAGCGCGCCAAAGAGGCTGCCGACTCGCGGTCTATTGGTTACGAAGGTCGTTTGCGTTCGCTCTATCTGCCCGACAGCGAGATGCGCGGATCTTTGTCCTTCGGCGGCGCGCCGAGAGGCGGGTCTGGCGCTGGGACGGGCGGTAATCGGCCTCCGCAAGAGACCGATCCCGCACTGACGCTAGATTATCGATTTAAGACCATGTTGTTCTGGATTGCCTCGCGGACCAACAACTGCCAGTATTGCTTGGGACATCAAGAATCCAAGTTATTGTCGGCCGGCATGGCCGAGGATGAAATCGCGGCGCTCGATAGCGAGTGGGAGGCGTTTCCCGCCGCCGATCGGGCAGCCTTTGCCCTGGCCCGCCGCCTGACGCTGGAGCCCAATAATCTGACCGATGCCGATATAGATCGCTGTCGCGATTTCTTCACTGATGTGCAGATTCTGGAAATGGTGCTGTCGGTCGCCGGCAACAACTCGATCAATCGTTGGAAGGAAGGCGTCGGCGTGCCGCAATCGTCTGGAGGCGGCAATTTTGGCCGTCGCACCGTGGGAGCGTCGCCTGCGCGCGATGCCGCGGAAAGCGAGAGACACTCTTATCTGACAGCGACCTCCAAAAGATTTCAGACCGCGATTAGCTCCGTTGCTCCGCTAATCCGCGATCAGTCGGGGCAAGCCACCACTCGCACCGAATCAGTCCGTCCCAAGCTTGAATCGCCGGCGGAAGTACAAGAAAAGCTGGCCGCTGCCGCCACCCGCTCCGCTCGCTTGCCCGTGCTTGAAGAGGATGCCGCGCGACAGGCGCTGGGCGAAGCCGCACCGACTGGCCCCTTGCCGCAGTGGGTACGATTGCTTGCTAATTTTCCCAAGGCTGGCGTGCGCACAATTAACACCATCCGCATAAATGAAGAAAAGGGCGATCTCAGTCCCCTCACGAAAGCTCGGCTGAGCTGGGTTATCGCACGTCAAGACCGCGCTTGGTACGCGCTAGCAGAAGCCAAGCGGCGGTTGCTGGACTTGGGACAAACCGAAGAGCAGATTTTCGCGATCGACGCGGACGACGGCAAGTTGCCGCCGACGGAACAGGCCTTGTTGGTCGTCGCTCGCAATTTGGCGGCATCGCCGGTGGTGTTGACCGACCAACAGGTCGCCACGGCCGTGGAACTGGCTGGTCCACGCGATGTAGTTCAAGCCATCAACTACATCACCGGCCGGGCAGCCTTCGATCGGTTCACGGAAGCCGCCGCCTTGCCGATTGAATAGTCAGTACAGGCCATATGTCAGCAAGAATCGACCCGCGGGACGGACCCCGCGGAACATGGGCGAAAACATAGCATGGACGCGGCCTGGGGAAACCGACGCGGCCTGGGGACACCCAACAATCCGTCGCATCCGCGCCGCCAACGTGTATCCCGCAATGGCCCATTAAGAGGCGACGACGGGCAGGGTGGGTCGAACGTCCCAGGCATGAATGCCTGGGCAATTCCAAGTATCCGTTGGCTGGTGAGCGTATCCGATTGATTTTATCCGTGGAGTCCGCGCAATCCGTGGTTCCGCAATCGGTGGCCAGCCTTTGAGCGCGCGTCCGAAGTGGCATCCGGGCGGCCAAGGGGAAACCCGCAATGGCCCCTCAAGGGGCGACGACGGGCAGGGTGGGTCGAACGTTCGAGGCCTGAATGCCTGGGCCAATCAAAAGTATCCGTGGACTGGCTAGCAGACGCAGCCGGCTGGCTACGCGCCGGGGTTTTTCCTGGTTAAGCTACTCCCCATGAAAATAACCGACATTCTCGTACATCGTCTGGTTGGCGCAACGGTTGATGGCGGCTGGCCGCAGGGCCACGAACCGCAGGACGACCTGCACGCCTTGGTCGAAGTTGTCAGCGACGAAGGGCTGACCGGCGTTGGCAGCGTCTTTACCGGCCACGATTTGGTCGTGGCGGGCGTGCAGTTTCTCAAACCCCTGTGGAACGGCGAATCTTGCGTGGAGCCAGAGCGGGTGAGTGAGAAGCTGCGGCAAAGTTCCTTCTGGCAGGGACGCGGCGGGACGCTGGAGCATGTCATCTCGGGCATCGATATCGCCCTGTGGGATATGTTCGGCAGGGTCTGCAACCAGCCCGTCTCGCGGTTGTTGGGGGGAAACTATCGGTCGCGCATCAAGCCCTACGGGTCGATCTTGTTCGACGAACCGGCCAAACTGCGCGACACGCTGCAAGCCACGGTGGCCCGCGGCTTTAGGGCCATCAAAATGGGTTGGCGGCCCTTTGGCCGGAGGGACAGTGCCGCTTTCGACGAGTTGCTGATCCAGACGGCCCGCGAGGCTGTCGGGCCGGATGTCGATCTGTTGGTAGACGCGGGTGGGAGCGAGCAGTTTTGGCCGCACGGCTACAAGTGGGCCATCAACACGGCCCGCATGTTGGCCAACTACCAGATTGGCTGGTTTGAGGAAGCCTTGCCGCCGGACGATATCGAAGGCTTTATTTTGCTGCGGCGGGAAAGCCCGGTTCCCATATCGGGTGGCGAAGTGCTCACTCGCCGGCAGTCGTTCATCCCTTGGATTGAACGGGGGGCGCTCGACATTTTGCAGCCCGACGCCACCAAGTGCGGCGGCCTGAGCGAAGCCCGTCGCATTGCCTGGATGTGCTACGACCATAACATCGGCTTTGTCAGCCACGGCTGGAATACGGCGGTGGGGGTGGCGGCCGATCTGCACCTGGCGGCGGCGATTCCGGTGGCCCGGTATATTGAATACCTCACGCCGGCCGCCTATATCGAACAGATCATCACGCGGCCCTTCAAGATAGACAGCGAGGGCTATCTGGAGATACCGCAAGGGCCGGGCCTGGGGATCGAGCTCGACCGCGACGCCCTGAAGCGGTTTGCCGGCAAGAAATAGGGGCTTGTCGGAGGCGATTCCATCGCCGCTTAAGGAATTGGCCCGGAATAACTTCGGCGTTTTGTTTCCCCTCACCCTGCCCTCTCCCAGTGGGAGAGGAGTGTTTTGGCGAAGTTATACCGGGCCAATTCCTAACCGCCGGATAATCTGGCGGACGGATGGCCGTTTGCGTTGCTGCCAAGCCCGCCAGGACGGTAAATTGGGTCCATGTCTGTCTTGCCCGCCGATTCCGTTGTGGAGGCTTTCCGCTCTGCCTTGTGGTCGTGCCGGCAGCTTTATCTGACGGCGGCCCAGGAATCGGAGCGGTTCCACGGCGATGCCGTCCGCGGCACCAGTGGCGACTTCACGGAGTCGATGCTCGAACTTAGCCGCGGGCTGGCCCTGAAGATTTTTGTGACCGTGGCCCAGGCGGATTGGCACTGGAGCTCCACCGAGCGGGCCTTGGCCGAAGAGCTGTTCGATTTTGTCTGGGGCGAAAGGCTCCGCGGCGGCAATCTCAAAGAGGCCCTGATGCACGTCATCGAGCAGGCCCACAAGCTGCGGTGGGGCAATTTGCTGCGGCCCTTTGAGACGCTGCCCCCCTTTGCCCAAAGAAGCCGCGATTTGGTCGCCGCGGCGCTGCGGCTGGCGAATATCGTGGCCAAGGCTGACGGCGCGGTCAACGACGACGAAATCAAGCTCATCAGCCACATTCGCCTGGAGTTGGAGCGGGTGCTGTTGCCCATTTCGCTCGATTGGAGCATCGCCCCACGGGCGGCGGGCGAAAGCGTGGCCCACGCCGTCCAGGCGACGCAAGCCACCTCCCAACAGATTCGCCCCTTGCCGCTGGCGGGCCAGCCGCTGCCTTCCGCTTCGTCGTCAAAACCGCCGACGATTTGGCAGGCGGCCCCGTTGCAGCGGCAAGTTGCCACCCATGCTGGCGCCGCGGGCCCGGTTGTCTCTCGAGAGGAGCAACTGGCGGAAGCCCTGGCGGAACTCGACCAGTTGATTGGCATTGCCAACATCAAGCAAGATGTTCGCGAGCTGATCAACTTTCTCAGAATGCAGACCGAGCGGACCCGGCTGGGAATGCCCACCACACCCGTCAGCCTGCACATGGTCTTTCGCGGCAACCCCGGCACCGGCAAGACCACGGTGGCCCGCATTTTGGGCCGGGTGTTGGGGGGCATGGGAATCTTGCAGAAAGGGCACCTGGTGGAGTGCGACCGGTCGGGCCTGGTGGCGGAATACGCCGGCCAGACTGGCCCCAAGACCAACCGCATGGTCGATGCCGCGCTGGATGGCGTGCTGTTTATTGACGAAGCCTACAGCCTGATAAGCCGCCGGGGGGACGATCCCTTTGGGGCGGAAGCGGTCCAAACGCTGCTCAAACGGATGGAAGACGACCGCCAGCGGCTGGTCGTTATTTTGGCCGGCTACTCGCAGCCGATCGATGCTCTGTTAGAGACTAATCCCGGCCTGAAGTCGCGGTTCAGCCGTTCGTTTACCTTTGGCGACTACTCCATTTTAGAACTCTGCCGTATCTTTGCCCGCGTCTGCGAGGTGAACCATTACGAATTGAACTCCGCCGCCCGGGCCAAATTGCTGATCGGTTTTCAGCGGCTGCTGGCCGACAAGGACGAACACTTTGGCAACGCCCGCACGGCCCGCAATATCTTTGAGCAAGCCATCCGCCGGCTGGCGAACCGCATCGCCCCTATCGTGCCGGTCACCAGGGAATTGCTCAGTACGATCGAGGCCGAGGACTTGCTGCTGCCGATCGACACCGCGGCCGCGCCCACCAGCAGCCCACCGCCAGAAGGCCAACGGTTCCTCATTGCCTGCCCCGACTGCGGGCACGCCAGCCGGAATAGCCAAAAAATCCTCGGCCGCCGCGTCCGTTGCAAACCGTGCGGCAGCGACTTCGTGGCGGATTGGGGCGAGCCCGTGGAGTGATGGGAAGGTGGCGGACGCGTGCGATTGCCGCCTGCGTGGGGGCACCTGCTTCCCTTGGGCCGGGTGGCCCCGCGGATGCCGTTTGCCGGGGTGCATCGGCTAACTCACCGCAACATGCTTTGCGCCAATATGTTACGTTCGCAACGCAGTGGCTTTGAACGCACACTCAAAGTATGGATGTCCCCCTGGCTGCAGTAGGGCTGCGCATAGCCAACCATGTTCCCCACAGGTTAGACTAAGAGGGGTTGGTAGCACACATGTTCGCGCCTGTTTTTGTCGCGAGCATGCCCCGCCGACGCCTGTTGGCCGCTTAGGTGGCTGCGGCGGCGTCAAACGCCATTCCTCCCTTAAAGAATCGTCTCACCAGAGGGTTTTTCGATATGCCAAGAGCTTGCCTGGCTTGGGCCGTGGTGTTGACGCTTTCTTGCGCCGGGCTGGCTCGGCCGGCGGTGGAAGAGGTTGATTACGAACGGCAGGTCAAGCCGCTGCTCAAGCAGCGTTGTTACGCTTGCCACGGCGCGCTCAAGCAGCAGGGGGGGCTGCGGCTCGATACCGGAGCCAGCATTCGCGCTGGCGGCGGCAGCGGGGCCGCGGTGCAGCCGGGGGATGCCGGCCAAAGCCTGCTGCTGCAAGTTGTCCGGGGAGAGGCCGGCTTTACCATGCCGCCCGAGGGGGAAGGGACTTCGCTGACCAAGGCGGAAATCGCCCTGCTAACGCGATGGGTGGAGCAAGGCGCGCCGTCGCCGGAGGACGAAGAGCCCGAGGCCGATCCGCAAACCTTTTGGTCGTATCAGCCGGTGACTCGGCCGGCGGTGCCCACGATTCAAAACGCGGAGTGGGCCGGCAACCCCATTGACGCCTTCATCGCGGCCGAACACGAACAGCGCGGCCTGTCGCCGCGTCCGCCGGCCGACCGGGCGGTGCTGCTGCGCAGGGTTTATCTGGATCTGATCGGCATTCCACCCACCCGCGACGAACTGCGGGCGTTTTTGGCGGACGATAGGCTGGACGCCTACGAGCGGGTGGTCGAGCAGTTGCTGAACAGCCCGCTGTACGGCCAACGCTGGGGCCGGCATTGGATGGACGTGTGGCGTTATAGCGACTGGTATGGCAGCCGCGGCATCAACGAGATTCGTTACAGCCAGCGGCATATTTGGCGGTGGCGCGATTGGATCGTGGAGTCGCTGAACGCCGACCACGGCTACGACCGCATGGTGCAAGAGATGCTGGCCGGCGACGAACTGGCCCCCGGCGACGACGGCACGATCCGCGCGACCGGCTTCTTGGGCCGCAACTGGTACAAGTTCGACCGCAACGTCTGGATGTTTGAAACGACCGAGCAGACCGCCCAGGCGTTTTTGGGCGTGACCATGCGCTGCTGCCGCTGCCACGACCACAAGTTCGATCCGCTGCCGCAGCAAGACTACTATCGCTTTCGGGCTTTCTTTGAACCGCACGATGTCCGCACCGATCCCATATCGGGCGACCTGGGGACCGAAAGAGACGCCACCCTGGGACCGGTGTTGCAACACGGCGTGTCACTGGCCTACGACAAGAACATCGACGTAAAAACATTCCTCTTCAAGCGCGGCGACAGCCGCTATCCCGACGAAACGCAGCCGGTCTCGCCCGGCGTGCCGGCCGCCTTTGGGCTGGAACCGCCGGCGATTGCCGCGGTGGCGTTGCCGCCGGCGGGCTGGTTTCCCGTGCTCAAGCCGCAAGTTGTGTCTGGGCTGCGCGTCGCGGCCGCCGAAGAGGTGGCCCAAGCGAATGCAACCGTTCAAGAAGCAGTTGCCAGAACCGAGCAGAACCGCCAGCGGCTGGCCGAGATTGCCGCCAGCGAGGCCGCCGGCCAAACGGCCGCCGCGCCGGCGCACGGCAAGTTTTTTCACGATGATTTTGCGGCTTTTCGGCCCGATGCCTGGAAGATCGCCAGCGGCCAGTGGGATTACGTCGATGGCCACCTGGTGCAAGCGAACACGGGTGCCTGGATAACGCTGTTGGGCAGCGTGCCGCATCCGCGCGACTTTGCCGCCCGCGTCCGCTACCGCACGCTTGAGGCGGGTGCCATCCACTCGGTCGGTGTCACGTTTGATGCCGTGGAAACTCGCGACGGGCAAGCGGTCTATTCGGCCACCAACAACACTGCCTCCACCATTCAAGCCTTTCACCGCCAAAACGGCATCGAGGAGTACCCGGCCGCGGGCATCATTCCCTGGCCGATCAAACTTGGTGAATTGATCACGGTCGATATCGCGGCCCGCGGGCAGCGGCTGAATGTGTGGGTCAACGGAGAATTGGCGATTGCCTACACCATGCCAATGGCACGGCGGGACGGCACGTTCAATCTGTGGACGCACGCCGGCTCGGCGGAGTTTCACGAGTTGTCTATCGACGAACTGCCGGAGGATTTTCGACTGGCCGAGCAAGCCAGCGAAAAGATTCGTTCGCCGTTCGTTCCGCCGACCAAGACCGAGTTCGAGCGGACCGTGGCGCTCGATGAGCGGCATCTCAACCGTAGCCGGCAATTGCACGAGATTGCCCTGGCCGAGCAGCAGTCCCTGGAAGCTGTCCTTTCCGCGGAACAAGCCAAGGTCGCGGCGATGGAGAACGGAACCACCGCCACGCCCGCACGGCAGGCCGCCGCCGATGCCGCCGCCCGACTGGCCGCCGCCGCGCAGCGCAAGCTGGCCGTGCTCAAGGCCGCCCTGGAAGTTCAGCAGGCGGAACAGGCCGTGGCCGATGCCCGGCAAGCCGAGTACGCCGCCCCAGCCGACCAGGAAAAAGCCGTGGCCGAAGTTCAGAAAAAGCTCGACGCGGGCCAGGCCGCGCTCACCGCCGCCGAACAGGCAGCCGCCAAGGACGACGGCGCGTACACGCCGCTGGGCACGGCTTATCCTCAAACCAGCACCGGCCGCCGCACCGCGCTGGCCCGCTGGATTACCGATCCCCGCAACCCGCGGACGGCCCGGGTGGCGGTCAACCATATCTGGCTGCGGCATTTTGGCGAGGGGCTGGTCCCCACCGTTTCTAACTTTGGGTTGAACGGCACGCGGCCCACGCATCCGGCGCTGCTCGACTGGCTGGCGGTGGAGTTTACCGACCACGCTTGGAGCATGAAGCACATCCACCGGCTGCTAGTCACTTCCAAAACGTATCGCCAGGCCACGACCGACGGTGACGGGCCGGCGGCTGAGAAGAATCTGGCGACCGACCCCAACAACCGTTACCTGTGGCGGATGAATTCCCGCCGCATGGAGGCCGAGGTCGTTCGCGATAGCGTGCTGGCCCTGGCCGACAAGTTGGATCTTACCGCTGGCGGGCCGGAGATTTTGGAAACCCTGGGCGAACAAAACAACCGCCGCAGCCTCTATTTTCGCACCACGCCCAACGAGCAGATGAAGCTGCTGGAGGTCTTCGACCGGGCCAACCCCAACGAGTGCTACCGGCGGCAAGAAAGCGTGGTGCCGCAACAAGCGTTGGCGCTCTCCAATAGCCTGCTCTCAATGCAGCAGGCACAACAGATTGCCCAGCGCGTACTGGCAGCCGCTGCCGGCCCGGCACCCGCCGAAGCGGCGGCCCCGGCCGATCTGGCGATGTTGGTGCAAGCCGCGTTTGAAACGGTCTTGTCGCGGGCTCCCTCGGAAGCCGAACTAGCCGCCAGCGAAAAACTGTTGGACCGTTACCGCACGCCTAACCCGCCCGGCGTGCAACCCATCGCCGTCGAAATGCTGATCCACGTCCTGCTGAACCACAACGACTTCGTGACGATTCGCTAAGGAACTGGCCCGGAATAACGTCGGTGTTTTTTCCCCTCACCCTGCCCTCTCCCGGTGGGCGAGGGGTCGAATGAAGAAGTTATTCCGGGCCAGTTCCTAAGCAAGCAATTCCACGACGATGCGCGGAAGCCTTGCTCGCGACACCCTACAACAGCCCGGCAATCGCCCGGCCCGTGCAGATGGCTAGCGGCCGGTTGAGCTGGTCATGCAGGGTCAGTTCCGGCGACAGGCCCAAGCAGTGGTACATGGTGGCGTGCAGGTCAACCGGGTCGTGGGGCTGGCTGGCGGGCCAGGCGGCGTCCCGGTCGCTGCCGCCGATGACGCGCCCTCCTTGAATGCCACCGCCCGCCAGCAACGCGCTAGAGCAGGCTCCCCAATGGTCGCGGCCGGCATTGGCATTGATCTTGGGCGTGCGGCCGAATTCGCCGTACATCATTACCACTGTTTCATCCAGCAGGCCGCGGCGGTGCAGGTCGGTCAAAAGTCCAGAGACACCTTCATCGACCAACGGCAGCAGTTCTTTTTCCAGCGCT
Source organism: Pirellulales bacterium (assembly GCA_050247075.1). GTDB lineage: Bacteria > Planctomycetota > Planctomycetia > Pirellulales > JBFWUW01 > JBFWUW01. Next base: position 47,175 of record JBFWUW010000003.1, on the reverse strand, counting down.
TCAAAGTTCTTGGCGTGCGTGTCCCAGCCGTCGCAGTGCGTCATGTGGTTGAAGTGGATTGCCACGGTTGGCACGCCCGCCTCAACGAACCGCCGCGCCAACAACAGACTTTGCCCAAACCGATGGCGTCCGTACAAATCGCGAGTTTCCGCCGGCTCGTTCTCCAATGAGTGCAGCCCTGTTTCGCCAGCCACGCCGGTTAAATGGACGGCGGTCTCGCGCAAGGCCTCAAAACCGCTCTGCGCCAGTTGGTCGGGCCGCCGGCTTTCGATCGCGGCCAGCAATGCCCGGCGGCGCTGGAACCGTTCGCGCGGCACATCTTCCGGCAAAGACATCTGGGGGACGGCGTCGGGCTGCCGCGGATCGCCATTGACCAGCAGCGGGTCGAATGCGGCACCCAGCAGGCCGGCCCTGCCGCCACGCAGCGGCGTGGCCGCCCGGATGTTGTCCTCGTTCGAGCGAACGGCGCACTCCGGCATGGAAATAAACGCGGGCAATTCCGAAGAGCCAGGTTTGAAGCGGGCCACGATCGAACCAACGTGCGGAAAATCGCGGGGAGAAGGGGGACTGACATCGTTATCCACCGCCGGCAACTCCACCGGACGCCCCGTGAGCGTGTAGTAGATCATCGGCGTGTGGTTGTTGTTCTGGTGGCTGATCGACCGGACCAGGGCATAGCGGTCGGCCAGGGCCGCCAGCCGCGGCAAGTGCTGGCAAATTTGCAGGCCCGCCACCGAGGTGCCAATCGGCTGAAACGGCCCGCGGATCTCCGCCGGAGCGTGCGGCTTCAGATCGAACATGTCCTGATGCGGCGGTCCCCCCAGCAGATAGATGAGGATGCAAGACCGCGCCTTTCCACCAGGGCGAACTTGGCCGCCAGCAGCCCGCGACCAGCCAGGCGCTGCCACGGCCGATGCCGCCAGACCGCCCACTTGCAGCCAGCGGCGGCGGGTGAAGAGACTGTCGCAAGGTGTGTACATCATGGCTGCAATCCGCGTCACACCCGCGACTACTGGAATGTTCATTAGGATCCGATACGAAATAACTTCCTCATGCGGACTCCCTCTCCCTTTGGGAGAGGGCCGGGGTGAGGGCCGGCTGATGGCGTCTATTTCGCCACATCCCCCTCTCCCCAACCCTCTCCCGGAGTACCGGGAGAGGGAGCCAAACGGGGAAGTTATTTCGTACCGAATCCTCACCCTGCTATTGTGCCCGCCGCAGGCCATGCACCACGCCGCCGATGGCTTCGTGAACCTCGTCGGTCTGGCGGATCACCAGCACATGCAACGACGCGAAATAGATGATCACGCCGTTGCCGCCGTTCGACTCCCACGACTCTGGTTTAATGGTCCGCTCGATCAATTCGACCAGTTCCTGGCCCAGGTCTTGCTGCGCCAACCCGCCGGCGGCATTACCTGGCTGTTCGGCGGACGAGGCGGTAATACCGTTTGATTTGTCGCGAGCCGATTTTTGCTGGGACTTCTTGGCATCAGCCTGAACCTGGTCGCGAATCTTCAACAGCCGCAGCCGCACGACGTTGGCGTACTTGTCGCGGTCTTCCTTGATCAATTCCTTGTCGAGCTTGATCTCCACGAACAGCGGCAACAGTTCATCGGCCGCGGCGTGCGGGTCTGACTTGATCTTGGCGGCGGTTCGCTTCAGCGTGGCATGGACCGCTTCGCGCAGTTCGCCGGCGGTCCGCTGTTTGGAAATGCCGATCTTGGTGACATCGTCGGGAGGAGCCTCGTCCGAAGCCACAACCGTCGTGCTATCGGGCGGGGCCGTGGCTGAAAGATCAGCGGGATCGCCGGCCAACGCCAGCAAAACATAGAAGAAAGTAGACATGGGCAAGCCTCCTCAACGCCGTTCCGGGGGCGGGAAACTGACTTCCAGCAGGCTACTACTTCCCCCCGTCGATTGCAACAGCGGCCAGTAGGTTCCGCCTGCCGGGCGGAACCTGGCGGCGCGTGAAAACTGCCCATGCGGATAGTCGAACCGGGCAATCCATGTGGAACTCGCGGACGCTTTCTGTCGAGATGGCCGTGCCGCTTAGAGAACACCAACCCCAGGCCCCGTCCGGCAGACGGGGCCTACAGTCGCGCCGCCGTCGGCAGCACCATCTCCTTCCCAACCGCGCCGGCTATTTCTCGCACGTAGCGGGGCAAGGCGTAGCCGGGCAGCAGGGCGTGCAGTTGCTCCATCATCCGCAGGCCGGCGGCTTCTGGCACGGCGAAATGGGCGGCACCCGCTACGCGGTCAAGCTGATGCAAGTAGTACGGCAGCACGCGCAGATCGACCAGCCGCCGGCAAAGCTCGGCCAGTGTGTCTGCATCGTCGTTGACGCCCCGCAGCAACACGGCCTGGTTGAGCGTGGGGACGCCCGCATCAACCAGCCACCTTAGCGCCTGGCCCGTGGCATCGTCCAATTCATCCGGATGGTTGGCATGTACCACCATGATCGGCGTCAGACGCGTGCCGCGCAGCCAGGCCAGCAGTTCATCGCAAACCCGTTGCGGTATGACAATTGGCATCCGCGTATGGACGCGCAACCGGCGGACATGGGGGATAGCGGCAATCCTATCCGCAAACTCCGCTAGCCGGGCGTCGGTTAGCGTCAGGGGGTCGCCGCCACTAAGGATTACCTCGTCCACCGTCGGGTCGGCGGCCACGGCATCCAGGGCCGGCTGCCAATCGGCCAGCGATTTGGGGGCCTCGCCATAGGGAAAGTGCCGCCGAAAGCAGTAGCGGCAATGAATGGCACAGGCCCCCGTCGTCACCGTAAGTACCCGTCCGGTATACTTTTGCAGCAGGCCGGGCGTCAACGTGGCGGACTGGTCATCGACCGGATCGGTCGAAAAACCCGGCACGGGCAGCGTTTCGGCCAGGTCGGGCCAGACTTGCCGCAATAAGGGATCGTGCGGATCGCCCCGTTTCATGCGGGCCAGAAAAGGCCGCGGTACGAACAGCGAAAACAGCCGATCGGCCTGCGTGGCCTGGGCCGCCAAGGCCGATGGCAGGTCGAGCAGGCGGCAAAGTTCGGCCGGGTCGCGAACCGCCTCTTTCATGGCCCGCTGCCAGGTGGGGGATATGGCCGTGGAGGTGGTCAAGACAAAACGGCCCTCGGTGCTTACAATGTTGCGCTTTGCCACGGGTACAATCGAAGAACCGCTTCTCGACCGACCCCGCTCTCTTTTCGAGAGGCGATAGGGGGAGAGAAGGCCAACGGATGAAAGTTCTTCTTCGGTCGTTCCCAGCATAGCCCCTACCCACCCGTCCGCGAAGCAGGAAACCGAACGTGCCGAGCTATAACACCAGCGATTTCAAGAAGGGCCTGAAGATTCAGATCGACGGCAGCCCGTATTTGATGGTTGAGTGCAACTTCGTCAAGCCGGGCAAGGGGCAGGCGTTGTACAAGTGCCGGCTGCGGCATTTGATCCGCAATACCATGCTCGACCGCACCTACAAAAGCGGCGACTCGCTGGACGCGGCCGACGTGACGGAGATTGAGTCGCAGTTCTTGTATCAGCAGCAAGACAAGTACTTCTTCATGGACAACGTCAGCTACGAGCAGTACGACCTGACCAAGGAAGTAGTGGGCGACGCCTGGCAGTACCTCAAAGAGGGCATGCTCTGCAACATGATGCTGTTCAACAACGTGCCGATCAGTGTTGAGCCGCCCAACCATGTGATCCTCAAGATCGAATATTGCGAGCCCTCCGTCCGCGGCAACACGGCCACCAACCTGACCAAGCCGTGCAAGATGGAGACCGGTGCCACCATCACTTGCCCCGCCTTCGTGGAACAGGGCGAAATGATCCGCATCGACACGCGAACCGGCGAATATATTGAGCGCGTCCGCGAGTAAGCGGCGGCCAACCCCATGCCCGCCGATTTCCTCCCCACCGCCTCTTGGGACCGCCTTCGCCTTCGCGCGGCGCTGCTGGCCAAGCTGCGCGGGTTCTTCGACGCCCGCGAATTCTTGGAAGTCGAAACGCCGCTGCTTTCGGCCGATATTGTCGTCGATCGGCATCTCGATCCGTTCGTGACCCTGCTGGCTCCTAATCCTTGCCAGCCCGATCATGGCCGGCGGATGTATTTGCAGACTTCTCCGGAGTTCGGCATGAAGCGGCTGCTGGCCGCGCCGACGGACGATGCCGCCGGTCCTCCGGCTATCTATCAGGTCACGCGGTCGTTTCGCAACGGAGAGGCGGGCCGGCTGCACAACCCGGAGTTCACCATTGCCGAGTGGTACCAGCCGGGTGCTAGCTACATCCAGGCGATGCAGTTTGCCTCCGACCTGTGCGATTGCCTGCTGACGCTGGGACCGGCCGACCGGCTGAGCTATGGCGAGGCCTTCGAAGCCTTCGTGGGGCTTAGCCCGCACGGCGCGAACCCCTTTGAGCTGGCTGCCGCCGCCGAGACACACGGGCTGACGCCACCGCCCGGCCTGTTGCTGGACGACCGCGACGGCTGGCTGCAATGGCTGCTGGGTGAACTGGTCGAGCCGCTATTGGGGGAGTCTCGCCCGTTGATCTTGTACGACTACCCGGCCAGCCAGTCAGCCCTGGCCATCGTGCGGAACGACTCGCCGCCGGTGGCCGAACGGTTTGAGGTCTACCTGCGCGGCATCGAACTTATCAACGGCTACCACGAACTGTTGGACGCCGACGAACTGCGCGACCGCCACGCCCGCCACAACGTCAACCGGGCCGCCGACGGCAAGCCGCCCCTGCCAGAAACCAGCCGGCTCCTCTCCGCCATGGATAGTGGCCTGCCCGCCTGCTGCGGCGCGGCCCTGGGCTTCGACCGCCTGGTGATGCTAGCCGCCGGGGCGGAGAGTTTGGCCGAAGTGGTGGCGTTTCCGAGCGATAGGGCGTAGAAAGGTTGAGCGTACCGCCAGATTCCGTCGCGTGTGGCAAAGATTGCCATGATTAACGTACCCAATCAATTGCGTGTCTCGCTGGAGCAAATGGATAAACTGCTGGCAGCGCTGGCGGATTTGCAGCAGACCATTCTCCCCCGCGACCCCAACTTGTTTGCCGTGATGGCGGAGGCCCCGCTGGACGATCTGGCCCGCCTCCGCATCGAGATTCGCGACTACTTGGGCGAATCGAAACCGGTGGCCTAGACTAACGCGATGCGCAACGCCGGGGACAGCCATTCATTTTCATTGGCAAAGATGGCTTTCCCGAAAATCGGATCATTCTTACAGTAAACCGCATGGGAACATCGTTTGTCACGCTGACCGAGGCAACAACGGGAAACGAGCCCGGATTCTGGATGCGCGACTCGATGCTCGAATTGTGGTTACGCTTGCTGTCACTCCACTTGCCGGAACCAAACGACCTCGGCGAACATCACGCGACTCTGGAAATTCGCAACCGTTGGCTGCTCGCATCCCGTGGATATTTTTTGGGTTGCGTACCGCACGATCTGGAGTGCGTTTTTTCGACGCAGGAAGGCCGCACCGTTGTCCGCAAGGCCATCGACTCTTTGCTCAAAGAACTGCAAAGCAACAATTCCCCGTTGGATGCCGCTACGATCAACTTGCTCGGAATCGAGGGTTTTCAGTTCTTTTCAATTGAACGGCGATGCCTGGCTGACATCGTGTACGCATTTCTCGATCTACTTGACGGAAAGATTACTTGCACCGCCCGTTCGACCGACGTGATGCCGGGATCCAAGCCGTACGTGAGAAGCTCGGAATAATATGCCGGTTAGCCGCGACGCGCTAGCGGAGCGCGCGGTGGGCGGCTTGCTGGTGGCATGTGCTTTCGCGGAACCGTGCTCCGCTACCACGTAGCGGCTAATCGTTGATGGATAACCGCGGATGGTGCCCCGCCGGCTTGACGCGTAAATCCCCGCCGTTCCCATCACGCCAACCACCTTACCGCCGACGCAACTCCCAGGGTGACTTCCGCCATCCGGGCATAATTGAGGGTGTCGGGCGTGTCGGTCGGTTGGTGGTAGTGGGGGTTGCGCAGGAAACTGGTGTCGGTCAGCATCAGGGCGGGGTAGCCTTGGTCCCAGAAAGAGCTGTTGTCGCTGCGGCGGATCTCCTGGATTTTTTCGGGCAGGCAAATGGAGAACAGGGGCATCCGCCGCGCTCCTCGTTTGAAACCGCGGCGAAACCGCCAACAGAGCGGCCCGGAACGCATGTTGCCCACGGCGGCCAAAAAGTCGCCCCGCCGTGGAAAGAAACGGTGCAGCCCTTTGGGAATGCCGGGCGGCACCGCTTGCGAATTTGGGGCGGATGTGTAATAGCCAACCATCTCCAAGCACAACATGCCCACGATGTTGTCGCCCCGCAGCCGCGACTGCCGAGCGTGGTACTGGCTGCCCATCGCCCCAGTATGGAAGTACGGCTGCTCCTCGCAGGCAAACGCCACGTAGCGCACCGTGCGGCGGCTGGCGTGCTCCCGCAGCAGGCGGCTCACCTCCAGCAGCACCGCCACGGCCGAGGCGTTGTCGTCCGCCCCAGGCGTGGCGGCAATCGTGTCGTAGTGTGCCCCCAGCAACACAATCTCATCCGGCCTGCCGCCGCCGACCCGCTCGACGACCAGGTTCGTGGCTGCCGTACCAAGCGCGTCATACGTCTCGCGCTCGACCGAGTAGCCCATCTCGCTCCATTGGCCTTCGATATAGCCCGTCGCCGCCTGAATCGTCTGTGGCTTGTCGAGCGTACGCGGCCCAATCAATCCGGCCAGCCGATCGACATGCAACCGCAGACTGGCTTCGATCTGCTGAATGTCCTGGCTCATTGGCCGTCTTCTGGGGGGGCGAGCGTCACGGCAGTGAAAGTCCAAACAGCTTCAGGGGCACCCAAGCCGTTCGTCGCAAGGGGCGTTCATGCAAGCGATTCTAACTTGTCGCCAGGCGCCATGTTGCGTTCTTAAGTAGCACCCAGGAGGGCATCTAGCCCAGATTTCGCTTTCGGCTTTCATTGAACCCAGTTTAGTCGGTGATGATCTAAGATTAATTGCGCGTAACCTGGACGGTTTTCCGCGAAAAGTAGGATTTCGGTGACTAGACTTTCTTGTTAGGTTCCTGTTGAGTAAAGGCTTGTGTTGTCGTTCTGGGGTGGTCCATCGAGTTCGTCTCTATGCTTCAACGAAGATCAGGCCGAATCGGACGCGGTGCTCTCTTAACCGGTTGTATGGTTGCACTGGCCGCCTCGTTTATGGCCTATCGCCAATATCCTCGGCTTTTCGTGTCGGAAAAGGATACCGTGGAGGAAGCCGTTTCCCCGCCAACCGTGGAACTCTGCACGGACCGTGCGGGCGCGCTGCGTGTTCCGGTAGACGTTATGGAATATCTGCGGATCCGCACGGAACCCGTGGTGTCGAATCCAACTCCGCCTCCACTGCGGCTCCTCGGGTCGCTTTCGCTCGATTCCAACAGGCTGGCCCATGTCCGGTCGCGTTTCGAGGGTGAAATTGTTGCCATCGGAATGACAGACGATGACGACGCGCGAGCGAGCGGCAGCGGCGCATTGGCGCAAAGGGCATTGCGATACGGCGATCAAGTCAAGCAAGGCCAGTTGTTGGCCGTTTTGTGGAGCAAGGAAGTCGGCGAAAAGAAAAGTGAACTGGTCGACGCCTTGTCAAGAATGCAGCTCGACAAGACCACCCTCGAACGTCTGAAAAGCCTCAAGCCGGGCGTCATCGCCGAGAAGGTCATTCGTGAAGCCGAACGCGATTACGAAGTTGACGTGATCGCGGTCGATCGCATCGAACGAACCCTTCGATCGTGGCGGTTGGACGAGGCGGAGATTGAGGAGACTCGCGAGGAGGCCGAGCGGCTGCACAAGGAAGGCCCAGGCAAAAATCCACGAAACGCTATTAAGGTTGATAGAAAGTGGGCCGAACTCGAAATCAAGGCCCCTTTCGACGGCGTAATTCTGGAAAAGAACGTCGTTCCGGGCGACATCATCAAGACGGACCTGGATCTGTTCAAGATCGGTGATCTTCGGCGGCTAACCGTGTTGGCCAACGTCTATGAGGAAGACCTGCCAACCTTAGCCAGTTTGCGCGGCGCCGACCGCCGTTGGAGCATCCGCTTGACCTCGCAGCCGAACTCCACGCCAATTGACGGAATGTTCGATCTCATCGGCGAAGTAATCGATCCGGCCCAGCATACAGCCACGGTACGCGGCTGGGTCGACAACCAAGATGGCCATCTCCGTGTCGGACAATTCATTTCCGCAACCATTGATTTGCCCGTGACCGACGATGGCGAGGTCGGCGTGCCCGCCACTGCCTTGATCGAAGAGGGGGACGATAAGTTTGTATTCGTCGCGGAAGGCGCGGACGAGAATGAATTCGTCCAGCGTCGCGTGCAAGTCGTTCGACGCTCGCGCGATATGGTTTTTCTCCGCGGCGCCCCAACAAGTTCTAGCGAAGATGCACCGCTGCGGCAGGGCGATATAGTCGTGACTTCCGGAGCCGTTCTGCTGACTTCCACCCTCGCGGAGTTGCGCGTTTCCTCCGCGAAGGCGATGCAGCGGTAGTCCGATTCGCCGAGGATTTTCAGCGGGTTCAGTGGTTTTCGACATGCCTTCGATCTCAAGTAGGCCAGAATGATTCGCGCACTAATCACGTGGGCTGTCAATAATCGGCTGATTGTCGTCTTATTGATGATCGCCTTGGCTGCCGTAGGAGGATACTCATTTGTCCATGTGAATGTTGAGGCCTATCCTGATCCGGCTCCAGCTATCATTGAGGTCATTGCCAAGTACCCCGGCGCATCGGCCGAGGAAGTCGAACGGCAAGTTACAGTGCCGCTGGAAGTTGCCCTGGCCGGCATGCCAAACCTAAAATACATGCGCAGCAAGTCGCTGTTTGGCCTGGCGCATATCCGCAACCAGTTCGAATACGGCATGGACTACAACCGTGCCCGGACCGAGGTCCTCAATCGGTTGCGTTTGGCTGATCTTCCCACCGGTGTAACGCCAGAACTTTCTCCGTTCTCGGCTATTGGCGAAATTTATCGATATACGCTGTCGAATCCACTCGACGAGCGGGGGCAACCCGTCTATTCGATGGAGGACTTGAAAGCCCTGCAAGACTGGACGTTGCAGCGGGACTTTCGCCGCGTGCCGAGGATCGCTGATTCCACCGGATTTGGCGGTAGAATCAAACGCTACGAGGTTCAGCCAGACCCCGACAAACTGCGGCAATACGATATTTCCCTGGATCAATTGGAAAAAGCGATTGCTGATAGCAATGCCAATGTCAGCGGCGACTATATGCGGGTGGGAGAAACAGCCCAGGCCGTCCGTGGCTTGGGGCTCATCGGAGGAGGCAGCGACCCCGTGCAGAAAGTACTTGGTTTGAGCGACCCGGTTGCCGCCAGGGATTTGCTGCGAGCCGAGGAACGGTCGCGATTGCTGGATATCCGCCGCATCGTTCTGACTACGACCAACAACGTTCCGATTCGTGTCGACGAGGTAGTGGACGGTGGCCGACTGGAACACGATGAAGCACCTGGCGACCGCGGAGTGGTGGTGGGACACCCCACGCGGTTTGGCAAAGTCAGCCTGGCCAAACCGCAAAAAGACACGGATGGCCGCGAACTATTGGACGAACACGGCAAGCGCAAGTGGGACTTGCTGGAAGATACGGTGGAAGGCATTGTCCTGTTGCGCAAGGGCGAGCAGTCGATGCCCGCACTCGTCGATGTTAAGGCCAATGTCAAGGAACTCAACGAAGTTCCTGGGCGTTTGCTGCCTGGCGTCAAGCTAGAGGTCTTCAACGACCGGACGGAACTCATCAATCGCACGACCGAAACCGTTCACGAAAACCTGTTCGTGGGCCTGACACTGGTGGTGGTGATTCTGCTGGTGTTTCTGAATGACCTTCGCAGTGCTCTGATCGTGGCGGTCAACATTCCGTTGTCGCTGATGTTTGCCTTCGGTGTCTTATACCTGCGGGGCCAGTCGGCAAACCTGCTGTCGTTGGGGGCCGTGGATTTTGGCATTATCGTCGATTCGTCGATCATCATGGTGGAATGTATCTACCGCATGTTGTCATCGGGCGAGCATCCCGAACTGCCCCTGAAGCAGAAGATTTTGCTGGCCGCCAACCAGGTCGAGCGGAGCCTGTTTTTCGCGACATTGATTATGGTCTTTGCCCTGCTGCCGCTGTTTACAATGCAGGGGCCCGAAGGCCAGATCTTTGGCCCAATGGCGGACACTTACGCCCTGGCCCTGGGGGGCGCGCTGCTGTTATCGCTAACACTTTCGCCCGTGCTTTGCCGCATTTTCTTTACCAAGGTCAAGCCCAAGCCCGACAATTTCGTGGCCCGCTGGCTAAAACGCGGCTACCTGTGGCAGCTGGATTGGATGCTGCGTTACCGCTGGCTGACGGTGGGGGGGTTCGTGGCGATCCTGGTAGCAACGGCCTTGGCCTTGCCCTACTTGGGACGTGAGTTTATGCCCGCCTTGGAAGAGGGCAATATGTATTTACGCGGCACTTTCCCCGTAAAGATTTCACTGGAAGAGGTTGACACGAAAGCCCGTATCGCCCGCGAAATGTTGCAGGAATTCGGGGAGTTTCGTTCCGTGCTGTGCCAGGTTGGCCGCCCGGACGACGGCACCGACCCAACGGGCTTTTACAACGCCGAACTGTTTGCCCCGCTCAAGCCGCGCGATGAGTGGCCTAAGATAGCCGACGAGGCCGGTTGGCGGCGTTGGCTGCACGGCCCGCGCCGGGCGCGCACCAAGGCCGAACTGATCGACGAGTTGGACAGCAAGTTAAGCCGGATCGTTCCAGGGGTGGACTGGAGTTTTTCGCAGGCTATTCGCGACAATGTCATGGAAGTCTTATCCGGAGTCAAAGGCGAAAACTGCGTGAAGATCGTTGGCCCGGATCTGAGTGAATTGCAGCACCTGGCCGACCAACTGAAAACTCGCCTGGTAAAGGTTGGGGGCGTGACCAATGTCGGCATTTTCAGCATTCAAGGGCAGACGAATTTGGAGTTTGCGGTCGATCGCGAGAAATGCGCACGATGGAATGTTAGTGTAGCGGATGTACAAGATGTCATCCAAACGGCCGTCGGCGGCAGGGCCTTTACAGAGATGGTCGAGGGTGAAAAGACTTTCGATATCACGCTCCGCTGGCCGGAGCGGCTGCGCTACAACGAAGACATGATCCTGGATATTCCGGTCGAGGTTGGAGGCAACCATTTGGCTGGCGAAGCCGCTGCTTACGGCGCGGACACGCCCGACGATTCGCCCGCCACGGGCGTATCGCCAGTCGGCACTAACCGTTCCATGCCATCGCTCAGCGGCAGCCGCTACTACCAAAAACACGCGGGGTTGGCCGGTGTCCCGCGCCGCCGGCTGCGAGACCTGCTGACGCCCATCGATGAGAACGGCAAGCCCGATCCTGGTGGATCTTACGTCCGTCGCGGCGCTTCGACCATTTACCGCGAACAAGGCAACCGCTTTATCGCCGTTAGTTTTTCCGTCCGGGGGCGCGATCTGGCCAGCACCGTGAGCGATGCCCAACGACTGGCAGGCGATTTGTTCCAGTCGCCCTACCGGGCCGAATGGAGCGGTGAATTCCAGGAAATGCAAGAGGCGGGCGAGAGGCTCTTTGCACTCGTCGTATTGTCCCTGATTCTGATACTGGTCCTGCTCTATTTGGCACTGAAATCGCTGTTGGACGCGATCGTCGTATTGACCAATGTGCTGGTCATGTCGATCGGCGGGATCTGGGCCCTGCTGCTGACGGGAGAGACCTTCAACATCTCGGCGGGGGTGGGGTTTGTCTCAATCTTGGGCGTAGGCAATATGGCTGGCCTGCTGCTGATTTCGCGATTCAATCAACTCCGCGCTGAAGGAGTACCACTGCGCGAGGCGCTGCGCGATGGTGTTGAAAAACTAATCCGGCCCCAAACGATGGCAGCGCTTACGGCCATCTTGGGTCTGTTACCGGCGGCCCTTTCGACCCAGATCGGCTCTGAGTCGCAGCGCCCACTGGCGATCGTTGTGGTAGGCGGAATGTTTACCACGGTTTTGCTAACCAACCTGGTAGCTGTCTTGTACAGTTTTTATGGCCATCGAGAACCGCCCGAGGGATCGGGTTCCATGGCACACTAGTTGTAGCCGGCAGGGTGGGCATCTGGCCGGCCGGTCGATCGACATGCAACCGCATCCTGGCTTCGATCTGCTGAACATCGTCGCTCATCGGCGGGTTTCTCGTGAAATTCCAGCGGCACCCCGTGCCTGTGCACCCTCGCCACCAACCCCTTATGGCTGGCTGCGGACCCGCCCGATTCTATCCGTGAAATCCGCGTAATCCACGGTTCGTCGATATTCGACCGGCTCACCAAGTGCTATCGCCCGTTGGTCGAATTCTTCTCGGGGAAATGTTGGTGTTTACCGGCGGCTTGTCATACAACAGTGGCGTGCAGATTGTATGCGATCGAGCCGCGAAACCCCATGCAGTCAGGCCAGGATACGATGAACAGGCATTCTTCTTTTTCATGTCGTGCCATTGCGGCCCTGGCCTGTTGCATGGTTGCCAGCAATTGCCTGGCGGCTGCTCCGCCCGACGACCAGCCCGACACGAAGGCCGGCGTGGCCGCTGCCGTGGGCTATCTGTTGAACCAGCAGCAGCCAGAAGGTTTTTGGAAAATTGACGCGGGCAGTTACACCGACGGCGTGTCGGCCCTCTGCACGTTGGCGCTATTGAATGGCGGCGTCGATGTTCAAGATGAACGGATGCAGCGTGCCTTGCGCTGGTTGCGCGGACAAGAACCCAGCATGACCTACTCGCGCGTTTTACAAACGCTGGCCTACTGCCGGGCTGGTGCGGCCGAGGATGCGGAACGCATTCGAGCGAACGTAATGTGGCTGGCCGATGCCCAGGCGAAAGATGGCGAAGGCCAGGGTGGCTGGAGTTACGGTCCGGCTGCGGGCGGCCGGGCGGACGGCTCGTGTACACGGTTTGCCATCTGGGCGCTCGATGCGGCCCGGCGGGCGGGTGTCGAAGTTCCGGAAGAAGTCTGGCGATTGAACGCCGACTATTGGCTCAAGTCTCAACTGGCCGATGGCGGCTGGGCCTACACTCCATCGGGAACCAGCGGCACGGTCACGATGACACTTTCGGGAATCTCTTGCCTTTCGGCCATCAACGACGCCCTGGCCGACAAGCCGCTGCAAGAACGAACCGTTCCAACGATTGAGCGGGCCTGGAAGCGGCACGACGCCTGGTGTACCGACGCGCAGCCCATTTACCTTAAAGCCAATGGCTTTCGCCTCTACACCTTTCAATTGCTGGGGCAAGCCGCGCGGGGTAGTTCCCGCGACAAGATTGGCGATGCCGCCTGGCGGCCCTGGGCCACGCGGCTTCTGTTGGCGGATCAACAAGCCGAGTCGGGCCACTGGAGCGATGCCAGTTTCGGCGGAACGCGGCCTGTCGTGGGATCTAGCCTGGCGTTGCTGTTTCTCACCGAGAAGTGACCAGCACGCGCGGTCCTAAGCCAACAACTCCGCCACCACATTGCCGGCGGGTACTAGCCGGTGGGGGCGGTCTAGCTGGTCACGCATTTCGTGCTCGGGGGAGATGCCGAGTTGATGGTAGATGGTGGAGATGATGTCGCCCGGCACCAGCGGGTTGCTGGCCGGGAAAGCGCCGGTGGCGTCGCTGCTGCCGTGGATGTAGCCGGGGCGGAAGCCGCCGCCAATCATCATCAGGCTGTAGCAGTAGTTCCAATGGTCGCGGCCGGCGTCGTTGGCGTTGATCTTGGGCGTGCGGCCAAAGTCACCCAGCACCGCCACAATGGTCCGGTCCAGCAGGCCGCGTTCCGCCAGGTCCACCACCAGGCTGGTGCAGGCGGCATCGAACTGCGGCAGCAGCGTCCCCTTGAGCTTTTTAAAGTTGCCGCTGTGCGAATCCCAGGTGGCGTTGGCGTCGGGTGCCCAAGAGACCGTCACCACCCGCGTGCCAGCCTCAATCAGCCGCCGCGCTAATAAAACGCTTTGCCCGTAGATGTTGCGCCCGTACGACTCGCGGGTAGCATCTGGCTCGTCGGCTAATCGAAAGGCCCGTTGCGACTTTTCGGAAGTCAACAGATCCAAGGCGCTAGCTTGAAAACCATTCATGCCGCTCAGGGCCAGCCGGTCGGCCTGCCGCAAAAACCCATCATCCAACCGTGAGAACAATTCCTTGCGGCCCGCCAGGCGCGAGGCGGAAACATCGGCCGTAAGGGTAAGTTCCGGCACCGAGAAATCGGGCGCGTTGGGGTCGTTCAACACAAACAGCGGGTCGTAGGCCCGGCCGATGTACCCGCCAAAAAAACCGGGTTGCGGCGGCCCGCCCGCCCCTTCCTTGGTGATGTAAGGCAGGCAAACATGCGGCACGATCGCCGGAGGAGGCGGACGCAGCAACGCCATGGTCGCCCCAATGCAGGGGACATCTTGCCCGCCCGTCCCCACCGCCACATTTCCATCGCCCCGGTCATGACCCGTCAGCGAGGTATAAACGGCCAAGGCGTGGGCGTTGTTGACGGTGTGATGCATCGACCGCACAACCGTCGCGCGATGCATTTGCGTGGCCAGCCGGGGCAGGTGCTCGCTGATCTGGTAGCCGGGCAGTGAAGAAGCAATTGGCTTAAACTCGCCGCGGATGCCGTCGGCCGCGTCGGGCTTCATGTCCCACATATCCAAATGGCTGGGACCGCCATTGAGGAAGATCACCACGCAGGCATCGGCCTGGGGAACCAGACCCGCCTCCGCCGCGCGGGCCTGGGCTTGCAACAGCCGCGGCAGCGTGACGCCCATCAACCCCAGCCCGCCGACTTGCAGCAGTTGGCGGCGCGACAGCCGCGCTGAGCGGCGGGCGTTGGGAGAAGGCATCGCGTTGGTCGGGGCGGGCATCAAACAGAACCTCGCTCGGCAAACGATTGTCAGGGGATGGCGACCCCTCTATCTTAGCAACGAACCGGCCCCATTGTCAGCGGGCGCGGGTCGCGGAGAGGCATTTGATACCGCGTCGTGCCGTACCTTATTCCGCCTTGGGGGGCGTGTACGGTTTGAGCAAGGCGGGGTCGATGGGGTCGTGGCCTTGGCCGGTCCACCATTGGTTCCAGGCTTGCTTATCCGCTTGGAAGTCGTCCTGGGCCATGCGAGACAACGCGGCACGCGCCCAGAAGCGGGTGTTCTGGTTGCCGTGATCGACAAGGCTGACCAGCAAGGGGACCGACTCCGGCGATTCTTGCCGGGCCAAGGCGGCGACCGCCATCCATTTGGGGCGGCAATCGTAGTCCTTGTCTTCCAGATGGTAGCCCGCCACCTTTTTCAGCCCCGGAACAAGGGCCGGTTCCACCAAGGCACTGGCCTCGGCCAAGGCCGCGCACAAGTGCCGGCCGTATTCCGCGTCCTCGAAGAGCTTGACCAGATACTCAACCCTGGCCTCGCGGTCTTTGGGCTTCAGCCCGGCATAGGCATCTTCATTCAGCCACAACCCGTTGGGGCCGAATGAGCGGGCCGTATGCAGCACGAACTCTTGCACTTCCGGATGGGCCGCGCTGTATTTCGAGGAGACCTCGGCGGAGGCCGCTTCCTTGTCAAATGCCGGCGGTGCGGCACGAGAGCCAACGCTAGCAGCCGATGTGAGTGCAAGTGCAAACAGCAGTGACGCGGACTTCATGCGAGCCTCCCTAGTGCCTGGTCGAAGCCAATTCTTCGGTTGGACCCTGATTCTTCGCTTTCACAAACCCCTAGCGAAAAGTGGCGGGCCGGATACGCATAAGGCTCTGCATTGGGACGAATATCACGCGTCTGGGGAAAACTTTTCTTGTTGCGGTACCGCCTGATTGGCCGCATGGCCGGCCACGGGCGGGTTTCCCCGGGGCATGGTTGGCGTAGAATCAACCGATATGAATTATCTGGCCCATGCCCTGTCGCACCTGGATGAGCCTTACGTGCTGGCGGGTACGGCGGTGCCCGACTGGCTGAACGTGGCCGATCGCCAGGTTCGCGTGCGGTCGAAGCATGCCTTGCCGTTCGTGGCTGATGCCGACGAGCGGTTGGCGGCGGTGGCCCGCGGGGTTGTGCGGCACCATGCCGATGATGCCTGGTTTCATGAAACGGCCGTGTTTCACGAACTTTGCTGGCGGTTCACGGTGGAGATACGCGACAGGCTGCCCCCCGATGAAGGCTTTCGTCCCAGTTTCTTGGGGCACATTCTGGTGGAGATTTTGCTCGATGCCACGTTGATTGCCGACTCTCCGGCCCTGTTGGAGTCTTACTACCGCGCGGCCGCCCAGGTTGACGGCCGTGTGGTGCAAGAGGCCGTTAACCGCATGGCACCCCGCCGCACCGAACGCCTGGCTCCGCTGATTCCGCACTTTCACGCGGCCGGTTTTTTGTGGGACTATCTGGATGACCAGAAACTGCTGCGGCGGTTGAACCAGGTCATGGACCGTGTGCGGCTGCCGGCCCTGCCGCCCGATTTTTGCGGCTTTCTGCCGGCGGCCCGGCGCACCATTGGCGATCGCCAAGCCGAACTGCTGGCACAGCCCGCGGCTTTGTAGAAACGGAGTCTCCAACAACGGGCCGTACTGGCGGTACCGCGCTGCCTTTTCCCACGATTTGCCGGGTGGAATCGTCGTTACAACCGGGCCAATTGCCTGACAGCAAGCGGAATAATCGTCCCCGCCGTTATCAACCGGCGGGCGATGCGTGCCAAAATGCCGGGGCACCCTCCGCACGACGTAACCTTGGCATGGAAACGGCGATCTTGCCGTTTCGCAAGAGAATGGGGTTTGGCCATGAATCGAACTGAAGCCGGGGCGAACTTATCCGCCGGCACCGTATTGGTGCTGGGCCTGCTGTTGGCCGCTTGGCAGGGGCCGGCCTGGGCCGAGGAGCAACCGGGCCCACCTCCGCTAGCTTCCGCGGAACAGCCGCCCGCCGCAGAGGCCGAGGCATCACCGCCGCCGCCATCCGCATCGGCTGTGGAAGCGACCACGGAACAACATCCCGCCCGGCTGAACGGGGGAGCCGTGTTGCTCGTGCTGTTCGTGGCCCTTATCAATCTGGCGCTGGGCTTTGCATTGCGAACCGTGTGGCCCCATCTGGACCATTGGCTCAGCGACGATGTTCCGTCGGCCGGCAATCGCTAGCCGATTGCGAACGTCCGAGGCGGTTCCTCCTGGCGGATTGTTGCTGGATTGCCGCGCGCCCAGGGGGTATTCTTTTAGCTTGGCGGTTATGATGGAAGGCGGCGGGGCCTTTCACCTTCTGGCGGTCCTGGGATCCATAGAAATAGGAGAGCAGTCATGTCTAAAAAGGCCAATCGGGTTCCCCGACGTCGGTTTCTGAAAACCGCGCTGGCGGCTGGCGGTGCCGCCGCACTGGCACCCACCATCATTCCCAGTTCCGCCTTGGGACTGGATGGCGCGGTCGCGCCTAGCGAGCGGGTGGTGGTGGGGGGCATCGGCATCGGCAACCGCGGCACGTACGACCTGGGTTGCTTCTTGGAGCAGCCCGACGTGCAGTTCGTGGCGGTCTGCGATATTAAGGAAGCCCGCCGCACGGCTGTTAAGAAAATCGCCGACGACAAATACGGCAATCAAAACTGCGCCACCTATCGCGACTTTCGCGAGCTGCTCGATCGCCAAGATATCGACGCCGTACTGATTGCCACCGGCCCCAATTGGCACGCCACCGCCGCCATGACCGCGGCCAAGGCCGGCAAGGATATGTACTGCGAAAAGCCTTGCACCAAGAACATCGAGCAAAGCCTGATCCTGGCCGATACCATGCGCCGCACCGGCCGCGTGTTTCAGGCCGGTACGCAGCGCCGCAATCTGCCGCACTTTGCCTTCGCCTGCGAACTGGCCCGCACCGGCAAACTTGGCAAGCTCAAAAAGGTCTACGCCCATCCGGCTGGCATGCAAGCCATGATGAGCGGCTGGCTGCCGGCCGAGCCGCAGCCCGACAAGGAAGTTGTCGATTGGGACATGTACCTGGGCCCAGCCGCTTGGCGTCCGTTCAATGCCAAGCTGTTGGACGGCTTCAATTTTGAAAAGGGGGGCGGGCTGGTTGGCGGCGGCGTGCTGGAGTGGGGTTCGCACTGCGTCGATCTTTGCCAATGGGCCGTGGGCGATTGCCTGCCGCCAGTGGAGTACAACGCCCCCAAGGACGGCCACCTGGTCGCCCGCTACGAGAACGGCGTGGAACTGATCTTCCGCGAGACCGGCTGGATTCCGCTTGGTTCGTGCCCCGTGCGGTTCGAGGGAGAAACCGGCTGGGTCGAGGCGGGTGATAGTGGCAAGCTGGTGCTGAGCTCGCCCACGCTGCTGGCTGGCCGCACCGTGGAGGAAATCGGCGGCTACCCGGCGACGTTCCACGTGCGCGACTTCTTGGATTGCGTCAAGACACGGGGGCTGACCAAAGGCAACGCCCAAGCGGCCTGCAACGCGCACATCGCCTGCCACGGGGCCAATATCGCCCTGCACTTGGGCCGGCAAGTCAAGTTCGACAACACCACCAACAAATTCATCGACGACGAACAGGCCAACCGGCTGCGGTCGGAAGCACTCCGCGAGCCGTGGAGACTGTAGGAAGTGTTGAATGCCGAGTGTCGAGTGTCGAATGAATGATGGCGAATGATGGAAGTTGTGAAAGGCTTATCGTTCGTCATGGCTTTCCCAAACACAATCTCTCTGGAACATTTCCATGAATAAGAACTTTTCCCAGACCCGCTTTGCCGTGCCGTTGGCGGCTTTGATGTTGGTGTCCGCGTTGGCCAAGGCCGCCGAGAACACTTCCCCTTCGCCCGAGAAAGAACGCGAATTGCTGGCCGTGCTGCGTTCCGACGCGCCGGGCGGAGAGAAGGCCCTGGCCTGCAAACAGTTGGCGATTCACGGCTCTAGCGAATCGGTGGCTGAACTGGCCAAACTGTTGTCGGACGAGCAGTTCGCCTCGTGGTGCCGCATTGCCTTGGAAGCCATTCCCGGTGAGGCCGCCGATGAAGCTCTCCGCCGAGCTGCCGAATCGTTGGAAGGCAAGCTGCTGATCGGCGCGATCAACTCCATCGGCGTCCGCCGCGATGTCAACGCCGTGGAGGGTCTGGCCGGCCGTCTCAACGATCAAGATGCCGAGGTCGCTTCCGCCGCTGCCGTGGCCTTGGGCCACATCGGCAATGCCGCCGCTACCCAATCGTTGCGGCGTTCGCTGGCCATCGCCAACCCCCGTGTCCGCTCCGCCGTGGCCGAAGGCTGCGTGCTGTGCGCCGAGAAACTACTGGCCGCCGGTGAAGGTTCGACCGCGACCGAAATCTACGATCAGATCCGCTCCGCCGATCTACCCAAGCAACGAATTTTGGAAGCCACCCGCGGGGCCATATTGGCGCGCGGCAATGGGGGCATCGCGTTGCTGGTCGAGCAGTTTCAATCGTCCGACAAGAGCATGTTCCAGATCGCCCTCAGCACTGCCCGCGAGTTTCCGGGGAGCGAGGTGGATAAGGCCTTGGCCGCGGAAATGGCCCGCGCCAAGCCCGCCCAGGCGGCCTTGATCGTGACGGCCATGGCCGACCGGCCCGACACCGTGGTGTTGCCGGCCGTACTCAAAGCGGCCGCCGATGGCGACAAGACGGTACGGATTGCGGCGATTGCCGCCTTGGGCCGCGTGGGAGACGCCACCTGCCTGTCGCCGCTGTTGGAGATTGCCAACGCCGCCGACGCCGACCTGAACAATTCCGCCAAGGCCGCCCTGGCCGAGTTGGCGGGCGAAAAGGTAGACGCCGAAATTCGCAATCGTCTGGCCAAGGCCGAAGGCAAGAGCCTGATCGCCCTGCTGGAACTGGTCGGCCGCCGGCGGATCGATGCCCAGGAATCGGTCTTCAAGGCCCTCGACCATGCCGACCCGGCCATCCGCAGTGCCGCTTTGACGGCCCTGGGTGAGACCGTTCAGCCCGACAATTTGAAGGTCTTGGTCGCGCTGGCTGTGGCTCCCAAACATGCCGAGGACGAAGATGTTGCCTTGCAGGCGCTGCAAGCGGCCGCCGTCCGCATGCCCGACCGGGAAGCTTGCTCGGCCACCATCAACGAAGGGCTGGCGAAATCCAATCCCGCCAAGAAGGCCGTCTTGCTGCCGATTTTGGGGGCGGTGGGTGGAGAGAAAGCCCTGGCCACGATTGGTGCCGCGGCGAAGGATTCCGACCCGAACCTGCAAGATGTCAGCACGCGGCTGCTGGGCGAATGGATGACCGCCGACGCCGCCCCCGTACTGCTCGACCTGGTCAAGTCCGCGCCGGGCGAAAAGTACCAGAACCGCTCGCTGCGTGGTTACATTCGCATTGCCCGGCAGTTTGTGTTGCCGGAGAACGAACGTAACGAAATGTGCCGCAAGGCGTTCGCGGCTTGCAGCCAACCGGCCGAGCAAAAGATGGTCTTGGATGTCTGCAAGCGTTACCCCAACGTAGAGACTTTGAAGCTGGCGGTACATGCCGCAAGCATTCCAGAACTGAAGGACGACGCCACGGCAGCCACCCTGGCCATCGTGCAGAAGATTGGTGCCAAGTCGCCCGAGGCGGTGGAACTGCTGGCCAAGGCCGGCTTGGAAAAGGTCAAGTTGGAAATCATCAAGGCCGAGTACGGAGCCGGTGACAACCAAAAGGACGTTACCGCCCAGATCCGCAAACAGGCGGGCGATTTCCCCTTGATCGGGCTGGCCAATCCCAGCTTTAATGCCAGCTTTGGCGGCGACCCCGCGCCGGGCACCGTCAAGCAGCTCAAAATCCAGTACAAGATCAACGACAAAGCCGGTGAAGCCACCTTTGCCGAGGACAGCCTGATCGTGCTGCCAATTCCTAAGTAACCGTAGCCGCATGGCTCCCGCCGTGCCGGCTCACTGCGCGAAATGGCGATCCATGCCGGGTGATATTGCCCGGCATGGATCGCCGAACGCGGCGCAGACTTTGTGGCGGCGGCCAAGTAGCCGCCGTCGCTGGCCAACCCAGCGCTTTAACGCTCAATCTTCCCGAACTTTACGTTTCGGTAGATTTCCGCCAGCGGCACCGTAGCTGGCAGCGTGCCGAAGGAAAAAGATTGATCGAGCCCGCTCACGGCTGTCAACACCCACGATTCGTCGGGCTGCCGGATATAGCGCTCTACAAGTGGCTGGTCTTGCGCGATCAGCACGTATTCCTTCAGCGATGGCAACTGGCGATACAAGGCGAATTTGGCTCCGCGGTCATATTTTTCCGTCGAGCCAGACAGCACTTCAACGATCACGTTGGGATTGGCCAGCGTGTCAAGTTCGTCGTCCTCATACCGCGGATCGTCGCAAACGACCACCATGTCTGGGTACGTATACAAGCTGGTCTGGCCAACTCTTACCCGCATGTCGCTGGCCATGAGCAGGCACGGCCCCTCCTCCAAGGCGTTACCCACCTTCCGTGCCAGATTGGCATTGATGAGATTGTGAGCCAAGCTTGCGCCCGACATGGCGAACATCTCGCCGCGATAGAACTCGCTGCGAAAATCGGCCTGGCGTTCAATCGCCAAATATTCCTGGGGCGTCAACAACGGCTTTTCGGCAACAGACATCAGGCATCCTCCGTTGGCATTCTAGTCCAACGATCGGGCCGCGGCATAGGTTGAAAGTATCTCCGGCCATGCCCTGACCTTCTGGACCCGCCCCTTGTGGTGGCTGGCCTGGCAGTGACAATAAGCCGACGGAGTTGCGGCATGGAAAATGGGTTCATGACAATTTATTCGCGGGACGCATCTTGCCGGCGGTTCCACCCCCCCCCTTACTTTACCCATCCGCCATGCGTATTGTCCTTTGTTATCCGGTCGAAGAACGGCACCTATCACAAATTGCCGCCGCCGCGCCATTGGCACGGATCGTCAATGCCGGCCAAGAACGGATTGGCGAGGAAATCCTGGCCGCCGATATTTTTTGCGGGCACGCCAAGGTGCCGGTACCTTGGGATGACGTGGTGGCCCAGGGCAGGCTGCGGTGGATTCAGTCGTCGGCGGCCGGCATGGACCATTGCCTGGTGCCGTCGGTCATCGCCTCGGATATTCCAGTGACCAGCGCGTCGGGCGTATTGGCCGATCAGGTGGCCGAACACGCCATCGCCTTGGCCACGGCCCTCTGCCGCGGGCTGCCAACTTTCTTTCGCGCCCAGCAAAACAAGGAATTCATTCGCCGCCCCACGCGCGACCTGACCGGTGCCACCGTGGGCATCGTGGGGCTGGGGGGCGTCGGCCGGCGGTTGGCACAGGTGCTGGCACCGTTCGAGACGCGTATTCTGGCGACCGACCTGTTTCCGGTCGATAAGCCTCCCGAGGTCGCCGAACTCTGGCCGGCCAACCGGCTGCCCGACCTGCTAAGCCAGGCGGAGATCGTGTTTCTGTCGGCCCCGCTCAACGAACAGACCCGCGGGCTGATGGGCCAACAACAACTGGCCCACATGCGGCCAGGGTCGTTGTTGATCAACATGGCCCGCGGCAAGCTGCTGCGAGAGGATGCGCTGGTGGCGGCCCTGGAGAGCGGGCACCTGGCGGGTGCCGCGCTCGACGTTACCGAACAAGAGCCGCTCCCCCCTGGCAGCCGCCTGTGGGAAATGCCCAATGTCATCATAACTCCGCATGTCGCCGGCCAAAGCGCACGGCGGATCGACGACATGACCGATTTCTTTTGCGACAACTTGCGCCGCTACCTGGCCGGCCAGCCGCTGAAGAACCTGGTCGATAAGCAGCTTGGTTTTCCAATCCGCAAGGCGGCGAGCGAGGGGAACTGACCGCAATTTTGAGCCCGCCATGCCGTGCCGTGGAGAAAACGGCGGGTGGTTTGGGTCAGCAGCGAAGCGAATGGCGAGAGCGGAGTTGATCGTCCAACCGGATTGATCGAAGCGGCATCGATTGGACGATCTGGCTGGAATGCCAACGCCGCTGGGGCTTCCCGGTGGTCAGCCGCCAGCCCCCTTCGCTGCCAATGGCTTGTAGGAGCCGTCTCCGACGGCGACAATTCGGCTTTCCCCCGCTCCCTACAGTTATTATCTAAACACCATGATCCACGTATTGGCGACGATTGAACTGGTCCCAGGCGGCCGGGCGGCTTTCTTGGCGGAGTTTCACAAGATCGTACCGGCCGTGTTGGCCGAGCGCGGCTGCCTGGACTATGGGCCGTCTGTCGATCTGCCCACCGACATTCCGGCCCAAGGCCCGCCGCGGGCCGACACTGTGGTCATTGTGGAGAGGTGGCAAGATCTGGAATGCCTGCAAGCCCATCTCGTCGCGTCCCACATGGTGGAGTACCGCCCGCGGGTCAAGCCGTTGATCGTCCGCAGCCATTTGCAGATTTTGCAGCCGGCGTGACGGGCTGATCCGCGCGGGCACCCGGCGAAGACAGCCGGCATCGTCGTTTGTTCGCGACGCCGTATTATCGCCGTCAGAGACGGCTCCTACAGTTAGATCGCTAGCGGGGTACGACCACGCGGTGAAAGTGCAACTGCACCTCGCGGGCGACCACGCGGCGAACCCCCTCCACCAGGCACCGCGGCTCGTTGTCTTCTTGGCCCAGGCGAATGATGTCATCCAGCTTCATGCCGGGGGGAACCGTGAAGGTCGATTGGTTGATGATCTGGTTGCCGGCGTCTAGCTCCGGCACGATGAAGTGGCAGGTTGCGCCGAAGGTCAACATGCGGCTGGCGAAGGCATCGTGGTAGGGGCGAATGCCGGGAAAGCTGGGGAGCAGCCCGTGATGCAGGTTGATGATTCGACCGCCCGCGAACTTCCAGCAAGTCGCCGCCGGCAGCACGCGCATGTAACGAGCCAGAATGATGTAATCGACCTGTTGCTGGTCGCAGACGGCGATGAATTGTTCCTCGTCGGGATTGCCGGTATCGTCCCCCACCATTTGCCACGGCACGTCGAATTGTTCGGCCAGCGCCCGGCAAGTGGGGCGGTTGCCGATCATCACGGCGGCCTCGGCGCGGATCTGGCCGTCGCGAATGGCGCGCAACAACGCCAGCGGGGTCTCGGTGCGGTGCGTGCAGCAAATCGCCAATCGCGGCCGCGCGCCCCGTTCGTCGGGCGACCAAACGCGGATCGACAACCCCTTGAGCCGGCCGATCTCTTGCATGGCTTGTTGCAACGGCGGATACTCGACCGCCGGCAGTTCCACCCGGCAGAGCATGGCGAAGAGCGACTCTTCGTCATGGTCGTACATCTGAATTTCGGCGATGTTGGCCCCTTGGCCCGTCACGTAATGAATGATCGGGTCGGCCAGCCCGCGGTTGTCGGGCCCGACGGCTGTGATGATGGTTTGCATGTTCGCGGCCGATTCTCTACAGCACTTCGTGGAGCGGCTCGATATCGTCCAGGATGGCCGTCGGCCGGCCGGCGCGGTCCTCGAACATCAACGTGGGGTCTATCCCCATTACGTTGTAGACCGTGGCCAGCAAGTTGCTGGGCGTGATGGCCCGATCGACCGGGTGTTCCGCCTTGGAATTGGTCGCGCCGACGACGGTACCGCCGCGCAGGCCGCCACCGGCCATCATCACGCTAATGGCGTTGCCCCAGTGGTCGCGGCCCGGAATGGGAATGCCGGGCTGTCCGGTGTTGATCTTGGGAGTACGGCCAAACTCGCCCATCACGATCACCAGCACATTGTCCAACATGCCGCGGTCTTGCAGATCCTCCAGCAGGCCGCTGACCGCCATATCGACGTGCGGCAACTTATAGCCGTGCCCTTCCTTGATGTTGGAGTGGTCGTCCCAATGCGGCATATCGACGGTGACAAAGGTCACGCCCGCCTCCACCAGACGACGGGCCATCAGCGTGTAGCGGCCCCACGGGCCGGGGCCGTAGCGGTCGGCTAGCCGCGGGTCTTCCTTGGATAGATCGAACGCGGCTTGGGCCTTGCCCCCCAGGATCATGTCCAATGCCTGCTGCTGGTACTTATCGACGGACTTCATCGTGCCGCGCTGATCGACCTCGCGGCGGATGCCGTCCAGGCTGGATAGCAACTCGGTGCGCTCGGCGGTGCGATTGCCTTCCAATCCGGTGAAGTTTTGCAGGCACCGCGGCCGCAGCACCGGACGCGTATCGACCGCCGATAGATATTTGTTCTCGGTATCGACATCGAACGGGTTGTACTGCGCGCCCAGATAGGCCGAGCCTTGATATCCGGGAAACAGGTAGACGCTTTGGGCCGAAGGCAAACCGACGTAGGCCGGCACGCCGGGCTGGTTGGCCCCGCGCACCCGCGACACGTAGGAACCGACCGAGGGGAATTTTTGCGGCAGGTTAAAAGTTGTCGAGCCGAATTTGCCGGTCAGCATCCAGTGGGCACCGGCGAAGTGGTCGCCCGTATCGTGATGCAGCGAGCGGACAAAGACCATCTTGTCGGCATGTTTGGCGTGGCCGGGCAGAATCTCGGAAATTTGCATGCCCGGCACGTTGGTGGAGATGGCATCCCACGGCCCGCGATATTCGACCGGCGCTTCGGGCTTGGGGTCGTAGGTTTCCAACTGGCTCGGCCCGCCATCCAACCAGAGCAAAATGACGGCGTTATTCTTCTTGGTGGCCGAGCCTTGAGCCTGCAGCCGCAACAGGTCAGCCAGCGACAAGCCCGCCAGACCGAGAAAACCGGCCTTGAGGGCCGTGCGGCGGGTGGTGCCTTGGCAATTGGATGACCGGCGGCCAGCTTGGATTTCGAGCATCGGTGGATCCTCACTCGAGGGAGGCCCCTAACGCATGGGCAGGATTGTCAGGCGAATACGTTCGCCTGCCAGGCATGGCTGGCCAGCGACAATATACGCAAGGCAGGATGCGTTAGTTTATCATTGCCATTTGGCGATTGCAAAGGCAACTAGGTCTCGCTCAATTCACTGGCATGGCAAGGCGATGCCGGTGGTGGATCCAACGCCGATCATCGCTAGCTATTAACGGCCTGCTCTTTGCGTGATTCGGCTTGCGGTTGGGCGTTGCCACAAGTGGCATTGCCGCCGGCTTTCACGGCTGCTTGCAGGTGTTCCGCGGCCCGCGCCAGCATTTGATGAGCATCGTCGCCGATTTGCGATTCGGTGATTCCAACACTGACCGAGAACCGCAACGGCTTGCCAGCGGCACTGCGGAGCGCGTCGCAACGGTCGATTGCAGCGCGAATCCGTTCGGCGACTTGCCTGGCCTTGGGCAACCCTGAAGCGGGGAGCAGAATGCCGAACGAATCGTCGGCATGCCGCGCGATCATATCGGTTTCACGGAGTGCCGCTTTAAGAAACTGCGTCGCGGCAGCCAAGACCATGTTGGTTGTGGCCTCGCCATGCTGTTGTTGAATGTCGGCGAAATCATCCACGGCAATCAGTGCGATACTGACGGGTGTGGCCGATCGCCGCCATTCGGCCAATCGGGTGGCCAATTGTTCGGTGAGCGATTCGCGGCTATGCATGCCGGTCATGGGGTCGTGCAATGCCGCGGGCACGGCGGAGCGGGGCTTAGCTCCCCGCGAGGGCGGGGCGGAAGCAGCAGCCTCCTCGACCATGGGCGACAGGCGGCGGCACTCTCGCCCATTGTGTTCGCTAACGCAGTTGCGGCCCGCCTTTTTCGAGGCGTACAGCGCCTCATCGGCCCGGCGAATCCAGTCGGCGGCGGCCTCGTCCGTAGTGGGACGAGCCATGCCGGAACTAGCAGTGACGCGCAACTCAGCTCCTTCAAACATGCAGCGATGGGACTCAATCGCTTGCCGAATCGCTTCGGCCAACTCATTGGCTTGAGCGCGGGTGGCATTGGGCAGGATGGCGGCAAACTCCTCGCCGCCATAGCGGGCAGCCAGGCCCGCTTTGCCCACCGTTTGCTTCAGCATTCGGCCCACGCCGCGCAGAACCTCGTCGCCCGCCAGGTGGCCGTGCTTGTCGTTGAATTTCTTGAAGTGATCGACATCCAACAGCACCAAGGCCGTGGGGATCTGCTGCTCGTGCCATTCCGCCAGTCGCTTAGCGATTTCGTCATCGAACGCGCGGCGATTCGCCAGCCCCGTGAGCACGTCGGTGCGCGACTCGGCCATGCGGGCGGCGATTTGTTGCGACTGGTCTTGGATCTTATGGGAGGCCGCGGCGAGCTCGCTCTTCAACCGTTCGTTGGCCGCCAGAATGGAAGCCACGGCTTGGGCCATCGTCGGCGGCAATTGCGTACCGTCGGGAGCGGTGTTCAGCTCGCTGCTGGCGGCCTGTACGCTGGCGTGGTGCTGGGTAACATTGCTGGCCATGCCCGCGGCCAACTCCTGCATTTTGGCTAACATGGCTTGGGCTTCGGCTCGATCCAGGCCACCTTCGGCATTAGCTGCCGGCTGGGGGACGGCAGCAATCGGAGGTGCTGATTCCGTAGGGTTGCCAGCGGGGCGCTGGCCGCGGCTGCCTTGGGATCGGCCCAGCCACCAGCCCGCTGCGCCGCCGAACATCAAAGCCATGCCCGACACGGCCAAAATCATGGGCAACAAAGACACAAGTCCCGTAGACATCCAAACTCTCCTAAGAAAGCCAGCGACGCGGTGCGATGAGACGCTAGGCCCCTTGGCCAATCATCGCGGATGGATCCCGAAAAGAACGACAAGCAATTTGCATATGAAAACCAATAGGTTACGGGCGAGCTAAGTCAAACCATGAAAGGGGCCGTCTTCCGAGGCAAAAGGCTGAAAAGCCGCCGTAAGTGCCGTCTAATGCGGCAGATAAGACAGCCCTTGTGGGTGGAGTTCTATTGGGTGGTTAGTATTTCGGCCTTCGTTTAGCGGATTGATTGGTCGTGCGGGTGGAGTAAATTGGAAGGATGTCCACTTCTTCCGCGGATTGTCGAACCGCGGGCAACCCAGGCGCCACGGCCTTGCTCACCATGCGGAACTACATACTGCTAGCCGGTTTGTGGTTGCTAGCCGCCGCGGTGCCAGCAAACTCGCAAGAGCCGCCGCCTAATCGTGCCGCGACGAAGCCGGAACCCGTCAAACAACCTGCCGCGGAACCGGCCAAGATCGAGGAGGCGCTGCCGCCCATCCATTTGATGAATAAAGATGGCAAGCTGGTTCCAGTGCCAGGGGTGACGTTGGAAGAGTTCCAAGCACTTTTGACGGAAAATACCGCCCAACCCGATCGTGGCCTACGACCGCGGTACATTATTCAATCGATCACGGCGACGGGAGTGGCGGCTGGTCGGCAAGTGGCGATTTCCTGCCAGTTCAAGATATTAACCAATGAGAACGGCTGGACGCGCATTCCGTTGCGGTTTCCGGAAGGGATCGTTGAGGAGCAGCCAGAATACACGGGCGAGGGAAAACACTTTCTCGATTACGACACCGATGGCGGGGGCTATGTCAGTTGGATTCGCGGCGAAGGAGGCTCGACGCACCAGCTCAACCTCAAGTTGATCGTGCCGATGCTGGCGGGCGACCTGGAATCGCGGTTTAAATTGACCGCGCCGCGCTCTACCCAGTCGGAACTAAAGCTGCAGGTTCCCGGCACCCAGCAGGTCGGCAAGTTGGCGGGTGGTGCCATCCTTGATGCGCCGCTGCCGGGTGCGTCTCCGAACGCAACGGAGTTCGTCCTTCGCCGGCTGGACGGAGAGTTTGATTTTTCGTGGCGGCCCGCCAGCGAAGCGAGCACCGAGGCACGCGCCGAAATAGAGGCTTCTTGCGTGATTGCCACGCGGATCGACGGAACTAGCATTCGTCACACGGCCAATCTGGTTTTGCGCAGCCTGGGAGGCGACTTTCGCGCATTCGACCTGTATCTGCCGCGCGGCGCCAAACTGGTGGAAAGCGAGCATGTGGGCTATCGCGTGAACGATCCAGCGGTCGAGTTACCCAACAACGAACCACGACGGATCGAAGTCATCCTCGACCAGCCCACAAACGGTTCCATCGAATGCCGGATCGTGGCGGACCAATTGCATCATCCCACGCGATCGGACGAATTCCTGGACTTGTCTGGGTTCGCCGTGGTCGACGCGGCGCGCCAATCCGGACATGTCGGGGTGTATGCGGTGGGCGATTGGCAGGTCTTGTGGGGACCGCTCGATTCCGGTGCGCGGCGAGTGGAAAAGCTGCCCGCTGGACTAAGCCGCGATGACCTGGCGGCTTGCTTCGAGTTTTCCCGGCAACCGTATGCGCTTCCGGCGCGGGTGGTCCCTCGGGAGACTCGCATTCACGTTGATCCTGAGTATCTCTTCTTGGTGGGCGTCGATCAGGTGCGTATGGAAGCCCGCTGGAAGTACAAGGTCCGCGGAGCCAAGGCATTTGCGATTGAGATCGACATGCCGGGCTGGGAAGTCGACGAGCTCGGTCCCGACAACCTTGTCCTGCTGGACGAAATCTCGACCAGCGAAGCCTCGCCCTTGACCATTCCGTTGTTGCAACCGGCCACGGGGCCGTTCGAGATCGTGCTGCATGCTAGAAGGCCAATGCCGGAGAGCGGCGAGCTCGACTTGACCGTGCCCATTCCCAGGGCCAACACGTCCAGTCCCGCCGCGATTGTGATCTTGCCCGAGGACAATGTCGAAGTTCGCCCGCGTCCCGACAAAATGGCCGGGCTGTACCGCCAGCACGTAGCGCCCCCCATGCAACTGCCGGCGCGGCAACAAGAGCCGCTGTTCTTTCGCGGTGAGGCGGCCCAAGCCAGATTTGCCGCCGACTTGACGCGCCGCCCTCAAGAAATCACCGTCCGTGTCGAAAGCGTGGTAAAGCTGAAAGATGCCGCCGGTTTTGTGGAACAACGGCTGTCGTACCATGTGACGCACGAGCGGCTGACGACGATTTTAGTGCAGGCCCCCAAGCAACTAGCGGAGCAAGAGGATCTTCGCTTTGAACTGAATGGCGAGCGTCTGCTGTCGCGGCTGCAATCCGACGCCGACAGCGAGTCCCCGTTGGTGCGCATGCAGTTGGAACTGCCCAGCCCCAAGATCGGCGACTTCGAGGTTGTGGTGGGCTATTCCCTCGAACGGCAAGAGCTCGCCCCCGAGACGACCGCCTTGCGGGCGGTTCCCCTGGTTGTGCCGATGGACGGCGAACTAGAACGCCACGATCTAATGATCGAACCAGCCGCCGGCATCCGGGCCGAATTGCGCGAGGACCGCTGGACGGAGACGGCCCATTCGGCCAAGCCACGCTTGCCCAACCGCACAGCCGCTTTCTGTACGAGTACCGATTCGTCCGAAGTCCGGCTGGCGGTGAATCTGGACGACCGTTCAACAGGGGGCCAGACGACGATCGAGCGGGCCTGGGTGCAAACCTGGCTGTCCTCCGCCGGGCGAATGGATCGGGTACTGTACCGCCTGACGAGCAGTCAGGCCAGTGTTTTGCTGACCTTGCCCGTGGGCTGTGACTTCTCGACCATGCAACTGGTGTTGGATGGCGAGCAGGTTGAAGCCTCGGCATCGAAGTCGGGAGAAATCGAGATCCCCCTCAACCGTCCCCAAACAGCGGGAGAAGCTTCCTCCCGATTGCTGGAGATCCAGTATCATTTCTCGCGAGCACAGCGTTCTGGAGAGTTGGCGTTGTCTGCCCCTGCCTGGCCGGACGACTGCCGAATCCTCCGCACCTACTGGCAGTTGATTCTGCCGCGGCATCAACATCTGGTAGCTGGCCCGCGGAACATGACTTCCGAGCAGAACTGGGCATGGAGCGGCCTGGGATGGGAACGCACCCCGCTGTTGAACCAGTCGCAACTGGAACAATGGATTGGCGCTCCCCAGCACGCCATGCCACCTGGTGGCGTTAATTGCTATTTGTTTGGCGCGCTGTCTGGCAGTCGGGTGCTCGATGTCCGCCTGGCGGGCCGGTCGTTGATTGTGTTTACCTTTTCGCTGGTTGCGCTGGGCATGGGGCTCATGGTCATCTATCTGCCGGCCTTGCGGCGAGCAGGCGTACTGCTCAGTCTGGCTATGGGGTTGGCCGCCTGGGGGCTGATCTATCCCGATCAGGCCGTCTTGGCCTCGCAGGCCGCGGTCATCGGAATCGTACTGGCGGCCTTGGCCGGTTGGTTGGAACGAAGCACCACGCGCCGCCGCCCGGCTCGCGGCGAAACAAGCCACGGTTCGAGCTCCATTTTGAAGTCGCGCGTGGTCGAACTCAACCTCATGCCGCCTGGCGTGCCAGCTCCGAACTCCACCATGACGGCCCCGCTGGTGGTTGTGCCGCCCGACGAGGATTCGGGCACATGACTACTGTCCACCGATTCTCCACGGCCGGCAAGACTGCCATGTGGTTGGGTTGCGTCTGGATGGCCTGCCAAGGCGTCGCGGGGCAAGAGCCGGCCGCGGCCCTACGATTTCGTCGCGTGTTTGTGCCGCCAGCAAAAATCGCGGACTGGCCGGCTGATCCAGACGATGATTTCGTGCCGGTGTTTAGCGAGGAGTTTGAGCGGCTATTGAAGGCTGCCCGCCAAGGAGAGCGTGGCTTCGACGGCCCATTGGCAGCGCGGTTTACGTCCGCGCACTGCCAACTGCGACTACTCGGCGACGATGAATTGGCGGGAACAGCCCTGTTGCACGTAGAACATGGCAATTCGGAAGCAACGCTGCTGGAACTCGCCCCCTGCAACATCGCCGTGCATGCGGCACGGTGGGAAGAGACCGACTCTCCGGCGGTCATGGGCGCGGATGCCGCGGGACGCCAGCAATTGCTGGTCGAGAAATCGGGCAGTCTAAAGTTGGACTTTACCCTTCGCGGGCACCGCGGGCCGGGCACCCGCGAGTTCTACGTGTTTGACCTGGCGCTCCCCCGCTCCGCGGCGAATACCATCGAAGTGAGCTTGCCCGTTGGCCTTGCATTATCGACCGACCGCGGCCGATTAGCCCCTCCTGGCGAGGCGGCCGGCGACCAACGCTCGTGGCAACTTGACCTGGGGGGCCAGAACAAGTGCCAGCTTCGCTTGAGCGGCGGCGGCCCAGCGGACCAGACGGCCCAACGAGCCATTGTCCGGCAATCGACGACGTACGATGTGTCGGAACGTGGCGTGGAATTGGCCGTCCAGTTCGATCTGGACATCCGCGACGAACCTTTGTCGCGGCTGCAAATCTCACTGGACGACGGGTTGCGGCTCTTGGCGGCCCGCTACGGCAACAGCACGATTCCCTTCTCCGTGAAAGCCGCCAACGGCAACGAGGGCCACATCGCGGAACTCGAATTTCCGGAGCCGCTGTTTGGCGTCGACAAGGTCGTCCGCCTGTCAGCTTTGGCTCAGACCGTCATGGATGCGCCTTGGACGTTGCCCGCCATGAGTCCGCGGAATATCGAATGGCAAGAGGGAAAGGCCACGTTGCTGCTACCGACGATGTTGGAGTTGAAACAGCTTGTTACGGCAGGCTGCCGCCAATCGCAATCCTCGACCTTGCCGGCCCCTGTCCCAGGCGAGTCGATCGAGTTGCAATGTTACGAACCCGATGCCAGTATCCAAGTCACTCTTGGCCAGCGGGCCGAGCCCGTGCGGGCCGAGAGCGGCGTCTCGGTCCACCTGGGGGCGGGCGAGACTACGGGCGTTCTGGTTGCCAATTTCCACACGGTTGACGGACACCGTTATCTGCTGGATGCCGAAGTCTCACCCCAATGGACCATTGACAGCGTCGTCTCGGAACCGTCAGGCGCGGTCCAAGATTGGGACGTGGAACTGCACGAGTTTCCTCGCCGGACGCTGCATGTCTATTTGTCGCCGCCACTGTTGCCTGGCAATCCCGTGCGATTGGTAGTGACGGGCCGCAGGCTGCGGTCCCCCTTGGGCGAAACGCTTGGTCCGTCCGATTTGGAAATCGCCGCGTTTCAAGACGCGAGATTTGGGGAGCGTCTGGTCCAAGTCACCGCGGATGGTTCCTTCAAGGTCAGGCTGAGCGGTGACGAACGCCTGGCCAGGCTCGATCCCAAGCGATTGGAAGCCGGACTCACGGAACTGTTTCCCGGGCAGCCTTCCGGGCTGTTGTTTCGCGTGGACGAAAACTCGGCGCGGCTGGGGATAGCCCTGGAGCGGCAATCGCCCACATTCGACGCGCAACTTCGCGTCGACGCCGCCATTGCCGGCGACGAGTTGCGCGAATCGTATCGAATAACGTGCCCCGCCGAAGTTGCCCGGACAGAGCGGTTGCTTGTGCGGTTCTCACCTTCCCGGCCCGTGCCGCCCGTGTGGACATTGGCCAGTGGCCAGCAAGTCACCGCCGAACTGGCAACGGGTGCCAGTGCCGGCATGGACGGAGAAACGTGGGCCGTGGCGCTCCCCGCTGCGGCGGGAGCGGAAGTTGAACTACGCGCGACGCGGAGCGTACCTTTCGCGGGGCGGATGGCGGTTTCGCTGTTGTCATTGCCGGAGGCCGCCCATCAAACAGGTACGGTCGTCGTGCATGGCGACGACGATGCCTTGCTCGACCTGACGAACTCCCGTTTGGATCCGCTGCCATTGCCCCCGGAAAGCACGGAGGCCACGCGGGCCGCTTTTCGTTATGACCCGGCCGGTGGTGTCACGGTCGATCAAGGGCCGCTGCTCTCGATCGCCCGCCTCGATCCACAAGAATCGACACCCGCGGTTTACGTCTGGGAACTTCGCGTGCAAAGTTGCTCGCAGCCCGGTTCCGCCACGCTGCATCGGGCCACCCTGTACATACAGAACAACGGTTTGGAGGCTCTAAGAGTCGGCCTGCCAGCCTCCGCTACGCCGCTGGGGATGCAAGTCGCGGGGACTTCCGGCACTCCACGGCTCGACGCTGACCGGCGTTTTTTACTTCCCTTGCCCCAGGCAGCGCGGCAAGTCACCGCGACGATTGACTTTTCCACACCGGCCGGCGGTTACTCCCTAGCACCGCTGGTCGAGTTGCCGCGGATTCACCTCGAAGTTCCACTCTTGTCGCAAACCTGGACGGTCTGGGCACCCGCCGAATATGAATGGCTGCCGGCCTCATCCAACGGCTTGGAGAGTTCATTCCCCGTTGCGTCTTGGCCGCGTCGGGTTTTCGGAGGGCTGGGGCGTGCCGCCGACGATGCCCCGTTTAATCCGTTCCAACTCGATGATTGGTACAGCGTGGTTCAGCCCGCGGACGGCCAGCGTCCAGAAGCCCAAGCCGTCGAATTTCTGCTGGCCGGATTGGGCCAGCCACGGACGGCCGCGAATGCGCCTGGAGTCCAGGCCACTTGGAAACAACTCCTCGTCCACCTGGCGGCGGAATTGCGGCGGGACCAAGGAGAGTTATTGATTGACCACTTGGCCTGTGCCCAGATGGGCATTTTTCCCCATACATCTCCCGACGACGGAATCGGCCAGACTGCCCGGGAACGCGGCTTGGATTTATTACAACGGCGCAATCTGGCGTTACTGATTTCCGCGCGTACGGTCGTACTGACCGATCTGACCGAGGCCGCCTTGAACGGCCGGCATCGAGTTGGAGATCCCCCCTGCCTGTTTTTAGCGAGGCGGAACATGGCTGGGGAAGCACGGATGCAAGCCGCGCGAAACGGGAGTAGCCGACACTTTCAGCCGCCGGAGGTTTGGGACACTCCTACAGCCTGGCCTTGGCGGCCGCGGCATGATGCTCCCTTCAATCCCCGTGACCTGACGGGCTGGACCGTCTGCCAGTTCAGCGGGGACATGTCCGAGCCGTTGCGCATGCGGGCCATGCACCGCGGGTTGGCCGGCTGGATTACCTGGGGCCTGTTCGCGACCGTCCTGGCAATCGGCTGGCGCAGGGCAGGTAGCAACATTGCGGGTTGGTGGGGATTCGTGGGAATGTTGATCGCCGCGGGCCTGTTGTTGCCGCTGTCGGTGGCGGTGTTGTTTTCCGGAGCAGTGTGGGGCGGGCTCGTTTGCCTGGGCAAGGCGTTGTGGAGCGGGCCACGCAGGCGGCAAACGCCGGCCGCGGCGCAACAATCCAGCGTGGTGCGCAAGACCGCGATCACCTTTGCGGCCGGTTCCGTGGCAATCCTCGCGGCGGGCGGAACGCTCGCCTGGCCGCAAGAAGAGGCAGCGGAAAAGGAGGAGCCCGCCACCGTCTACACGGTCTTGATTCCTGAACGGGGCGATCCAGAGGAACAGATATTCTACCGCGTTCCCCAGAAGTTCTACGAGCAACTGCGGCGTGCCGCCGCCGAGTCCGCCCGAATCCCCCAAGGCTGGCTCATTACCAAGGCTAGTTACCAGGCCGAACTCCATCGTGAAACCCCGCAAAAAGAGGTCTCGCTCAAAGAACTCAAGGCCACCTTGGAATTGAGAATCTTTACCGCCGGAACCGTGCGAATTCCCCTTGGCGATGGCGGCGGCCAGCGCCCTGTTGCCGCTCTACTGGATGGCGCTCAGACGCCAATTAACTGGGCCGAGGATGGCGAGTCCTTTTCGTTTAGCGTAATCGAACCGGGCGAGTACCGCTTGGAGATTTCCTTGCGCCTCCAAGTACGGCAAGAAAGCGAATTGTCGCGTTTGTCATTGGCGATTCCCGCCGTACATCGCGCGACGGCCGAAGTGCAAGCCCCGCCCGACATGAGTCCGCCGACCATTCTGGCAGCCGCGGGTGAGATTTCGCTGGCGGAAGGGGGCCAGCGGACA
Source organism: Pirellulales bacterium (assembly GCA_050247075.1). Taxonomy (GTDB): domain Bacteria; phylum Planctomycetota; class Planctomycetia; order Pirellulales; family JBFWUW01; genus JBFWUW01. The sequence goes on along the minus strand of JBFWUW010000003.1, from coordinate 11,647 downwards.
ACCGCCTGGCTTGGCCCGATCGCCCGGTTCTCGTTGGAATGGCGCGAAGCTGGAGCCAATGGTTCGATTCCCCTGTGGGACGCGGAGGAACTGCTCTGGCTGCGTGTTCAGCCGGGCGCGGTCGTGCTCGATGCGCGATTGAAAGTTCGCCTGGCGAGCGGATCGCTCAAGAAGTTCTCGCTACAAATCGACCCGCGGTGGCGGTTATTGGCACCCGTTCCCGGCGAAGCCGCCACGTTGCGAGTTCGCGGCAGTTCCGATGCGGGCGAACTCGTAGAGGTGACACTGCCTCAAGCCGTTTCGGAACAGACGGCCGTCAATTTACGTCTGGCTCCGACGGATGCATCGGGATTGGGACACTTGCGGTTGCCGCTGCTGGAACCGCACGGCCCGCGCAACATCAAGAAGTTTTTGGCGGTCAGTATCGAATCGACGGCCACTGCCTATCGCGAGCCAGGCGAGCCGCTGGAGATGTTGGCGGTGCCCGACTTTGTCGACCGCTGGGGCCCGTCCGATACCGTGCCGCAAATGGCATACAAGTTGCCTAAAGGCCCCGTCAATTGGGTTCTGGCCACCGCCCCCGTGGCCCCCAAGATGCGTGTCCGCGACAGTTTAACCAACAGCTTTGGCCTCGGCCGCATCAACTTGCGGTATTTTGCCGAGTTGCAACACTCCGCCGGCCCCGCTTTCCAATACGAAATTGAAGTCCCCAGCGACATGACCGTGCTGTCGCTGGCGGTCCAAGAACAAGGAGTGGCCGCCAATGTCCGCTGGTCGCGGATCGCGCCTGGACGTATCGCGGTTTTGTTGCACGATGCCGCCGCGGCGGAACAGTCGCTGGAGTTACGCGGGTGGGTGCCGTGCGCCAGCGAAGGCCAGCAGCCGCTGCCGCAAGTCCGCATGGCGCGGGCCGAGGCCGCTTCGACCATGGTGCAAATCTTCCGGCAGCCGGCGGTACTGATCCAGGTCGATAAATTGACAGGACTGAAGGAACTGGCTGAACCGGGCGGAGAACGCAACGCCTCGGAACTTGGGCGTCCCGTTGGTTGGTATGAAGTCACCGCGCCGGCCTATGCGGCGGTGGTTTCCATTCGTGTGAATTCGCCGATCGCCGAGTCAACGCAGGTGACTATTCTGGAACGCGAGGATCGCGGCAATTGGATCGCCGAGATGCGCCTGCAAGTTCATGTGAGCGACGGTGCCATCGATGAACTCCATTTCACCGTACCAGAAAACTGGACCGGTCCCTTTCAACTCGATCCCCCCATCAGCCACCAATTGACGGACGTGCCGGGCGAGAGTTATCGCCAACTATTCGTTCGTCCGCGATCGGCGATTCGGGATACTTTTCAATTGGTGATGCGCGGCTCCTGGCAGGTGCAGCCCGGTTCCCGTCCCCAAGCGCCAATTCTGCCGCCGCCGAATCAGGGAGAATGCGATCGAGTTGTCGTGCTTCCCAAGGAATTGGCCCTGCAGCCCGTCGATTGGGAATTGCGCGGCCTGCGGCCTGTTGCCCTGCCCGACGGACTTCCGGCGAGAATCGTTCCCACGGCGTTTCAGGCATATCGTATCATCGCGGAACCGGCCGATGCCGTGCTGCGCCAGCCAGAACCGGAATCGGGCGAACCCGTTGTGCATCTGGCCGATATCGCGATTCGCATGAATGCCGGGGGTGGACAACTGGGTCTGGCAAGATTCGAGCTGGAACCGGCCGGCCTGACAGTTTGCCGCCTGGTCATGCCGACCGGACTGCGGCTTGTGGCCTGCCGGGTCGCGGGCCATACCGCGGCGGCGGTTTCTGACGGGCCAAACGCCTGGCGAGTGCCATTGTCCTCCAACCGTTTGGCCCAGCGGATTGATGTGCTGTTCGCGAGCCCAACGCCAACAGCCGGCCCGGTGGGCGACACGGCCCTGGCCATTCCCCAGTTAAGCGATTGGAAAGTACTGCGGACCATTTATTCCGTGGAATTGCCCGCCGGAGCGCGTTTGCTGCAACCCTTAACCCAACTACCGCAAGACCTCCTGCAACACCAGTCGCTGCGGTTGCAAGGCACTTTGGAGCTGGTCCATGAATCGGCGAGGAACCTGACTGGGCCAATGTCGGCCGAGGCCGCGTCCTGGCGGAGCACCTGGTTGCGATCGCTGTACGGCGATTGGATTCGCCTGGAGTCCGAAGCGGCAGCTCGCGCGGGCCAAGGACTGGAACATCCGGCCGACGCCGAACTTCAAGATTTGGAAGTATTGCTCCAACAAGCCGCTGGGCGTCTTGGCGGAGTATGGCCTCCCGCGTCTGCCGAGATGCCAAAGCAGGCCGATCTGCCTGGCCTTTGGGATGAATCGGCCGCGGGTGATGGGTTGATCTGGCGAACCGCCACATTGGGTACCGCCACGATCGGTACGGCCCTCCCGCCGGTCGTTCAAGGTTTGGGCCGGCCAGCCAGGAATGATTGGCTGGCGCGGCTGGCCATGTCAATCGGCGTGGCCTTGGCCTCACTCATCTGTTTGATCTTTACCAACATCGCGCCGCGCGGCGGCCATCGCTGGTTGTGGGCCGTGCTGGCCGGCATCGCCTGGTGGCTGTGGCTGGTTCCCAGCATCGTGGGATTCGTGGGGGTGCTGGTGGCCATCGTGTTGTTCATCAAGCATTTCTGGCTATCGTCGGCAAGAATCCAAAATCCGTTGGACATGCGAACCCAAACGTAAGGATTGGCCGCCGGCCAGACACACCCCTCTTCGTACCCGCCACCCGGTGGATGTTCGCGGGTGCTCCAGTAAATCGTGTTTTTTCTAGTAACCGTTGATCGGTCTTGGCATACTCTAGATACGGCTTGGCTGCGGCAAATTGTCCGCGCCGAGGTTTGAGAGTAGACTGAGTTCTTCGCCGTCGTCGGGAACAGGCACGGCAAGAAAACCCCTGAGAGGTGTGCAATGAGGTTCGGTCGAGAAGAGGGGCGGTCTGCCGCTCGCGCGGCGTTTTGCGGTTTGGCGGCTTTGTGCTTGTGGGGCGTGGCGTTGGCCGAGCCGGCGGGGGCGCAAGAAAAGCCAGCGGCCAAAGCCACCGAGGCGGGCACCCAGCAATACAATGCGGCCGCATCGCTCCAGGGCGCCAAAGAGTATGGGCTGGCGATTGAAGAGTGGAACAAGTTCCTCAAGGACTTTCCGGACGATCCCCGGCGCTCCAGCGGCAGATTCTATCTGGGCTATTGCCTGTTCGTGACCGAGAAGTACGCCGAGTCTCTCGACACGCTCGACAAGTTGCTGCAAGATGATTCCGCTTTTGACCAGGCGGAGTTGGCGTTTCTGCACAAAGGACTGGCCCAATTCAAGCTGGGGCTGGCTGGCAATGCCGACATGTTCGACGCCGCGGCCAAGACCTTTGCCGACCAGGCCGCCAAGTTTCCCATGGGCAAGGCGGTAGCTACCGCCATCTACAACCAGGGAGAATCGCTCTACAACCGCGGCAAGAAGGCCGAGTCGATCGAACTCTATAACGAGGTCGTCACCAAGCACCCCAAGTCCGACCTGGCCCCTAACGCCCTCTACGCCTTGGGCGTGGCACGCCAAGAACTGGGCCAACATCAAGAAGCCAGCGACGCCTTCGCCAACTTCTTGCGGACCCACGACAAGCACCCGCTGCTGACCGAGGTCCGCATGCAGTACGCCCAATCGCTGTTCGCATTGGGCAAATACGAGGAAGCCGTCAAATGGTTTGCCAACACGGCCGGCACCGCCGGCTTCAACCATGCCGACTTTTCGCTCTTGCAGCAGGCACATTGTAACTATCAGCTCAAGAAATTTCCCGAGGCCGTGGCGCTTTTCACGTCGCTCCCCACGAAATTCCCGGAATCGCCCTACATTACCGAGGCCTGGCTGGCCGGCGGCAAGGCGGCCTATTCGGCCGGCACCTATCCCGCCGCGCGTGAATCATTGGCCAAGGTGTTGCCGGCTGGCGGAGACGCCGCAGGCGAAGCGGCCCATTGGATCGCCCGCAGTTGGTTGAAAGAGTCCAACCCCGCGGAAGCCCTCAAAGCGGTCGAGCCGTTGGTGGGCCAGCCGGGCACATTTGCCGCGCAATTAGCCATGGACCAGGCCGATGCCGTCTACGACCTGCCCGACCGCCGCAAGGAAAGCGTGGCCTTGTACGCGGCAGTGGCGGCCAAGTTTCCCACCGATTCCAACGCGCCGTTGGCCACCTTCAACGCGGCCGGCGCGGCCCTAGATGTGCAAGACTATGCCGATGCCCTCGTGCATGTGGCGGCTTTTCTGAAGACCTTCCAGGGCCACAACCTGGAACCCGACGCGCAATTCATCGCGGCCGACGCCCACATGCAGTTGCAACAATATGCCGAGGCCGAAGCCATCTATGCCGCGCTGGCCGAAAAATACCCCCAACATCAAGATGTCGAGCAGTGGCGCGTTCGTCGCGGGCTGGCCCTGTACTTGCAGAAGAAATACCCGGAAACCATCGCCGCGCTATCGCCGGCGATTCCGCAATTGAAGACGCCGGCCTTGCTGGCCGAGGCCAACTATCTGCTCGGCTCGAGCCAGATCGAGGTGCAGCAGTACGATCCGGCGGTCAAATCGCTGGAGGCCGCCCTCAAGGCCGACCCCGCCTGGCGGCAAGCCGATGAAACCCAACTAGCGCTGGCCGCGGCGCAACGGGCGTTGGACAAATTGCCGGAAGCCCGCGCAACCTTGACCGCGTTGATTGGCCAGGCCCCCAACAGCCCGGTGCTGGACCGCGCTTGGAGCCGGTTTGGCGACTATGCCTATGCCCAGGCGGACTACAAAGGGGCCGCCACGGCCTTTCAGGTTGTGATCGACAAATACCCGCAAAGCCCCTTGCTGGCTTATTCCATGCATGGGTTGGGCTTGGCCCAATTGGCGCAAAACGACTTTGCCGCCGCCAATCAAACGCTCAGCGACATGTTGACGAAGTTTCCGGACCACGCGCTGGCATCGAAGGCGCGCTACAATCGGGCCGTGGCTCGCCAGCAACTCAAGGAGTTCACCCCGGCGATCGAGGATCTGGATGCCTTCCTCAAGGACGAACCGGCCGGCCCGCTCCGTTCCAATGCCCGCTACTTGCTGGGCCTGTGCCAGGCCGGCCTGGACAAGCAAGCAGAAGCGGCGGAAACCTTCCGCGGCGTGCTGACGGACGACCCCATGTTCGCCAACGCCGACAAGGCCTACTTTGAAATGGCCTGGTCGCTCAAGGCCATCAATAAAGAAGCCGAGGCGGCGGCGGCCTTTGGCGAACTGGCGGCCAAGTTCCCCTCCAGCCCGCTGGTGGGTGAATCGCAGTACCAATTGGGCGAGTTCCAATACGCCACCGCCAGCGACATGCTCAAGCAAGACCAGGCGGAACCGGCCAAGGCGGAGTTCACCAAGGCCGTCAAGTCTTACACCGAGGCCGCCAACAAGGTCGGTGCCACCGATCTGGGTGAAAAAGCCTTTCACAAATTGGGCTGGGCCTGGTATCGCGTGGGGGACTACGCCAAGTCCCAAGCCGTGTTTGCCACTCAGCGTAAGAGTTGGGCCGCCGGACCCTTGGCCAGCGACGCCGCCTTCATGGAAGGCGAATCGTGGTTCAAACAGGCCAAATATGCAGAAGCCATGGCGGCCTACGCCGCAGTCAAGGAACCAAGCGGCCAAGACTTTGCCGCCCTGTCCCTGCTGCACGCCGGACAATCGGCTAGCCAACTCAAGAAGTGGGACGAGGCGTCCAAACTTTTGGCCGACTTCCAAAAACAGTTCCCGGAGTCTGACCTGCTCCCCGACGTCTTGTTCGAACAAGGCTTTGCTCTGCAAAACCTTAACAAGCCCGATGAGGCGATCAAGTTTTATGAATCGGCCTGCTCTCGCGCTGGCACGCGCGAAGTTGCCGCCCGTGCCCGGTTCATGGTGGGCGAGGTCTACTTTGCCAAGAAGGACCACCAAGAAGCCGTGCGGCACTTTTTCAAAGTAGCCTATGGCTACGGCTATCCCACCTGGCAGGCGTATGCCTTGTACGAGGCGGGCCGCTGTTTTGAAGTCTTGAAAAAGTCCGAACAAGCCGTGAAAGCCTACAAGGAAGTCGTCGAGAAATTCCCCACCAGCAGCCAGTCGACACAGGCGGCGGAGCGCATCAAGGCTCTGGGGGGGTAAGACTTTTTCGTGGCCGCGTTGGCCAAGACGCGGACCAGCCGTGGAAGGTGCCGCGATCGTTTCGCGGTTTCCCTGGCACGGCTGCTTTTTTGATTGCCGCACGTTTCAGAGCGGTTCCTCCGCTCTTTCCGCCGCTTTATCGAACAGTAAAGAGTACGCTGTATGGTTCTTCGCGATCTCCGTGTGCGCTGGGCAATGTTCGCTTGCCTGGTCCTGGCCCTGTTAGCCAACTCCTGGGCTGTCGCCCAGCAAGGCCCAGAACCGGGCGCTCCCTTGGATGAGGCGGCCCGGCGGGCCGAGGAAGCCCTCAATGCGCCCAGCGATGGCCCGGTGCCTGGTGACGCCGCACTGGCCCCGCGCGAAACACCCGCCATGAATTACTTCAAGTTGTTGTGGGAAGGCGGCCCGCTGATGATTCCCATCGGGGCCATGTCCATCTTGGTGTTGGCCTACGGTGTGGAGCGCGGCTTGGCTCTGCGCCGTCATAAGGTAATTCCTGAGACGCTAGTCCAAGAACTTGGCGACCTGGCCAAGACGGGCGGGCTCGAACCTCGCGCCGCCTACGCCGTTTGCCAGCGCCATCCCTCGCCGGCGGCCGCGGTGATTCGCGCCGCCCTGCTCAAGGTCGGCCGCCCCCAGGTCGAGGTCGAAGCAGCCGTAGCCCAAGCCAGCGACCGCGAGGCGGCCAAACTGTTTGCCAATGTCCGCACGATCATGCTGGGCATTACCGTCGCTCCACTGTTGGGCCTGCTGGGAACGGTGCTGGGCATCATCATGGCGTTCTACCAAATGTCTAGCTTGCCCAAGGAAGCCAACCGGGCCGAGGTCTTGTCCGAAGGCATCTATATTGCACTGGTCACCACGCTGGCGGGCCTGGGCGTGGCGATTCCGGCGGCCATTTTGGCCCACTATTACGAGGGCCGCATCCAGAACTTGTTTGGCGAGATCGAGGAACTACTGCTGAACATGCTACCCCAGTTGGAACGCTACGAAGGCAAACTCCGCATTCGCCGCGCGGAAAAGGGGACGGAACTCGATATGGAAGCGGCGATCCCTCGTGGGGCCGAAAAGTAAATTTTTTGTCTCTTTTGTTCTAGCTAGACCCGGCAGGCCGTGACATGCCCGTTACAATCAAGAAAGGCAACGCCCTGGGGCTGTTGAACCTGACGCCAATCATCGACATTGTGTTCAATCTGCTCATTTTCTTCATGGTGGTGACTAAGTTCGAGGAGGAAGAGCGTTCGCTGGAAGTGGCTTTGCCGCAAGCCAGCCAGGCGATGCCGATGGTCTCCAAGCCCAAGGAATTTTTCGTCAACATCAACGAGAACGGCCAGTATTACGTGGGGGGAGGGTTCGTCGATTCGGGTGAATTGGAGACGCGTCTGCGGCAGGCGGCCGCCGACAATCCGGGCCGCCAAACGGTGGTCATTCGCGCCGACAAACATTGCGTGTGGCAGTATGTCGTGACGGTGATGGATTTGTGTAACAAGGTCAGCATTCGCGATTACCGCGTCACCACGGCTGCCGCGGAATAGCCAACGCCCAGCAGGGAATGAGCCCGCCCATGCCCAACACCAAGCAAGTCATTCGCCAGGTGAAACGCGCCCCCGGTCCCGACTTCGACGAGCAAGTCTGGCCGATTAACGTGGTTTTGGGCATCTTCGCGGGCTGCGTGGCGGGCATCATTCTGGCCGTTGGCGATTTCGAAACTCCCAACCTGCTGCAAAACGGCTGGGTGCAATTGGCGGCACTAGCCCTGGTGATCACTGGGCTGGTCATCGCCACCGCGCAAATCAGCCAGCGGTACATCGTCCGACGGTTGCAACTGGCCGCCACGCTCAGCCTGTTGCTGCACCTCATCGCGCTGATCTGGTTCAACTTCATGTACCTGAAAGGCTTTGTCGCCGAGGACGACGAGACGAGTGACTGGAGGGATGAAACCCGCCAGATCGCCCTGCCCGACTACGGACGCGAACCGACCAACGACGTGACGGAGGAAGAACTCTTCAAACCGTCCGAATCCCAGGCGGAAACCCTGGAAGAAGCCGAACAACAGCCGGCCTCTCGGCAGACCCAGGCTGACCAACCGCAGACCGCCGCCGCGGCCGGCTCGGGCGAGCCTAGCCAGCAACAGTCCGCCACGCCAGCTAACCTGACCGAGCGCCGCGTGCAAACCGCGGCCCCGCGCAGCAGCGACCGGCTCTCTGGCATACAAATTAGCCGCCGGGCCGATACCGGCCAGGCCGAGCCTTCGGAAATCACTCCGACCCAACAACCCACGCCGCGGGATCAGCCTTCGCCCACCACCGTAGAAAGCAACGTCGCATCCGAGCGCGCGGCGGAGTCGGGCCGGGCCAACCAATCGGCTCCTATGCCAGAAACGTCCGCGCCCGCCGCCAGCATGGCCTCGCGCGAAGATACTCGCCGCCCGGTGGAAGAACCCAGCCCGCAACCGGGCGAATCGGCCCCAGCGCCATCCCCCACACGGCAGACGGCCGCCGCCGCGCCCGCCGCCACGGTCGAGGTGGAAGCCCCTACAACCGCGGCCGCCGCGCCTAGCCAGCCCAGCACCGACGCCGCCGCCACGGCTACGCGCGTGGCCCAAGCCAGTGCTGCCCCCGCCGCCAGCCCCAGCCAGACGCCGCAATCCGCGCCGGCCGCGACTTCTCAAGCCGCCAGCACGCGCCGCGCCCAGGCAGACGCCCCGGCACCAGGCCAGCCCACCGCTCAGCCGCAACGCAGCGAGCAAGTGGCCCAAGCCCCCAGTACGCCGATCGAAACTCCGCGCGTGGCGGCAGCCAGCCAGGCCACGGAGCGCGCTGTTGAGTCGGCGACCGAGGCTTCGCCGCGCCAATCGCAGCCCGACGCGGAAGCCGTTCCCGTCGCCGCCGCCAACGCCGCCGATGCCGCGCCCGCCGCCGCCGAGGTTGCCGTGATGCAGCCCCGCCGGGCCGACACGGCCGCCGAGCCTTCGCCTCAAGCCCCGGCGGCACGCACTACGCCCGCCGCCCGTTCCGCCGAGTCCGCCTTGGCCGAGGCCGAGGAAGTCCCCGGCCCTAGCATTGCCGCCGCCGCCGGCCGGGCAGATCCGTCGGCGGACCCACAACCGGCTCCCGCATCGCCTACGCGCCGCGCGGGGAGCGCCCCGGCGGTAGCCTCCAATGAATCAGCCGCCAGCGACGACAGCGCTTCGGCCTCCGTGGCCACGCAGCCGCTTCGCGACCGGTCATCGGCCAGCAGCTCGTCCGACGCTCCGGCCGCGGCTTCTCAAACCGCCCAGGTCACGCGCCAAGCCACCGGCAGCAACAGCAATTCCACCCAAGTCGCGGCGGAATCGACCGCCGTGGCTTCCGCATCGGGAGGCGGTCCTCGACAAAATATCGAAGCCTCGGCCACCGCCAACGCGGGCCGTTCGGCTTCTACGGCAACTCCCTCGGCTAGCGCGGGAACGGCCTCCAACTCGCCAGCCGTGGCTGCCGTCACGCCGACGGGCGGAAGAACTCGCTTGGGCAGCGCAGCCGCCGCGGGCCAATCGGCCAACGAAGCTGCCGTCCGGGCGTCGTCACCCACCCGCAGCGCCACGGGCGGACAAGCCATTGCCGCCACGCCGGTTGCCAATCCCACGGCGGCTACCCCTTCGCCGGGCCAGGGCGGGCCGGCGGAACCACAGCCTAATGCCCAGGCCACGGCCTCGGCACGCGGCGGCGCGGAATCGTTGCCCGTCACCGCCGAAGGCCTGGCCCAGCCGTTGCCAGACAGCCGTCCCGGTTCGGCCAACAGCCAAGTGGCGGCTAACACCCGCCGCACCACTGGCGCGGCCAATCCCGATGAAGCCCCCAGCACGGCTAGCGGTGGCCAGATCGCCCGCGCCAATCGCGATGCCACCGCCGCCATGCCCGATGACGGTCCCGGCCTGGTCGCCGAACTGGCGGCGGGCGGCGCATCGGGTGAGCCTGGCGTGGAGCCAGCTCCCGCCCCCGGCTCTGGCCAACGTGTGGCGTCCTCAACCAGTGCGCTGGCGGGTGCTGCGTCGGTCGAAGCGGAACTGGGTGCCGTCAATCGCCAACCTGCGTTGGGCGGACGGCAAGGCAAGAGCAACGCCGCCGACGCCGACCAACCAGATGCCTCCCCCAATACAGCCTCGCGCGTGGCCCGCAGCGCCGCCGGCTCGGCTCCTTCGTCTGATACGGCACCTGGCGCTGCTACGGTGGAAGTCGCCGCTGGCGGCGGACCCGCCCGGCCCACGGTGGATGCCAGCGGAAATAGCGGCGGCCGTGTCCGGGGCACCAGCGGAACGACCGGAGCATCGGCGGAAGATCCATCGGCCGCCGGTACGGCGGCGGGGGGCGCGCTGGCCGTCGCTGGGCGTCGCGGGGGCGAACGGGCTTCGACCGATCCACAAACCGGCAGCCCCAACGGCGGGCAGCTTCCTAGCCGCACGGCTGGCGCGGCCTCCTTGGCAGGTGGAGCACTAGCGGAAGTCGGCATGGCGGTGGCGGGCAGCCCCGCGGCCCCTGGTTCGCCCGACGCCACGGCTACCGCTTCGTCGGCACGCTCGCAATCCTCGGGTTCTGTCTCGGCTGCCGGGGCGACCGCGGCAACCCCTCAGCCCGGCACCAGCGGTGTTCCGGTAGCGGCGGGCCGTGGAGCATCGCGGCGTGGGGATGACCAACTGGCGGCAGCGGGTGGTGCCAGCACCCAAGCGCCGGGCCGCGCCGATGGCGGCGCAGCCAGCACGTCGGCGATTGTTCCTGGGGTCGGCACGGAACTGGCCAGCGCAGCCGCCAACACGGGTGCGTCGCCGGTCGAAGCCGCGGAAACCGGCAATGGCCGGCCCCGTTCGCAGTCAGACGGCCAATTGGTTCTTGGCGGAACGGGTGGACAAGCCCCCGCCGGTCCTGGCCGAGCCACGACCGGTATCGCCGGCGGTTCGCGCAAGGCCGAGCCAGCCGAGTCTGGTCCCACGTTGGATGGCGCTGGCGGCGGCGGTGCCGCACTGGCCCGCGCCGACCAGGGGGCCGTGGGTGGTATCGAAGTAACGGCCGACGCCATCGGTCCCATGGCGGCCGCGGCCGAAGTCGCGGTCAACGACGAACAAGGCCCCGCCGGCGGCGCATCTTCCCGGCCGGCCGCCAGCGTATCGGTGGAAGTCGCCGCGGCCGATGGTCCTGGCGGCCTCAGCAATTCACCCGCCATGCAACTGGGGTTGCCCAATCGCCGCGCGCGGCCGCAAAGCGACACCGTGGCGATATCCTCCAAGCGGTTCGTGTTGAAACGCAGCGCGGGCCAGCCATCGGTGGACGTACAAGCCGCCACCGCGCCAGCCTTCCGGCAGCGCATGCCCAGCGAGCGGGAAAAGACGGCCCAGTCACGCGGCGGCAGCGCCGGCACGGAGGAAGCCGTCGAAATGGGGCTGGACTTTTTGGCCCGGCATCAATCGCCCGATGGCCGCTGGTCGTTGAATGGCTTTGCCCAAGGAAAGACGGAAAAAGAATACCAG
>JBFWUW010000002.1:0-224227 GCA_050247075.1 Pirellulales bacterium | reverse complement strand
GGCCGCTACGATTTCGATATCGCTTTTGGAGGATTCAGACATGGTGGGTTTCTCCGGTTGTTGTGAGGCTTGAGGCTTGAGGGGTGAGGCTTGAGGAAGAGGGGACCCGCGGCGCGGGAAACGGCCCTATGACAGGATAGCCGATATGTGTACGTATGTGCAATATTAAAAATGGTTAGAAAAAAGATAACAAATAACCACGGATAACACGGATTTCACGGATGGGGGGTGGGGGCGACCAACGAGGCTGTTGTGCGAGACAAGGAACCACGGAACATGCGGGCGGGCCGACAAGAATTGCAGCGGAAGAAATCGCACGCAAAGACGCAAAGGCGCAAAGAGGTTCTCCCAGAGGGACGCATTCGATTCACGACGGTAATTTGTTTTGAACACACTCCCTTTGCGTCTTTGCGTGAGTTTTTCTCTTCTCCGGCTGACGGTTTACTCGCGGTGGCCCAGAATCACGACTTTGGCGAAACCGGACTGCAAACGTACTTTGGCCCGCCCCAGGCAGCATTTGCCCCAGCTAGCACCTATTTCGCGTTTATCCTTTCGCCTTCATCCTTTCCTCTCCAAATCTCTATAAATCGTTGACTTGGGGTGGTTTAAGGCTCTATACTGCACCCTGTCGAGCGATTGCTGGCAATAGCTTTGCTGGTGGGCGTTCGGCCAAAATTTCCTGCCTTGCCGCGCTGCCCGCGGACGAAATAACGTCTAACGCTGGCGATGGGCGCGACTGCCGTGATTTTCCCGCCTAGATGATGGCCCTCATTTCAGCCCAGAGGAGAGACCGACATGCTTGTGATCCCCGGACGAGCCGGCAAGGATACGTGTGATGGCGTCACGCGCCGCCACTTGTTGCAAGTGGGTGGGTCGGCCATGTTGGGCCTGAGCTTGGGCCAAATGCTGGAACTGCAATCGGCCAAGGCCAACCAGGTTGGCGGCGGCGGGTTTGGCAAGGCCAAGAGCGTGATCTTGTGCTATCTGCAAGGCGGTCCCAGCCATTTGGATCTGTGGGACCCCAAGGCCGATGTGCCGGACAACGTGAAGAGCGTGTTCAACCCCATCGAGACCAAGACTCCCGGCCTGCAATTTACCGAGAATCTGCCCAAGCTGGCCCAGGTGACCGACAAGGCCACCATGATCCGCTCGTTGAGCTACACGCCGATCGGGCTGTTTAACCACACGGCCGCCATCTACCAGATGCACACCGGCTATACGGCCGACAAGGTCAGCCCGTCGGGCCAGTTGGAACCTCCCAGCCCCAAAGATTTTCCCAACTTCGGCTCGAACATTATCAAGTTCAAGCCGCCGACCGAGCCGATGCTGCCGTTTGTGATGCTGCCACGCCCGCTGCAAGAAAGCAACGTGGTGGGCAAGTCGGGCACGGCTGGCTTCTTGGGCCGCGCCTACGACCCTTATTACCTGTATCCGTCGGGCGACGACATGGATATGGCCAAGATGGACAAAATTAAGGTGGACGACCTGCAACTGCGGGCGGAAGTCAATTCTGGCCGGCTGGAACGCCGTGCCCGCCTGCGAGAGTTGATCAACGACGGCATGCCCGCCTTGGAGCAGGCCACCAAGAAGTACGATTTGAATGCCTACTACGACCAGGCTTTGAGCTTGGTGTTGTCGGGCAAGGCCCGTGATGCCTTCGACCTGACCAAGGAATCGGCCGAGATGCGGGACCGCTACGGCCGCAACACCTTTGGCCAAAGCTGCCTGTTGGCGCGGCGGTTGGTGGAGGCGGGCACCCGCGTTGTGGAGGTGGTTTGGCCCAAGGTCGCCAATAGCGACAACCATTCGTGGGATGTCCACGTGGGCCTGTCGGGCCGCATGAAGAACCAGAACTCGCCGATGTTGGATGCCGGTCTTTCGGCATTGCTGTCCGACTTGGACGACCGCGGCTTGTTGGAAGAAACACTGGTGGTGGCCGTGGGTGAGTTTGGACGCAGCCCCAAGCGGGGTGTTAGCACCAGCGGCAACAGCAACAGCGACGACGGCCGCGACCACTGGCCATACTGCTACACCGGCCTGATTGCCGGTGCCGGCGTCAAACGCGGATTTGTCTACGGCAAGTCCGACAAGACCGCCAGCGCCCCGACCGAAAGCCCGGTCCATCCGACCGAGCTGTTGGCCACCATTTACCACAGCGTCGGCATCAACCCCACGACGATCGTTTACAACCACCTGAACCAGCCGCGCGAGCTAGTCAAGGCCGAGGCCGTCAGCGGGGTCTTGGTGTAAGGCGTTCCGCCGCACGAACGATGCAACAAGAGGCCGGCGGCACGGGAAAGTCTCCCGTGCCGCCGGTTTTTTTATGCGGGAATGTGCGTTCTGTAGGAGGCGATTCCATTGCCGATCACCCCTAAAACGGTGTTGCCAATGGGGACGCACAGACGTTGCCGAAGGGAGAACCACGAATCTAACGAATCGAACGAATGGATATTCCGCATGGAACCCAACCGGGCAAGAAAGGGGCGGGCGGCAACTTGGAACAAGCCAAGGCGGGCGTTCCCTGATCCGTTCGATTCGTTAGATTCGTTCGGTTCGTGGTTCTCACTGTAGCCCCGCGAGGGTTTCACAATCGCGTTGGGAGTTGTGCAACCCCTTCGGGGTTGAAAACATCTCGGGCGCGAATGCTACCCAGGGTGCGCTCGCCAGCGAGCGACCCTGGGCTGGATTGTGAAACGCTTTCAGCGTACGTCTCTCTCGCAACGGCGACCAAGAGGCACCGCGAAAGTTTTGATCGGGCTTGGGACGCCCCAGCGGAGGTGATTATCCAACCGGATCGCCTGTGGGCGGCGTCCATTGGCTTTTCTGGTTGGAATGCAACTCCGCTGGGCCTTCCCGTTGGTCAGACGCCAGCCACCCCGCACCCCAGCCAGCCTTCGCGCCAGCCAGCCGCTACCAGCAAGCGAAGGCGGTATCGGCCAGGTCTGGCGGTTGCCATACTGCTGCTGCTACCGGGCTGGCTTGCGGCCCGTCTTGGGCGGGGCGGCTTGGGCCACGGTCTGTAGCTGCATGTAATCCAGCGTGACGTTGATCGCCTCGTCGAGGTAGTAATCGCGCTTGATGTCGTTGCTGGCGGCGTTGATCAGCTCGTCAACCTTCTTTTCCTCGTCCTTCTTGGAATCCTCGGCCCGCTCGGCCAGGAACTTCTTTTCGACCAGCGTAACCGACTTGCGGCTCTTACGGTCGAGGTACTTGGCGATGTCCTTGGCGACCTTTTGGAAATCCTCTGATTGTTGGCAGCGCTCTGTCGATTTGGCCCGCAACTGGTCAACCACCGCCCCGTTTACCTGGTGCACATTGGTGTAGCGGGCAGGCTCTACATGGTCAAAAGGCAGGGCGTAGTCCAGATCGCTCTCGCCAACATCCAAGTGGCTGGTCAACGAGGGCAATTCCACGTCCGAAACCACCCCGCGGTTTTGGGTGCTGTCGCCGTTGGGGCGATAGAACTGCTGCGTGGTGATCTTGATCGCTCCCAGGTTCTCCGAACGGGCAAAGCCGCCAGGCAGGGAGTTGAGATTCATGAGGCTCTGCACGGTTCCCTTGCCGTGAGTGGCACGGTCGCCCACGATCAGGCCGCGGCCGTAGTCTTGAATGGCACCGGCGAAAATTTCGCTGGCACTAGCGCTAAACTTGCTAATCAGCACGACCAGCGGCCCTTTCCAGGTCTCACCGGGATCGGTGTCGTCCAGCACGCTGGCCTGGCGGTCGGGGCTTTTGACTTGCACGACAGGCCCGGTATCAATAAACAAGCCGGTCAGGTTGATCGCCTCGGGCAAGGCTCCGCCGCCATTGCGGCGCAGATCGAGAATAACGGCATCGACACCTTCCTTGTTGAACCCGTCCAAAATCTTCTTGACGTCGCGCGTGGTGCTGCGGAAGTCGTCGCTTTCGCGAGAGGCCTCCATATCCATGTAGAAGCTGGGAAGGTCGATGATGCCGATCTTGAAGGCCTCGCCATCGGCTTTTTGGCCGGCTTCAAAGACTTTGCCGTTGGCAGCGCTGTCGTTCAGTTCGATGCTGGCCCGCGTGATCTTGATGGTCTTGGGTTCCGTTTCGCCGTCGTGGATGACGCTGAGCCGGACGATGGTGCCGCGCTTGCCGCGAATCTTGTTGACGACATCCTTGAGCTTGACGTCGACCACGTCTTCCCAGGGGCCGTCCAAGTCTTGGGCCACGGCGATGACTTTGTCCTTGGCTTTCAGGCTGCCTTCTTTTTCGGCGGCTCCGCCTGGCACCACCCGGCTGACGGTGCAGTAGCCGTCCTCGGACTGCAGGGCGGCACCGATGCCGTCCAACTGCAACCGCATCTGAATGATGAAATCCTTGTAAGAACCGGGCGACATGTAAGAGGTGTGCGGATCGTACGAAGTCGTGACGGAGCTGAGGTACATCTCCAGCAATTCGTCGTCACTGGTCTGGTGCATCCGCTTGCCAAAGCTGTGGTAGCGGCGGGCGACTTTTTCCTTGGCCTCGTCCAGCGTTTTGTCCTCCGCCTTGAGGACCAGCAGGTCGTACTTGATCCGCTTGCGCCACATTTCATAGGCTTCGGCCTGGGAATTGGCGTAGGCCAGCAGGTCGGGTTCGGTGACAAGCTCCTCATCGACCGTGAAATCCTGGTCTTGCGACAAGATCTCGTCGATCAGTTGCACCCGTTCGTCCACCCGGGCCAGAAAGACCTTGAACACGTCGTAAGCAAAACCGGTGTCGTACCGTTTGTTGAGGTTGTCGTCCAACTTGTCGCGCGACTGGTTGAAATTGTCGATGTCTTCCTGGTTGAAGTAGGCCTTCATCGGGTCGAGCGCCTTGAGAAAGCTCTTCAAGGTCCGCTCGGAAATCTCGTCGTCGAGCCGGCGCTTGCTGATGTGGTCCTTGTTAAGAACCTCTAGGACCTTCTCGGTCGCGCGGCGGTCCACCCGCGACGGCGCGGTCACGTCGGCCGTGGCGCTTGGCATCCGCAGCCCTATGGCTAGCCCCAGGCAGGACAGAACTCCGGCGGCCAGACACAGACGAGCATGCAAAGCAAAACGACCCATGAAGGCACCTCACGCGGCGGGAAGTGGTGTTGGTTACGTAAGTTCTGACAAATGAAGAACTTATATGGGATAATATCGGTCTAGGGTGAGAAAATCAAGGTCAACCTGGGGAGGGAGGGGGGTGGTTCTTGGTGTTCAGTTTTTGGTTGTCAGTTGTCAGTTGTCAGTTTTTAGTTTTTAGTTTTTAGGGGGGAAGGGGAAGCTATTAGCTTTCATGCCTCATTTTTCCGCCTTCCGCCTTCCGCCTTCCGCCTTCCGCCTTCCGCCTTTCCCCTCAGGGCCTCGACCAAGAGGGGGTGGGGACCTAGGTGAGGGACGGTGATGAGTTCAAGGTGGGGATTTTGCTGGCCGAAGGCTTGGGCTTCGGCGGTGATTCTGGCGGCTAGCTGGCCTTGGAATAAAAGGTGCGGCTGCACGACGATCCGCCGCAGGCCCGACCGCGCGGCCAGTTGCAGGCCGGCGGCCAGCGTGGGTTCCGTCATGGCGGCAAAACAGGGGAGGCACCAGCCCGTTCTTGTTTCTTCCCAACGCAAGCGGGCGAAGCGGGCCATTTCGGCCCCGGCTTGGGCGTCGTGGCTGCCGCGGCCGACGAGCAGCAGGAAAGTCTCGGTATCGGAGAGGGGGGGCAGCGCCGCCAGCGTCTCGCGATACCGCAATGCCGACAACCGCACCAAGGCGGCCTCGCAACCGAGCGGTTCTGTCTGCTCGATCGTTACTTCGGCACGGCCGACGGTGGCTGCTTGCACCGCCGCGGGGATGTCTTGCTGGGCGTGCCCGGCGGAAAACAGCAACAGGGGCACGACCGTCAGGCGGCTGGCTCCCCGTTCGAATAACTGTTGCACGGCCGTGGCAATCGTCGGCCGGGCCAGTTCCAGAAAGCCCGGTTCCACCGGAGTGCCGGGCAGCAACGCGGCTAGTTGCGCGGCGACCGACAGGAACTCCGCCTGGCCCGCCGCATCGCGAGTGCCATGTCCTACGAGCAAGATACCCTGGGACATGGCGGCTGATCCTATTGCGTTTCGTGCGGCCAATGAGCCTAGGCCGACCAACGGGAAGGCCGAAAGCCAGGCAATTTGAAGCGTTCGCACAGGATCATTATCCAAACGAACCGCTATAATACCGGGTGGCGGCTATTCGGCTGGTATCTCGCGGCCGGTGGTCCATAACAGGGCATTTAACAGCAGGCGGCGCATCGCTGGCATTTGCATGTCTTCGACCCCGCCCAGCGCCGTGTAAAAAATTCGCTGGCCCTTGATCTCTCGCGCCCAACTGACCGGTTGTGCCGTGTCCGCCTCCGGGGTCTCTCCGGTCATCAACGTCAGGCAATCGTCGGCCAAGGGGGCCGTTTTGTAGAGACTGTATTTGGATACCAGCGGGCTGGACACCCCTCGCAACAGGGGGTGGTCTTTGGCGTTGGGCACAATGCGGACGGTGGTGGCCGGGCCATTGCCGTAATGGCCGGTGTAATTGCCGCCTAGATATGTCTTGTCAAACTCCAGCCAATTCTGAAAGCCGTGGCTGGCTGTGCGAATGCCCACGATAGGCTTGCCCGACTGGCAATAGCGTTGAATGCGGGCTAGCGGCTCGCCGTCGATCGTCAACCGCCGCGTAAAGAAGACCACCACATCGGCCTGCTCCAACGCTTCGGTGCCGGGCAAATCATCGAACCCCTTGGCCTTTAGCAGCACGCTTTCGATCTGGTGTTTGGACTTCAAGTACTCCTGAAACGGCGGCAGCGATTCGTCGGATTTGTATTCCTCGGAACCGGAAATCATCACCACCCGCAGCGGGTCGGCGGCTTGGGCGAAGGGAACGAACAGCGCGGCCACGATCACCGCAACCAACCCATGGAGTATTCGTCGCGACATGTGGGTGCTCCGCTGGAAATCGGCGTTGGAAACGCCTCCTACAATTCTGATCGGCGATGGAATCGCCTCCTACAAAACTGATCGGCGTTGGAAACGCATGCTGGTGGGAGGGGGAGGCTATTTCGGCAATTCAAAATCGGCGATCCACAACTGGCTGCTGTGGTCGTCGGTGCGGGTGGTGGTCCACATGAGTTGCTTGCCGTCGGGCGAAAAGACGGGCAGCACGTCGGCCCCTGGGTGGTCGGTAATCCGCGTGACGGGACCGGCCTTGAATTCGCCATCCACGACTTCGTACTTCATCAGCCACAGATCGTAGTTGGGCCGTTTGGTGGGGTCGGTATGGTCGGCTCCGGTCCAAATGATGTACGGCTCCGAAGGATGCCAGTACGGTGCCCAGTTGACGCCCACCGTGTCGGTCAGCGCGGTTTCGTGCTGGCCATCGATGCCGATCACGTAAATCTGCAAGAACTCGGCTTGCTTGCGGTCGCTGCGGAACGTGACCCATTTGCCGTCGGGAGAAATGAATGGGCCGCCGTCGTAACCTGGCGCATCGGTCAACTGCCGCAGGCCGGTTCCGTCGGCATTCATGACGTACAGGTCGGGGTCGCCATCGCGGTCGCTGCAAAAGGCGATCAACTTGCCGTCGCGAGAGTAGGCCCCTTCGGCGTCGTAACCTTTCTCCTTGGTCAGTTGGCGCAAGTGGCCGCCATCCAAGTCGGCCTCAAAGATGTCCATGTAGGGATCGAAAGCCCACTCGTAGCGCCGCCGGCGGTTGGTCTTGGCATCCTCCGCCAGTTTCTCGCGCTCGGCCTCCTCGGTCTCCGAGAGGTTGGGGTCGAGGTGGCTCGACGCGAACAAAACCTTCTTGCCGTCGGGCGAGAAATAGCTGCAAGTCGTCCGCCCGCGGCCAGGGCTAAGCCGCTGCGGCAATCCGCCGGCCAGCGGCTGCGTGTAGATTTGATAAAAGATGTAATCCTTGGGAATGGCCTGGTAAATGATCTGCTTGCCGTCGGGCGAGAAATAACCCTCACCCGCCTTGGTGAAACCCTTGGTGACCTGGCGAATATTCTTGAGATACTGGCCTTCAATCGACGGCTCTTCCGCCGTGGCCGAATGGCCGACAGCCAGGCCCAAAACGACCGTTAGCAGTACAAGGAAATGGATGCGGTTCAAAGTTGGTTCTCCCGTTAGGGGCAGCGAATTTGTTCCATGCGAACATTGATTATACGTTAGCGGTGGCCGGCAACTCTACCAACGAAAGCCAATTATCGTCCGGACTATCTTTCAGTTACTTCATCCTTCATCCTTCATCCTTCAGCCTTTCCCCCATGACCGCACGAATTATAGTCCTCGACGGCCACACCTTGAATCCGGGCGATAACCCTTGGACGCCTTTGCAGGCGCTGGGCGAGACGGTGGTTTACCCCCGCACACCGGCCGACGAGGTGCTGGCGCGGTCGCGCGAGGCAGATGTGCTGGTGGTCAACAAGCAGCGGCTGCCGGCGGAAGTGCTGGAGCAGTTGCCGCGGTTGAAGCTGGTCGCCGTGAGTGCCACCGGCTACGACTGCGTGGATGTGGACGCGGCCAGAAGGCGAGGCGTAACGGTTTGCAACGTGCCGGTGTACGGCACCGATTCGGTGGCCCAGCATGTTCTGGCGTTGCTGCTGACGCTGTGCCATCAACCTAGCCGGCACGATGCCGCCGTGCGGGCTGGCCGCTGGACGGAATCGCCCGACTTCTGCTTTTGGGATTCGCCGCAAGTGGAACTGGCCGGGTTGACACTGGGGGTGATTGGCTTCGGGCGGATCGGACGCCGCGTGGGCGAGTTGGGGCAGGCCTTGGGCATGCGGGTGCTGGCCTGCTCGCGCAAGCGAGAAAACCCGCCCCCCTGGCCGCGGTTTGCCTGGGCCGAGCTGGAGGAGATGCTGCCGCGGGCCGATGTCGTCAGCCTGCATTGCAATCTGAACGCGGAAAACGCCGGGATGGTGAACGCCCAATTTCTGTCCCAGATGAAACCGACGGCCATGCTGATCAATACGGCACGCGGCGCACTGGTCGTGGAGAGCGACCTGGCCGAGGCCTTGAACGCGGGACGGCTGGCGGCGGCGGCGGTCGATGTGGCCAGCCAGGAGCCGATCCGGCCCGACAACCGGCTGCTGACGGCGCGGAACTGCCTGATTACTCCGCACCTGGCCTGGGCCACGCTCGCGGCACGCCGGCGGCTGTTGAACACCACGGCGGAGAACATCGCGGCGTTTTTGGCGGGAGAGCCGAGGAATGTGGTGGCGGGATGAGGAAAGAGTGCTACGGCGAACAACAGCCCCGGCAGGGGCGGCAGTCAATAGCCTGGGGGCGTTAGCCCCAGGTAAGTGCATTTTTGCACCGTTGTTAGCCCCGGCAGGGGCGATAGTGGTGTTGCCATGCCTACTGTCGCCCCTGCCGGGGCTATTCCCTTGGCGCGACTGCTTGCCAATCCACGCTTCTCAGCACGAACGTCGGCTATTCAACGAAAATATCGCTGCTTTTTCTCCATCGGACAACTTGAGCATCGAGCGGCACTACGAGTTTGCGGCTTTATACAGATTAAGGGTGATGTGCGCCTGGCCTTGATGGTGGGCTTCGTGCCAACTAAGGATGTCGAGCACGTTGCGGATGGTCAGCTTGCGCTCGGCCAGGGCGGGTGGAATTTCTTGCAGGCGGCTGTCGGGGAATTCCCGCAGCGTGGCAAACAGATGCTCGCGGCCAATCGCCAGCTTTTCGCGCAGCTCGGCCGATGTGGGAATGTTGTCATCGGGCGTGCTGCCACCGCGAAACCGGGGCCACAGTTCGGTAAAGGCGCCGGCCTTGCTGGGGGCCAACCGTTCCGTGGCGAAAATCTCTTCCGTCACGGCCAGATGCATCAACTGCCAGCCGATGTGCGCCCGCCCTGGTCCCGGCCGCCAGCCTAACGCGGCCTGAGGATCGGGAAGCTTGTCGATCGCATCCAGCAAACCCAACGTGCGGCCGCGATTGAATTTGTAGATGTCGATGTAAAGATCCACCAAAGACATGGTTTGCTCCAAAAGGTGATGGTGTGGCGATGGAATGAATTAGTGATGAAAATTGTCGCGTTTCTCTCCGCGAAACGGCACCGGCCCCCAACTGCAAAGGGCCGTTCGCGTGAGAAAGTCTTGCCAACAGAAACCGCCGGATCGATCATTGCAAGTTGATGGGCCGTTCCGCCTTTCACCCGGTGCCTTTCCGCGGAGCGAAAAGCAACTCAGCGTTGATTCGAATTCCCGCGTCGTCTCTTACAGGCCGATTTCCAATTCGGTTGTTCCTTCTGGCACGGTTCGCGGCGGAAGGCCGGGGAGGCGAACGTCGATCTGGGGGATTACGCCGCGGGTGGCGAGCCGCCAGAACAAACGGACCTTCCGTTCCCGGACTTGCAATTGTAGCGAAATGACGCCCCACGAGGTGGGCGCTGGGCCAAACGAGAGCGAAGCTCCTTCTTTTGCCAGCCACTCGGCCGGTAAGCCCGACCCCAAGATCAAGGTTTGGCTGGCCAGTTCCTCGCGGACAAAACAGTTGCGCAACATCATCACCCACTCGGCCGCGGCCCACACATGTTGGCCATCACCCATGCAGCCACCTAGCGTGCGAGGGTGGATCGCCTCGGGCCATTGGCCCGTGCTGGTCGCCAGCCGGGCTACGTCGTGCCAAAGTTTGGCGGCCCGCGGGTCGCCAGCCCGCAACAGGAGTTGTGCCACATGCAGCGTCAGATAAGGGTTGATACCAGAGTGGATCATGTCTTGAAAGAACCCGCCGTGGACGAAGCATTTTTCCAGCAGAAATTCGACCGTGCCGCGCAGCCGGGGGTCGTCGGCCGGCCAGACCTGCAAGGGATACCCGGCGACGATGGAACCAATGGCACCGGCATCCAGCCGGCGGGTGGGCGCGGCGGGAATGCCTGGCCGGTCGCGCCGATCGGCCGTGACCGCCAAGCTGCGTTCGATGGCCGCCAACATGCGGTCGGCCGTTTGCCGATAAGAGCCGGCCGCGGCGGTCGAGGTCATGGTCGTCAACAGGTCGGCGGCCGCCCGCAAACCAGCCACGCTCCAGAAATCGTCCCAATAGTAATAGTCGTTGGGGCCCAGGTGCTCGGCGCTAAAACCGGCGGGCAGCAAGCCAGCCTGGGGCTTGTCGCCGCCGTCGGGCAGCCGTTTGCGTTCGATCCATTCGGCACCACGTTGGATGGAAGTGGCCCAAGCAGGATTGGGAGGCTCACCCGTCAGTTGGCAATAGCGCTGGTACATCCACAGCGCCTCGCCGTTGGAATCCCACTCGCCTTCTTGCGACAGAAAATAACCAGCCCGCGTTTGCCGGGCGGCGAATCCGTCCAGCGTCCGCTTGACGCGATCGGCCAGGCCGACGTTGAGCAGGGCATGCATGATGAACACGGCATCGCGAAACCAAAACCGCTTGTACGTGTAAGGGCCGGGGTAAATATCGCCGGGCGAATGCAGCACCAAGGTGCGGATGGCGGCATCGTAGAGGAACTGGATTCGCTCGTCGGGGACTTGCAGTTGGCAATGCCCGGCCAACGACGAAGGCCAATCGGCGGTGCTCTCGGCGGGGGGCGGTGACGGCAGTACGGAAGCTGGTTCCGCCAGCGGTATCCGCACCGTGATCGTCCGCGGCTCCCCCGGCACGACCTTGAACATCACGGCCGCCGTGGCCAGCCCCACATCGCATTGCACATTTTGGCGGGTGTCGTCGCGCGGCAGCTTGGAGAAAATGTCTCCCTCGCGATAGGTGCTCATCGTCTGCCGGTCGGGGTTCGTATCGAACGCGACGGTGGCGGTATCGTCGATCGACCATTGGCAATCGCCGGACAGCCAGGCAATTTTATGCAAGAAGCTGACGCCCTCTGGGTTGCAAGGGCGAACCGTAACCACCAGCCAGGCGGGCGACTGCGACTCGGCGGTGATTCGCTCGACGCAGACGGGACTATCCTCGGCCGCCTCCACGCTGGCACGGGTGGCCAGCTTCCAATCGTCCTCGGCGGATGTTGTCCGCACGGCCAATTGGCCGCCGGAAAAGTCGAGCGATTGTTCCACGGCGGGCTGCCGCGAGGGGATCAACCGCCGCGGGCCTTCCTCGACCATCCAGGCATCGAGCGACCAGCCATCCCAATGCGGCGTCAACAGGCCGCGCGGGTCGACGATCGGCAGTTTGTCGCAGTCGGGCAGCCCCACGGCGGTCCAGTTGCGATGCGTAAGGTTGACGTGCGTGATCGAGAACGCGCGGGGGATGAACGACTCATCCAACGGATCGAACTGGCGCTCTACCCAATAAGGCCAGACCCAATCCAGATTGTGCTGCAAGGCCGCCGTGTTCATCAGGCCGCGGGCGTGAAAGACCACTCCCGCCCGCAACAATTCCAGTGGAGCCGCCACTTCGGCCGGTTCCGCGAACTGATGCAGCCGCGAGAGTACGCTAATGGGGTCCATAAAGCCGCGCGCCCTGGCCACGCGCCTGACGATGTATCTCCAGGGCAGCCAGCGAAGCCACATGCTGAATTTTCCTTTCTCATTAATTGCCGCGAGACGATCCTGGCGGATTGGACGGGCAAACCGCGTGCCTTTGGCAAGCTAATTGCCGCGAGACCGCATGCATTCGAGAGGCCGGATTGTCGCCGTCGGAGACGGCTCCTACCGCTGATATGGGCCAATTGGGCTGTAGGAGCCGTCTCCGACGGCGACGATCCGTTTAGCAACTCCTTCTGAAATCATCCAGGTTGGCGCGCCATTTGCTAGAAACGAGGGTAGGGCAATTTTCCCCTCATGATTCAGGAGTAGTCCCATGATAGCGAGTACCGCCAATCGCGTTCCAGAAAACACCGCGGATGAGGTCAACGCGGAAATTCGCCGGCAGACGGAACAGAACATCGCGCGATACGCCCGCGCCGGCCGCGGGGCTATTTTTCGCCGCCTGGATGAGTTGGACCGGGAGTGGGATGTCGAACGGGCCTTGGAGACGCTGGCCCCCAGTTTTACGCTGGCCGGTTTGCTGCTGGGGACGACCGCCAATCGCAAATGGTTGTTGCTGCCGATCGCCGTGAACGCTTTCTTGCTGATGCATGCCTTGCAAGGCTGGTGTCCGCCCATGCCCGTCTTGCGGCGGATGGGCTTTCGAACGGCTGGCGAGATTGAAGTCGAGCGGCGGGCCTTGGAGAATGTGCTGGCCGTTTCGTAGTTGATTGGCAGGGGGTACGTCCCGCCCACGGTAGTCGTGGGCGGGACGGGTGCAATCAAGATGAGCTTGTCTCGCCGTCTTCCAAAAGGTTCTTCAAGCGGGCTGGCAGCAGTTGTTGGGCGGTCTCGTTGGCCGATTCTTGCGTGGCACCCAAGGTAATCGCCGACACCGTCCCTTTGATGCGCATACGGCCTGGCGTGAACAGAATGAGCCGTCCACGGCCCGTGCGGGCGTCGTACAACACGTCGCTCAGTTCATCCAGCAATTGCTGAAAGGAGACGTTCTTCAATCGGTCGTCGTGGTATTCACGGGTGGCGAACGGTTGTGTCCGGCCATCGCCAAACAACCGGTTGATGAGCGTCATGGGGAGAGATGTCCCACCCCAGCGTCCGTTGCATTCGATGAACTTAATGCGGCAATTCTCAAAGCTCTTGCCGATCAGCACCATGTCAAAAGAACAACGGCCCACGTAGCCCAGACGCTGGAACAACGACCCCAAGAGCCAGCTCCAGCGGGCCATGTCTTGCGTTAATTCCGGTTCGAGGTTGGCGGGCTGGGTGCCGGCGAAGACTCCCTCGGCCCGCTCGATGCTTTGCATGTAGATCCCCTCCACCAGCGGCGGGCCAATGCCCAACGGCGGCAGCCAAAGCTGCGCCGACGGCGCGGCGAGGACATCGCTTTCCCAGGATCCCACCAGCAACTCGTCGGAGTCATCCCAAGGTTGCCCCCCCAGTATCTGCTGCAAGGTTTGGCGGATACCAGCCAAAGACCGGCCGCGAATGCGTTCCGACTCGAGGACGTAATTGCCGGCCCCGCCGGCGGAGTCGGGTGTTTTGATGGCCAATGTTGTCACCCGCGAGCCCAAATCGCGGGCCATCGTGGCCAAGGCCGGCAAATTGCAGGCTTGCTGCGTGCGGGGGACAAACGACGGGCCCAACAACCGCGACACCACGCGGGCAAACTCCAGTTTGTCGTTGGCCCAATCGGAAATGGCGGGAGGCGGTCCAACAACCTCCAAGGGACGATGGGCCGCCTGCGAGAGTTGCACCGCCAGTTCCCACACCGGCCGGTTGCCCATGTGGGGATGAACGCACGTTAGGTGGCCTTGGCGGATGGCCGATACAAGCCGCCGGCGAACGGCGCGGTCGGCCCAGCAAGAGATAGCCAACGAGGAGGCGGTTCGCGCGGCGGTTAGCCATGTGGGTGAACCCAGGCCAAGCTGCTCCGAGCAATACTCCGCGAATCCCGGTTCGGGCGGATGATTCGTAACAAAATAGTCGCCGTCCCGCGTCCGCAGCCGCCCGCGATCTTGCAGATACTCCACGGCCATGCCCGCGGGAACGCGAATGGCGCTGTAGTCGTCCAGAATCAACGCGGGCCCGACCTTGCCCGACTTCCAAACGACGGACCGCAACCGTTCGTCTACGACCAAGTCGGGCTGTTCTTGAATGAGTTCCGACACCAATTGATCGATCCGCGCTTGCTCATCCACCGAAGGAGAGAATTCAAACTGCGGCACAATCGGCAGCGGGGGTAGCGCGAGCGTGGGGGAGGTCTCGGGTGCGGGGGTCACTGGCAAAATTTCACTCACGGGATTTCTGCTCCAAGTGTCCGGGAATGTACCACTTATGCGTAACACAACTGCTGTTGGCACAATGACTTGCCATCATGAAGCACTGCGTCCGCTGGGAGAGGAAATGCCTCTGCCCCTGGCCGGCGGAACGGCCCATTAGGGAAGCGACACGGATATTGCAACTTCCGTGCCTGGGCTTTTGGCGCGCAATTTGAAGGGTTTAGTGAGCCGGGTTGGCTGCGACGGGCCAGCCCTTGCTTGTTACCGCTTCAGATTGAACGCGAGATGTCCATGTGTGAGTTGTTGGGAATTAGCTTTAATCGCCCCGTCTCGGCGGAGATTTCGATCCAGGCTTTTGGCCAGCGCTGGACGGAGAATGCACACGGGTGGGGGCTGGGGTGGTATCCGGATGCCTCCCTGGCGCTGGTCAAAGAACCACTGCCGTGGGGCAAAACGCCGTACTCCAAGTTCTTGGAGACCTACGAGGAAATACGCGCCGCGACGTATGTGGCCCATGTTCGGCATCGAACGACCGGGGGAAACCCAGTGCATCGCGATACGCATCCCTTCACGCGCGAGTGGCAGGGACGAGACTATTGTTTTGCGCACAACGGAACCTTGCGCGAGTACGGCAGCCAGTTGGCGCTGGACTGGTATCATCCTGTGGGAGACACCGACTCGGAGCATCTGTTTTGCTGGCTGCTGAACCGTTTGGCCACGGTCGGCAACAGCCTGGAAGAACTGGCCGATTGGCTGGAATTGCAGCGTTTTTTGCGGCAAGCCAACGAATTGGGCAAACTCAATTGCCTGTTGACGGACGGCCAACGTTTGTTTGCCTATCGCGACTTGCAACAATGGAAAGGGCTGATGTACCAGGCCGGCCGGCACTCGCCCATATCGGGTGCCGCTCCCCTGCACGACGAAGCGGTGCATGTGGAAATAGACCCGGAACAAGCCACCGAGAGCGTGGTCGTCGCCACCAGCCCCTTGAATGACGATGCCTGGCGGCCCATTCCGCCCGGCACGTTGCTGGCGGTTGAGGAAGGACGGGTGATATTTTCGGCGGAGGAACGCCGATCGGCCCATTGAGTTTCCCGACCGTCCATGAGGTTGACTGGGGCGGGACTCGACCATCATTTTTTAGGCTTATCCGCGAGCGCCAGATCAACCACCAGCGGCAAATGGTCCGAGGCCATGCTGGCCAGTTGGCTGCGGGGGACGTCGATGGATACGACCGACAGGCCGTTTCCCAGGAAAACGTGGTCGATGCGGCCGACCGGGTAGTGGCTGGAAAACGTCCTACGTGGTCGATGGCCGTTCAGCGCTAACTGGGCATCGGCCAGTGTTTGGCGGATTTTTTTGTAGGGCCCGGTCCGGGGGAGGGCATTGAAATCGCCGCACAAAATAACCGGACCTTGGCAATCGGGGTGGCCTAGCCATTCTGGCCCTAGCAAGGCTTCAACTTGGGCCAGGCGTTCGACACCGGACAGTCCCAAGTGGGTATTGATGATTTGGATTTGCCGTCCTTGGAATTCCACCGTCACCCAAATCGCCCCCCGCGGTTCGCGGGTGGGTTGTTGCGCGTCGCCCGGCAGGGGACCGGCCTTTACCAGGCGCATGGGCAGCCGGCTGAGGATGGCGTCGCCGTAGCGTTCCTCTTCGACCGACATGGCCGGATGAAAGTGAAACTCCATCTCTAGTTCGGCGGCAATGGCATGCGCCTGATCGACGCCATCGCTGCGCAGCCGGCGGACATCCAATTCTTGCAGGGCCACGATGGTGGGATCCCACTGGGCCAGCACCCTCGCGATACGGCCGGGCGAAAGCTTGCCGTCCATGCCGCGGCAGCTATGGACGTTGTACGTCACGATCCGCAACGTCTCGACCGGCTGGCCGCTGCGCCGAGATGGCCGCGGCGCATGGCCCAGCGCGGAGAGCGCCGCCTGACGCAGCACGCTGGGGCGAAACCAGTCTTGCTCGGTGGGGGCCAAGGGGGCGTCTCGCGGCAGCAGGGCAAACGCCTTTGTCTCTTCGCTGCCCGGCCCGGCATGTGCGCCGTTCTCCAGCACAAAGCTCAAGGGCCGCTGGCCGGTTCGCCAGCCGGAAAAGACCAGGTCGCCGGCGTCGGGGTGATGGCACAGCCGGGCCAGATCGTGGGCCGCTTGTTCCAAGAAGGGATGATCGCCCCCCAAGGCTTGCGCCGCGTCGCCAGGCAGCCGCAGCCATTGCTGGCCGTTGAAGGCGACAGCCTGCCCATCCACGGCGGGCAACATCACCAAGGGGACCGATCCGTCGTGGGCCAGCCGTTCGGCGGCTTGTTGCAATGCTTCTCGCGATAGAGGGTGCGGCAGATAGATATGGCCCAGGGGCCCAATTGCCGCCACGATAATTTGCGTGGGGTCGATATGGGCATCGACGCGGCGGGCGCGTGGCACCAGCTTGGGCGGCAGCCGGCCCCCCAGGTATTGCACGCGTTGCGATTGGTCGCCCCGTGCGGCGGAACCGCGCGTGTCAACCTTGGCCTCGGTGGCGTTGTCGAAGGCCGCGGCGACCGCCTCTTGGATGGTTCGTCCGAACTCTTGCTGGTAGGGAATGGAGTGTTCCTGGCCGTGGTCGGAGTAGATCCAGATCTGGTAGTCGCGGCCGGCCGAGCGGCGGATGGCGTTCCACAATTTTCGGATGGAGCCGTCGATCCCCTTCAAGGTCCAATGGGCGAAACGGGAACTCGGCCCGCGACGGTGGGCTTGCTCGTCGTAGCCCAAGTAATTGACATGGACCAGTGGCAGGCCGCGGCCGATATCCATCGCGCCGCCGATGGTCACGATATCCCGCAGCAGCACGCTAACCATCACGCGCGAGGGGATGGCTTTCAGCTCCGCCGCCAGGTTTTGCCCCGCTTGAATACCCAGCGTGCAGTCGTAGATGGCCAGCACGAGTTCCCACAGGGCCAGCAGGCAGGTCCGCGCCAGGCTCCAGGCATTGGTTAACAGAAACAGCATGGCGGCCAGCGGGTTGGCGTAGCGGAGCAGTTCTCCCCAGCCCATGGCGGCGGCGCAAAAATGGGGTTCCGCAGCGCCGCCGGAATAGATGTTGGAATAGGCGGAACCGCCGATCAACAGCGGCAGCCCTTGTACGGCCAGCCGCGATTGGACCTCCTCGGCGGCCACGGGGTCAATCATGCGGACAATTTCACGGGAGCCGCGGCGGCTGAATCCAAATGCGGGCACCGCTTGCTCCACGCCATAGAAGATTTCTCCTTGCACGGCGGGCGTGGTCGAGGGAATGCCGGAGTACATGGTATGCAGGCGGTAATGCTCCCGCTTCATCAGCCGTTTGAGGAAGGGAAGCTTGCCTTTGCGCAAGGCCCGTTCCAACTGTTGGCGCGAGAGGCCGTCGATCTGCACCAGCACCAGGCCCGGCTCGGTCTTGGCGGCGGTCGATTTGGGCAAGCGCAACAGCCAGGCTCCCCAGTGGCTGCGCGTCAACCAGCGGCGAATATTGCGATAGGCCGCGCGCACGCGGCCCCACTTCGAGGGCCGCCACAAGCGGGCTTTGCCGATCGATGCGCCGACCGCCTGGGCCAGGTTGGACCACATCTCCCACTCAATCTCGATCAACCGCTGAGCGGCCTCCCAGCCGCTGCGCTCCGCGGGTACGCCGCGTTGATGGGCGGCACTGATTTGCTCGTACAGGGCCAAGGCCCGGTCGGCGGTGGCGTCGATCGAGAATTGCTCGGCCGTTTGCAACGCTGCTTGCCGTAGCGCGGTTCGCTGTTCGGGCGACTGTTTCCTCAGCCAGACAAGTGCCTCGGTGAAGCTGCGGCGATTCTGGCTGGGGAGCAGCCGGCCGTTCTTGCCATCTTGGACGACCTCGCGCGCGCCCGAGGCATCGACGGCAATCACCGGCGTGCCGGCTGCCATGGCCTCGGTCAACACCATGCCTTGGGTTTCGCTCTGCGAGGCAAACACAAAGACATCCATGGCCCGATAGACATCGACCAGTTCTTGGCCTTGCCGCGTGCCGAGCAGATGGACCCGGCCCGCCAGGCGGCGCTCCTCGGCCAACCGTTGCAGATCGGCCTGGGAGGGCCCTCCGCCGACAACCACCAGGTGCGCGGCGCGGTCTTTTCGCAGATAGTCGCCGACCGCCCGCGTCAAGAAAGGCAGATTTTTTTCGGGTGCCAGCCTTCCGACATGCCCGATCAGCAGCGAATCCGCGGGGATGCCCAGCGATTGCCGCAAGGCCGGGCCGTCGCCGTGGGCAAACCGTGCCACATCGACGCCGGTGGGGATGACTTCGATTTTGCTATCGACCCCCCGCTGCCTCAGCACGGCGGCCACGCTTTCGCTGGGGGCAATCACCCGGTCGCAAAGATTGCAGTAGCCAACCGCCAGCTCGATGGCAAACCGCTTGAGCGCCGGCGAATCACCCGGCACGTAGTGCGTGTACTGTTCGTACATCGTGTGGTGCGTAAAGACCAACGGCACGTCGTACTGGGCCGCCAACCGCTGGGCCGTATCACCCAGCAAAAAGGGATGGTGCGCGTGGATCACGTCGGGCTGAAAGTCTTGCAGGGCCGCGCTCAGCAGTCCCGGCACGGGCAGGCGGACGGAGAAATCGCTGCCATTGAATTTTTGCAGGGCCGGGACGCGGACCACGTCCTGCTCTTCGGCTGGCATGTCTGGGAATTCTGGCGCCACGATCAGCACGCGATGGCCCCGGCGGCGATAGGCGGCGGCAAAAGCCTCGACACTCCGTGCCACTCCGCCGACATGCGGAAGGTACGTATTGGTCAGCATCAAGATGTTCATGGGCCAATGGCTGAACGAGTGCTATGTTCCGGCGAGATTTTGAGATCGCATCGCGATGGGTGCAATAGGCCGCTCAGCAGCAAGTGCCGTGCCAAGTCGCGGGAGACTCACGATCGCTCACCGATCAACAATGCCATGGGCAATCTTTGCAGCACGTCGGTTGCCCGCAACGTTCGGCCGTCGGAGCCAGCCGTCACCTTGGCCCGCGTGAAAATGTCCTGGAATCGCAGGCCGGCTAGCGCTGGCGGCAGTTCGAGAGAAGTATCGCCCCAGACTTCCGCGATTGGGGGCGGGCCCGCCAGGCCAGTCAGGCCGACGGTTAACCGGGGGACCAGGGCGATCGCCGCTTGCCCGGCATGTTGCCGCGCAAGGGCCACCAGATGATTGGCCCCCGGCCCCGTGGCCGCCAGTGGCAGGTAATCGCCCAGGGTAAAGAGTTCGGGGAATTGACGCCGCGCGCGCAGTAGCAACAGCGTGGTAAAGAGCTTGATGCGGCCATCGCGGCGGCCCTCCAGCAGCGATTGCAGAAAGGATTCAATGCGCGGGCCGGCCGATTGCGGCAGCGTGGCATCGGCTGCCAGCCAGTCCTCGACGGCGTGCTGGCGATTGTGTACTTCAAGTGCCGCGGCCATGTCGTCCAACAGCGAGTCGAGAAGTTGGCGGCGCTGGGCGTAGTCCACCGGGTGGCGATTGTCGGGATCGACCAGGGTCAGGTTCCAGAGTTCAGTCCCCTGAAAAAAGTCGGGCACGCCGGGCGAGGCTGCCTTGAGCACCAATTGCGACAGCGAGTTCCAACGGCCCGGTTCGGCCACTTGGACCGCCAGTTCGTGGACTTCCTCCAAGAAAGGCCGGCGGCGGGAATCCTCAAACAGTCCCCTCACAAAGTGGGTCACGGCCGCTTCGTACGGTTCGTTGGGGCTGATCCAACTGGTGTGCATTTTGGCTTCACGGTCCACTTTGAGCATGTATTGTTGCAGCCGGGCCACGTAGGCAGCGCGGTCGTCTCCCACCGGCAGGGCGTCGGGCCAGGTGCCGATGATCGTCTGGTACAGCAGATATTCCGAGTTGCGGCTGGGGGCTTCCAAGCCGTCTACCTCGGTCTTTAGCCGCTTATGCGCCCGTCCCCAGCGTTGCACGCATTCGCGCCACGGCTTGGGGATTTCGCTCAACACGTTGATGCGGGCGCGGACATCCTCGCTGCGCTTGGTGTCGTGCGTGGAACTGGCGTTCATGGCGTGCGAGTATTGCGGCAAGCGCGACTGATTGAGTTGATGGAACTCATCGGGCGTGGCGCCAAAGCGGGCCGGCTCACCCCCCACTTCGTTCAGCGATCCCAGCCGGTTGAAGCGATAAAACGTGGTGTCCTCGACCGCCTTGGCCATGATCGGCCCGGTAAGCTGCTGGAATTTTCCGACAAAGCATTCCACGGCGTTGCGCTCTTCCTCGTCGTCGTGAGCGTGAAACCGCAGCAGCAGCACGTCGCTGACAAAGTTGAAGATCGACGCATCCATGGCCGGGTTGCGCCGTTTGGCGCGGGCCACGGCCAGTTCCACCACGCGCTGATCGCGCTCCACCAGGCGGCCTGGCTCCAGATAGGTGCGGTAGACGCCAAAGCAGGCAATGACTTCTTGCAGGGCACGGGTGAGCGTGTTGAGCGTGAGATCTCGCGTGCGTCGGTTTCGCTCGGAGATGCGGTCGAGGCGATGGCCCAACACGCTCAACTCGCTGGCCATGCTCATGCGGGCGATCAACCGCTTGCTTTGATAGGCCATTTCCTCGAAGTCAAGCGGCTCGCCGGTAAAGCGGGTGTAGAACGACGACAGCGCCCGCTCGCTGGCGGGATCGACATACAGCCCGTTGACGGCATTCAAGAATTCGTAGCCCACGGTTCCATGCACGGGCCAGTCGTCGGGCAAGGCTTCTCCGTGGGCCAGGATTTTTTCCACCGTGACGAATAGCGGGCGAGCAAGGGGCGAATCGGCGGGGCGGTCGGCCCCCCACCATTGCCCGCGCAGTTGTTCCTCGACGGTGGGCCACGCGTCCGCATCGGCGGGCGGACCTGGGGAGGCACTCGTGATGCGCTCGTACGCCTTGCGGCACAGGCGCAGATAGTGGTTGGCTTGCAGTTGGCGAAAGTAGCCGCGGGGATCATACAGACCGTCGGGATGGTCGATGCGCAGGCCGGTCAGCGCCCCTTCGTCCAGCAGTTCAAACAGCAGGCGATGCGATTCCGCAAAGACTTGCGGGTGTTCCGTGCAAATCGCCGCCAGTTCGTTGATGTCGAAAAAGCGGCGATAGTTGATTTCGTCGGCCGCCACCCGCCAGAAAGCCAGCCGGTAGGCTTGTTCGTCCAACAGTTCGTCCAACCGGTCGAAACTGCGCGGCTGGCCTGGCTGGCCGTTGATCGACTTTAGATTGTCGGTCACGAAGGCGGCCACGTCGCTGGAATTCTTGGTCAACTCGTGCAAACGCCGCTTGATGACTTCTTTTTCGCGACGGCGCTCCACAAGTCGCTCGGCGTTGGTTTCGGTGCGCGGCGGTAGGTTCTTGATGGCGGTCAGAATGCTCAACAGTTCTAAAACGTCGGCATGTTCCTCGCCCAACCGCTGGCGCAGTTCCTCCAGTTGATCCGCCAGGATAATGGAGTAGGAACGGGGCGAGATGGGAAACCGCTGCTCGTAATACTCCAACCAGAATTGCCCTTCGTCGTAGCGGACCACGAGCTGTCCGTCCTCCAACACTCGGCCGAACTGGCCGCCCAACACCGGCAGCAGCACTTTGTACGCCAGGTCGGGCTTGAGCGGCATCCAGTCGATATCAAAGCAAGTGGCATGCGAGGAGCTGGGTCCGTTCTCCAAGACATCGTGCCACCAGGGATTGAGTTGCGGTGAGGCGCACATATGGTTGGGGACCACATCGGCCAGCAAGCCCATGTCATGTTCGCGCAGCGCTGACCGCAATGATCGGAATTCATCCAACGTGCCGATCTCGGCATTGATGGCGCCATGATCGACAATATCGTAGCCGTGCAGGCTGCCAGGGCGGGCCTGCAAGAAGGGTGAAGCGTACAGGTCGCTAATTCCCAGCGCGTACAGGTAAGGCACTACCCCTTCGATCTCGCGAAACGAGCACTGGTGGTTGAATTGCACCCGATAGGTGGCAGTGGGAAGTCGCTGCGACTGGAGTTCCCGTTCGACCTCGGCCTGGACCGCCTGGGCCACGCTCGACATGGCTTCGTTGGGCAGCGGAATGTGTGGAGCATTCGGCTGCGCCAAGGAGGCATCGGCGGAGATATTTTGAGTTGGGATCGTCATGCTGATTCCTCCGTTGCCTTTCCGAGAACGACAAACGCAAACGGCGGCAATTCACCGTGCAACGTCGGTTTGTCGGCGGCTTCCGCGCCGCCAAATCGTGGTGCCTCTGAGCTCAGCAAGACCTCGTGCGTGTCCAAGGCCAGCATGGGCGTGGGGACCGGCTGGTCGCTCAGGTTGAATGCCGCCCACAAACAACTGGCCGGGGTGTGGGGATCGCCCCGGTTGAGCAGCAAGACCTTGGCGTCGTCATTGTCGGGCAACAAACTGGCCGAGCGGCGCGTGTAGTCTCGCGCGGCCGGATGCGTCCGCCGCAAGGCGAGCAGTTCGCGGTAGAGATTTCTCAGGCCCGCCTGGGGCGAGCCGGTGGGCCAACTCCAGGTGAGAATGGCCGACTGGAATGCTTCCAGCGTGAAGGGATCGAGCAGCTTGTCTTTCCAACTGAAGGTGGCGAACTCCTCGCGGCGGCCCACCCGAATCGCCTCGCGCAGTGCTTCGTCGCTAAAGTCGCAAAAGAAGGGGAATGGCCGCGTCTCGCCGTATTCCTCGCCCATGAACAGCATGGGGATATTGGGGGCCAGCAACATCAGTCCGGCCGCCAACCGGTGCCTGGCCCCATCCAGCAGCGAGCCAAAACGGTCGCCCAAGGCGCGGTTGCCCACCTGATCGTGCGTTTGAATGCTGATCACGAAACGGTCGCCGGCGTGCCCGCCAATCGGCTTGCCAAAGTCGCAATCGCGAAACGTGCTATAGCAGCCATCGTACACAAACACCTGGTTGAGCGCTTTGACAAGCTGCGTGGCGGGCGTCGTAAAGTCGGCGTAATAGCCATCGTACTCGGCCGTCAGCAGGGTATGCACGCAGTGGTGAAAGTCGTCGCTCCATTGGGCGTCGAGACCGTAGCCCCCCGCCGCCGGATCGTCCAGCAGTTTGACATCGTTGAGATTGCTTTCGGCGATGATATGTACGGGGCGGTCCAGCGGCGCGGATACCGCCAACGCGGCTTGCTTGATCTCCGCCAAAATGTGCTGGCGGCTGTCATCGTAAATCGAGTGGATGGCATCCAGCCGCAAACCGTCGAGGTGGAAGTCGCGGACCCACTGCCGCACGTTGTCCAGCACGAAGTCGCGCACGGGGCGGGAATCGGGACCGTCGTAATTGATGGCCCGGCCCCACGGCGTGTGGTGCCGGTCGGTAAAGAACGGCCCGAACTCGCCCAGGTAGTTTCCCTCTGGGCCAAGATGGTTGTAGATCACGTCCAACAGCACGGCCATGCCGCAGGCGTGGCATGCGTTCACCAGCCGCTGAAGTTCCGCGGGTCCGCCATACGAATGTTGCACCGCATACCAATAAACGCCGTCGTAGCCCCAGCCGCGGTCGCCCGGATATTGGCCCACCGGCATGATCTCGATCGCCGTGATGCCCAAATCTCGCAGTTCGGTTAATCGCGGAATGATGGCGGCAAAAGTCCCCTCCTGGGTAAACGCGCCGACGTGCAGTTCGTAGATCACCAGATCCGCGCGGGGAAGGCCGTGCCAATCGTTATCGGTCCACGAAAAAACGCCGGCATTCCATACGGCCGACGGCCGATGCACGCCGTCGGGCTGCCACCGCGAGGCCGGGTCGGGCCGCGGCGGGCCGCCATCCAGCCGGTAAGCGTAGCGCTGGCCGATGGCGATAATATCGTGCTCGCAGGTATAAAACCCTGGCTCCTCGGCAACCATGCGATGCGCGGCGATCTCGGTGCCGTCGGGCTGGCTGAGGACCAATTCGGCTTGTTTGGCAAACGGCGCCCACAGCCGCCATTGGCAATGGCCATCGGCGGTTGGCGTGGGACCGAACAGGTTTTGATGCATATGTACCTCGAATCACGGATGACAGCGGGCCGGATGCTCGCCGCATGTTGCCCCTGTAGGAGGCGATTCCATCGCCGATCCAGCGGTAGGCGGCGTCTCTAACGGGGACAATGCGGCCAACCGGCTGGGCGCTAGCGCGAATTGGCCAGATTATATCGGCCGTAGTAAGCAGCAGTAGCCGGCGCAAAGCCAACTTGCACGGTCGGAATGGACCGGCGTTTCATGGCCTGCCGCGAGGGAATAACAACTGCCGCAACCCAGGGCCTGCCCGCGAAGCCAATGAACTGATGGCGGGATTATACCAAATTCAGCCACGTTTGGGTGGCAGAGAAGGTAACTTTTTTCGCTTGGCCGTAGCCGCATGGCTCCTGCCATGCAGGCTTGAATCTGGATCGGTTGCCCATTGCCCTCCGCGCAACTTGCGGTGGACCGTCATTACCGCTTCAAGCCGGCACGGCGGGAGCCGCGCGGCTTCGAGTGATTGAAGAGTCTTGTAGTCTTGGGCACAATGCTTCCCTTGGAACGAATTTCGTGGGCCCGGAATGAGGATGCTCGGATGCACAACAGTCGATGGGCGTGGATGGCGGGCGTGGCCGTGGCGCTTGTTGGCCTGTGCGGGTGGTGGCCATGTCCGGCAACAGCCCAATCAACCGCCGAGGATGAGCCGGCAGCGGCCGCGACGAACGGCGATGTTCCGGCGACCATCGTGTGGGTGGGGGTCTACGTTAATCAGATCCACGAGGTCAGCCTGAAGGAGAATCACTTCACGGCGGACTTTTATGTCTGGTTCCGCTGGCAGGGAGAGGCCGTCAAACCGCTGGAGAGCTTTGAGGTTGTCAACGGCCGCATTGACAGCAAGGACAAAGCTTACGAAACGATGCTCGGCGACGAGAACTACGCTGTTTGCCGCGTGGTGACGACCATCACCGAGTTTTGGGACGTCAGCCGTTTTCCCCTCAACAACCACGAACTCCTGATCCAGATTGAGGATGGCGAAAACGAAGCCTTCAAATTGCGGTTTGTGGCCGACACCGAAAACTGCGGATTCAATCCGCAAGTGCAAACGCCCGGCTGGGAACTGGGCCAGGCCGCGGCCAGCGTGAGCGAGCAACAGTACAAGACCAACTATGGAGATACGTCGCTGCCGACGGGCAACGCCTCGACCTATTCGCGGTTTGTGTACGGCATTCCGCTGGAACGGCGAGGCTACGGCTATTTTCTCAAGCTGTTCTTTGGCCTGTTCGTAGCCACCGCCATTTCGTTCCTGGCGTTTTTCATCCGGCCGACCGAGGTTGACCCCCGATTTGGCTTGGGGGTGGGTGCAATCTTTGCCGCGGTCGCCAGCGAATATGTCGTCACGGCGTCGCTGCCCGACACCAATATCATGACCATGGCCGACCAATTGCACCTGCTGGCCTTCGTGTTCATCTTTTTGTCGATTTGCGAATCGACGCTGAGCCTGAAATGGTTCAGCAGCGGCGACGAAGGCCTGGTGCGCCGCTCCAAAGCCATGGACCGGTTTTGCCTGATCGCCTTCTCCATCGCTTATCTGGCCCTGTCGGCATTGGCCGTGATGCGGCGCTAGGATTCAGTGCGAAATAACTTCTCCTCTTGGCCCCCTCTCCCGGTACTCCGGGAGAGGGTTGGGGAGAGGGGGATGTGGCGAAATGGCCGCCAACAATGAAACCCTCACCCCGGCCCTCTCCCTGAGGGAGAGGGAGGTTCCGATGGGGAAGTTATTTCGTACTGAATCCTTAACTTTGGATATAGGTCTTCATGTAGTGGTTTTCGACCGCGAACTGGTCGTGTTGGGTTTTGACCAGATCGCCAATCGAGATCATGCCGACGAGCTCGCCGTCTTGCAGAATTGGCAGATGCCGAATGCGCTTCTGCGTCATCAGGCCCATGGCCGCGCCGATAGTGTCCGAGGCCAGGCCGGTGATCGGCTTGGCGCTCATCACATCGGCCACGCGAATCTGGTCCAGCGGCCCCTTCTTGGCGGCGCATGCCCGCAAGATATCGCGTTCGGTGATGATCCCCAACATCCGCCGGTTGGAATTGCCCTCGACAACCACAAGTGAGCCGCAGTTGTTTTGAACCAGTGATTGCACCACGTCGTCGAGCGTGGCATTGGGGCCGATGGTGAGGACGTTGTTCCCCTTGTTCCGCAGAATGTCCGCTAGAGTCATTGCCATTTCCTCCCAGATGGAGTGCCAGCCCGAACGGGCAATCTTGTGAATGAGGGACCGCCAGAAGCACGCCGTGGTGCGCAACTTTCAAACGGCCTAAACATGAGACTTGATGAGACCTTTAGCATAACGCCAGCGGGGTAGGCGATGCAATAAAATTGCCTGGGGCGGCAGACATTTGAAAAAATGAATTGCCCGCGGGTTTGAAAATGCACCCCCAATTATTCGAAGGTTGGTGAGAACCACGAATCGAACGAATCTAACGAATGAATCTTCTGAGTGGAGACTTAATTGGGAAGAGGGGCGGGCGGCGACTAGCGAAAAGTCGCACCTTCAAATCCTTATTCGTCAGATTCGTTTGATTCGTGGTTCTTCCCACGGCAGGGGCGGTTCGATCCCGCCGTTTTCGGTCGCGACGCACAATCCGGCCTGAGAATACGGCGATTTTCGCGGTCTCGGCCTCCCGCCTGGAACGCCGATTGTCGCGGTCGGAGACGGCTCATACAGCTAGATGCCACCCATGAGAACAACGTGGCCTGCTATCGTTGCATTGTCTTCCTTGGTCTGCCACGGGCAAATGTTCCTCGATGGTTGATGCTTTCACAGCTGGGCCGTGATCCGCCAGGCGGCCAAGTCGAGCGTACCGACCAGACCGATCGTGTCGAACTGGGCTACGTCGTCCACGTCGTGTTGCAGCCCTAAGCCCGTCAGATTGCGGCCCCCTTGGGTATGGCGCAGTTCAACGGCCAACATGGCGGACATGGCTGATGAATCGGCCAAGTGTTTTTCAGCGGCAATCTCGCGCCACGCGGAACGGGCGAGCAGCGCTTCGTCGTTGAGTTCAAGGCGGTGCGACTCTCGGGAGAGGGCCTGGGCCAACGCGCCGGCCAGCAAGACATCCTCGCGCGTCACGCGGCCGCCCGTGCCGGCGCACAACAGGTGAACTTGCCCGCTGGCCAGCAACGACTGGCTGACCGCCCTGAAATTCAGAAACGAACCGAGCACGACTTTATCGGCCTGAAGGCAGCTTTGCATGGCTTTGGTGCCGTTGGTGGTGGTGAAGACCACCGTCTTTCCGCCGACGTTGGCGGGCGTGTAATCGCGGGGCGAGTTGCCAAAATCAAACCCTGCGATCGGCAGGCCGCCCCGTTCGCCTCCCAAGACCGCCTGGCCGGCCGGCAGTTCGGCCGCGCGGCGGCGGGCTTCGTCCACTTCCAAACAAGGAATAACTTCGCGGCAGCCAGATACCAAGGCCTGGGTAATGGTGGTGGTGGCCCGCAACACGTCGATGACGACCACCGTTCCACCCGCCAGTTGAGCGGGAGAAGTCAGAGCGGGGAGGAAGTGAGCGGAAAGTTGACGGGACATGAGGATTTTCGATTTTTGATTTTTGATTTTGGATTGGAAGTGTTCGGTGTTCTGTTTTCAGTGGGGGATTTCGCCTGGCTTTTCCGATTGGTTGCTGCGGCGGCCGTAGCGACGGGCCAATTGCCTTGGCAACACTATCATAGGTACATTCACACCAGCAACCGCCATCATATCTTGACACCCGCCGCCACCTGAAAACTGAAAACTGAAAACTCCCCCCCCCCGGACTTCCCGCGTGCCTTCTTTCCACTTTGAACTGCTGCACAAAGACCGCACGACCGCTGCTCGCCGGGGGCGTTTTCATACGCCGCATGGTGCTGTTGATATGCCGGCTTTTATGCCGGTCGGCACGTCGGGGACGGTCAAGGGGGTGCCCGCCGATGCGTTGCGGGCGACCGGCGCGCAGGTGGTCTTGGGCAACACGTACCACTTGTCGCTGCGGCCGGGCGAGTCGGTTGTGAAAGAGCTGGGGGGCTTGCATCGTTTCATGGATTGGGACGGGCCGATCTTGACCGACAGCGGCGGCTTTCAGCTTTTCAGTCTGGCGCAGATGACCAAGGTCCGCGAGGAAGGGGCCACTTTTCGCTCGCATATTGACGGACAGACTATCGTGCTGACGCCCGAGCGGGCCGTGGCCATTCAAGAAGCCCTGGGTTGCGACGTGGCGATGGTGTTGGACCATGTGGTCGCCTTGCCTTGCGCGGCCGATGTGATGCAAGACGCGGTGGAGCGAACCATTCGCTGGGCGGCCCGTTGCCAGCAGGCCCACGCCCGCGGCGACCAGGCGCTGTTTGCCATCGTGCAGGGGGGCCTCGATCCGGCCCTGCGCGAGGATTGTGCCCGCCGCCTGGTGGAGATGGACTTCATCGGCTACGCCGTCGGCGGGCTGAGCGTGGGCGAGGCACCCGCCGATATGTACCAGGCCCTGGACTGGACGGTGCCGCACCTGCCGGCCGATCGGCCGCGATACCTAATGGGCGTCGGCCGTCCGCCCGACCTGCTGGAGGCCGTAGCCCGCGGCATCGACCTGTTCGATTGCGTCATGCCGACGCGCAACGGCCGCAATGCCTTGGCGTTCAGCGACGAGGGGCCGCTGCGGCTGCGCAACAAGCGCTTCGAGCGCGACACGCGCCCGTTGGAGGAAGATTGCCCCTGCGCGGCCTGCCGTCACAGTCGCGGCTATCTGCGGCACTTGTTCATGAGCGACGAAATGCTAGGCCCGATCCTGCTGTCGATCCACAATCTAACCTACTACCAGCGTCTGCTAGCCGGTGCGCGGGCAGCCATCGAACGGGACGAATTCGCGGCCTACCACGCCGCCAAACAAGCCGGCTGGGCACAGCCCGCGGTGTGACGCGGAATGCATGCTGGTCGGCGTTACCTCGATCAATGCGCGGTGGTATGGCCTTGCTACCTTCAGATGGCACAATGTCATTCGGATGAGAATGATGGCTGTCCCCATGTTGGTCGGACGATCATCGCCCACTGCATCGCGCATGCCCGACGACAGTTCGTCGATGTGAACGAGCGTTTTCCGGACGAATGCCGTTACGTGCTGGAAACATTCGAGATCGTCTACCAAAACGACGCGCTGGCGAGCCAGCGGCGGATGACCGCGGACGAACGGCTGCGATTCCATCAAGATGAAAGCGGTCCCCCGCTTGCGCGGTTGCACATCTGGCTGAAGCGACAGTTCGACGAGAAACTTGTCGAACCCCATTCAGCGCTCGGTGCCGCGATCGACTACCTGCGCAAACACTGGGAAAAGCTGACGCTATTTCTGCGCGTGCCGGGGGCGCCGTTGGACAACAACATCTGCGAGCGGGCGTTGAAGAAAGCCATTCTGCATCGCAAGAACGCGCTGTTCTACAAGACCCAGCACGGCGCGTCGGTGGGAGATCTCTATATGAGCCTGATCCACACCTGCGAACTGGGCGGCGTGAACCCGTTCAACTACCTCACCGAACTCCAACGGCACGCCGACCAGGTCGCCGCAGCTCCCGCCCGCTGGCTCCCCTGGAACTACCGCGAGGCACTCGCCGCTACGGCCTGACAGCATGGCCGACCGCGTCCGCTAGCAGCCTGCAAATAAATTGCAGGCTTGCCGAAAGGACACTGCAGTTGCAGGCCGGTTTCGCGGTCGAGTTCGGCTCCTTGGAACGCGCCGAGGTAGGTGATGTTGGCGTTGGTCTCGCTGACGATTTTGCCGAAGGAGTCGTAGACGATGTGGTTGAGCACGTCGCCGTCGTCGTCCACCAGGTCGCGGACGCTGCCGAGGTTGTCGGTGAGCGCCCAGAGCAGCGCGTGGGCAGCGTTCTCTTGCACCAGCGTCGAGTCTTCCGCCGGGCCGTGCAGCATGCGCGTCACCATGTCGCCATTTTCGTCGAAAGTCAGCACGGCATCGGCGCTTTCGCCAGCCTAAGCTTCAGATAGCTGTTCTTTGGTCGCACAATCAGGTGACAAGGTCTTGTCCGATAGCCCGCAGAATTGATGCGAGCCACACGAGCGCGTATGCTACAGGTTCTTTTTCGCCTCTTGCAACACTCTCTAACTCGATCAGATCGTCAGACAATTGTCCAAGCGTGAGCGAGGTTGGTTCCTTGTATGGATCATACTCCAGTTGCTTTGGGACACTCCAGTAGTAGTCGTGCGGTAAGGCAATTGTTGAGTGGCCCGACTTTTCAAGATTGTCGAGAAGCATATTAGTCAACATGCGAAGTTCGTTTATTTTGACATCCATTCCCATTACTCTCCTCTTAGTATGCGGTCAATCTGCCCCTGAAAAGCATCGATCTCGTTCTGCAAGTGTCGCACTCGCCCCTCGATGATCTTTTTCCTAACGTCAGGTGTAGGAGCATCCCGCAGTATCCCTTTGTTGTCAAATGCGTCTGAAGGAGCTACGGGGACAGCCATCCTTAGGAGCTACGGGGACAGGAGCTACGGGGACCAGGAGCTACGGGGACAGCCATCCTTTGGAAGCTGTGGCCAGAAAAACGCTGCTTTTTTGCTTGACTGTCTATGATACGGCTGTACACTATCGCCAGCCCTGGGGTTGGTGACGGGAGATTACATCATGGCTCGGTTGGCGCGTGCGGATTTGGTCGATCCGGCGGAAGTGGCCGTTTTTCATTGTATCAACCGGTGCGTCCGCCGCTGCTTTTTGTGCGGCCAGGACCCCGTATCGGGCCGCAATTATGAGCACCGCAAACGTTGGCTGGAGGAGCGGCTGGCCTTCTTGGCGGGACAGTTTGGCATTGATGTGTTGGGCTTCGCCATTCTCTCCAACCACTTTCATCTGATCCTGCGCACGCGGCCCGATGTGGTGGCTGCTTGGTCGGACGCCGAGGTCGCCGCCCGCTGGCTGCGGCTTTGCCCTGTGCGCAAACAGCCGACGGGCGAGCCGGCCGAACCGACTTCCGCCGAGTTGGACGCGATTTGCAACATGCCCGCGCGGCTGGCGGAACTCCGCCAACGCTTGAGCAACATCAGTTGGCTGATGCGGATGATTGCCGAACCGATCGCCCGCCGCGCCAACCAAGAGGACCAGGCGTCGGGCCGGTTCTGGCAAGGCCGCTTTCAATCGGTCAAGTTGTGCGACGAGGCCGCGCTGCTGGCCTGTGCGGCCTATGTCGATCTCAACCCCATCCCGGCGGGCATGGCGGCAAGCCTGGAAGCAAGCGACTTTACCTCGGTGCAGCGGCGATTGCAGTCGGCCGCCGAACCGGTCGAAAGCCCCGCGCGGCGCGACGCCTGGCTGGCCCCGCTGGAATTGGACGAACGGGCATCGGAACTTCGCCCAGTAGGGCTGCGCGGCCGCACTGGGAGGCGGGCCAGCGACCTCGGTTTCTTGCCGATGACGTTGGATGACTATATCGAACTGCTCGATTGGACCAGCCGCCAGATGAAGCCGGGCAAGGCATCGCTTCCGGCCGATCCGCCCGCGGCCTTGTCGCGGCTGAGTATCTCCAGCCGCGCCTGGTTGCCATTGGCCACCCGATTCGGCAAGCTCTTCCAACGAGTAGCCGGCGGACCACCCAGCA
Source organism: Pirellulales bacterium (assembly GCA_050247075.1). GTDB lineage: Bacteria > Planctomycetota > Planctomycetia > Pirellulales > JBFWUW01 > JBFWUW01. Next base: position 191,923 of record JBFWUW010000002.1, on the reverse strand, counting down.
TGAGGCGGCTAAGACAGCGCAGCCGCGTCCGCTTTCATTGCCGCGACGCAAACCTGCTAGCCACGGGTTGAACGGGCCGCGGTTCCGGCTCGCCACTCCGCGTTGAACACGCCGGGGCATCGTGTTGGTCCGCCTCGAACTTGACCGCATGATCTCCTATTCGCGAATCAGCGTCGCTCGCCCCACTCCCGCGCTACTCTAGCGCTTGACCGTTCGAGCTTCCCGCGCACGCTCTCGCCTCGCAACCCCACTCGATCTTAGAGTACAATCTCAGCGTTCCCAGCAAACATTGGGTGTCCCTGTTTGCCCCAATTCAGGAATGGAATGATCTGGGGGGCTGGAGAAACCATTATCGAGATGTGTTGGCTTCCGAAGACCATTGCTTCGCTCAAGACCTGTTTGGTTTACAATTTGCCATTACAAAATCAGGAGTCGTCCAATTGAATCCCGAAGACGGGAAAGTAGTGCCATATGCAACATCAATCGAAGATTGGGCTAAATGCATTTTGGAGAATTACGAGGAGGACACCGCATGGCCGTTGGCCCACGATTGGCAAAATCAAAACGGTGTCCTCCCGCCACATATGCGACTACTTCCCAAAGTGCCTTTTGTTTTAGGCGGTGAATACGAAGTAGACAACTTGGTTGCGGTTGAATGCCGTCAGGCAATGGCGTACTTGAGCAAGCTCTACAATGCTATTCGGAATGTGCCTGACCTACAAAGCGTTAGCCTAGCAGGCTGGATTCGCTGAAATGCGGGCGCCTTCGCCAAGCTCTTATTCACAGCAGTGAATTGGGGGGCGACGCGGCCTGGGGACACCAAACATCTGCAGGCCTGTTGGGGCAGGCCACATTCTTGGCCGTGGAGGCGCTTGGCCGCATGCATGGGTTGGCCTGCGCACGTCGAGTTCGCCCCTCACCCCAACCCTCTCCCGGAGTACCGGGAGTGGGAGTCGGTTGATCCGTGGCATGGGCGTCTCGCCCATGACCTCTATTTCAGATTGTTTGTCTCTGTATGCAAGGCCTGCGGGTCACGGGCAAGATGCCCGTGCCACGGGGAGACGGCTGCTACGGCTAGCCCAAGCGGGTGGCCTTGGCTTCGGAGTTGGTCGGCTCTTCGGCGGAGACGACGGGCGTCGCGGGGAACTCCAGGGTGAAGCGGCTGCCGCGGGTTGGTTCGCTGGCGACCACGATCCGCCCGCCATGCTCTTGCAGAATCTTTTGGCTCACCGGCAGCCCCAAGCCGGTGCCGCGGCTGCTCTTGCGCGACATGAATAGCGTGAAGATTTTGTCCATGTCCTCAGGGTCGATGCCCGTTCCGTTATCTTGCACCACCACGCGGGCTTGCGCGGAGATGGGGTCGTACTCGGTCCAGACCTCCACGCCGCCATTTTCGCTCTCTTCACAGGCGTCGATGGCGTTGGTCACCACGTTGAGGACCGCGCGGTGCAGTCCGTCGGGGTCGAAGGTCAGCAGCGGCATGCTTTCCGCCGGCCGCCAGCGGAGGGCGACCTTGAGATCGTCAGCCCGCGATTGCATCAGCTCGATCACGTCGGCCACGACCTGGTTGAGTTCGGCCGGCAGCAGTTCGGGCTCGCGTTCCTTGCTGAACGTGAGCATGTCCAGCACCAGGTTGGAGATTTGCTCTTGGCGGCGCTCGACAAACTGCCAGCCCTTGGTGATCATGCCTTCGTCGTGTCGGGCCAGGCCGTCCTTGATGAGAAAGCTGCCGCCGCGGATGCCTTGCAGGATGTTTTTGATGTGGTGCGACAGGGTGGCGATGGTTTGGCCCACGGCCGCCAACCGCTCGGCTTGGACCATGGCCGAATAGTACCGAGTGTCTTCCACGGCCAGCGCCGCCTGGTGGGCAATGGCGATCATCAACTTGAGGTGTTCCTCGTTGAACTTGTTGGCCGACCCGCCCATCTGAATCATTCGCTGGGGCGTGATGGCCGTGTCGATGTAGATGACGCCGACCACGTCGTAGCGGCCCTGCATCGGCACGCACATCGCCTCGCGAATGCCCAACTGCAAAATGCTGGCCGCCGGGTTCCAACGTTCGTCCTCGCGGGCGTTGCTGGTCAGCACCCCTTCGTTGTGCTCCAGCACGTAATCCAGAATGGTCTGGCTGATGACGATTTTTTCGTCGGACGTCGGACCCTTGCGGTTGAGGTAGACCGTGGGGGCCAGTTTTTGCGTGGCTGGATCGACCAGCAAAATACAGCCGTGGTCAGCCTCGACCCACTCAAAAATGAGCTGCATGATACGGCTAAGGAGCTGGTCGATATCCAACGTGTGGCTGACCGCCAGCGCCGTGCGATACATGACCTGCAAATTGCTGCGGGCACGGGCCAGCCAGGGGCTTTCGCTGGCATCCTTGCCGGCGTGCAGCAGTTGGCTGCCTTCTTGCTGGCTCAAGGTCCGCACGATTCGCGATTTATCGCCCGGGTCTTGCGAGGCGATAATGTCGATCTTGGCGGCCAGGTTGTCGGCCGCTTCCTCCGCCGGGCCGGTGTACAGCATCAGCGTGCTGCCCACCTGCACATGGTCGCCCGACTGCAGTTCCTGCTCTTCCACTTGCCGGCTGTTGACGAAAGTGCCGTTGGAACTGCCCAAATCGGTGATAATGTAGCTTTTCCCCTCGCGCCGCAGGGAAGCATGGTGCCGCGAGACTTCCTGATCGTGCAGTTGAATGAGATTGGTCGGCTCGCGGCCGATGGATATCGACGCGTCCTCCAGCACGATCTTGTGGCCTTGATCGTTTCCGCGAATGACAAACAGCGAAGGCAAGGGCAGATTCCTCCCGCCAAACGGCCGCCCGCCAACAGTCTGGGGCGCAGCCTCGCCGCGAGCAACTCGCGACGACCGGCGGCGGCAATGCTTGCCGTGCCTGGGCCATGCTTTCCAGCGACAGCGCCTCGCCAGTACGCACAAGCGAGCGGGCTACGCGGCCTTGGTGCCACTGGAGGGGGTGCCAGCCAGCAGCGCCTCGATTCTACGAATCAGCGGCGCGTAATGATAGGGTTTGGCCAAATACTCACGGGGAGTGGAGGGCGAATGTGCCGCTGGCGGCAAGGCTTGGCCCCGCGAATTGGCCGCGGCCGCGTGGGGCTGGTCGATCCGCAGCCGCGCCCCGCCCAACACCACCAGACGGGCCGGTTGCTGCTGGGTTTGGTGAAAAAAGGCCTGCGCCACCTCGTCGGCCGGCACTTCGCCCAGGTCGGGATCGAGAATGATCACGTCGGGCGCATGCCGCCGCGCCAGATCGAGCCCTTCCGCGGCGGCATCGGTCGAATAGACCTGCAACCCGCGCGGCTCGAAGACGGCCCGCAACACCTCGCGCGATTCAGCCGAGCGGTCGACGATCAACACGCAGCGTCGAGTATCCAAGCAGACCTCCCTGTCTGGCAAGGGTGTATCGAATGGTTCGATGTATTCCGCCCGGCGGTGCCAGCGGGGGGAGCAGCATACCCGCGATGGCCGGGGAGTGTCAAAACCGGTTTCTTGGTGGGTGATGTCGTGTGGGAGTCGCTGAACCGCTAGCACTGCATGCCCCGCACGAAGAACTACGGTTCGGTCGACCGAAGGCGGTCCTTGCTGAGCATCGCCCGCAACTCCAAGGGGTAGTCGGTCAGGATGCCGTCAATTCCCACCTGGGCGGCCTGCCGCCAGTTCTCCGGGACATTGCCGCCGACCGTTGTGCCCGCGATGAAAGATCGCTTTCTAGCGTCCCGCACGGAGTCCATCTGTCCTTGGGGCGGCAGGTAGCGGAAGTAGACCCAGTCGGTGTTGATGGCGGCCAGGGCCTGGGAAAATTCGGCGGCATTGTTGGCGACCGTGGCGGTTTGGGCCTGCGCGGAAATCGCCTTGATCCGCTGGCGGACTGGTGGTGCGGAGATTGTTCCGCCGATGAATAGCAACCGGTGGAGAACCTTGTGCTGCACGGCCAGCCGCACGACATCTTGCTCGACTCCCTCGGCTTTCAGATCGACGGCGATCAGGATATCTTTCTGGCGGTGATCGGATATCAGCTTCAGGACTTCTTCGACGGTGGGAACTGTTTCGCCCGCGAACGTGGGGTCGAACCAACTGCCCGCGTCAAGCTGACGGATTTGGTCCAGGTTCAGCTCCGCGACTTTGCCGGTGCCGCTGGTGGTTCGATCGACCGTGTCGTCGTGGATGCAGACCAGGTGCCCGTCTTTGGTTCGCCGCACGTCGAATTCAAAGCCGAGATGGAGTTCAAGGCAGGCCCGAAAATTCGGCAACGTGTTTTCTGGAGCGTGCAGCAGCAGCCCTCGGTGGGCGACGATGAGGGGCCGGGCCGGTTCCTCGGCAACAGCCCAAAACCGAGCTACGACCAGCAGGAGTGCGGCCATAGGAGCACTAAAATACGTGGTCATGTCTGCCTCTCTGTTAGTGAACTGGCCTTTGGCGGACCATGTCGGGGGTCACTTCGAGGTCATCTTTCGCACGAGCCAATCTCCCAGGCTGGGTGAAAGTTGTTGCAGGGCGAACAACAGCCGGGCCTTGGCCGGTACGATCAGTTCAGGCTGGCGGCGGACGATGGCCGCTACGATCTTTTCGGCTAGCCGGTCGGGAGCGATGGCCTTGGTACGGACGCCGCCGCCCGGCCGGCGGGCCGAGTCGGGCAGATTTTTTTGTTGCTCGGCGGCGTACGTGCGGACTTGCTCGCGGGCGATAGGGCCGGGGCAGACCAGCAGCACATGCACGCCTTGGTCGGCCAGTTCCAACCGCAACTGTTGGGTATAGGCCGACAGGGCATGCTTGGCGGCCGGATAAGCGCCCAAGAACCGCGACGCCGACTTGCCGGCCAGCGAGCCGATGTTCACGATATGCCCGCGCTGCGCGATGATGTGCGGCGCGGCCGCCCGCGTACAGCGGACGGCAGCCAGCAGATTGAGTTCCAGCGAGTGGCGGAAGTCGTCGGGCGAGGTATCGAGCAGGGCGGAGCGCATCGACACGCCGACGTTGTTCACCAGCCCGTCGATGCGGCCAAACCGTTCGACCGCGCGGTTCATCAGCACTGCCACATGTTCGTCGCTGGTCACATCGGTCGGCACCGCCAGCACATGCTTGTCCGGCCCGCCCAACTCCGCGGCCAACGCCAAGAGCGATTCCTCGCCACGCGCGGCCAGCACGACTTTGCCGCCAGCCGCCACCAGCGCCGCGGCAATCGCCCGTCCCAGCCCGGCGGAAGCGCCGGTGACGACAAAGACGCGGTCTGGCAACGCGGGCATCATGTTTCGCGGCTGGGTGATCTGGCGGGGCGGCAAGGCCCCATCATGGCCGGCGCAACGGCTCTTGGCAACTTGCCGGCGAGGCGGCCTTGGGCCGGCGCTGGCTACAGCGGAGCAGCCGCGCGGCCGCGGGACCGCTGCTCCAGGATTTGCCGCAGCTTGGCCAGATCGAGAGGCTTGAGCAGATGCGCGTCAAACCCGGCCTCGGCGGTGGCCAAAAGGTCCGCGGCCTGCCCCATGCCAGTTACGGCGGCCAGGAACGTATCGGAATTGCCCAGCGACTGGCGTACCTGGCGGGCGACTTCGCAGCCATCCAGGCCCGGCATTTTCAGATCGATCAGCGCCAGATCGGGCTTGTGCTGTTCGATCAACGCCAGCCCCTTGGTGCCATTCTCAGCCGCGTGAACCGTGCAACCGAGCAACTCCAGCAACCGCTTTAAGACCAGCCGATTGTCGTCTGAGTCCTCCACGATCACGACGTTGCAAGGAAATTCGCGTGGTTGTGAAGAAGTGGCCGCGGGATCGCCGCCGGGCGCGGGGGTTTCCCGGAAAATTCTGGGGAGGCGAATCTCGAACATGCTGCCTTGGCCGGGCCCGTCGCTGTTCGCCTCGATGGTTCCACCGTGCAACTCCAGTATCGAGCGGGCCAGCGTGAGGCCGATTCCCATGCCGCCGGAACGTCCGTGGAAGGTTCTGGTCTCTTGGACGAATAGTTCGAACATGCTCTCGATCGTCTCGGGCAGCATGCCGATGCCCGTATCGCGAACCTGGATGGAGACCTGGTTCCGCTGGCCTTGCACGATCAGTGCGACATTGCCCCCCCGTGGAGTGTATTTGACGGCATTGGCCAACACGTTGGAGAGTGCCTGCTGCAGCCGGGCGGAATCGCCGCGGACGAACAGCCTTTGCGCCGGGACATCGGGCACCGACAAGGTCACGCCGGCCGCCTCAAAGAGTGGCTGTACCGATTCCAGCGTGTCGCGCACCAGCAGGGCGACATCGACGGGGCCTTGCCGCAGTTCGATCTTTCGTTGCGTCACGCGGGCCACGTCCAACAGGTCGTCGAGCAGCCGGGCCAGATGGTCGCTTTGCCGCCGAATAATGTCACACAGATCCCGTTCGACGGGCTCGACCGATTCGGACATGAACAGGCCTTGGGCCGCGTTGCGAATGGCCCCGAGCGGATTGCGTAGCTCGTGCGAGAGCATGGCCAGGAATTCATCGCGCCTTCTCACGGCATCGGCGAGTTTTTGCTCGGCGGCTTTGAGCGGCGTGACGTCGATCAAGGTCAGGACGACCCCGTCAAATCTTGATTTGGCGCGATAGGGCAGCACTCGCAGATAAAACCAGTTGCCGTGCTGGTCGCGAACCTCGCGAGATCGCGGCTGGTGGTCGGCCACGACGGCCCGCAGGTCGTCCAACAGCGCCGGATGGTGGATGTTATGGGCGAAGCTGGTGATGGAGCGGCCAATATCTTGCGGCAGCAGGTGAAAGGCGACGCCGATTTGCGGCGTGTACTTGCGGATACTCAGGTCTTGATCGAGAAAGATCGTGCCGATTTCCGTACTTACCAGCAAATTGTCCATATCGGCCGTGAGTTCGGACAGTTCGGTAATCTTGCGCTGGTACTCGGCATTGACCGTGAACAACTCCTCGTTGACCGACTGCAGTTCCTCGTTGGTGCTTTGCAGTTCCTCGTTGGATGCCACCAGTTCCTCGTTGGTGGCCTGCATCTCCTCGTTGCTGGTCTCCAGTTCCTCGATGGTGGCCTGCAAATTCTCTTTGTTGAAGCGCAGCTCGTCCTCCAGCGACTCGATACGGTCCCGCGACATTTGCCGCTGGTCGGCCGCCACCGAGGAAGCGGCTTCCGGCTCAGCGGCGGGTTGTCTTCGCGAAGATGGGCGAATCAAGACCAGCAGTTGCGCCAACCGCGAGCGCGGATTGTCGACCGGTTCAACGGAGATATCGAGCGTCTCCTCTCCTTGGGCCGTACGCACGCGCACGCCGCTGTAGCGAACTGGCGCGCGCTCCTTGACCACGCGCTGCACCGCGCCGGTCACCGCCGTGCGAAGATCGTTGTCCAAGGCCTCGAGGGCGTCGATGCTGGGCCGCCCTGGCTTGACCTTCAAATAGCGCTCGGCCCCGCCAAACACATGCAGCAATTCGCGGCGCTCGTTGATGAGCAAGCCTGGCGGCATGTAGCGGGCCAACATGGCGTCGTAGGCCGATACCAGGGCCGAATCGGGCAGGCTGCGGGCGGGCGCGGAAGCCAGCGATCGCAGCGTCCGGCCCAGCGAACCGTCGGTACTCAACGGCGTGTGCAAGTCGATGGGAAGCCGGACATCGCGCGACTTGCGGTACAGCTTCCAGTGCAGGTCGATGGCGTCAAATTCATCCAGCAGTTCTCCCGGCGTTTCGCTGGGCCCCAAGAACAGCACGCCATTAGGCTTGAGGCCGAAGTGAAACAGCGACAAGGCTTTCTTCTGAGCCAGCGGCCGGAAGTAAATCAGCAAGTTGCGGCAGGTGATCAGGTCGATCTTGGTAAACGGGGCGTCCTTGATGATGTTGTGCGTGGCGAACACCATCATCTGCCGCAGTTCCGGGACGACATGATAGCCGTCGGGCTTTTTCTGGAAATAGCGCGCCAACCGTTTCGGCGGTACGTCCGTCAGCGATTCCTCTGGATATATTCCCTCGCTGGCGATATGCAGCGACGCCTGATGAACGTCGGTGGCGAAGATCTTGACGTTCGGTTTTTTTTCCACCGCTTCCAGTTGCTCGTGAAGCAGAATCGCTAGCGAGTAGGCCTCCTCGCCCGTGGCGCAGCCCGCCACCCAAACGCGAATCTCGTCGTCGGGTTCCGCCTTGGCCACCAGGTCTGGCAGCACATCGGCAGCCAGCTTTTCGAACCCCTCCACGTCTCGAAAGAACCGCGTTACGCCGATCAGCAAATCCTTGTACAGGACATTCAGTTCGTCCAAGTCGGATCCCAGGCGTTCCGCGTATTGTGCCAGGCTTTCAGCCTGGCTGAGCGCCATCCGCCGCTGAATGCGGCGAATGACGGTGGTGGGCTTGTAGTGCGAGAAGTCGATGCCGTAGTTGTCGTTGAGCAGCTTAAAGACTGTCTGAACGTCGTCGATTTCCGGTGTTGGCTCTAGCGCTGCTTGCGGCAGGCTAAGAGATAGCTGCCGCGCGTGCCGGTCCAATACCTGCGCGACTTCCTCCGGCGGCACGACCACATCGACATCGCCGGTCCCCAGCGTAGCCAGCGGCATACCGTCAAACTTGGCGGTCTGTTCGCTTTCACAAATGACCAGGCCGCCAGCGGCATGGATGTCCCGCACGCCTCGCGAACCGTCGCTGCCGCTGCCCGACAAGATCACCCCCACCGAGAGCCGGCCGGCGTCTTGCGCCAGCGAACGAAAGAACCGGTCAATCGGCATCGACAGCGGCTGCTTGAGATCCTTGTCGGTCAGCAGCAGCCGCCGATTGGCAATGATCATGTCCTTCTTAGGTGGTATTAAATAGATGGAGTTGGGTTCCACCAACATCCCGTGCTCGGCCCGATGGATGGTCATGTCGGTATAGCGGGCCAGCAGTTCGTCCATCAGGCTTTTAAAGTCGGGCGATAAATGCTGGATGACCACGAAAGCCATGCCTGTATTGACGGGCATGTGGCGGAAGACTTGTTCCAGCGATTCCAGCCCGCCGGCGGAGGCACCAATGCCGACGATCGGAAACATATTCGAATCGCTGGAATCGGGACCGGACGCGGCCGATTCGACTTCAACATCGTCCGACGGCTTAGGCAGTCGGGCGTCTTCGTTATGTGGATTTACGTTCGTCATGACTCCCCCTCAGTGAGTCCTGGCTTTTCAAAAAATACGATTCTTTGCCGGAAACGGTTCGCCCCTTTTCGCAAAAAACGATAGCAATCAGGCCTGTCGCGATAGACTGCCCCGAATGCGGCAATCGCTCCAAATGCCTTCGCGCCAAATCGTGCAAGATTGGCAGGCACTAATTTCTTAGACGGCTGCCCTAGCAAGCCCAGTGCCAATTGATCGGCGTGGGACAATGGAGTCAACGCAAGTGATTGTGGTGTATAGGCTTGCGTTAATTAAACGCGGAGCGAAAAGGGATCTCGTCCCATGCCCGTTGTGGGCCGATCAAAGCCACGATTGTCGCGCGGAAACCACCCGCGCAAGGGGGCGGCATAAGGCGATTCGCAAACAGCCTGGTTGGCATGTGTCCGAAACAGCCGTCGAGAGAATAGGGAGCCGTCAAAGGAACTGGCTGTTAACTACTTCCCGATTTCAAGCCGGCCCCCACGGACCCAGCACTTCCGCAATCAACAGCCCCGGTAGGGGCGATAGTTGCGTCGCCATGCCTACTGTCGCCCCTGCCGGGGCTGACGACGGCTTGTGTGGTGCCGTCCACCTTGGGCTCACGCCCGAGGTTATTGACTGCCGCCCCTACCGGGGCTATCCCCGTGGAGCAACTCCTTGCCAATCGGCGTCTTTCAGCACTCCACAACGGATAGTTAATTTGGACCACATCCTAAGGGTTCAACCCTACCCGGCCAGCAACTGCCGCAGCACGTAGTGCAAAATGCCGCCGTGTTGGTAGTAGTGGATCTCTTTTGGCGTGTCGATGCGGACCTTGGCCGGAAAGGCCACCGGCTTTTGGCCGGCCTTGGTGGCCGTGACGGTCACCGTGCGGCCGGTCTTGAAACCGTTGGCGATGCCGGCCGCCAGCCCCTCGATGGTGAAGATTTCCGTTCCGTCCAGGCCCAGGCTTTCGGCGCTTTGGTCGCCGGGAAATTCCAACGGCAGCACGCCCATGCCGACCAGGTTGCTGCGGTGGATGCGTTCGTAGCTTTGGGCGATCACCGCCCGCACTCCCAGCAGCATGGGGCCTTTGGCGGCCCAGTCGCGGGAACTGCCCGAGCCGTACTCCTTGCCGGCCAGAATCACCAGCGGAACTTTCTCGTTTTGGTACTGCATGGAGGCATCGAAGATCGACATTTGCTGGCCGTCGGGCTGGTGGGCGGTGACGCCCCCTTCCACGCCCGGCACCATTTTGTTCCTTAAGCGGACGTTGGCGAACGTGCCGCGCATCATGACTTCGTGATTGCCGCGGCGGGCACCGTAGGAATTAAAATCGGCCGCCTTGACGAAGTGTTGTTGCAAGTACAGGCCGGCCGGGCTGTTGGCCTTAATCTCGCCGGCGGGCGAAATGTGGTCGGTGGTGATGCTGTCTCCCAACACGGCAAGACAGCGGGCACCCATGATATCTTGCACGGCGGCGGGCGTGGCGGGCATGCCCTCGAAGTAGGGCGGATGCTTGACGTAGGTGGAGTTGCCGTCCCAGGCGTAGGTGTCTCCCTGGGGAATCCTCAGCGTTTGCCAGCTCTCGTCGCCGGCGAAGACATCGCCGTAGCTCTTGTGGAACATCTCGCTTTGCACGGCGCTGGCCACGGTATCGGCCACCTCTTTTTGCGTGGGCCAAATGTCCTTGAGGAACACCGGCTGGCCATCCTTGCCTTGGCCCAATGGTTCGGAAGCCATATCGATATCGACCCGGCCAGCCAAGGCATAAGCCACCACCAGCGGCGGCGAAGCCAGGTAGTTGGCCCGCACGTCGCCATTCACGCGTCCCTCGAAGTTGCGGTTGCCGCTGAGGACGGCCGCCGCCACCAGATGGTTCTTCTGGATCGCCTCGGAAATCGCCGGCGGCAACGGTCCGCTGTTGCCAATGCAGGTGGTGCAACCGTAGCCGACCAGTTGAAAGTTAAGCTGGTTCAAGAACGGCGTCAGGCCTGCTTTGTCCAGGTATTCCGTGACCACTTTGCTGCCCGGCGCCAGGCTGGTTTTCACCCACGGCATGGAAGTCAGCCCCCGTTCAACGGCTTTCTTGGCGACCAAGCCGGCGGCTAGCATGACCGAGGGGTTCGACGTATTCGTGCAACTGGTAATGGCCGCGATGACGACCGAGCCGTGATGCAATTTGAAGTCGGCCCCGCGGTTGTTGGCCGGCACGCCGCCGCCGTTGCTGCTGGTGTGTTCCAAGATCGGCAGCGGGTTCAGGCTCTTGGCCGCGGCCTGGGCCAAGGCCGGCAGGGCCTCGCCAAACGACTTCTTGACATTGCTGAGCGCCACGCGGTCTTGCGGGCGGCGGGGACCGGCCAGGCTTGGCTCGACCGTTTTCAGGTCCAGTTCCAGCGTGTCGCTAAAGTCGGCCTGCGGCGAGTTGGCCGTGTGGAACAGGCCTTGTTCCTTGGTGTAGGCCTCGACCAGTTTGACCAAGCCGTCGGGCCGGCCCGTGAACTTCAAGAAGTCGAGCGTGACCTGATCGACCGGGAAAATGCCGCAGGTGGCACCATATTCCGGGGCCATGTTGGCGATGGTGGCCCGGTCGGCCAGCGGCAGCCGAGCCAGGCCCGGCCCGAAGAATTCGACAAATTTTCCGACGACCCCCTTCTTACGCAGCAGTTCGGTGACGCGTAACACCAGGTCGGTGGCGGTGGCCCCTTCTGGCAGTTCGCCGCTGAGTTTGAAACCGACAACTTGCGGAATCAGCATGCTCACCGGTTGGCCCAACATGGCCGCCTCGGCCTCGATGCCCCCCACGCCCCAACCCAACACGCCCAGGCCATTGATCATCGTGGTGTGAGAATCGGTGCCAACGACCGTATCGGGATAAGCCCAATTGGTCTTGTCGCCGGAATTCATCACCACCCGCGCCAGGTATTCCAGGTTCACCTGATGCACAATGCCGGTATCTGGCGGAACGACCTTGAAATTGTCGAACGCCGTTTGGCCCCAGCGCAAAAAGGCGTAGCGTTCTTGGTTGCGTTCAAACTCCTTGTTGGCGTTGATCAAGAACGCGCCGGCGGTGCCGTATTCATCGACCTGCACCGAGTGGTCGATGACCAGTTCCGCCGGCAGCAGCGGGTTGATCTTTTTGGGGTCGCCCCCCATGCGGCGCATGGCGTCGCGCATGGCGGCCAAATCGACCACGGCCGGCACGCCGGTAAAGTCTTGCAACAGCACGCGGGCCGGCATAAAGGCGATCTCCTTATCGGGAATCACCTTGGCGTCCCACTTGCACAAGGCCTCAATATCGCCCGCCGTAACGGTTACGCCATCCTCCAGCCGCAGCAGATTCTCCAGCAGAATCTTGAGCGAGAACGGCAGCCGCGCGACCGGCAGGCCCTTTTTCTCCAAGGCATCCAGCCGAGCAATTTTGTAAGACTGGCCAGCGGCGGAAAGTGAAGCGTGGCTGTTGAAAGTGTTGCTCATGGCGGATCTCGAAAGGCGGTTAGCGGGTTGGCGGAAGAGCTGTCAGCGGAGAAGCTGTTAGCGATCAGCAACTTAGTTGCTAGTATTTAGTTTTCAGTTTTGAGTGTTCGGTGTTCAGATTCTTCATTGCATTCGTCACTCGGCATTCGACACTCGGCATTCCATTACGTTTGTTGATCGCGGGCGGCCGCCAAGGTGTTGTAGAGCAGCATGGTCACCGTTAGCGGGCCGACCCCGCCGGGGACGGGCGAAATGTGGCCGGCGATTTCGCGCAAGGCTTCGTAATCGACATCCCCCACCAGGCCGCTGTCGGTGCGGTTGATGCCGACATCGACCACCACCGCGCCAGGGCGAACCATGTCGGCGGTGATGAACTTCGGCTGGCCAATCGCCACCACCAGGATATCGGCCGAGCGCGTGACCTCCGCCAGGTTGCGGGTGCGGCTATGGCAGACGGTTACGGTGGCATCGCCGCCGGTCCCTTTTTGGATCAGCATGTTGGCCAGCGGTTTGCCCACGATATCGCTGCGTCCCACGATGACCACATGCCGCCCGGCGATTTCGATCTGGTTGCGTTGCAGCAATTGCACCACGCCATGCGGCGTACATGGCAAGAACCGGGGCCGGCCCTGCACGATGCGGCCGACATTCTCCGCGTGGAAGGCATCGACATCCTTGCGGGGATGGATGGCATCCAAGATTCTGGCGGCGTTGATTTGCCGGGGAAGCGGCAACTGCACCAGAATGCCGTGGACGTCGTCATTTTTGTTGAGGCGAGAAATCAGCGTCAGCAGTTCGTCCTCGGTCGTCTCGGCCGGCAACTTGTGGAGCACGCTTTCCATGCCCGTCCGCTCGCAAGCCTGCCGCTTGTTGCGGATGTAGACCTCGCTGGCGGGGTCGTTGCCCACCAGCACCGCGGCCAGGCAAGGGACCGTGGCGTTGTTTTGCAGAAAATCGGTGACCTCTTCGGCCAGTTCCGCTTGGATCGCCTTGGCCAGCGATTTGCCGTCCAAGATGTGAGCCGCCATAGAACACCGCTAGCAATATCGCTTGAAAATCGCACCCTTCAGGGAAAGCGCCGGATTCTACGCCCGTTTGCGCCAATCATAAAGGGCCGGCGGAGCGGCTTTCGTATTCCGATCCTTTAAATTCTCGCGCCCAACATCATGTGAGCCATTGCCTCCCTCTTAGGAACTAGCCCGAAATAACTTCCGCGTTTTGTTTCCCCCTCACCCTGCCCTCTCCCAGTGGGAGAGGGGTTTTACGACGAAGTTCTTCCGGGCCAGTTCCTACGCGGATTATCGCCGTCGGAGACGGCTCCTACAGGACGGTCGATGGCGGAATCGCCTTCGACACAGGCTGAGTTGCAACGGAAACCGCCTACGACATGGGGTTTGGCCTTGGAGCCATTTCCCACTCGGGCGTATATCCTGTTGCCCTTTTTCCCATAAACATTACAATGATGATTACCGTAGTGATGATTAAATCATCGGGCAGTCCGCTGTAGTCACCTAACCCACAAACTCGCTAAACTGCGTCAACCTTGCCAACGCTGGCAATCCAAAATCCTAAATCGAAAATCAAAAATCCCTCTCCCTTGGTTTCGCATGAGCACCGACGCAAAACTCAGCCCCATTGAAGGCTTTAAGTCCGAGAGCAACTTTCTGCGCGGGCCGATCCCCCAGGAGTTGGTCGATGGCTCTAACCACTTTGGCAAAGCCAGCGAGCAGTTGCTGAAGACGCACGGCACCTATCAGCAAGACGACCGCGACGAGCGGGCCGCCTCGCGCGGGGCTGGCGGCAAGAAGGCCGAAAAGGCCTTTATCTTCATGGTTCGCACCAAAATTCCCGGTGGCAAGCTGACCAGCGCCCAGATGTTGGCCGAGTTGGACATGTGCGACGAAATCGGCAACACCACACTGCGGATCACCACCCGGCAAGGCTTGCAATTGCACGGAATTCTCAAAGAGAATCTGCGGCAGTGCATCAAGCGGATCAACGATGTGCAGATGAGTACGCTGGCGGCTTGCGGCGATGTCAACCGCAATGTCATGTGCTGCCCCGCGCCGCATCGCGACGATCCGGTTCACGACCAAATGCAGCTTTTTGCCGACCAATTGGCCGAGCATCTTTGCCCTAAGACGAGGGCCTATTACGAGATCTGGCTGAAAGACCCCGACAGCGGCGAGGAACAACTGGCCGGCGGCAACGGCCAGCCGGATGTTGAGCCGATCTACGGGCCGACCTATCTGCCGCGAAAATTCAAGATTGCCGTCGGCCTGCCCGGGGACAACTGCGTCGATATGTACGCCAACGATCTGGCTTTCATGGCGATCTGCCGCGATCATCACATCGTGGGCTACAACGTGCTGGTCGGCGGCGGGTTTGGCGTCACGCCCAGCGCCGCCAAGACCTATCCGGCCGTGGCCCAGCGGATGGCCTTTTGCACGCCCGACCAGGCGATTGCCGTGGCCGAAGCGGTGGTCAAGGTCCAACGCGACTGCGGCAACCGTAGCGACCGCAAAGTGGCCCGCCTGAAGTACACCATCGCCAACATGGGCCTGGATGTCTTCAAGCAGAAAACGGAAGCTTACCTGGGGTACACGCTGCCCGAGCCCAAGCCCGACGAGGTGTGGGGCTTTGACGACCACCTGGGCTGGCGCGAGCAAGGGGACGGGGGCTGGTTCTACGGGCTGAATGTGGAGAACGGCCGCATCCTCGACCACGAGGGATTCCGCCTGAAAACGGCCCTCCGCGAAATTTGCACGCGGTTGCGTCCTAACTTGCGGCTGACTTCGCACCAGAGCATTCTGTTTTGCGATGTGAAGCCAGAAGACAAACCCGTGCTGGAAAAAATCTTGCACGAGCACGGCGTCAAGCTGTCGCACGAGATCAGCAACGTCCGCCGCTGGTCGATGGCCTGCGTGGCCTGGCCCACCTGCGGCCTTTCCATTACCGAGGCCGAACGGGCCTTGCCGGGGATCATCGACCAGATCGAAGTGGAATTGGCCAAGCTAGGGCTGTCGCAGGAGACGTTCACCATCCGCATGACGGGCTGCCCCAACGGCTGCGCCCGCCCGTACAACAGCGACATCGGCCTGGTGGGCAAATCGCCCGGCAAGTACCGCTTGCTGCTGGGGGGACGGCTATTGGGCGACCGCCTCAACTTCACCTACAAAGACGAAGTCCCCGAAGGCGAGTTGCTGCAGACGCTGGTGCCGATCTTCACCTACTTCAAGCACGAACGGCAAGAAGGCGAAACCCTGGGCGACTTCTGCCACCGCAAAGGCGTCGAGGATTTGCTGGCGTTTGGCGAGCAAGCGGCGGCTTCGTAGCGGCGCGCGGACAACGGGGGAAGAATTTACCCCTTGCAAGGCAGTTCGAGTACTCCATGTGGCAGACTCGCCAGACGATCGAATCGAACGGCCGTGTCATTAAACTTGCGTTCCATCGTGATGGCTTGGCTATCTCGCGATTGTCGGCGCTTGAGCTACTGCGGGATGACGCCGAGTTCCGGTCCTGCCTGGTAACTCAACTATCGCTGGCGCCGTTCGTTGCGTTTCGCTGGGAGACTCCGGCCATCACTTTGTCCAGCGCCGGTCGAGATTTTGAGTGCGTCATATTGGATAGCCCTGGATTGGCCAGGACTCCGGACAGGGCCGCGTTCTCGACCTACTTCTCGTCGCATGCCGTTGAAGATGTGGCCGTGTTTCCGAATTTGGGGAATGACGCGATGATGATTGTGCCATGTCCGGTCGGGCCGGATTCAACTTATGGGCATTTGGCGGCTTTTGTACGAAGTGCGCCTCCGGCGCAGTGGCACACGCTTTTTGGCCGCGTGGGGGAAACGGTGCTCAGCCGGTTGGGAGAAAGACCGATCTGGCTGAGCACGGCTGGAGCAGGCGTGTCGTGGCTGCACGTGCGATTGGATTCGTCGCCCAAGTATTACGGTTATCAGCCGTACAAGACCGCGTCACCTGCATGACAAACGAATATGCAGCAGGCCTGCGTGGCCGGCTTAGCACAACGATGATTCAATAGGAATGCTTTGGCCTGTCTGGCGATTGAGCTATATTAGCCTGAAACGGCCTATCACCTTCAAAGCGGCATCGCAGGCGTGTAACCAATGATTGAGATTCGAGTTATGAATCAATAAGGGCTGCGTGCTTGGCCGCATGGTTGCGGTCTGCAGGGAAACAGGTGGATCAGCCTAACAACAAGTTTGTCTACCGCAAACCCATGAACACATCACCTTCATCGCGGGCCAGCCGAAACGAGCGGGCGGCAGGGGCGTCGTTCGCGCTTGCCCTGATCGCCCTTGCCGTGGGTGCTGTCTGCATCACTGTCGGACAATGGGGACCTGGTCTCATCCTGTCGTTCGCTGCCGTTGCTGGCGTTATGACCGCATGGCAGTTGCGGAGCCAGCGGAGCACGGACGGATGAGCACGCCGCCCGGCCATGCGCCAGGAAACGGCCAAAACCTGAACGCCTTTCTAATGGCGGAACTCACAAACTGCCCCTTCTTTCCATTCGCCCGCAAACCCGGTTATTTTTGTCTTTCGTCTACCGATCCAATGTCCCCTGATTGAACCTACCGTGGAGCACGAGTGGCTTACAGAACGCTGCGAAAGCTTAACTTTCCTCGACGTTCGACTTCGCGAGCTGGCTGAACTCAAGTTATCCGAAGGCAACAAGCGGAAATTGCTCGAACGTAGCGTGCCATTCAAACAATGGGAAACAACTATATGGCTCCCATTCATTGCCGACCTAATGCCCAATGACGAAGTTTGGCGATTTCACAGCCCTCCGGAAACGTGGGCCAATTTCCGCGGCTGTGCCGGCTACGTTGTTCTTCGCGATGGACAGATCATTCGCTCGCTCACGACATTGCGGAATTAGTGTTCCCCAACCAAATTGATCAAAAGTCCATCTCGGGCGACACCGATCGGCTGAGATAATCGAGCGCCGTTGCAGCCTGCATGGCGGGAGCCACGCGGCTACGTTGTCGCCAGCCGCGGAACCGGGCGATGCAGCGGCACCGGTTTTACGTTGTCTGTTCGCTTCGCTCATTGATCGCATCCTCCCGGCCTGCTTAATTTAGCCGTTCGTCGTGATACAATTCCACGATGGACACACTTTACATCGAAACGTCAATCGTCAGCTACTTGCGTCAGAAGCCAAGCACGCAAGTCGTGGCCGCTGCCCGGCAGTTGCTGACGCACCAATGGTGGAACGACGAGCGTTCCAATTACGAACTGGTTGTCTCCCAATACGTGATCGACGAAGCATCGGGGGGTGACCCGACGCTTGCCGCGGAACGGCTCGAATTACTCGACGGAATTCCGCTGCTGCCCAACGCTCCTGAGATTCCTCGGCTCGCGAACGAAATCATGGCCCTTGGCGTCCTGCCGCCAAAGGCGCAGGTGGATGCACTGCATATCGCATCGGTCGCCCATTATCGGATACAATACCTATTGACGTGGAACTGCAAGCACATTGCCAACGCCAAGATTCTTCCGCGTATCCACAACTTATTGACGGCCTTGAATATTCCGATACCGATCATTTGCACTCCCGAGGAGCTATTGGGCGATGGTTCAGATATCGACTGATTCCCCGATCGACGAAATCCACCGAATTCGCCGTGAAATCTCCGACCGTTTCGACGCTGACGTTGTCGCCATTGCCGAGGATGCGGCCCGCCGTCAAGCGGCGTCGAATCGTCCGGTGTGGCAAGCGAGGCACGACGCACTAACCGAGGCTCGCGAGCGGCAATCGTCTTCTGACATGAGAGGTGCGTCAAACACGGCCGCCCCGTGATCTTGGCCGTTGCTGCTTAGGCCACCCGCCGCGGTGGCGGCTGGATGCGATTCATCGATCGTCCATATCGGGCGATGCCGATCGGCTTGGATAATCGATCGCCGCTCCAGCCCGCATGGCGGGAGCCGTGCGGCTACGTTTTCCGTTGGCTTGACAGGCGGGGAAGGCGGCACGATATTGCGGGGCGAGCGTCGGCTGGACGCGGAATCCTGGCGTGGTCCACGGGAGATTGGCTACCTTGAAAGACTTTGAATACGCGGCGGCGGCAACGGTGGACGAAGCGGTCAGCCTGCTGGCGGCGAGTGGCGACAAGGCCAAGGTGCTGGCCGGCGGCACCGATATTCTGGTGCAACTCCGCGAGGGGATGCGGCAGGCCGATCTGGTCGTCGATATCAAAAAAATCCCCGATCTGACCAAGGCCGGTTTTCCCGCTGGCAAGGGGCTGACGTTGGGGGCGGGCGTCCCCTGCTACCAAATCTACGGCGATGAGAAGATTGCCGCCGCCTACCCCGCGCTGGCCGACTCCGCCCGCATCATTGGCGGCTGGCAAATTCAAAGCCGGGCCAGTATCGGCGGCAACCTCTGCAATTCGTCACCCGCCGCCGATTCCATCCCGTCGCTGATTGCCTTGAACGCCACCTGCCATATTGCCGGGCCGAACGGCCAGCGGACGGTGCCGGTGGCCGATTTTTGCACCGCGCCGGGCAAGAACGTGCTGGCCCGCGGGGAATTTTTGGTGTCGTTGGAGTTTCCCGCCCCCAGCAAAAAGAGCGGTTCGCACTATCTGCGGTTCATCCCCCGCAACGAAATGGACATCGCCGTGGTTGGCGCGGCGGCCTGGGTGCAACTCAACGCGGCCGGCGACAAGATTGAGTCGGCCCGCGTGGCCCTGGCGGCGGTGGCCCCCAAGCCGATGTTCGCGGCGGAGGCCAGCGCCTGGCTGGCCGGCAAGCCCGCCACGGAAGCCACCTTTGCCCAAGCTGGCGAGGAAGCCAAAAAGTCCGCCAAACCGATCAGCGACATGCGCGGCCCAGCCGAATACCGCGTGCATTTGGTGGGAGTGTTGGTGAAGCGGGCGCTGGCGAAAGCGGTGGAGAGGGCGGGGTAGCTGTCAGCGGAGAAGCTGTCAGCTATCAGCTTGTTGACTACGTTGGGCACATCGTCGTACATGGTGGTAGTTTCGGAAGCAAGGTTTTGTTTGTAGTTTCACGATTGAGAGGGCCAATTCGTGCGTGACTTCCGCGACCTGCAGGTATGGCGGAAAGCACATCAATTGACATTGGACTTGTATCGGACGACGGCCGCTTTTCCCAAAGAGGAGCTTTACGGACTGACCAGCCAAATTCGCCGCGCGGCGGCATCGATTGCCGCCAACATTGCCGAAGGATGCGGTCGCGATGGTGAAGCGGAACTCGCCCGATTTTGCCGTATCGCCGCCGGCTCCGCGAGCGAGGTTGAATACCACATACTCCTGGCGCATGATCTCGGATTCTTGAACCAACAAGCCTACGCCGCCCATACGCAATCCACCACCGAACTAAAACGAATGCTCACGGCATTCATCAGCCGACTGCAACCCCAACGTTAACCCTAAAGAGCTGATTGCTGACAGCTTCTCCGCTGACGGCTTTTTCCGAAGGAAACCAATGTCCAAAAAGCTGCACGTTACGACGACGATTAAC
Organism: Pirellulales bacterium; assembly: GCA_050247075.1. Classification (GTDB taxonomy): domain Bacteria; phylum Planctomycetota; class Planctomycetia; order Pirellulales; family JBFWUW01; genus JBFWUW01. Next base: position 171,862 of record JBFWUW010000002.1, on the reverse strand, counting down.
GGCGAAAGCGCTGAGTTTCTGTGTGAGGCTCGCCAGAGTCTGTTGGAGGTATTGCGCGATGTGCTGCATTTCACCGGCAGCAAAGAGGGTTGCAACAATGGCAACTGCGGCGCTTGCACCGTGATGATGAACGGCGTGCCGGTGAATAGCTGCCTGGTGCTGGGGGTTGAGGCCGAGGGGGCCGAGATCACGACCATCGAGGGAATCGCCTGCGAGTCGCATTTGCACCCTGTCCAGCAGTGCTTTCTGGAAGGGGCGGCGCTGCAATGCGGCATCTGCACGCCTGGTTTTATCGTCACGGCCAAGGCCCTGCTGGATAAGAACCCCAACCCGACCGAGCACGATATCCGTTTTGAACTTGCCAATAATCTCTGCCGCTGCACGGGCTACGACAAGATCGTGCGGGCGGTGCAGGAATCGGCGAAGCAGATGGCGGGGAAATAGCGGAGAAGCTGTCAGCGGAGAAGCTGTCAGCTTTTCGCATAGAACGATCAGGCTATGACCAACGGTTTCGCGAGTAATAAATGCAGCCGATTCACTTACGCCAACCACGAATAAGCTGATAGCTGACAGCTTCTCCGCTGACGGCTTCTTTGCTATCCGAAGGAACCCCCCATGCACCGCGAAAACACCACCCCACAATACAAAGTCATCGGTACCCGCCCTGTTCGCCATGATGGCGTTGATAAGGTTACCGGCCGGGCCGTTTATGGCAACGATGTGCAATTGCCGAAGATGCTGCATGGCAAGATATTGCGCAGCCCGCATGCCCACGCCAAGATCAAGAAGATTGATACCTCGGCCGCCGAAAAGCTGCCGGGCGTGCATGCCGTGGTGACGGCCGCCGACTTGCCCGGCTTGAAAGATAAAATCGCCGAGTTGGGCGAGGGGGCCGTCAATCTCAAGCACTTGGGGGGAAACTGCCTGGCCCATGGCAAGGTGCTGTACAAGGGACACGCGGTGGCCGCCGTGGCCGCCATCAACCCCAATGTCGCCGAGGAGGCTCTGGCCCTCATCAAGGTCGATTACGAGCCGCTGCCCGTCGTGTTGTGGGTGTTGGACGCCATGAAGCCAGACGCTCCGCTGCTGCACGACGATGTCCGCACCGACATGATGGGCAAGCTGGCCGACAAGCCCAGCAATGTCTCCAAGCATCTGCATTTTGAAATTGGCAACGTCGAAGACGCCTTCAAAAAGTCCGATGTGGTCATCGAGCGGGAGTTCAAAACGGCCAGCGTTCATCAAGGCTATATCGAGCCGCACGTGGCCACCGCCAACTGGAACGCCGACGGGCAGCTCACCATTTGGGCCTCAACGCAAGGTTCGTTCACCTGCCGGCACCAGGTGGCCGAATTGCTAGAGATCCCCATCTCTAGCGTCAAGGTTATCCCTTGCGAAATCGGCGGCGGCTTCGGCGGAAAGATCGCCGTTTACCTGGAACCGGTCGCCGCCGCGCTCAGTCGCAAGACGGGCCGTCCGGTCAAGATTTCCATGAGCCGCGCCGATTGCTTTGAAGGGACAGGCCCCACGCCCGGCTCGTTCATGCGGGTCAAGCTGGGTGCCACCAAGGATGGCAAGCTGACGGCGGGCGAGGCCTGGCTGGCCTACGACGCCGGCGCGTATCCCGGCGGCATGATTGGGCCGGGCTGCATGTGCGTCTTTAGTTGCTACGAACTGGCCCACGCCAAGGTCGATGGCTTCGATGTGTTGATGAACAAGCCCAAGACCCAAGCTTACCGCGCGCCGGGTGCCACGCAGGCCGCCTTCGCTTGCGAGACGGTGATCGACGAGCTGGCCGAAAAGCTGGGCCTCGATCCGATCGAATTCCGCCTGAAAAACGCCGCCAAGGAAGGGACTCGCCGTGTGGATGGGCCGGTCTACCCGCGTATTGGGCTGGTGGAGTGCTTGGAGGCCGCCAAGAACAGCGACCACTACAAGAGCAAGCTGACCGGCAAGAACCGCGGACGCGGGCTGGCGGCCGGCTTTTGGTTCAATATCGGGTTGAAGTCGGCGGCCTCGGCCAGCGTCAACCCCGACGGCACGGTCATGCTGATGGAGGGCTCCACCGATATCGGCGGCTCGCGGACGGGCATCGCCATGCAACTGGCCGAGACTTTGGGCATTGCCGCCGAGGAGGTCAAGCCGCAAGTCGGCGATACCGACACCGCCGGTTACACCGATGTCACCGGCGGCAGCCGCGTGACTTTTGCCACCGGCCTGGCCGCCTATCACTGCGGGCTTGATGTGCAAAAGCAGATGTGCGAACGGGCAGCCCAAATTTGGGAGTGCAAGCCGGAACAAGTGACGGTCGAACATGGCGTCTACCGCAACAACGGCAAGCAGCTTTCGTTCAAGGAACTGGCTGCGAAGCTGCATGAGACAGGGGGCACGGTCATTGGCCGGGCCAGTGTCGATCCGCAAGGCTTCACCAACGGGTTTGGCGTCCACATCGCCGATGTCGAGGTCGATCCCGAAACGGGCAAGACGACCATCTTGCGTTACACGGCCATTCAAGACGCCGGCAAGGCGATCCATCCCAGCTACGTCGAAGGGCAGATGCAAGGGGGAAGTGCCCAGGGGATTGGCTGGGCGCTCAACGAGGAATACTTCTTCGACGATGCCGGCAAGATGAAAAACGCCAGCTACCTGGATTACCGCATGCCGACCGCGCTCGACCTGCCGATGCTGGAGACGATCATCGTGGAAGTCCCCAACCCCGACCACCCCTATGGTGTCCGCGGCGTGGGCGAAACGCCCATTGTCGCCCCGCCCGCCGCCGTGGCCAACGCCATCCACGCCGCCACCGGCCTGCGGCTGCGCGATCTGCCGATGGCGCCGCATAAGGTGTGCGCGGAGTTGATGAAGAAGTAGGGGGAGGAAGTTGTCAGTTTTCAGTTTGCAGTTAGAACTGGCGGGCCTGTTCTTTTGAGGGAAATCCGCCCTGGAAAGACTGACAACGGATAACTGACAACTAAAAGCTCTCCACCCCATGCCTACCATCCATATTCCGCCGCAAATGCGCGACCTTACCGGCGGACTGGCGCATATTGCCGTGACAGGCGAGACTTTGCGCCAGGTATTGCGGGCGTTGGAGGACTTGCACCCCGGTATTGCCGCGCGACTGGTCGTGGAGGACCGCATTGCACCGGGCCTGGCTGTATCGATTGATGGCGTGGTCACATCGCGGGGGCTGCTAGCTAAGGTCGGGCCCGCCAGCGAGATTCACATCTTGCCGGCTATCGGCGGCGGCTAGCGAAGGGCTTTTTCTGGCCGCCTTATTTGCCAGTCCGGCCGCCCGCCAAGTATCATGGAGGGCCGCTGGCCAGGGCTGCCCGGCGAAACGCGCGGCGAGATTCTCGCCTTGGCCATCCTTCTTCCGCTTTTCAAACATCGAGAGTTCCGCCATGAGCAACCAGACCACACGACGAGATTTTCTGAAGAAGTCGACGGCCGCCGCCGCCGCCGCGGGTATTGTGCCTTATGTCATGTCTAGCCCCCGGGCCTTCGCCAATCTGGCGGCGAATGACCGCCCGCAAATTGGCTGCATCGGCGTGGGGAGCATGGGGACCGGCGACGCCCACGGCCACGCCAACTTTGGAGATATCGTGGCGGTGTGCGATGTTGACAGCGGCCATGCCGAACGGGCCAAGTACGACGAAAAAATCGGCAAGGGCAAGGCTGACTCCTATGGCGACTACCGCAAGGTGCTGGAGCGCAAGGATATCGACGTGGTCAGCGTGGTCACGCCCGACCATTGGCACGTCAAGATCGCCATCGAAGCCTTGGAGGCGGGCAAGCACGTCTTCTGCCAAAAGCCGCTGACGCTAACGTTGGAGGAAAACCAACTCATCCGCAACGCCTGCAAGAAGCACCAGGACAAGATATTCTTCATCGGCACGCAGCAGCGCAGCGACAAAGACCGTTTTCTGCGGGCCATCAACATGGTGCAAAAGGGCCTGCTGGGCGATATCGAGAAGATTACGGTCGGCATCAACGGCAGCCCGACCGGCGGCCCGTTCCCCGTGGCCGAAGCACCCAAGGAATTAGATTGGGATTTTTGGCTGGGCCAGGCGCCCAAGGTCGATTACCGCGAGAAGCGCTGCCACTACGAGTTCCGCTGGTGGTACGAGTACTCGGGCGGCAAGTTCACCGACTGGGGCGCGCACCACGTGGATGTGGCCACCTGGGCCATTGGCCAAGACAAGGAGGGCATGGGGCCGGTGGAGATCGACGGCACCAACGCCAAGCACCCGGTGCCGTTTGTGGATGGCTATCCCACCCAGGACGACAGCTACAACACGTCGCACGAGTTTGCCATCAAGTGCAAGTACGCCAACGGCATTGAGCTGACCATCGACAGCACCAGCGAGAATGGCGTGCTGTTCGAGGGAAGCAAGGGCCGCATCTTCGTCAGCCGCGGCAAGATCGCCGGCAAGCCAATCGAAGAGAACTGGGACGAAGGCAAGTTCACCGACGAAGACCTGCAAGCCATGTACAAGGGGAAGCAGTTCGAGGGGCACAAGGACAACTTCTACCGCTGCATCCGCGAAGGTGGCCTGCCAATCTCCGACGTCTTCAGCCATGTGCAGATGATGAATACCTGCCATCTGGCGGCCATCGCCGCGCGGCTGGGCCGGGTCATCAAGTGGGATCCATCGGCCGAGAAGATCGTCGGCGACGACCAGGCCGCCGCCTTTGCCGCTCGCGAGCAGCGGAAGGGTTTTGAGATTATGCGTGTATAAGTTCGGGCTTCGTCATGCCGCTTGACGATTGCCCCTAACAACCGCCAGTGGGTGCCGCGGGCTTTCCTTAAACCCCCGGCACCCACTTTATAGCGGTTCGTTTGGATAGCAATCCCGTGCGAACGCTTCAAAATGCATGGCTTTCGGCCTTCCCGTTGGTCGGCCTGGGTTATTGGCCGTACAAAACGCAATCGTTTGATGACAATTCGCGCGGCCAAGGAGCTACTTCCGACCCTTGATAGCCGTCAGGCCATTTTCCATCGCCCTTCTTCCTTGGAGTAACCCATGTTTCGCCGACTTCTCGCCGTGGTTGGAATGTCTTTGCTGTCGATTCACCTGGCGGGGATAGCGGTCGCCCAAGACAAGTCCGCCATCGTGCCGGGCGCTCGGGTGGCGATCGTGGGGGACTCGATCACCGAGCAAAAAATTTACAGCAAATACATGGAGGCCTATCTGTTGGCCTGTTCCGGCGTGCCCGATGTCAAGGTCTTTCAATACGGTTGGAGCGGTGAGACGGCGGGCGGTTTTAACGGCCGGGTGGAAAACGACCTGGCGGCCTTTGGCCCTACCGTGGTCACGTTGTGCTACGGCATGAACGACGGCGGCTACCAGCCTTGGAAAGAGCAGATTGGCGCCACCTACGAAGCCAACATGCGGAGCGTGTTGGACAAACTGACGGCGCTGGGCGCGAAGTCGATTGTCGTCGGTTCGCCCGGCGCGGTTGATTTTTGCTTCTTTCGGCCAGGGCAAAAAATGGGCGATTTGCCAGCCCACGAGGCCTACAACGACAACCTGGCCCATCTGCGCGACATCGACCGCAACCTGGCCGAGGAGCGCCAGCAGCGGTTTGCCAACGTCCACGATGCCATGATTCAGGCCATGACCAAGTCCCAGGCCGCGCTGGGCGAGGGTTACAACGTTTGCGGCGGCGATGGCTTTCACCCTGGTCCCAACGGCCAATTGGTGATGGCGTACGCGTTTCTCAAGGGGCTAGGTCTGGACGGCCAAATTGGCGAAATCACCATCAATCTGCAAGGGGACTCCACGGCCAGCGACGGCCACAAGATCACCGGCGGTTCAGCCGGCACGGCCGAATTGGAAAGCACCCGTTGGCCGTTCTGTTTCGATGGCGACGAAAAGTCTCCCAATAGCACCCGCAGCATTCTGCCGTTCTTGCCGTTCAACCAGGAACTCAACCGTTTCACGCTCAAAGTGCAAGGCCTGAATGCCGCCAAGGCCAAGGTAACTTGGGGCGGCCAGAGCAAGGAGTTCAGCAAGGCCCAATTGGCCGAAGGAATCAACTTGTCGGCCGAGTTTACTCAAACGCCGTTTAACGAGAGCTTTCAAAAGCTGCTGGGTGCCATCGCCAACAAGCAGAATTTTGAAACCTACATGATCAAGCAGATCGTGAACAATTTCCGCGGCATTCCGGCGGAGTTGAAGGCCGATGCCGAATTGCAGGCCGCGTTGCAAACCGTCGGCCAGCGGTTGTTGGCTCACCAGCAAAAGCTCGATCGCGAAGCCCGCACTTTGCTGGTGCCCGTCAAGCACACCCTGGCCGTCACACCGGTGGAATAGTGAGCACGTGAGTGGTCTGGAAGTTTTTCCAGGCGAGCAAACGGTTGCGCGGATGCGCGTGCCAAGCCGCGCGATGGTTTATTTGTTCCGCTGCTATGGCGGCCAGGAGATTCCAGGTTGAGCACTTCACGATTTGGCGATCTGGTAACCTCCGCCGATGCGCTGGCCGCTGTCTTGGGGACGCCCAGCGAGTTGGCCCTCAAGAAAGAACTGGCGGAACTTGACCGCCATATGAGGGCGTTCATCGCTGAATCTCCGTTTGTGCTGCTGGGAACCGTCGGCCGCGATGGGCGATGCGATGTCTCGCCCCGCGGCGACGCGCCGGGCGTGGCCCAGGTGTTGGATTCGCGCACGCTGGCGATACCGGAGCGAACCGGCAACCGTCGGGCCGACAGCCTGCGGAACATCATTGAAACGGGCCGCGTTGGGCTGCTGTTCATGATTCCTGGCCTGAAGGAAACCTTGCGCGTTAACGGCCGGGCCTGCGTCTGCCAAGATGGCCGCTTGTTGGCATCGCTGGCGGCCCAGGGTAAGGTTCCGCAAGTGGCGATTGGAGTGGAGGTTGAGGAATGCTACTTGCAGTGCGGCAAGGCTCTGATCCGCTCGCGCTTGTGGGATGCCACGGCCAACCGCCAAAAGTCCGCGCTTCCCTGTTTCGCCGAGATCCTGGCGGATCAGACCGCGCTGCAAGGGCAGTCGGTGGAATCACTGCAACAAGCGATAGAAGAATCATACGCCAAACGATTGTATTGATTTCGGCTGGCGCGCGATAATGCTGGCACGATTGTTGCTTTTTGTCAGAAGGCGATTCCCCTTGTTTGTAGGAGGCGATTCCATCGCCGATGGCCGCGTGTTGTGCCGTGTCAATCGGCGATGGAATCGCCTCCTAAAATAAGGTTCGGCTGGCAAACCAATTTCAGGAGGACGCATCATGTTTCGCTCAGCCGTGGCAGGCATCAAGCCCGGTTGCACCGGAGAATCGACCTGGGAATGCCTGCTGGAACTGGCGGGCGAACAAGAGTGGTCGGTACACGGCGTAGCGGTGGTGGACGAAAGCCTGGTCGTGCCAAGTGAACTGGTTCCGCTGGGGGCGGGCGGCTTCCGGGCCGAGCGCGACCGCGACTTGCTGGAGAAAACGCGTGCCGCCGCCGACGCATCGTTGAGCGAATTCGCCCACTTGTGCCAATCGCGCGGCATTCCGCACAGTAGCTCGATGATCGAGGGGAGCCTGGTCGATGCGATGCTCGATGCCCAGCAAGCCGCCGACGTGGTGCTGCTGCGCTACCGGTCGAAGTCATCGGACGATAGCCTGAATCCAGCCTCTCCCCTGCACGCGGCCCTCAAGCATTCCGTACGCCCGGCGATTGTCTTTCCCACGGGCGGGCGAACGGCGAGACGCAACATGGTGATTGCCTGCGATGGCAGTCCCCAGGCGGCCAGGGCTTTGCAGCTTTTTGCCCTGTCGGGATTGGCCAAGGGACGCACGGTGCATCTATTAAGCATTCATGATTGCTTTGACGATGCCCAGCGGCTGGTCGAGCAGGCCGCCCGCTTTCTGCTTTCACACGATATCCCGGCCGTGGCGCACCCGGCCCGCGAGTCTGGCAATGTCGGAGCCCAGATCCTGGACCATTGCCAGCAGCTTCAAGCTGGTATGCTGGCGATTGGCGTGTATGGCCAATCGTCGGTGCGCGAGTTCTTTTTCGGCTCGGTCACTCGGCATGTGCTGAATCGCGCGGATATCCCCGTCTTTGTCTCTCACTAGAACCAACCGCGCATGTGGCTTTTGTCGGGTGAGTTTTTGCTGCTGGCGGCGGCCATCGTCGGCATTGGTTCGCTGTTGTCGCGATTCGCCGATCAAATCGCCGAGATCACCGGCCTGGGGAGGTTGCTGGTCGGTTCGGTGCTGCTGGCCGGCGCAACGTCGCTGCCGGAACTGACCGTCGATATCACCGCGGTACGGATGGGCTTGCCGAATTTGGCGGCTGGCGATCTGCTGGGTAGCAGTCTGATGAACCTGCTGATCTTGGCTCTGCTGGACCTGACCAACTACTCGCGCGGCAAGATGCTGTCCCGCGAGGCCGCCGGACACGCGCTGTCGGGCATGTTAAGCGTGACGCTGACGGCCTTTGTCGGCATGGCCATTTTGACGGCCTCTCGGATCGAATTCCCGCGATTCCTCGGTGCCGGCTTGCCCACATGGGGTATTCTGGCCTTGTACCTGTTGGGTGTTCGCGTGGTCTTCTTGGACCAACGGCTGGCGGCCAGCGCGGCCAAGGAAGCCCTGCCCCCCGGCGAGGAGCAGGCTCACAAACTGCCGCCGTTGTGGCAGCCCATCGTCGGCTTCGCGCTGGCCGCCGCCGTGCTGTTCTTCATCGGTCCCAGGCTGGCGCACACGGCATCCAAGTTGGCCGAACTGAGCGGCCTTGGCAATACGTTTGTCGGTACAACGCTGGTCGCGCTATGTACGTCCTTGCCGGAACTGGTGTCGTCGCTGGCGGCGATCCGGCTCAAAGCGTTCGATCTGGCGGTCGGCAATGTCTTTGGCAGCAACGCCTTTAACATCATCTTGTTCGTGCCGTTGGACATGCTGCACGATGGTCCGCTCTATCCGGCACTCGCTCCGTCGCACTTGGTGACATGCCTCTCCGTAATCATCTGCACCTGCATCACCGTGATGGGGCAACTCTACCGGGTTGAACGCCGCCGCAAGTTCGTGGAACCAGACGCCTGGTTGGTAATTCTGGTCGTCCTTGGTGCGCTGTTTCTGGTCTATCGCTTGCCGTAAGAGCGCTTGGTTGGCCGCCTTGTGGCGAGCACGTAAATGCCAGTAAAGTGCATCAGTATACGCGCAAAATTCCGTTACTCGTTGCTTCGCGGAAGTCGATGCGGGCGGTATGATGGCGGAACAGCCATTGATGTCGAATGGCTTCGCTGGCGTTGCGGCGAATGACGCGGCAACGACATGCACCTTGAGTGCCCAAGATGGCGATGCCAGTTAACCGCGTGGAGATCCCTGAAACAATCCCGGGCGAACCCGCCTCGTCCGCGCCGCGGGGATTCGCTTTCGCCGGTCAACTGCTGTTGTTGCACCTGCTCGCCGCCGCCGCACTGGTGGTGGGTCTGACTGCTTGGCCGTTTTATTTAGTGCCGCGTTGCCTGTGGGGCCGCCCGCCCATTACGCCATCTTGGCGGCAATTCGGGCGGTATCTTGGCCTCATATTGACAGCGGCTCCGCCTCCGCCGGGGCTTTCATGGGCACGCCGTTATGCCGGCCTGTTGAATTTGCTGCGAACCTTTTCGCTTGCGCCCCTGTGGGGCCTGTGCTGGTATTTGGATGCGGCGATCTTTAGACGGGCCTGGCGGCAGACGGAGATTATTCAGCCGCTGTTTGAGATCAGCGCGGCCCGCAGCGGAAGCACGCAACTTGCGCGATACCTGGAGGACGACCCCCATGTCGTTGCGCCGTCGGTGTTACAGGTGCAGTTTCCATTCGAATGGCTCTGGAGGCTGTCTCGCTGCACATTGGGCAGGGTGATGTCCGCCGAACGGGTCCGCAAAATCATGCACGGCACCATGCCGCCGGCCTTTCTGCAACGGCATGAAATGGATCCCTTTCGCACCGATACGATTGAAATGGGTCTGTATGGCCGCCATCTGATCGAGCTCTCCACGATGCTGGGGCCCGAGATGATGCTGCAAGACTTCTCGCTGCGAAAGCTGCAGCCGCACCAGCGGCCATTGTGGGAACAGGACTTTGTGGCGTTTGTCGATGCGATCGGCAAGAAAACGCTGCACTTTGCCGGGCCGGCTGCCAGTGGCCAGCCCCGGCGGCTGATGGTCAAGGGACATTTTCTCGCCTCGGCCCCGGCGCTGGCGGCCCGCTTCCCAGACGCCCGCTTCTTGGCGCTCATTCGCGATCCGGTACCGCGGCTGCAAAGCAGCATCAATTTCTTGCGGGTTGCGCCCCCCTTGCTGGGCCTGGGACCGACTCCGTGGAACTGGCTCGTCCCCTTTCTGCTGGAGTCGGAAGCCGAATACAGCGAGCTGGAAATGGCCTGGTATCGCGACCCCGCCGGACCACGGAAGTGTGTTCTGTTCTTCCAGGATTACATTCGCGACCTGGAAGGGACCATGAAAAAAGTCTACGCCGAGTGCTTCGATTCCGACGTGCTGCCGCCACATGTCCCTACCGAGCATGGTCCCCGGCAGCGAACCAACTACCTGGTGGACCGCTCGCTCGCGCAACTAGGCGTTGACGTGCCCAAACTCAACGCGCGGCTGGCGGAATATATCGAATGGTGCCATGGAACAGCCACCAAGCCCGAAGTTCAAGAGACGCGGGCATAGGACTTCACTGAGAACTCCCTGCTCAGCAGGTCATCCCGCCATCGACCGTCAACGTTTGCCCCGTGATATAACTGGCCGCGGGGCTGGCCAAGAACAGCACGGCCTCTGCGATGTCCTCGGGTTGGCCCAGGCGCTTGGCGGGAATGCGTTTCTTGGCTTCGTCTTTGATCAGGTCGCCCAGCACGGCGGTCATTTCGGTCTCGATAAAGCCGGGGGCCACGGCATTTACCGTCACCTTGCGGCCGGCCAATTCCTTGGCCACGGTTTTCGTAAAGCCGATCATACCCGCCTTGGAGGCCGAGTAGTTGGCCTGGCCTGGGTTGCCCGTGTGGCCCGACACGCTGCTGATGTTGATCACCCGTCCGTAACGGGCACTCATCATCACGCGCGTGGCGGCGCGGGTGAACAAGAACGTACCGCGCAAGTTGGTGAGGATGACTTCATCCCACTGTTCGTCGCTCATCCGCGGAAGCAAGGTATCGCGGGTGATGCCGGCATTGTTGACCATGATGTGCAGGCCGCCCCAGTTTTCCGCCACGTCCTCGACCAGTTTTTGTACGCTCTCGCCGTTGGTGACATCGCACTCCAGTGCATCGGCCTGGCCACCGGCGGCGGTGATCAACGCCACGGTTTCGGCCAGTTTTTCGGCGTTGCGGGCCACACATCCGACGCGGGCACCGCAGCGGGCCAGCGATTGGGCAATCGCCCGGCCCAACCCGCGCGATGCACCCGTGACCAAGGCGACTTGCCCCGATAGATCGGCGGTAATAATGGGGGCGTTAGCGGGAGCAGCGGCCATGTCAGTCATTCTCCAGGGGAATTATGTAGGAGGCGATTCCATCGCCGATATGGAACGCCGCCATGCCAATCAATCGGCGATGGAATCGCCTCCTACAGGATACGGATTAAACGGCTATTCCATCACGCCAACGCAGGGAGTCTTGCGGTCGATACGTTTGAGCAGTGTCCGCAGCGCGCGGCCGGGGCCGACCTCGTAAAACGAATCAAAGCCTTGGGCCAGCAAATAGCGGATCGAGTCTTCCCAGCGCACCTGGCTGATCAACTGCTGCACGAGTAGCGTGCGGATTTCCTCCGGATCGTCGTGAGGCACGGCATCCACATTCGATACCACAGGCAGTTTGGGCGGACGGATTTCCACGCCCGACAGAGCCTCGGCCAGTCGCTGATCGGCCGGATGCATGATGGGCGTATGGAAGGCCCCCGCCACGGGCAACGGCGAGACTTTCATGGCACCCGCCGCCTCGGCCAGTTTGGCGATGCGTTCGCAGGCGGAGTTGGCCCCCGACACGACAGTCGTCCCCGGGCAAAGCAAGTTGGCGATTTGCAGGACTTGTCCCTCGGCGGCTTGCTGGCAAAGGCCGTCGATTTGCGATAGATCCAGGCCGATGATGCTGACCATGCCGCTGGGGGTGGCGTCGGCGGCTTCTTGCATGGCCTGTCCCCGCCGTTGAACCAGCCGCAAGCCTGCTTCAAAGTCGATCGCGCTGGCAAACACCAGGGCGGTATATTCACCCAGGCTTAGCCCAGCGGCCCCCTGGCAAGCGGCTACGACGTCGGGGGAGTTTGCTTTCAAGGATTCGAGCGCCGCCAAACTGGTGACAAACAGGGCCGGCTGGCTATGGACGGTAGAGTCGAGCGATTCCGCCGGGCCGTCGAAGCACATTTGGGCCAGGTCGTACCCAAGAATGCCATTGGCCTGGTCGTACAATTGCCTGGCCGCTGGCAGCGTGTCGTACAGCGTCCGGCCCATGCCGACGGTTTGAGCGCCTTGGCCCGGAAATAGAAATGCAGTCTTGCCCAAGGGAGAGATCCTTGCTGGCGAGAAAAAGAACGATGGCGCGATTTACCCGTCGCGATGCGGAATGATCGAACGGCCCGCATTGTGGCCCGCCCGGCGAACGATGACAAGGTCCGCTAGCGGACGAAGAGCAAGCCGCGCTCCGCTCATGTCCGGCAGTCCGAACAAACCGGGGGCTACTCGCCTTCGGGCTGTACCACCACGCGGCCCATGTAATTGCCGCAGTTGGGACAGACCACATGCGAAAGCACGGCGGTGCTGCACTTGGGGCAACTTTGGGTTTGTCGGGGCTTTTTGAAGTCGTGTGCCCGCCGGCTGCCGGTCTTGGCGTTGGATTGCCGTCTCTTGGGAACTGCCATGGCGCATGCCGGGCCGCGCGAGCCCGCTCTTAAGTCAGTAATTTACCGTCACTTGAAACTTTCCAGACCGCTCATCGTAAAAACCGCTACGGCGGCTGTCAAGGAGCGTTTGGCAAGTGATTACGTGGCTGTTCCGCTCGTCAGCAGGCCAGATCTAGGGGGATGAAGTGCGGCAATCCCTGCATGATGGGGGGAGGCCAGCAGTTCGATCGGCGTTTATTGATCTGTGTCTACGGGCCGGAAACGCAAGGCAACGTGACGACGATTTTGGCTCCTTGATGCGGATTGTCGCCGACCGTGATCTTGCCGCCGTGGGCGTCGATGATCCGCCTGGCGATGGCCATTCCCAGGCCGGTCCCCTTGGTCTTGGTGGTAAAAAAGGGTTCGAAGATCTTGCGGCGCTGTTCGTCGGTCAGCCCGGGGCCGTTGTCGCTGAAGGAGATTTGCACGGCTTGTCGCTCGTTGAGCTGGGTTGGCCGGCCAGCGATGGTGACTTCCCCTTCCTCGGGGCAGGCCGCGATGGCGTTTTCCAGGATGTTGCGAAAGACCTGCCCCACGGCGAAGGCGTCCACCTCGGCTGACAACTCTGGTTGGCTCAGCGGTTCGCACAGGACGATGGACTTGCCATGGCGGGCCACCGACAAGTTTGCCCAGGTATCTCGCCAAAGCTCATTCAAGTTGCAGCGCTGGCGTTGTAGATTGATCGGCGCGGCATACGCGCGCACCTCCTCGTACAGGTGGTGCAAGTGATGTTGCGCCTTGTGAACCCGTTTGACCAGGTCGAGTGCCTCGGGCCGGTCCTCGACTTCCAGTTCCAGCATTTCCAAGCAAGCGGAACTGCGCTGCAGGGCGTTGCGGCTTTCGTGGGCCAGGCCGGCGACCATTTCACCAATCGCGGCCAGCCGTTCGGACTGTAAGGCGCGCTCCTCGGCCCGTTTGCGGGCCGTCATATCCAGGCCAATCGCCAACATGCCTGGCGCGCCGTCGTAGTCTTCCAGCCGCCGCGCGCTCCACAACATCCACCGCAGAGAACCGTCGGCACAGCGTACGCGGCGCTCATCTCCACGAATATGCTGGCCGCTCAACACGCGGTCCAGCACATCCGCCATGTGGCCGTGGTCTTCGGCCAGCAAGCACAAATCAAAGTAGTCTCGCCCCAGCGATTGCTCCGACGAGTACCCGGTCAACTCCTGGGCATAGGGACTGAAATAGCAGATCGTGCGATCCGCGCGCAAAATAACGATCATGCACTCGGCGGCTTCCACCAGGTGCCGAAAGGCTTCTTCGCTGCGCCGCTTTTCGCGCGTCAAGCGCCGCCGTTCCACGATTCCACCCAGGGTCGCCCGCAATTCCTCGGGGCTGATCGGCTTGAGAATGTAGTCCGCCGCACCTTGGCGCAGACAAGAAAGAGCCCCCTCCAGATCGGGATAACCGGTCACAATGATGATGGCGGCGTCGGGCGCGATTTGCTTCAGCCGCGGCAGCAGTTCCTCGGCCTGGCCGTCGGGCAAGCGGCGGTCGAGGATGACGGCGAAAACGTTCGACCAATCGCTGCGCTGGGCGGCTTCCGCCAGGGAGGCGGCGGTTTCGACTTGAAAATTGTCAAGCGCCAAGATGTCGCTGAGATTGGCGCAGGTGTCGGCGTCGTCCTCGACAATCACGATCCGTAGGGCGTTTGCAGCGGGCATGGTATTATCCCGACAAGCGGGATACGGTCTCCAGCAAGGACCGCACGTCGAACGGTTTGTAACAGACGGCATCGGCACCGGCGGCCTGGGCCTGTTGGACCATCTCGGCCACTTCCGAGCGATAGCCCGTGATCAGAATGGTCTTGGATTGCGGCGCGGCGGCCCGCACCATGTGAAACACCTCGGCTCCGTTTCCTTGCGGCAGCCGCATGTCGATCAGCACAACGTGCGCGGCTGCCTGTTCCAGGCAATGCCGTGCCATGCGGCTATCGTGCGCTAGCGCAACGCGGAATCCTTGCTCACGCAACAGTTCCCACATTGTTTCGCACAACTCGGTGTCGTCGTCCACCACTAAAACCAGCGGCTGTTCGGCTGCTTCTTCGATCAGCGGCAACAAACGGCCAAGTTCAACCGGCTTGCGGACGACTTTCCAGGCTCCGGCGTGCAGGGCCTGGGTCACCGTCTCGCTGGATGAATAGGCCGTGACAATGATGGCCACGGTGGCCGATTGCACCAATTTGATCTGGCGGTACAACTCCAGCCCGTCCATGCCTGGCATCCGCAGGTCCAGCAGGGCCACGGCATAAGGCTTTTTACGGACCAGTTGCAAGGCTTCCTCGCCGTTGTGGGCTACGTCCACCGGATAGCCCAGGTCGGTAAGGATGTCGCACAGATTGGCGCAGATATCGGGCTCGTCATCGACGACCAGCACGTTGGGCCGAGTTTGGCTCATGGATTGGTTGGTTCCGTCAGGTGGCCGCGACAAGGCGCACCGTAAAACGGCTGCCCTGTCCCAACTGGCTTTGAACGCGAAGTTGGCCTTGGTGCTTCTCGATAATGGCGCGCGTAATCGCCAGTCCCAGGCCCAGCCCGCGGGACTTGGTGGAGTAGAGCGGCTCCATGATTCGCTCCAGGTGCTCGGCGCTGATTCCCACGCCGTCATCGCAAATATCGACCGCCACGAAGGCCCCTTCCTCGCGGGCGTCAATACCCAGCAGCCCGCCGTGCGGCATGGCATCGCGGGCGTTGCGAAACAGATTGCCAAAGGCGATTTGCAATTGGTCGATATCGCCCAAAACGGCGGGCACGTTGGGTGGGCATTCCAAGCGGACACGCACTTGCGGCGGCAGGGGTGTCTCTTGCAACGATTCTTGCAAACAAGGGGCCAAAGGCAGGGGCCGCAGTTGCGGTAGGGGCAGGCGGGAAAAATCGGCCAGGGCCGTAATCACGCGGTCGGCCAAGCCAACCTGGCGCTCGATACGCTGTAAATGTTCGGTCAGCTTTTCCGGTGCGAGATGGCGGGCATTCAGTAAAAAGTAGACCGATGTCTTGACGACGTTGAGGGGATTGCGAAGTTCGTGGGCTATCCCGCCAGATACCTGTCCCAGGGTCGCCAGGCGCTCAATGCGCTGCAACCGCGCCGCATACTCGGTCTGGTAGGCGTCTTCGATGATCGCCAGGTCGAGGTCGATCAGCATGTTCAGCGATCGGCATGCCTCGGCCGATTCTTGGCTTGGGCGGTCGTGCGAGAGGGCCGCAACCAATCCTTGCCGCAGCCGAGATAGCGCCGCGTTGGTATAGATTTGATCCAACCCAATCTCGACATGCCGGAGCCCCACATTCCAGCGGCGGCGAACGTAGGCAGCATCGTAGTCGCCAGAAAACAGATCTTCCAGCCAGCCTCGCAGCGATTGTTTGAGCCGGGCGATTTGACTTTCGCCCCCCGTAACGACCCGCCGGGCGGCGTCATGCCGGGCGATCTCCGCATAGAAGTCATCAATCAAGCCATCAAAACTCGGCCGGATTGTATCCAGCAGCGACCGCATCCGTTGGGCATCCTCTGGCCGCCAACCTACGTACCGTTGCAGGTCCTGGTATCGCGGAAAGAGTTCTTGGTTCGGAATCATGGCCTGACGGACGGTGGAAAAGGGCCGAATTCGTTCCCAGGCGTATCTTGGGTACTGGCCCGGAATAAGTTCCACTTGAAGCCCCTCTCCCGGTACTCCGGGAGAGGGTTGGGGAGAGGGGACGTGTCGCGCGATATTCCATCGCGCGGCAGCCCTCACCCCGGCCCTCTCCCAGAGGGAGAGGGAGAAAAACCGCCGATTTTATTTCGGGCCCGTTCCTTAGCGGGCGACGTCGGATACGTTTTCGTGGGGGAGCTTAAGATTGTACTTCTCGAGCAGCCGGTACAAGCTACGGCGATTGACGCCCAGGGCCCGCGCTGTGCGTGCCTTGTTGCCTCGTTCGCGCGTCAAGACTTCAACAATGTGGGCACGCTGCACGGCCGCCAGGGCGTCGGGTGAGCCGGGAAGTGCCGCGGTCTCACCATTGCCCGCAACGGTCGAGCCGGCCATTTCAGCGGGCAAATCACGCAGTGTGATCTGCTTATCGTCGGCCAATATCTTGGCCCGGTCGAGCGTGTTGATCAACTGCCGAACATTGCCGGGCCAGGGTTGCCGCTCCAGTGCCCGCAATGCATCGGCATCGATCCGCCAGCCATCTCCCAGGAAGTGTTCCACCAACAGCGGAATGTCACTGGCACGCGACCGCAATGGAGGGAGTTCAAATGCCATGACATTGATGCGATAGAACAAGTCCTCGCGGAAGCGGCCCGCCTTGACCTCGTCCGCCAGATTGCGATTGGTTGCCGCCAGCAGCCGCACATGAACGCGACGCTCCTTGAGCGAACCAATCCGCCGCATCGATCCATCTTCCAGCACGCGCAATAGCTTGGCCTGCAAAGAACCGGGCAGTTCGCCGATCTCGTCGATAAACAACGTGCCGCCATCGGCGACTTCAAACAAGCCCGGCTTGGCCGCGACGGCACCCGTGAAAGCCCCTTTCTCGTACCCGAACAATTCGCTTTCCAGCAAGGTCTCGGGCAAGGCTGCGCAATTGATGACCACCAGGGGAGTGTCGGGCCGCGCGCTAGCGCGGTGCAAGGCCCGCGCTACCAGTTCCTTGCCGGTGCCGCTTTCGCCTTGGATGAGAATGGCTTTGTCGGTCGGGCCGGCCCGCTCAATCAGTCGAAAGACCTCGCGAATGGCCGCCGACCGACCGACCATCTCGCGCTTCGATTGGCTACGCGAAAGGGCCGCCTTGAGCTGCATGTTCTCTTTGCTCAACTTGCGGCGATCGAAGGCCTTTCTGACCACGATTTCCAGCTCGGCCAGCGAAAAGGGTTTAGTCAGATAGTCGCAGGCACCCAGTTTCATGGCCTGCACGGCGGTTTCCACCGTCCCTTCGCCCGTCAGAATGATCGCCTCGCACTCGGGCTGCGCTGCCCGCAGCTTTTCCAAGACTTCCAATCCTGACATGCCGGGCATACGAAGATCGAGAATAGCCACGTCAAATACGCGTCGTCCGGCAATGGCGAGGGCCTCTTGGCCGTCCGCGGCTTCCTGCACGTTGAAGCCCCGCTTTAGAAAACGCCGCGCGGCGACCGACCGAAACTCGGTATCGTCGTCTACAAACAACAGGTCGATTTCTTCGTTGTTGTCTTCCATGGCAGCCTGGTTCTGAAGTTCACGCGGCCGATCGTACTCAAGCTTGGCGCTCGCGCGCGGTAAGAATCCGCAGCGCCAGCTAGTCGATCAAAAGCAAGCCATGTGCCAATCGCACAAGGTCGTGTTGTTCTAGTCCAAGGGCTGACCCGTGCGTTGATCTGGCTGCATCCAGCTCAACACCAGCCGATCGACATGCGCGAATACGCCCTATAGTGTGCGATATGGCACACTCACATTCTAGGCAGCATCGAACGCATTTGTCAGGCGGTTTCCGCGTCGGGCCGCGGCGGATGGGGCAGGTGTCGCAGGACGTGCGGGCGAACGGACGCGGGAAAGATGACCTGGAACTGGCGGCTGCCATGGCGCTGCCAGAATTCCGCCACATCGTTCAGCAGCCGCAGATACATGGGCCGGTTGCGGCGGCCGCGCGGCAGCGGCAGCGAGTCATGGACTACGGCAATGTCTTGCGTTTCACCCAGCCAACTCAGGTCGCGCAGGCAATCCTCCAAGGCATCCCAATTCCAGCCAAAGTAACCGGGCAGCCGCAATTGCCGTTGAAACTCCGCCAGTAACGCATGTTTGGTGCGAATGCCCGGGGGGATGCGAACCACCACGGCGTCCGCGGGATGAAACGCCGCCACGTCTTTGATGAATTGCAAGTCACCCGCCATGCGTACCATTCGCTGGAGAACAAGAGCCCGCGTTTACCTACAGATCGCCCATCGGCTGCTCTTGATCGGGCATGTTCCAATCGGCCCACACCCGCCAGAATTCGGGCAGGTCTTGGCCGTATAGCGACCGGGCATGCTGGAAGACTTCTCCCATGCTCAACCGTTCCATGTCGTCCAGCGACAGATTCAGACGCAGGCAGAGCTCGTTGACGGCGGCCAGCAACGGCGTACCGCGGGCCTCTTGGCGGTCAAAGCGGTCGTCGTTGGGAAGATATTCTTGCGGCATGGCGGACGAATGGGGATGGGTGTGGCGAGTGATACGCTCATTGTCTCGTATTGCCGCGGCAGCGGCAATGGCGGGACAAACGCGACAGACATTTGAAGATAATGCATTGCCAGCGAGTTGAATGCGCACCGGCGATTATACGTGGCTTGGTGAGAACCACGAATCGAACGAATCTAACGAATCAAGGATCCCACGGTACGAGTTCTTCCAGTCGCTGCCCGCCCCCTTGTCCTCAAACGAGTATCCACTCAGAAGATTCATTCGTTAGATTCGTTCGATTCGTGGTTCTTCACTTGGCAGGGCAGTACCATCCCGCCGTTCTCGACCGCGATGCACAATCCGGCCCGCGACGCCGTTATGGTTTCACTACATGCCGCTGGCTGAGGACGCGGGGACCGCCAATCTCCACGGCCCGCAGCCAGATCAGTTTTCCCGCCAGATCCTTGCCGGGCGAAATGGTGTATTGCTGAACGTCGGTGCCGCGGCCCAGCTCTAGAACTTGCGTGCGCTGCAAACGCTGATTGGGGGCCGACAGTTCGCATTTGAAACTGACGAACTCATCGGTGTTATTCGTGATCCGCTGTTCCACGATCAGGTCGCCTCGGCCATCCAGTTTCGTGGAGGTTTCCAACAGGACATCGCCCAGGCCGACATCGACTTGCCGTTGGATGCTGAAGGTATGCTTGCGGCCCGCATTGATCTCAAATTCCAGCGTGATCGGCTGCGGGCCGCTATTGGCCGAGAACGGCAGCGTGATCCGCAGCGGTTGGCGCAGTTCCTCGCCGGCCGCCAGCTTGAAGTCCAACGACGAAGGCTGTACCACCCAGCCTTCTGGCGCAACGATCCGCAGCCGGCCACCCGCCCCTTGCGGAAAGTGGTTCACGAATTGCAGCGAATTGTCGTGGGCCACGCCCAGCACCGAGGGGATCTGCTTTTTCGCGAAGCCGGCCTGCATGGCAATGCGAATGATTGGCTCGCTGATGCCTTTCACCAACACGGGGACCGGCCCGACTTCAATCACTTGTTGGCCCCCTTCGCGCAGCGCGGGGTTCGTCCGCCCCCAAACATCGGTAATGACGGCATCCTCCCCCAGGTACAAGCGTTCTTGCCGGGGAGTTTCGTTCCAGACCACCATCACCGCGCCGTGGCTGCCGTTGAAGACCTCGTTGCGGCTTTTGCCTTCCAACTCCACGCTGCCCAGGTGGCTGGCACCGGCCAGCGCGATGGCTGCCGTCCGCCAGGGCAGCAACAATTCGCCCGGTGTGCCGTCTGGGTTGAGCAGGCCGCGGCCAGCCTGAAGGGGGTTGGGCATGAAGATGCCCTCCGCTCCGCCGATCTTGGCCGCCACCATCCGCCGCACGAGATCGCTCGCCCGATCCTCGGTGGAGTACTCTCCCTCTGGCAAGGGCTGCAAGTTCACCCAGCGCCTGGCATCGGTCGGGCCTTGCAAGTAATCGGTCAGTTCCCCGGCTGTCAGAGGAGGATCGGCTTGCAAGTTCAGTGCCTGCCAAGGAGGCTGGCGCTGCTGGGGCAGCTCGTTGATCCACCCCCAACCGAGCGCCAGCTTGACCTTGGGCCCAAACTTCTCCAGGTGTTGTTTGACGATCCCCACTCGGCCCGTCAGGTCGGGATAGCCGACAAAGCTGGAGTCTCCATCGCTGCCCAATTGCCACCAGCGGACGCGCATGGAGAGCGCCGTCATGGCGGGCTCCAGCGAGTCGTGCCACAGCTCGGGCGGCTGCGAAAAGATATCGGCGGCCAGCAATCGTGGTGCCTCGCCAAACCTGGCCTTCAACTCGGCGGGGGGCTCGTCGAGCACGCCAATCAGCTCGATATGTTGCGCATGCAAGCGTTCGTCCAGTACGGAAATTTCCGACGACCGTTGCTGGTCGTCCATGGAGAGCCAGATCGGCAGCTTCACCCGGTTGATGCCGGCCTGCGTCAAGAGTTGCGGCAAAGCGGTGAGCGGAACAGCCCCTTCGCCCGCGGGCATCGACCAGCCAAACTCTCCCTCGGCCGGCATGTCTTCCACCGGCAAGACCGCCAGCGTTGTTTCGCGGCTGACAATGGTTTCATCGCGGCCTTGCATGGTGACGCGGGCACGGTAGAAGCCAGCCGCCGTAATCTTGGGCCGCCAGCGCAAGACCAGGCGATCGGACGACGAATTGCCGCGGGCCGTGGCTATGTCATCCAGCCGCCGCAGGGTGGAATCGACCGGTTCGCCTTGCGCGTCTTCCAGGGAGAGTTGCAGCGTAGTTTGCAGGCCTTGCAATCCCGATGCGCGGCAGACGATCTCGACCTGCTCGGCGTCGAGATAGAGATGCAAAGGGGCGGAAGTTTCCAGCGAAATCGAGGGTAACCGACCCAGCCAGACATCGTCGAACCAGACGGTCCCGGTGATGTCGTGCCCGCTGGTGGGAGTGACGTGCAGCCCGAGTACCGCGGCAACGGCACGGCTTTGGCCGGCAGCCGTGGGGCCGATCTTGACCTTGACCCAATCCGCGGCCTCGCGAATACGTTCCGACTGCAACTGCTCTACCCGGCGGTTCTGGTCATCGACCATCGTCACGGTCAGATAGGCTTCGTCGCGTTTCAAGCCGTGCGTGCGAATGCGGGCCTCGGCCACATAACTATACTCGCTGCTGATGGGAATGGCCGGGCTGTAGAGTGCCGCCGCGCCGCCATCAAGATCGACCCGCACGGCCTGCCCTGGCTGGCCCGCCAAAGCGGCCAGCTTGATCTGCACATAGTGCGGGTAGCCCTTGCCGCGTTGGCGCTTCCAGCCGTCGGGCCAGCGGTCGTAGTTGCGGTCGGCCTTGTCGTCGAAGTCGGCCCGAAAGGCCTTGACGACCTCGTCCGACGGCCCGTCATTGGACGCTGGCGGCGAGGCCGCTAGAATCAACATGGTCAGCAAGATCGACATCGTACAACCCGAAGTAGAAGATCGCTCTATCGCGGAACCGGACGGATTGGCCTCGCGAAATTCGGTATTCGACCCATCAACATCTAAACATCACCGAGAAGCGGTGCC
The DNA here is from genome assembly GCA_050247075.1 of Pirellulales bacterium. Lineage (GTDB taxonomy): Bacteria > Planctomycetota > Planctomycetia > Pirellulales > JBFWUW01 > JBFWUW01. The sequence continues at coordinate 149,829 of JBFWUW010000002.1, read as the reverse complement.
TGGCGATAGCAGGGGCCAGTGACAGCATTGCAGTCGCCGGCCATTGTGTCCGCCGAGAGCCGCGTATCTTTACTATCGTCCAACACGGCGGGCCGATATCACACGAAGGAACCGACCTGGTGCTCGATCTCAAACTGGCTATTCAACTTAAGAGCCTGAAGATGCCGTTCAAGCAGGCGCTGCTGACGGCGCACCAATTGGGGGCCAAAGCGGTGGAGATCGACGCCCGTGGTGATATTCGTCCCCAAGATCTGACTAACACGGCGGTCCGCCAGTTGAAGAAAACGCTGGAGGACTTGCACTTGCGGGTGGCGGCGGTGGGCTTTCACACGCGCCGCGGCTACAACGCGGTGGAGGATTTGGACGCCCGCGTGGAGGCGACCAAGGCCGCCATGAAAATGGCCCAGGTGCTTGGTGCGCCGGTCGTCGTCAACCAGGTGGGCCGCGTTCCCACGGAATCGCAAGGACGCGATTGGGATATGCTTGTGGAAGTGCTGCGCGATCTCGGTTTGCAAGGGCAGAGGATCGGTGCCACGTTGGCTGCGGAGACGGGCAGCGAAAGAGGCCCCGATCTGGCCCGCCTGATCGCCGCGCTGCCCGAGGGTTCGCTGGCCGTGACCTTCGACCCGGGCAACCTGATGATCAACGGGTTTTCTCCCCAAGAAGCGGTAGAGGCGTTAGGCCCGCACATCTTGCACGTCCACGCCAATGACGGCGTGCGCGACCTGGCCAACGGACGCGGCATTCATGTCCGGTTGGGCGACGGAGCTTGCGACTTTCCCTCGCTGCTGGCCACGTTGGAAGAACATAGCTATCGCGGATATCTGACGCTGGAGCGTCAAGCGGGCAACGACCCCGTTGGCGATATCGCCGCGGGGATGAAGTACCTGTGGTCGCTGTGAGGAATTGGTCGGTAGAGATCGCATGAAACGCTGGCTCATACTCTTGCTGGTGGTGGGTGCCGTGGCGGGCGGATGGGCCTGGTCCCGCCGCGACATACTGGCATGGCAGTATGCCTGCCATCAGATTGGCCAAGCCAAGACGCTGGAGGATGCGGTCGCACAAATCTCCGCGCTGGATACCGAACCCGACCGCACGGCCAAGCTGCACGAACTGGTCGGCGGCTGGGGCCGCGGCAGCCAGACATTTGATGCCTATCTGGCACAATACCTGATGCGTTCTGAATGCAGCGAGGAACTTCGCCACGAGTTTTCGGGCGAGATTGGCTGGCGGCCCGAATTATTGCCGCGCTGGGGACATTTCTGGAACTGGCGGCATGGGCAGCATGCGCAGTCGGAATTCGATTCAGTCCGATCCTTCTTAGAGACGCTGCGGATGGCCGAAACCAAACGGTCGATTGGCTGGCGCGAGGTTCTCAATCTGCAGGCGATGTTCGTATTAACCGGCAAGCCTGATCTGGCAAGGCACCTGACGCCTAAGAACTGGTCCGACCGCTTTCGCCGCTGGCAAGAAGCCGAAACCGAATGGACGGAATTGCCGAGTGCCGAGCAGCCGTTTCCGGATTGGAAAGGAGGAGGGGGGAAGGCAGAAGGATGAAGGCGGAGGTAGGAGGTAGGAGGTATGAAAAAAGGAACCCGGCCTCGATTGAAGCCGGGTTCCTGATGTCGCTTGAAATCGGTTAGACCGCTTGGCTGCTGTTTCGGCTTAATAAGGGCCGATGCTGGGCGGGTTGTTTAGCAGGAAGTCGCGTGGGCCGCGGTTGGTGTAGTAGGGGTAGCCCACGGCGGCCGCCGAAGGGCCTGGCGCAGGGGCAGGGCCAATTCCATCGCCAGGGCCTAAGCCACCTGGACCGCCTGGGCCACCTGCTCCGCCACGTCCGCCTCGGCAGAGATGGCAGCCGCGGCCGCCGCAATGCCGGCACATGTGGCCGCCGCCGCCCCACAGCCGCTCGAACAGGCCGCAACGTTCGTTGGGCAGCGGAGCCGCGTGGCCGGCATTGACGCCGCTGCGATAGTCGCCGTAGCCGCCGCATTGGTCGCAGGTCTGGCACTTCTTATGCGAGAAGCGGGCCAGCCAACCGCTCGGGCCATGATGGCCGCATTGGCAGATCGTGCCGCAGGTATCGCATCCGCCACACTGCTGGCAATGGCCAGGATGGCTGCATTGATGGCATTTCATCGTACCGCAGCCGGTCCCCGCCGAGAGGGTCACCAGCATCACGATCAGTCCAGCGTAACGCATGAGCAGAATCCTTTCCGCAATTTAATAACGGGCCGGCGGAGAACGCAACGGGGAGCGTTCTTAACGGATGTGGGTCGCATCTGGTGCGATTCGTTTGGGCAATCAGCCTCGGCCAGCCGGCGAAAGGCTTAATGCCATTCCGCAGCCGCAACCACGAGGGTTCACTCGCCCCACGAATTGCGATTAAGCCAGAAAACGGCGGGAGTGTTTGCTAGTACCGGGCAAGGGGCGGCGAAAGGCCAAAGCCCAGGTCGCCGCACTGCCAGCTCTAGCCAGATTTCCCCCTACCAAGTCTTATCGGTCGGACAATCGGCACAGTCCAACAATTCAGCACAATTGCCACCGGCGGAATTTTCGGTCCGCCGATTCTTCTCAAGTAACAGTGGGCGGCTCATACGCGCCATTGCTTGATTTGATCGACCAGGCCCAGCACCTCGTTCCGTTTCCGTTCGAAAGTGCCGAACAGGGCGATGATCAACAAGCCGGCGACGATGCCGGCCACCCACACCAGCCACGTCTGGTGCAAGTCGACGGCCGCGTGCCAAATAATGGCCGCCAGCGCCACCAGCAGAAACGAAGTCCCCAGGAACAAGAACGTCCGCACCCTCAGTCCGATGCCGGCCAAAATTCCGGCGATCGACAGTCCGGCCAGAACCACCGGGAGCCAAGGTTGGTGGGCCACGCCATTGATGAAAATGTCGGCCGTGGACGAGGCATAGATCAACGCCGCGGCACTAGACCGTACCGCCGCGTGTTGCTGTTCGCTTAACCGCCGGCGGTTCATGTGCGCCGCCGCCAATGCCGAAAGGGCCGGTGGAATCAGCCACAATTGAGGGTGGTCGAACAGCCCGAATCCATCCAACCGCTGGAAGTGGAACCACAGCGCCGCATTGGTGGCCACACCCGCTGCCAACCCATAGACGAACGACCGCCGCGTGCACGACATGCCGGCATAGAGCGCGCCGACGGAGAGCAACAATAGCGGGTAATCGACCCGCGACCGCGCGGCCCAAAAGCCCAGCATTGGCACCAGCGGCAAGAATGCGCCGGTCCGTTCCAGCGGTTCGGCCAGCACCGTGCGCCGTTGCCGCCGGAAGAGTTCGGCCAGGCCGGCGCTGGCCAGAGCCACACCCAGGGCGATCATCGGCCAGTAGCGGCTGAAGAACCCGTGGAACAACCACGGCATCGTCAACCGCACATGCAAGAAAACCAACGCCAACAAGGCTTCGGCGGCATAGACGTACAACATGCGGCCCCGTTCCGAGAGCCCTAAAGGGTCGCGGCCGGGCACGACCGCGGCTACCAGCGCCGCGCCGCACAGGCCGAGCATCGCCACGGCCACGGCGGCAATCGCCGGCGCGGCGATCGGCACGGCTTTTCCCATGGCGGCGTACCAGCACTCGGCGGCCAGCACAAAGCCCAGGGCCACACCCGCGGCGACGACCAGAGCGGGCGTCAACTTGCGGGCGGCCGCACTCCACTCGGTCAGCCGAGGGAGCAGTTTCGCCAACCCCAGCCCGTAGAAGATGGTTGTCGCCGCCAGTGCCAGCGCCACGACCACCGCCCGATTGAGCACGGTGCCGGTGGTGGCCGGATCGAGCCAGGCCCAACCCCAGGCCACCGCGCCGGCGGCGCCCAGCAGCAGGGCCACGCTGCGCAGTTCCGACTCACGGCGGCCGCGGGCCAACATGCCCACGGAAAAAATCTGCCACAGCGCGGCCTTGCCGGAAAGCAAGCGTAGTTGGATGTCGGGCAGCGACAGATCCAGCGTCAATGCACTGGCCAATACCAGCCCGGCCATCAGGCAATTGACCGGAGCCAGCCAGCCTTGGCCATCCAAAGCGGCCCCGTCCGCCACTGGCATTTGCAGCGCCCTCCCCCACACGCGCAACCCCTCGCGACGGCTCCACAGGTAGCTGGTGCCAATGGTATAGGCCGCCACGATCATCGTGCCGGTCCAGTGCATGCGCGAGAGAGGCAAATCAAAGCCATCGACCGCGATGCCAATCGCCGCCAGTCCCAGCAAGTACATGCTGGCCACGGACAGCCTGGCTTGAACATCCCACCAACAAGCCGCGATGGCCGCGAAGACCGAGCCTACCGCCAGCCAGGCCAGCAGAACGTTCACATGAGATGGGCTCCTCCAGGCATCTGCCGCCAGGCACAGCGCGGTCAGCAGCGACAACAGTACCAACGATAACCCGGCCGCCAGCCGATGGAACGGAAACAACCGCGGGCGAACACCTTCCAGCGCCGGCCGCAGAACTTTCAATTCCAAGACCGCCCAAACCGCGGCGGGAAGTGCCAGTGCGATAATATTCCAATGCAGCCAGTTGATGAAGGGATTGAACGACCCCGTCGTAAAGTACCGATAGCCGTCACGCAGCCACCAGGCATTCGCGGCCATCCAGGCCAATCCACCCGCCACGTAGATGTACCGCCGTCCGTACGACCAGCAAGCCAAAGCGGCAGCCAATCCCGCCAGCGCCGCCAAGGACAACGCGGACCACCAGGCTGTCGATATGCGAAACAAGAACGGTTCGCGCAGGCTCAACAACATCCCCAGCGTGCCGGCGATGGCGGTCCAGCGCGTGACGGCCCGGCGGTCAAATGCGAAGCCGCATAGGCCGCGCTGAATCGGTGCCGCGCCCTCCAAAGCAGCCGGACGAACGCGGGCTAACCAACCCAAGCCCAGTAACAACCAGCCGGTGGCCACCATGCCAGCCAGCCAGGCATGGTACGTGAGCCACTCGTCGACTTTCGCCGCCGACAGCGCGCAAGCGCAAATCACTCCCAGCCCCAGCAACGTGGAGGCAAGCATTCCAACCGGCAGCCGCTGACGACGCAGAACCGCGCTAGCCGCAAATACCGCCAGCGCCAGGCCGAAGGCCAGCCAACCCCATCCACTTGCCACATGGCTCAAAAAAGCGTGCGGCTGAGGGTCCGCGAACACCCACATGCCGGCCCAGATCAAGATCACACCGTTCAGCGCTGCCGCCAGCATGATCTGCGTTACGAGCAGTCCGTCGATGGGAACGGGGCGAACCTCCGTGTCGCGCAGGCGCGACAAGGCCGCATGACGCCACCAGGCCACGGCCAGCCATGTTCCGCCGTAGGCTGCCGCGATGATGGCATTCAACTGCGCCAGCCGCACCCATTGCACGGCATCGAATGACAGGCCCCCCTTGGCCAGCGCCAGCAGCCAGGCCGCGGTTCCTCCAACGTTGAATACCAGGCCAGCCGACAAAGCAAAGCCGCTCGATCGCTCTCGCAAGGCATGTCCCACCAGCACCAGCGCCGTGGCCAGGACGGGTACGGCATAGGAGATGGCCAGCCCGACTCGGCCAAAGAACGCGTCCAGGTCGGGCCCCAAGATGGGACTCAGTTTGAGCGCTACCGATACGGCAAACAGGCTCAGCGCCAGCAGCGGGGCCAGTCCCAGCATGAAGATCAGGGCCGCTACCTGCCGAGTCCATGCTGGCATGCCGATTTTGGAAACCGCCGCGGCCCGCAGCCCACCGGCAGCCAGGAGGGCCATGACGGCCAAGGTGCCCAGCCACGGCCAGGCATCATGCGTTGCCGTGGGCATGCCCGATCTTTGCAGCGCCGCCGCGCCCGTGTAGAGAGCCATGCCCACCAAGGGCACGACCGAAAGTAACAACACCCACCAGCGGATCGACGTGGACAGGCCGGCCGATTGTCGGGCAAAGTCGGGCCAGTCCAGCCGCCGGCACCAGCGAGCTAGAGGACGGCGAAACCAGATCGGCATTGATCCGAGGGCCAAGAATCCGACCGTCAACCACCGCAATGCCGAAGCCGTCGAGACTTCACCCTCCCATCGTGCCGCCAACAACGGGCAGGCCGCGGCCCCGGCCAGCACCAGCCCTTGCACCATTTGCTTGTCAAATCTCTCCCACAGCCAACCCAACAACAACACCACAACCACTCCCAGCAATAACCAGGTCCACGGTCCCTGGGCATGTGCATGCGGCATTTGCGCAAAGGCGAACGACGCGGCTTCCGGCACGATGCGGGGTTCCGCGGCCGATGCGGCGATGCGCGGTGAAAGTTCTTGCGCCACCCCCGGCAGTCCGGCGTAGACCGCCAAGAACAGAAAGTCGGCCAAGGCCAACCCGGACAGCAACCGATCGACCGACCAGGGGTTGGCCAGCATCCGTTGCAGGGCGAAGCGACTATCGGCCTCATCGGCGGCGGAGGAAAGACGCCTCAAGACCAACCGGGCCGCCAGGAAAGCCAGGCTAAGCAGTCCCAAGGCAATCCCCACCGCCGCCAAGGTCCAAGGGTCGAGCCAAGGGTAGGCCGACTCCACGAACCAGGCCTGCCGAGCCAGGCCGGCGGCCACCAGGAAAGCCATTCCCGCGCTCACCGCCGCCTGAAACGCCGCGAAGAGCAGGGCATCCGCCGCCAACAAGGCCAGGACCAGCCAGATCGCGGCCAGCCAAAAACTGTGTCCGGCGGCCATTCCCTCGGTATGAGATAGTACGAACCAAGGGGAAATGGCCAGTGCCACCACCGTCGTTATTATTGCCGATTGACGGCACGCCAGGGCCACTTCGTGCCGGACTTCCAATCGCCAAAATTTGCCACAGGCCACGGCCGCCAGCGTGGCCAGGCTGGCATGCACCAGAAAGGCCGTCAGCCAGGCGCGCGGCCACGGGCCGTCCACCAGCAGGTTGAATGTTACGGCTTGAACGATCGCCGCCAACGCCAGGCCGCTAGCCGCCCAAGCGATAGCCCCTTTTCGCGTTGCCACGGCCGCGGCACCAGCACCCGCGGCGTACAGGGCGATGATCCAGGCCACATGGTCGGGATCATGCGGCACGCCAAAACCAAACCAGGCCGCGAGACCCAAGCTGGCCGCGGCCACCCCTCCCGCCGATGCCAGCAAATATTGTGCATCGCGCGGGCGTCGGCGGCCCAAAACGGCGGCCACGAGCCCGATGCAGATTGCCAACGGTGTCAGCGCTGCGCCGCTGGAAGCGGAGAACAACGCTTGCAGCATCGTCCGTGATCCATCGACATGCCAGCCAACGTGACCGGCTATAACATGCCACAGTCCCAGCCAGCCGAGCGCGGCACAGGCGGCAGCCGGCCCATGCAAGGTGGGCATCCGCGACACCAACGCCAATCCCGTCAGAATGAAGGCAGCCACGGCCGCGGTGGGAACAAGTGTTGCCGGTTGCGGCCAGGCCAATGCCACGCCGACCAGCAACACCATGGCACCACACAGGCCCACCGCCGTGCCGGCTGTCCGTAGTCCCGCCATGTTGCGATGGGTCAGCCGCCGCCAGAGCATCAACCCCACCACCAGCGAAGGTCCACTCGCCAGGCTGAACAGCGGTGCCAGATTGGACATGGCCGAGATTGGATGTCCGGTGCGGGCCACCAGCAAACCCAGCGGCAGCAAAGTGGAAAACGATGCCAGACCAAGAATCTTGAACAGCCGCACGGCATCGCGCTCGCGCCATTTGTCCTTGTGCCGCAACGCGGCGACTAGCCAGCAGACAGCGGCCAGGTAGCAGGCCAACGGCGCGGCGGCTAGTAGATACAACAGCTCTGTAGGTGTCTCCGCCGAGACATGCCGGGCGATGGCCAGTCCGGCCAGCGACGGTCCCATCACGCCCAACACCAACGGCCAGCGCCAGCGATGCAGAAGCACTCCGCCCGCGAGATAGACAAAGCCGCCAAACAGCAGCAGGGAAATCGCTTCGCCCGCCAGCCCCCAGGCCGATACCCCGCCGGTCCCCTGCGTGACGGCGGCAATGGCCAGCATATCGAGCGGCACGAGCATGGCGGCAATCAGCAGAATGCCTTGCCCGGTGGTCGGCAGTTTCCAACGGTTAACGATAAAGAAGCCGATGCCAAACAAGCCGGCGGTGACGCCGTTCAATACGCCAAACTTGAGCAAAGGCTGCTGGGCGATCATGGACCAAAAGCTCAGCACGAGCGCAATCGAGCAGCCCACGATTAGCAGCCCGCCCACCAGTTCGCCCCAGCGAATGTGCTTGTCTTCCATGAAAGCCGACAACAACTGCGACCAAGGCCGAGATGGGGGTGGTGGAGGCGCGGCAACGCTGGCGGCGGCCTGTTGCTGTTCGGCTTGGGCCCTTTCCGCCAGGCGTTGTTGGTGTCTCTCGGCGGCCAGGCGAACGCGCTCGCGCGGATCGAGTGATTCGGGCGGTGGTGCCGTCTGCGCGGCGGTGGGTGTTTCGACCGGCGGGGTTAGCACCGGCAGGGGAGGCGGTAGGGAATCGAACGCTGGTGTTAGAGCAGGCGCAGTGGTTGGTACAAGCGGTGGGATTGAGGGCTGTGCAGGGGACGTCGCGGCCAACATGCGCTTGCGCTGCACATCGAGGCCGTCGCGGACAGCCTCGTAGGCAGAAGCGGAAATCAACCCGTCATGCCAAAGCCGTTGCAATTGCCGGCTGGCGATATCCAGTTCCGAGCCAGGTCCCGGCTGAACGGATTCAGCTTGAAACGGCGAGGAAGAAACCGTGGCGGCGACTACGGATTCTTGGGTGTTTTGGCCCCATGCGCAATACTGGCAGCCGGCCACACCCTCCGTCAACCGGCGGCGGCATTGGGGGCAATACTTCGCCCCGCCGTTGAGCCGCCGTTCGGACTGGGGTTGGCCGGAGGAGGTCAGCCAGGCAAACAGCTTGATGATCCCGAAGATCAACAGGGCCAGCGGCACGAGGGTGCAAGCCAGTTGCACCAACACCTCCGTCATTTCCGATAACATTCTCATGGGGCACGAGAGGAGAAAGGATGAAGGCGAAAGGCTGAAGGCGGAAATTGATCGCGCTGGCCTAGAGGCCGCAAGCGGGCTTTCCGTTAGGCAGTCAGGCGGCAAGGAAGTGGTGATATAACGGCGGCTTGTGCCGTTTCCGCCGAATTCTTAGGGGGAATCCTCCGTTTACTTGTCGGGGGCAATTCCATCGCCGATGGCACCATGTTAGGCCATGCATCGGCGATGGGATCGCCTGCTACAAGGTGAGCCCTGTCGGTGACCGCTGCCTCCATAGTCGTCGAATGCCGGCGGATGTTAGACTAGTCAGCGAGATACAGGGCTCTCGATAGGGGCGGTAACCCAAGGTTGACGTGATGTTTGATTTCTGGCGGAAGTTGTTGGACGACGGCGACTTCATGCCGCGCTGGCATTGCGGCAACTGGACGGATGGGCACGGCTGGCTGCATATCGTCTCCGACATTGCCGTGTGGGGAGCGTACCTGGCGATTCCCTGTGTGCTAGTCTACTTCGCTTCGCGGCGGCCCGATCTGCCATTCCGCAAGATTTTCTGGCTGTTTGGCGCATTCATTCTGGCCTGCGGCACGACGCACTTGATGGAGGCCGTCTTGTTCTGGTGGCCCGCCTACCGATTGGCTGGCGTGCTCAAGCTGATTACCGCTGTCATTTCTTGGGCCACGGTTTATGCCCTGATTCCCATTACGCCGCGGGTGTTGTCGCTCCGCACGCCCGAGGCATTGGAAAGCGAAGTCGCCGAACGCCACAAGGTCGAGGCCAAACTACTGGCCATGCAGGGCGACTTGGAACGCCGCGTGGCCGAACGGACGGAGGAACTCGTGCGGCTTAACGCGGCCATGCAGTCCGAAATGGTCGTGCGGCATAACGTAGAACAGGTGTTGGAGGAGGAGCGGGAGTGGTTTGAGGTTACGCTGGCCAGCATTGGCGATGCCGTGATTGTCACCGACAACTTCGGCCGCATCACCTTTCTTAACCGCATGGCCCGCATGTTGACCGGTTGGAACGAAAAGCTGCGCGACCAGCCGCTGCAAGACGTTTTTCGCATCGTGGGGGAAGGGACCGGCCAGCCGGCCCTCGATCCGGTGGCCGAAGTCCTGGCAACCCGCGACAGCAGCGGCCTGCCGCGGGCCACGGTGCTGGTCACGCAGTCGGGCGAACGGCGGCACATCGACAGCAGCGCTGCGCCGATTCTCAACGAGAGTTCCGAGATGTTGGGGGCGGTGCTGGTGTTTCGCGATGTGACGGAACGCCGCCGGCACGAGGAGGCCATGCGCGAGGCCGACCGGCACAAAGACGAGTTTTTGGCTATGTTGGGGCACGAGCTGCGCAATCCGCTGGCGGGCATTATTGGCGCGGTACAGGTGCTGCGGCAAGTTGGCTCGCGGGAGAGCGAGGCCGTGGCCATGCAAGATATTATCCAGCGGCAAAGCTCACATATGTCGCGGATGATCGATGACCTGCTGGAAGTGTCGCGCATTTCGCGCGGCAAAATTAAGCTGCGGCTGGAGCCTGTCGATCTGGCGGTGTTGGCACGGGATGCGGTCGAGGATTGCCGGCGGGGATTTGAAGCCCAACGCATTGTCTTGACCGTGGAGTTGCCCAGAGAGCCGGTGTGGGTCCGGGGAGACGCCACGCGGTTGACGCAAGTGCTGGTCAATCTGTTGCAAAACTCCGCCAAGTTCACCGATGTGGGCGGCACCGTGCATGTAACCCTGCGGGCGGCGGTACAAGAGTCGGCGGCCCATTTGTTGGTGCGCGATACCGGTATCGGCATGGACCAGCGAACGCTCAGCCGGGCCTTCGAACCGTTCCGGCAGGGCGATCAAAACATCGACCGCGGCCAGGGCGGGCTAGGCTTGGGCCTGGCGCTGGTGAAGGGATTGGTGGAGATGCATGGTGGCAAGGTATCGGCCGCCAGCCAGGGAGTGGGGCACGGTTCCGAATTCGAGGTGCGGCTGCCGCTGCTGGCCACGGCACCCACCAGGCGGCCGCCCGCGGCGCAATCGGGTGTGCAGTCCCAACTGCGGATCTTGATTATCGATGATCGTCGCGATGCCATTTATCCGTTACAGGTGCTGCTGACGAAAATGGGGCACCATGTGCTGGCCGCCAGCGATGGGCCAAGCGGCGTGGAGGCCGCACAGCGGGAAAAGCCCGACCTGGTGCTGTGCGATATCGGCTTGCCCGGCGGCTTCGATGGCTACGACGTGGCCCGCGCGCTGCGTGGCAATGCCGGCACGCGGCATGCCACGCTGGTCGCCGTAACCGGTTACGGGTTGGACGATGACCGCCGCCGCGCGCTGGAGGCGGGCTTTGACCAACATTTGACCAAGCCGGTTGGCCTGCCCGAGCTGCAATCGCTGCTGGCCCGGCAGGAACAAATGCAGGGTAGATCCATCGACTCTCCCTAGCAGGCCGTCGAATAGACGAACGTAACCGGGGAAATTGTCTTGGCCGGTGCCAAGACCAAGGTCAAGCTCGGCTTGGTGTCTCTTCAAACATGCATCAGGCCGGCCCAATGTGGGCTGTGGCTTGGGTTTGCGTGACTAATGCTCGCTGACACCAACGGCCGACACATGGAATTTGGTTTTTTCTTGGCCCGCCGAAATTCATGGGCTGGATGGCAAGATTCCGGAGCAAGAATCGGATGTAACCATTGGCTATCGCGTAGTTTACGCGATGCCGAGCATTGGCGGTGATGGGCGATTCAGAAGGATGACAAGCAGGGAGAAAATCACATTATTCTTCTGTCACTCATCAACCCTAAAGGTTACGGCCTTATAGTACGGATCGTAACGGATGCATCGCAGTACTTCCTCCTCGCAAGAATCTCGCCGCCGAGTTGCCCGCCTTTTTGCAAACCGCCCATTGCGATTTGCCTGCCCTCGACCGCTAGCAGACTGCCATGAAGTCTCCCTACCCGGCGCACTTGCATCGCCGTCTCGATCCCCGCGCTACCGCCTTGCTGATCGTTGTGATCCTGGCGATGTTAGGGGCCGCGGTGGGGATCTGGTATCGTTTTCGCGAATTTGGCCTGCCCACGACCGAACAACCGAGTACTAAATACCAGGCGCGGCATGGTCTGGACGAGTCGGGTTTTGCCATCGTCTGCAATACCATTCCCGCTTGGACGGCCGATGCGGCACTGGTGGACATCGCCGACCGCTGGCGCGACTATGGCCGACGGGCGATTCAAGAAATCGAACAGCATATTGCCGAGCATCCAACGTCGAATAACCAACGCGTAAAGTTAATGCTCACGCAGGCCGTGATGCATAACTATGAAGGTGAACCGAAACAGGCCTACGATCTGCTGTGTAGAATTCGCGAACAAGTCGAACGTGATCCCCTCATGTCGCGGTCCACGCTTTACACGCTGATTTTCTATCAGGGCGTTTCGTCGTTGCGGCGTGGCGAGACAGAGAATTGCGTGCATTGCACCGGAGAAGGGACTTGCATCCTTCCTTTGTTGTCTACCGCCGTTCATGCCAAGACAACAGGGTCGCGGTTGGCGATTCGGCACTTTACAGAGTATCTCGAGCGATTCCCCGAGGATGAGACGGTCCGCTGGCTGCTCAATCTGGCCCATATGACGCTGGGCGACTATCCGCATGCGGTGGCCTCGAGGCATCTGGTCGACATCAAGCCATTTGGCGACTCGGAATTTGATATCGGAGCGTTCCGCGATGTGTCCCACCAGGTGGGCCTTGTGCGTCAGAACCAGGCTGGCGGCGCGATCATGGAGGATTTTAACAACGATGGGTTGTTAGACTTGGCTGTCACCTCCATGGACCCGGCCACTCCCATGGCATTCTATCTGAACACCGGCCACGGAAGTTTTGAGGATCAGACCGAGGCGGCCGGATTGACCGGCCAACTGGGCGGCCTGAACTGCGTGCAGACCGACTACGACAACGATGGAAACATGGATATCTTCATTCCGCGCGGCGCGTGGCTGTTCAACCCGGTGAGGCCCTCGTTGTTGCGCAACAATGCAAATGGCACATTCAGCGATGTGACAGATGAGGCGGCGCTCTCCACGCCGGTCAATTCCATCGCCGCTAGTTGGGCCGACTACGACAACGATGGCTGGCTCGATTTGTTTGTCTGCTGCGAGCGGCAGCATAACCTGCTGTACCATAACGAGCGGAATGGGACCTTTCGCGAAATGGCGCAGGCCGCCGGTTTGTGCGGTCAGACGCATTCCGATTGCAAAGGCGCGGCCTGGATCGATTTCGACAACGATGGCTACGCAGATTTGTTTCTAAACTATTTCACCGCCGGGGGCGGCCGGCTGTTTCGCAACAATTGCCGTGGCGGATTCGACGATGTGACCGCCGCGATGGGCATCCACGGTCCCTCGTCCGGGTTCTCGTGTTGGGCCTGGGACTACGACAATGATGGCTGGCAAGACATTTTTGCCACTTGCTACGATTACAATCTGCCGGAGGCCGTGCGGGGAATGGTAGGCGAGGCCCCCACGGGGAATTCCTGCCGCCTGTACCACAACCAGAATGGCCAAGGATTTGTGGACCAGGCCGGCGACATAGGCTTGGGCCAGCAATATGCCACGATGGGCAGCAATTACGGAGATTTCGACAACGATGGATATCTCGATCTTTACCTGGGGACGGGCGACCCTCGCTTTTCCGCGTTGATTCCCAACCGAATGTTTAAAAACGTGGCCGGGCGGCGCTTTAGTGACATCACCGGCAGTGCCCGCACGGGCCACTTACAAAAAGGTCATGGCGTAGCCTGCGGCGACTGGGACCGCGATGGCGACAACGACCTGTTTGTCGAAATGGGGGGCGCGGTACCGGGAGACAGCTACCACAACGTGTTGTTTCAGAATCCGGGACAAGGCAACAACTGGCTGCGGATCAAGTTGGTGGGCAAGATAACCAACCGCGCTGCCGTGGGTGCCCGCATCAAGGTTGTTACGGGAGAATGGAATCCGCTGACGGTCTGTCGACATATTTCATCAGGCAGCAGTTTTGGTGCTAATCCCTTGCAGCAAACCATTGGCCTGGGGCGTTCGAAACGAGTCGTGCGTTTGGAAATCGACTGGCCGGCTAGCGGCACCAAACAAGTCTTTAAAGACTTGGACGTGAACCAGTCGCTGGAAATCACAGAGCTCGCAAATGATTTTCGCCTGTTGGACTGGCAGCCGACCGCGCAGCCTGATCTCGCCGACTTGTCCGGCAAATGAGCTGACTCTTAACAAAAACACCCGGGCGAAGCAGTTGCTCGCCCGGGTGTCACCCACTCACCGTAATTGCTTAAGCCGCTACCGAAGGTCAGTCCTGGGCAACTTGCTCGCGGTAGTCGGCGGGCATGGCGGCTTCAGCCTTCAGGCCGTTGATGAACTTCAGCGCCACCATGTATTCATCGGATGGCATTTCCTTGACGTGGCTTTTCAGTTCCTGGTGCATTTCCTCGGCCACTTCGCGGATCTCACGGCAATTTTTGGAACCCAAGCCGCTGTCGTTCGTCGAGCGTTCCGCCATCAGGTTTTCAATTTCACCACGATAGGCGGCATATTCGCTCTCCTGCAGAATTCCCGGCCAGTAGACGATTCCAAAGGTGTCGTCGAACTGTTTGCGGTTCAGCCCGCGGTTAGCTTGCCGTTCACGATTCAAAGCGTCCAACGAGGGATGCGACCGATATTGCCGCTTTTCGGGATAGACGTAGCTGTCGTGGATTGCCTTACGTTCAAAGTAGGTCCGCACATACTTCTTGGAGTTGTCCAGATGCTTCGAGTAAGCGTCCTCGGCGATCGACCAGGCCGCGGCCGTGCTTTGGTTATAGGCTCCCGCGGATCGAGTCAAATCAGCTTGCCCATGCAGATAGTCGCCAGCCGCGCTGTAGCCATACGGATCTTGAAAGACACCGCCGTTGTTGTAATAGCCGCCGCCAAACCCGGGGCCATAACCGCCAAAGCCCGAACCAAAGCCGCCGACCGATGCCGATGGCAAAGCCGGGCCAAACGCCTGGCCGGAGCCATTGCCGCCGAAGCCGACGTTACCCGGTTGACCAAAATCGCCCCCCTGATCGTTGCCAAAATCACGAACGCCGACCGCGCCATTCGGCGGAGTATTATCCGCCGGGGGATTGGCGAATGCCGGCCCGATTAGCGGTGCCGTGTTGTTGTTACGCGTGATTCCATTGGCGTCACCCGGTTGCAGATCTGGCGCGTTGTTGTTGGCCTGACGGGCATTGGGCGCGCCCAGGGCATTGCGGTTGAATCCAATAAAGCGGCCTTGCTGAGCTGCCCGCGCGGCCGCGGCCTGGGTGCGGGTCAGCCGTGTCGTGCGTTGCTGCGCCTGGGCTTGCGCGGTTGTAATCAAGGCCAATGCGGATAGCGTTGCCACCAGTGCGATGCGATGCGTATTCATCTCAATCTCCTTTACCGTGAGTTGCCCCGGGTGTAACTAGAGAGATGAATTGCAACGCGCGTGCCAATCACTTGCCAGGCGTGGCGGGATTGCCATAAGAGGCAAATCCATCGGCGTTTGCGACCACGAGAATGGGCCGCTTCCGTCGAGAAAAGCGAAAGGCCAAGGTGATCGCCGCCGTTCCGTGTGGCCGCTGGCGGATCATCTCCGCACCCGCTGGGGGGAGCATTAGCAACAGGCGGGGCAATCCAGGCAAGATCAGATGTGCGCCGGGGAGCCTGAACGCGGATTGGCGCTGTCGGAGGCCACTCCGGCGGGTTCATCGGCTAGGAACTCGCCTCCTACAGAATGATCGGCTAGGAAATCGCCTGCTACGGCGGCTACTTGGCCGCCATGCCCGCCACTTCGGCGGCGGCGTCCTCGATCTGCTTGAGGTCCAAGTGCTGGTTGAGAACCTTTTGCGTGTCGCTGAAGAGTTTGTCGATCTGCCGCTGCACGCGGGGATCCTTGTTCTCGATGGTCTTGCGGCGTTCCGTGAGCAGGCCGAGGAATTGGTCGCGCGTCTTCAAAGCCCGCAGATCGGCCAGCAGCTTTTCAGCTTCGGCTTTTTCTCCCTTTTGCACGCGGGCGTGGATCAGCGCGGCGAGCACCTCGCGCTGGGCTACCGTATCGACCAGTTCTTCTTGCAGGCCCGTGATAAACCCTTCCAGGGCCAGCCGCTCTTGGTCGTCGGACAGCGTGGCTTCCAACCGGGCGAACAGGCCCGGCATCACCGGCAGCTTGGCCACCACTTCGGCTCCATTCTTGATCAACAGAATTCGCAGTTGCGGCTCATCCAGCGGAGGAGGAGGAATGATAATGGCGCCAAAACGGTCGGTCTTGCCCAGCAAGGTGGTCGTCTTGATGTCGGCCGGATGGACCCACACATCAAACCCCGGCAGACGGATCTTGGGGTCCACCCGCGAGATAAGCGTGAGCGTGGTCGGCTCACGAGGGGGCAGCACCGTCAGGGCCAATTGCTGCGTACGGCCGCGGACGCGGCTGACCAGCGGATTGCGCAGGCCCGACTCCACGCTGCATGTAACGGCGTTGCCTTCTTGGGACTGCGCCACCAGAAACGTCCATTCGATGGGCTGAATACGTTTGGCGTTCCCGTCGCGATCGTTGAACCGAATCACCGGACGGTAGACCGCTTGGGGAGGGACGAGTTGCACGCTGCCGTCGCGCGGAGGAAGGGCAGCGGCCCTCAATTGCAGGATGACCTCCTTACCGGCGATTTGTTCCACCTTTGCCAGGGGTGCAAAGCCGCGCACGGCGGAGCGAAACGCCTCGATCGAAACGCTCGACGGTGCCGCCGCGGAGGTATCTCGCGGCGGGCTCCACAACTGCGAGGTCAGATCAAACTCGCGGGTGCGGACGTCGTAGCCCTCGTCGGCCGCGGCTACGCGAACGACAATCAACTTGTCGTAAGCGTTGAGCCATTCCGAGGGGAGCGCCTTGGCCGGGATATTCTCAGCCAGAGAGAGGGCAGCCAGGGAGATGTCGGCCGGACAATCGGCCGTGGAGGTTTCCCAAGCCGGGCCGAAGGTGGCATCGGCGTGTTGTACCAGATTTTGCCGCAAGTCTTGCTGCCACAGCGGGGTGAACTCCGGCAGGTCGGCCGTCCAAACGGCAAACAGCACGCGATAGGGGGTCAGTTCCCAGACTGACTGCGCGGCCGCTGCGCGCGGCAACAACAAGGCCAGCAGCGCCGCCATGCACCATTGAACGAGGCCTGCGTTGTTCATTCGTCGGGAAACCACGGTGCGATCTTCCATTGCTCAATATTTTGGTACAGCGTGACGGGCTGTTGGCCAATGTTGGCCACGCTTTTATGGTAGACAAAGTGATCGGTGATCTGCCACAGCGGCAGCACCAGCGAGTCTTCGTAGATCAGCCGATGGATCTCCAACAGCCGCTCGCGAGCCCCCTTCCACCCCGAAGTTTCATCGAGTTGGCGCAGCGCTTGGTTGAGATACGGGCTGCCGCCGCCGAATAGGCCTTCCGGGCCAAACAGCTTGCGGGCGTCGGTGACGGGCTCCCAAGGGGAGAGTTCGACGTATAAAAAGTCGTACTCTGGCGGGGGCAGCAGGGGGGAATCCGCCGGCGTTTCCACCAGATTTACGCGAAGTCCCAGCACTTCCCACTGCTTTTGAATTGCCCGGCAGGCCACGCGGGCCAACTCGTGCGGCGGGTGCGCCAGGATCAGCGGTTCGACTTTCTTCAAGTCGACATTCAGCTTGGGCTGTTCCGCGTCCTCGGCCACGACGGGGGGCGGCTCCTCAACGGTCGTTCCGGCGGCTTCGGGCTTAGCCTTGTCCATTGCGGCCTGTTTGTCGGCGGCTTCTTGCACGGCATAGGCGGCCAACGTCATGGCCAGACGCGGCTGATAAGGGCGCGGCAAGATGGTGGGGTTGCGGCCATAGCCCGCCGGGTCGTCGGGGCTTTCGCCGGCGACAAACGGACCCGAGGCGACTTCATCGCCTTTGCCGCCAGGGCCTTGCAGCAGTTGCTTATCGAGAATCTGCCGGCGATTTAGGCCATACAGCAGGGCCCGGCGAAATGTGCGGCTGGAGGGCAGCGGCTTTTGCAGGTTGGGCGCCAGGCAATGTACGGTGGGGGCCAGATAGGGCCGCGTCACGAATTGTTCGTCGGCCTTGAGGGCCGCTACATCCCACGGAAAGACGCGGTCGAGAGCTTGCACGTCGCCGCGCCGCAAGGCTTTGATCGCCTCGCGAGGATCGGCAAAAACCTTTTCGACGATCTCGCGCGGCTGTGTCGGACCGCGCGCGAAGTAATCGTTTTGCAAGGCAAAACGGACTTCGTCGTCCGTGCGGACCTCGATGCGGTAGCCCCCCAACCGCGGTGCCGCGCCGGCCGACTGGCCGGCTTCGTTCCAGGGGACCAGCAATTGGTCCAAGAGCGCTTCCGGGTGGACGTGGCCGCGGCGAAACTCAACCTCCACCTCGTACACATCGCGGACCCGTACCGACGAAAACAGCGCCGCCCAATTCCCCCGGTAACGGTTGCTGGAAGGGCTGGCCATCTCCAGCATGGTGCGGGCCACATCCCGGCCGGTCAGCGGTTCTTCCGTAGGGGACCAATGCACGCCCGGGTTGAGCTGCAAGATCATCCGCATATCCAGATCGAGCTTTTCAGGATCTTTGCCAAAGGGACAGCGGTAGACGCCCCCTTGCGGGCCGAACCCCGTAAATTCCAACAGGGGCCGATGCAGCAAGCGGTTACCGCGGCGCGCCGCCCAATCGGCCAGGGGAGAGGCCATTTCAATGCCGATCGACTCTTGGGCCGCCGGCTGTGCCACCC
Organism: Pirellulales bacterium; assembly: GCA_050247075.1. GTDB lineage: Bacteria > Planctomycetota > Planctomycetia > Pirellulales > JBFWUW01 > JBFWUW01. The sequence goes on along the minus strand of JBFWUW010000002.1, from coordinate 131,082 downwards.
CCACGATGACCCGCGGGAACTCTTCTTGGATTTCCGTCATTAGTTGGCGGGCCGATTTGTCGGTAGGCCAGATCAGGACGGCCTGAAAGCCCTCCGCATAGGCCTCTCGCAGGCGGCCCGCCGCGTATTCCACCTTGGCGGCGGCCACGCGTTTGCGGGCCAGTTCGACAATCTTACGTTGGTACGAAATGCCGACGGCATGTTTGGGATACATGCCGGCCAGCACGCGCAGCCGGTTACGTGCAGCGCGGTAGTCTTCTCGTGCGACGTCGTCCTGGATCAGCACTTCAAAGTTGGCACCGACTTCGTCCGACAGGCCCGACAGGTCGGGCTTGCGGGAATGCAACTCCGTCAAAATTGCCAAGGCAAAGGCGTGCTCTTTTTGCTCGCGCTTTCTCTGCGCATCGGTCAGCAGAAAAGCATTGATGGAGTCGGGCACGCCGGGCCAATCGGCATGAAACATCTGCAGCCAGTCGAAGTAGTCATAGGCTTCGTCAAACTTTCCGTCGGCGGAAAGCTGGTTGGCCTTGGCCAGCACCAGATCTATAAAGCGGCTGATGTGGTCGATGTCGGCCCACAGCACCTCGTACTTGACCTTGTCATCGGCTGCTTCAAACAAGACGACGACCAGCTTGGAACCCTTCTTTTTCTGCCGCTCAATCTCGCCCGGTTTGTCGTAGGGGATGGGCTTGACTTTGACGACCGAGCCTTCCGTGAGGTGAATCTCATCGTAGGGTTCTTCCTCGTACAGCCGCAGCGGAGGCGCATCGGGGTCGGCCTCCTCTTCCGCGGTTTCGTCGGCCTCTTGGGCATGCAAGGGCAGCGGCGAAAGCAAGGCCGCCAGCCAGGCATACAGAAGAAGTGCCAGAAAGCTATTCGCGATCCGATTCATGGGATACCGTTTTTATCGGCGATGGAATCGCCTTCTACGGACGTAAGGCTGCAGTGGAAAAGTTCAAGTCTATTGGCGAATGATTTTGGTCGGATGCTGCTCAGAGAAAGTTAGCTGTAGCGTGGGCTTTAGCCCACGAATGGCCGCGGAGTGGGCTAGAGCCCACGCTACGATCCGCGTTCCCGCCGACGGCAAAGGGCCGGGCCGCAAATCTGTTACGCCGTGGGCCATGATTTAGTTCTCCGCCGAACCAGCCGGTGGATCAGGTTCATCGGACGAAGCCGGTGAAACTGGTTCATCACGGGAAAGTTTGCCAGGCTCTACCAGGTATTGGGTGCCATCGTGCCCGGCGATGGCCAGCAGCTTGCCAATGGGCACGGGTCCCCCAGCGGCGGGCCGGCCTAGTTCCAAATGGCCGGTCTCCTGGCCGTCTTCCGCGGATAGGGAATACAACGTGCCGCGGCCAGTTTGTGTCGCTGTCAGCAAGATTCGGCCATCATGCACGATGGGGCTGCCCGATAGCGGTCCGTGCGTCAACATGGTCCGCCAAAGTTGCTTGCCTTGTTGAAAGGCCAGCAACTCGCCTTCGGCGGTGGCTAGCAGCACCAGCGAGCCGACCGTCCGGGGGCCCCAGGTTGCCTTACCGGCCAATTGCTGCTCGCCGGCACGGCTGAGATCGGCCAGTTGAAACACCACCAACCGGTCTTGGGCATCGACTCCATAAACCTGCCCGTCCAGTACGGCCAAGGGGGAAGTGATGGAATCAGTCAGGGAAACCTCCCGCGCGGCCGTCAGGTGCGGGGCGGGCGAATCTTGCAGTTCCAACAGATAGAGCTTGTTGGCACCGTCGGCCGCCAGCACCTGGTTGTCGCCGGCGGGAACTAGCGCATTCCAAACAGGAGAGGAACCGGCTTGCAGGGGCGGGACGAAAGGCTCGGCGGCGGCCGCGCCGTTGCGGAGTTCGGTCAGCAGCAAAGGGCCTTCGCGCGATGCCGCCAGCAGTTTGCCGGCCATGTTGGTGGAGAGCCCCGTCAGTGTGCCGCGCGCCTTGACCCAGGGTAATCGCTTGGCGGAATCACTATCGATGTACAGATACCGCTCGGCGGGGGCATCCAAGGTTAGCGTGGCCTTGCCGCCGGAAAACTCCGTTAGGCGTCCGTGGCCCGGTGCTCCCTCGGCTATTTCGGCTGAGACCGCCGGCTTGTCGAGGATTTGCTCCACCGACTTCGCCGTGACCCGCGTTTGAAACAGGGATCCCGCGCCGCTGAGCAGCGTGAGCTGGCCAGCGGAATCATCCACGATGGGAGGGCAAGCCAGCGCGGCACCCAGTTGCAGATTCCAGGCGGAACTGCCGTCGGCCATGCGCACGGCTGACACGGTCACGCCCGGCACGCCTCTTTGGCGGCGGCTGCAGATCAGGCAATCACCGGCCACCTGCGGCCGCGACAGAAACAGGTCGCGTTCGTGCTTGATCCACTTGGGGGAGAGCTTGCCTTGTACCACCTGCACGTCGTATTTCGAGAGTTGATTGTCGGCAACCCAAAACTGGGCGTTGCGCAACAACAAATGGCGCACCAGCGAACGGTTAGCGGTTGCCGCCGTTTTGGCCACCTCCACCAGGGCGGGTTCTTGGTCGGGCGTGTTGACTTCAAAAGCATAGAATCCGGCCTTATCGGTAATCACCATCAAGTTCTTGCCGGCGGCCATGGGGGGCGTAAGGATGTGCCCGTCCACCGTCACCTTTTGAACTTCCCGCGGATCGAGGCCTTGCCCGTTGACCAGCAGCACATGCAGCGTGCTGGAGGCGACACCTGTGTTTTCGCACAGGATGACATAAGGCCCCATCACCACCGGCGGCGTGACAATGCTGCCGCTGGCATGGCCCGTGTAATAGACATCCTCGCAACGGTTCGACTCGACCGAGAAAATGTAGACGTTGGCATGGTCCCCCACTTGATAGAACACGCGCTGCCGCGAATCGAACATGGGGGTCGTGCGGACGGTTTGCGGCAATTGCACCCGATTGGCCGCGCTGCCATCTTCCAGGTTGAGGCTTACCATGCGGCCCGAACGCAAGGCAACCAGTGCCCGGCTGCGCATCAGCACCGGCCCCTCGACGATCGGCTCATCCAGGGGATGCCGCCAGCGGACGGTACCCGTGGCGGCCTCGATGCGGACGATCTCATTGCTGACCGAATCGACCAGCAGGGCATCGCCCGTCGCGGCCGCTCCGGCCGCCTGCGGAATATAGTTGGTGTCGAAGCCGACAAACTTGCGCCACAAGACCTTGCCCGTGGCGGCTTCCAACCCGTAGGCGGCTCCCTCGGCCAGCACAAACGCGATCCGCCCCGCATCGACGCCTTCGGCCGTGCCGTCGGAACGGGGTGCCAGTACGATTTCGCCCGCCAAGGGGGATGGACGATCGCCGTCCTGCGCGGGCGTTGTCTCCTCCACAAAGACCACCTTCGACCGTTCGGCTTGCGAGGCAATCACGATGGCGTCGTGCAGGCCTTGGTCCACCGCCAGGTCGGGGTAGGTCTTCAGCAATTCGTTGCGAATGGCGTAGGCCTGTTCGGGCTGGCCGCTTGACACGGCCTCGTTGATTTGGCGCAATCCTTCCTCGCGCCGGGTTGACCGTTCCAACTCGCGCGTGGCCAAGGCCAGCGAACGCTCGATATCTTGGATGCGCTCGACCTGCCTCTTGGCCTTGGGGACATAGCGATTGACCAGCGACAGGGCTTCTTGGCACTGATCGACCAGTTCTTGCGTGGGGGCGGTGCGGGCTCGCTCTTTCAGGCCGTCGGCGATCTTGGTGAGCATGGAGTTTAGCTCACCCTCGGCCTGGCCAAACTCTTTTTCGGTTTCGATCTCCGTCAAGATCTGCTTGGAGACGGCCAGGGCTTTGCTGTAGTTGCTTGTGCCGTCCACGGCCAGCCGCATTTGGGCCAGCCCGCGGTGAACGCGGGCAATGCTGTTCCCTTTGTCTTGCGGAAAATTCTTGAGGTAACTGTCGTACAGATTGACGGCCTGCTGGTAGGAATTCTTGCCGTATTCGTCCTCGGCTTGCTTGAGGGCTTCATCGCTGCTACCGCGGCCAATGCGCCACCACAAGAAAGCGCCAAATATCAACATTAACAACAGCGAGCCGCCGCCGATCATCAGCAGGGGAGAATCCCAGGCCCCCCCCTTCTTTTTCTTCTTGCTGCCCAATCGGGCCGTCGTAGGGGGCCGTACCGATTGCATGGGCATACCCGGCGCACCGGCAAAGGGCTGTGGCCCGCCGGGGGGCATGGCACCAGGAGGAGCACCATAGCCAGGAGGTGCCGCGGCCGGAACCGCGCCGGGCGGAGGCGCATAACCGGTGTTGGCACCGGGGGGAGGTGCGGCGGGCCGTTGCGCGGCGGGTGGAGGGGCGGCCGGACGCGCGGGCTGGGCCCACGTACCGCTAGCCGGCGGCGGCGCGGCGGGAATGTTTCGCGGGGCTTTGATCCCCTCGGCGATGGTGGCGTCGGGGACGACTTCCAGGTTGTCCTCTTCGATGTACTCCTCCAGCGGCTCATCTTCCAAGATATCGAGCTCTTCGTCCTCGACCAGCGACAATTCGTCATTGGGCGAAGCCGCCGTGACCGCCTTGAGGTTGCCGGCTAGCAGCTCCTTGGCTTGAAACGGCGTGAGGTGTTTGTTGTCGACCAGCCACTTGGCCAGATGCCGCGATTGGGCCTGGCCCTGGGAATCGCGGACCAAGTTGCGCAGGCTGGCGATGACCTCTGGCGGCAGCAGCCCGACATTGGCGGCGGCATCGATAAATTGGTCGATCGTCAGCGACATGAAGCGGGGTTCCTGTTCGTTCTCATTCGTCGTCCTCGCCGCTGGGAGCCAGGCGGATTTTTTCCATCTTGGCGGCCGTGCCGGCGTCCATCACCATTACCAGCACTTCGTGGTGGCACTCGTCGCTGGCCATAACCATCATGTTCCGTTGGCCGCTGCCATCGCCTCCCCCTTCGCGAGCTTCCTTGAGTTTGGAGATCAATTCTTGCCGGCTGGGAGCCACGCTATCTCCGACCCAAATGGTGTCGTCCGACTTGATCTGGACTTGCACGTAGTCGTCTTCCTCCTCAGGCTCTTCCGGTGCGCGGCTTTGGCTGGCACTTTCGGAAATGTCGGGCGGAGGAATGACGATTGACTTTTGCAAGGCAAACGACGCCGTCACCATGAAAAAGATCAACAACAAGAATGTCATGTCGATCATGGGAGTCATGTCGACTTCGTCGTCGGGCAAGGGCCGTTTGGCCAGTACGAACTCCGGCTCGGCGGAATCGGGTGGCTCAGCGGCGGGGGCTGACGCGACGGGCCGCTGCCATGCGGATGCTGGCGCAGTCGCGGCGGTTGACGCAACTGGGGACGCCGCCGCAGGGGGCGTTATGTCCGCAACCGTGGCGGAAGGGGGTGCCGTTGAAGAGGGTGCCGCGGCAGGCGGTGCGGCCGTTTCCTCAGGCACCCGCAGCGTTTGCCCGCAACCCGAGCAGAGAACTTCCATTCCCCCTTGGCCGTCGTGGGCTTTGAGCTTTTTGCCGCAGTTGCTGCATTTGAAGCGGATAGGCATCGTTTACTCCGAAGACTCCATCACCGCGTCGTACAGCACGGTGATTCCCTCGACTTCGGCGGCCGCCCTGGCCACCGCGCGCAGGTCGCCCACTCTTACGCCACGGTCGGCCTTGATCAACAGGCTGTCCTTGCCGGGCACCCTCTCGAAGGCCTCGCGGATGGCCAGCGTCTGGTCAGCCGGCTCCGATGACAATGGCGTGCCAACCGCGCCATCGCCCAGGTAGATTTTAACCTTGTCGTCGTCGGCCTTGATAATGGTCACAATGACGGCCTTGTCGGGGTTCATGCCGGTGCCATAGCGGGCCGCGGGGAGTTGCAGTTCCGCCCCCGATTCCAGCTTGGCGCCGACGGTGAAAAAGATCAACAACAAGAACGTGCAGTCGATCATGGGAGTCATGTCCATCTCAATATCTTGCCGATTGCGGCGCGGCACGATGGCGGGCCCTTCGGCTTCATCATCCAGCCGGGGTGGCGCGGCGATCGGCATGGATCAGGCTCCTCGGCGGTAAACGCGGTCGAGCGCGGGCTTGAGCATCTCCAGGAACTGGCTTAGCCCCAGGCCGACAAGCTCTTCCAGCTTTTTGATGCGCACATTGAGGGCCGCCACGATGACCATCAATGGAATGGCCACGGCCAGTCCGATGACCGTTGTCACCAGGGCCAGGGATATGTTATTGGCCAGGGTGGCGGCGTCGATCTTGTCGCCGCCGCCCAACGTACGAAAGGCCCCCATCATGCCGCCGACCGTGCCAAACAGGCCCAGCATGGGGGCGGTCTTGGTGACAGTTAGCACCCAGCTCAGGCGGTACTCAATCTCCGACAGAACGTCGCGCTGAAAGCGGTCGGCCACCAGTTGGCGAATTTTGGCATAGCCCAGGTTGCGGTTGGCCACGGCCAGGCCGATGAGTTGCGGCAGCACGCGGCTGTCATCCTCACAATGGGCCGCCACGCCGTCGAAGTTGCCTTGCGACAAGCCTTGTTCAATTTCCGCCAGAAACTCGCTCTGCTCGTCCTCGTTGCGAAACCGCGACTGTGCCACGCGGCGCCAGACGGCAATGGCGCAATACAGGCCCCAGGCGGCCGTAAGGGCCTGGGCACCGTAGATGACATATCCCAGTATTTCCGTGAGTGTTTCCATGCTTCGCCGAAAGTGAACAGTCGTTGTGGAATAGAGGATGCGAACCGGGCCGCGGCCATCGGCCGCGGGAGGGTGCCAGCCAGTAACGTCAACATAAAAACTCTACCGCGGGAGATTCTTCCGTTGCCGACGATGTGGGTGCGAATGGCAACGGAACCGCCTGATGCAATCCAGGCCCACCGCGAAAACGTGAATGATACACCGCCACGGCGGCCAAGGGCATCAAAAATAGGTCTGGTCCGTCACCTCAAAAATGTAGCCGTTGCCTTGGGCCTTGACGGACAAAAAGGTGCGGCGAACCTGGCGCAAATCGCGGCCCGGAAACCGCTTTTGCAGGTACAGCATCTCCTGGGTGGCGATCTGGTCCTCGACGTTCTTAGTATAGAACTGCAACACGGACTTGCCCGAAGTGTCGATGCCGGCCCGTTGCAGCAGTTCGCGGTCGGCCCGCTGGAGGGTGCCGTCACGCCAGGAAAAGAATAGCCGTTGCTCCCCCTCGCGGGTGCCGTTGCGCGAAGTCGGCCGCGGGTTCACCAGATTTGCCGCGTATTGCACCTGGTCGCCGGCGGCCATGACGCCGAGTTCCACGCCAAAAAAATCCAACTGCCGGGCGTAGTCTTCCAGCGATCCCCCCTCGAGATAGCGGATCACCCACCGCGTGCCGCGGCGCACGCCTCCTTTGCCGCCCCCACCTTCTCCCAGCGCAGGTGCGTTGCCATCGCCGACCGATCCCCCTTGGCCGCCCGTCTGCGGGTCGTCCACCAGCGATGGGTCGTCCAGATCGGCTTGCAGCAGCGCCACGGTATCGACCATGTTGGCCACGACTTTTTCCAGCGCTGGCTCTTGGAACAGGTCGCTTTCGCGGGCGATCTCTTCCATCGGCGGTCCGTCGACCTGCATGCTCTCACCAAAGACGCCGTTCTCGAATCCGCCAAAGTCATCTTCGTGCGGCAGTTCAATAATTGGCTGGGCGGGGGGCGTCAGCAGGCGCACCGACAACCAAAGAAAAACCAGGATCACCACGCCCAGGCCCACCAGGGTGATGGTCGCCAAGAGCCCGCTGGCCACGCGTTCGTAGGAAGACTGCCCCCCCAGTTTCTTGCGCGATGAAACAAGAGGGCTGGCCGGGCCAGGTTGTGTCGCGGTTGCCATGAACTAACTTCCAGAAATGGAGGGGCTATTCCAAGAATTCCGCATTCGGTCGGACGGAGCGGAACCAGGCCTTCCAGCGTTCGGTGGCCAAACGCCGATCGGCTCCACGTTCGGGAATGTCCGGGCTGATGCTGGTAAATTTGCGGCTGAGAAATCGCAGCCCGCTGTGGGCCTCCTGGGCCACGGTCTCGGCGGGATCGGCCAGGGCGGCAATCAGCAGTGGCACGTCGTCCAAATTGCGCGTGCGGGCCAGGGCCTTGATGGCCAGCGCGCGGGCTTCTGGTGATTTGCCGTTGGCCAATCCGCGAAGCTGGCCCGCCAGCTTGGAGAGCGTGGCCTCGTCGGCTTCCATGACAAACTCGCCCAGTCCCGCGGCGGCGCGGGAGAGATCGGGATTGTCGGGATCTTCGATGATTTTTAGCATGGCGTCGGCCGGTCCCCGCAGCGGCTTGGGCCCCAGCTTGCCGGCCCGCTCGCGCAGTTCTTCGCCACTCTTGGGCAGCCCGTGCCCGCCTATCAACGAGCCGCTACCCAGGTCCGAAGCGCGGTCGGCTAGCGATTTCTTGGACGGCCGCACCAGAAACAAGATGCCAAAGGCCGTATTTTCCAAGATCGCCAGGTTTCCGTAGTTCCAACTGCCGTCCGAAAGTTGCATGCGTTTGAGAAACTCAAAGCCTGCATCGTACCAGGCCTCTTCGTCATCCACGGGGCGGCGTTCGGCCACGGCCTTGAAGGCCTGATAGCGCTCGTAGGCGTACAAATAGTAATAGTCGTATTTCTTGGGATTCGGCGTGAAGTTGGTATCGTGCCAGGCGTCCGCGCGTTGCAGGGCCGCGTGAATGCGGGAAGCATCAACCCCGGCCGCCATGGCGGAACTTTTCTTTTCCTTCTTGCCGCCCACCACCTTCAGCGCGTCTGGGATATCTTTTTCATTTTCCGCCTTGGGCTCTGGAGCCGCCAAGCCAAAGTGATCCGACATGATGTATAAACTGCCGGCCGCCCCTGCCGCCAGGCTATGTTGATTCGTGGTCAATGGGTCTTGTGTAATCAACGTAAAACTGCCGGGATCTTGCGCCTGATACGCCCACGTACCACTAGGATCTTGCGTCCGCAAAAACCAGTTGCAGGCTTTTCCCCAAACTTCCTCGGGTGTCTTAAAGCCTTTGTGGTCCAACTCCCATAGCGTCAGCGTGGCGTACTGGGTCATCGAGGTATCGCCCGTCCCCTGGTCGATGTAGCCCCAAGCGCCAAAGGGCTTTTGGATTTGAAGCAGTTTGGCGTGCAATTCCTCAATCTTGGCCCGATTGGCTTCGGCGTCGAGATTCACCAAGAAAAGCAGGAAAATCGAAGCTTCATATGACGTTCTGGTTAACGGGCCGTGCTCCGCGTAGATGGCGTCGCGGGCCAACTGCACAACGGGGTCGTTGGCATCATGGCCAGCTTTGAGCATGGCGTAGCCGCACAAGACCTTTTGTCCGGTGCTCGATCCGCCGGCCTGCCGACCCAAGTAGACCTTGGCCTTGGCCACGACTTCCTTGACTTCTGGACTGTCCGGGGTGATTGCCCAGATATGTCCTGGCAGACAAGCCAAAGCGCCTGCCGTTATTAGCCCAAACAGCCCCGTTTGGGCAATTTTGCTGCTCAAAATTTTCTGAAAGCGTGGCATTCGGTTACCCGTCCATCTTAGGGCAAAGCGCACGGCGAGCGCCTGAATTGGGGTCAGAAGTGAGGACCGCCACCTCGTTCGATCGTACCGGTGCTGGAAAGCAGTGTCACGCAAAGGTAACCCGACCGAAGTCCTAATCAGCTTGAGAATTGATGGCGACACCGCGAACATCCAATCTACTCTTCGCCGGGCCTTCTACCGCTTGCAAAACCCATGAAAACGACTATACCTCACGGATTCCAATTGGCCCATTCAACGAGTAAGAAACCATGTCGCTGCGTCCCCGATCGAAGAAGGTTTTGGCCCGCAAGTCGCGTCGTTGTCCCAAATGCGGCAGGGCCTTGAACAGCCAGCGGCGTCGCTGTAAGGCGTGTCACCAAAAGGTCAGCTTGCCTTAGGGCCATTTGGATTGGTCAATTGCTGTTCGCGAAAAGGTTGCCGAGGACTGTTCCCTGGCATGGCAACCGCCTAAGATCAATAGGGGGGGTGATGCCCAATTTTGGGGGCTGTCGATCTGGTTTGCGCTGCCGGCGTTCTGGTGCGCGTCGCACGATTGGCATGGCCTATCTGTCGCAACGGATTTACGGACGCGCACCTTCTTGTCTTGATGGCGGGTCGTGACGTCGGTCGCTTGTTCGTTCGTCACATCATCGTGGTTGCCGGAGTTCGACCTTGGTCGTTAGCCGGTCGGAGGCCAAAACGTGGAAATTGACACCGCGTTGAAAAACAGCCAGCAGCTTATCCAGGGGCTGTTCGAGGTCATGCCCGGTTTTGTGCTGGTGGTCGCCGCGGATGGTTCGATTGTGCAAGCGAATGCCGAGGCAATCCGGCTGTTGGGCTTGACGTTTGATTCCGCCACAATGCGCTATACGTCTCATTTCGCGGGCGAACTCTTTCACGAGGACGGCTCGCCTTGGCCCATTCAAGATTGCCCCGTCACGCGTTGTTTGATGACGGGCCAGCCGCAGACTTCACAAACGATTGGTACCCGGCTGGCCGATGGGAACATTGCCTGGGGGATCTGTTCCGCCGTGCCGATGCTGGACCAATCCAGCGGACAGCTTACGGGGGCCGTGTCGATTACGATCGACATCACGCGGCGCAAGCTGGCCGAAGAAGAACTTCGTCGCAGCCATGAACTGCAGCGTAAAGTGACCGAGAGTGCCGACGATCTGATTTTCTTGAAGGATCTGTCAGGCGTCTACCGATTCGTCAATCCGGCCGCGGCTCGTTTCTCGGGACTGACACCAGAGCAAATGGTGGGCAAGGACGATTTCGCGTTGTTTCCGGCCGAATTGGCACGGGAGTTTCGCGATCGAGATCGGCAAGTTCTGGAAAGCGGCGAACAGGTTACGTTCGAGGATGTGCTTGAACGGGATGGCCAATCGCAGACGTTTATTACTTCCAAGTCGCTCTGCCGTGACGATCAAGATCGGCCGATTGCCATCGTGGGCATTGCCCACGATATCACCGAGCGCAAGCTGGCCGAAGACCAACTGGCGCGGACCTGTGAGGACTTACGCATTGGCCGCGCCGAGAGCGAGTTGGCTCTCCAGAACGCCAGCCAAGCCCTGGCGCGCGAAGCGAGCGAACACCGCCGTTCCAAGGAAGAACGGCATCGCATGGCCAGCGTGCTGGAGGCCACCAGCGACTTTGTGGGCATGGCCACGCCAGACGGACAGTGCCTATATGTCAACGCGGCGGGCCGCAAGATGTTGGGTCGCGCCCCCAAGGAAGACCTCACCGGCCGCCACGTCCGAGAGACCCACCCTGACTGGGCGGCCGACAAGGTCTTGCTGCAGGGCCTGCCCGCCGCCATTCGTGATGGATCGTGGTCGGGAGAAACCGCGTTATTGCATCGTGATGGCAGCGAGATTCCCGTGTCACAAGTCATCGTGGCCCACAAAGACAGTGCGGGGAAAGTAGAGTATTTTTCCACGTTGGCCCGTGATATCAGCGACTCCAAGCGGCAAGAGGCGACGATTGCCCGGCATCTGTTTGAACTGCGAATCTTGAATCGTGTCGGCACGATTTGCGCGGAATCCGCCACCGTCGACGAAGTGTTGCAGCGTGTCACCGGGTTGATTTCCGAGAGCCTGTACCCCGACAACTGCGGCTTTCTGCTGCTCAACGCCGCCGGCAATGCCCTGTCGCCGCATGACTCGTTCGTGCTTTCGGACAGTTCCGTTCGCAAACAAGACATACCCTTGCAGGCCGGCGTCACGGGGCTGGTGGCACGCACGGGCCAGCCGCGGCGGGTGGACGACGTAACGCAAGAGCCAAGCTACCTGGCATGCGACTTACGAACGCGGTCGGAACTGTGCGTGCCGTTGAAGTTGGGTGCCACGGTGGCGGGTGTCGTTAACGTGGAAATGCAAACCGTGGGGGCATTCTCTGTCGAGGACGAGCGGCTGCTCGTGGCGGTTGCCGATGCGGTGGGAGCCGCTATCGAGCGGCTGCGCGCCCAGGCTGCCTTGGCCGAATCGCAGCGCCGCCTGGCCAGGATACTGGAAGGGGCCAATATCGGCATGTGGGATTGGGATCTGGCCACGAACCGAACCGCCTTTTCCAAGGAGTGGAAGTCGCAATTAGGGTACGCGCCGCACGAAGTCGCTGACGACTACAAAGAGTGGGAAACCCGCGTCCATCCCGAAGACTTGGCCCCAGCATTGGCCAAGGTCAAGGCTGCCCGGGAGGAACGGCCCGACCGTTACGATGTCGAGTTTCGCATGCGCCACAAGGATGGCACCTGGCGGTGGATTTTATCGCATGGCTTTGTGTTGCTGGGGCCCGACGGCCAACCGGCCCGCATGATGGGCGTACACCTGGACATGACCGAAAGGAAGACGCAAGAAGAATCGCTAGCCCAGGGCAAGGCCCGCCTGGCCGCCTTGCTGGAGAGTTCGCAAGATGCCATTTGGTCCATTGACGAAGAACAGCGTCTGGTTGTCTACAACACGACTTTCAGCCGTTTGTTCGAGCAGATTTTTGGAAACGCGCCGACGTTGGGCGGCACGCCGCGGGAATTGCTCCCCCCGCCGCAGGCCGAGCATTGGATCCGCCACCATCGCCGCGCTCTACAGGGTGAGGCCTTCTCCGTCACCGAACAGTACCCCGTGCTGGGTGATCCGCGTGATTTTCAAATCCAACTCAATCCCGCGTATGTCGCGGGACGAGTGACGGGTGTCACGCTGGTCAGCCGCGATGTGACGGAACTGAAGCGCGCCTTGACCAGCTTGCAAGAAGAACAGTCGATCAACCGCTCTACCTTGGAGAACATCAGCGATGGTGTGATCATGTGCGACGAGCGGGGCAAGTTCAAAGTTTACAACCCCGCCGCGGAACGTATCTTGGGCAAGCCAGGCGTGGCCGACGATCCCAATCAGTGGTCGGAAACGTACGGCCTGTTCTGTCCGGATGGCACGCCTTTTCCAACCGTGGATTTGCCTTTGGTGCGCGCCTTGCGCGGCGAGTTTGTCGACAATGCCGAGCTGCTGATGCGCCGCGACGACTTGCCGGAGGATGTCTGGCTGAGCGTTAACACAAGGCCCCTGGTTGACGCCGCGGGGCAACGGCGGGGGGGGGCGGTGGCGGCGTTTCGCGACGTGACCGCGCAGAAAAAAATTCAAGCCGCGATTGAAGCCGACCGCGAATTCAAGCGGGTCATGCTGGAAGCCCACGACCGCGACCGCAAGTTTACCTCGCTGGAGCTGCACGACGGACTGGTGCAAGACGTTTCCGCCGCCAAAATGTACGTGGAGGCCTTGCGGACGCAATATGCCGCCACGGCGCTGCCCAATCGCGATGCATTCAAGACGATCCTGCAGACGCTCCGCCGCGCCGTCGAGGAGGGCCGCCGCATCATGAGCGGTTTGTGTCCGCCCGTCATGGAGGAATTTGGCGTGGTGGCGGGCATAGAATACCTTGTGAACGAGTTGCAGCAGGCTGGCACGACCAAGGTGACATTCGCGCACGACGTGAATTTTCACCGGCTCGACTTGCTGCTGGAGGGAACCTTGTTTCGCATTGCCCAAGAAGCGCTTAACAATGTCCGCCGCCACAGCCAGGCCGCCACGGCCCATATCGTACTATCGCAACTGCCAGACCTGGTGCGGTTGGAAATCCGCGATACGGGTGTCGGTTTTGACATTTCCAACGTTCCTCACGACCGCTATGGCGTGTATGGCATGGCGGAGCGCACGCGGTTGTTCAACGGACGTTGTTCCATCCAAAGCACGCCAGGCAAGGGAACGCACATTTTAATCGAATTGCCCATTGATCCTGGTATTCCACTTTCTCCCGCACCTCTCACACCGAGCCCTGTATGAGCATTAAATTATTGATGGCCGACGACCACCAAATCACCCGCGACGGCATGCGCAAGCTGATCGAAGGGACCGATATCCAAATGGTGGCCGAGGCCCCCGACGGCAGCGCCGTCGATGCCCTGGTCGAAAAGCACAAGCCCGACGTGGTGCTGTTGGATATCCGCATGGAAGAAGGAGACGGGCTGGCCGCCTTGACCCGGCTTAAAGCCAAACATCCGGAGTTGCCCGTGCTGATGATGTCGCTGTACGACAATCCGTCGTATATCGCCAAGGCGGTAGCGTTGGGGGCCAGCGGTTATTTTCCCAAGGAGGTCGACAGCGAGCATATCCTGGCGACCATCCGCAAAGTGGCCGACGGTGCCAACGCATGGACGCGCGAGGAACTGCGTCGCGTGACCGGAGCATTGGCCACTCCCCGCCTGGAAGCCGATATCGACGCCCCTCTGACCCAGCGCGAGACTGAAGTGTTGCGCAAGATGACCTCCGGCGCAACCAACAAGGAGATCGCCGTCGATCTTTCCATCAGCTATGAAACCGTCAAGGAACACGTCCAGCATATCTTGAACAAACTTGGCCTGACCGACCGGACGCAAGCAGCCGTGTGGGCCGTCCGAAAGAATCTGGTATGATGGGTGATCGAGGAAGTTTTTTGGTTTTCAGTTCTTAGTTTGCAGTGTTTAGTGCTTCTTCATCGGCTTTCAACAATGAAAGCGCGGCTTTCGTCAGCGTCGCGCTACAAAACCCGGCCATCCGAGAACGTGACAATCAAACACTGAAAACCGAACTCTCCTTCAATCAAAATCAAAAATCGAAAATCCAAAATCAAAAATGTCCATGTCCCGGTCTTCCGACATCCGCATTCTCGAAGTCTCGACCGGCACCGAGCGGATTTCGTTTCGCGCGCCGATCAAGTTCGGGGGCCGCGTGGTGACGAGCGCCATCGTGTTGAACGTCAACGTCACGGTTGAAACACGCGGCGGGCAGCAAGGGCAAGGTTGCGGGTCGATGCCGATTGGCAACGTCTGGGCCTGGCCCAGCCAGTCGGTAAGCGCCGAACAGTCCGAGGCCGCCATGCTGGAGTTTGGCCTGCGCTGCGCCAAGCAAGCCGGCCAATACGCGGAGCAAGGCCACCCTCTCGATATCACCCACGACTTGTCCGCGGCGCACCAGCAAACGGCGGCCGACGTGGCCGAGGCCGCGGGCCTGGCTGAGCCCCCCCCGCGGTTGGCGCAAATGGTCGCAGCCAGCCCGGTCGAAGCCGCCCTGCACGATGCTTTCGGCCGTGCGCTGGGACAAAACTCCTACAATTTGTTGGGGCGGGAATACGTCCATCGCGACCTGTCGCATTATCTCAACGCCGACTTCAACGGAGAGTATCTCGACCAATACACCCTCCGCGATCCCAAGCCGCGGATGCCGTTGTACCACCTGGTCGGCGCTCTCGATCCCCTTTCCGACGACGAAGTCGCCAAGCCCATCGAGGACGGCCTGCCAGAGACGTTGGGCGATTGGATTCGCTTCAACGGCCTGACGCACCTCAAGATCAAGCTCAACGGTGACGATCTCGATTGGGACGTGCAGCGGGTAGTTGCCGTGGAAGACGTGTCGGCCCAGGCGCAGTTTCGCCGCGAATGCCCTATCTGGCATTACTCGCTCGATTTCAACGAGAAGTGCGCCAATGTGCAGTACATTCTCGACTTTTTGGCCCGCGTTCGCGAACGTTCCCCGTCGGCCTTCAACCGCATCCACTATATTGAGCAGCCCACCCACCGCGACTTGCGGGCACATCCCGAAAACCGCATGCATGCCGCGGCCAAGATCAAGCCCGTGGTCATCGACGAATCGCTGGTCGACCTGGACAGCCTGCTCTACTGCCGCGAAATGGGCTACTCCGGCGTGGCGCTCAAGGCTTGCAAAGGCCACACCGAGGCCCTGCTGATGGGCGCGGCGGCCCAACGCTACAACATGTTCTTGTGCGTTCAAGACTTGTCTTGCCCCGGCTACTCATTCTTGCACTCGGCTAGCCTGTCGGCCCGCATCCCCACGGTACAGGCCATCGAGAGCAATTCGCGGCAGTACTGCCCCGCCGGCAATGACGGCTGGCGCGACCGCTTCCCCAGCATGTTTCGCATTACCGACGGCACCGTCGGCACATCCGTACTGAATGGCCCAGGATTGGGATTTTAGAAAGGATGAAGGCGAAAGGCGGAGGGATGAAAGTTGGAGGGTCAACTCGGCTGGGCCATCCATTTCGCTACCGGTTTGGTTCTCCTCCGTACTTCATGGAGCTGGCCTGAGCTTCATGCGTTCCGCCGATCAACCTCGCTCGCTGTGGGATCGTCGCCAAACGCTGATTGCGATTCTGGCGGTCGTGGCGATTGGCCTGCATCTGGTGCTGCGGTTCGCTTTTTTCACTTCGCGGCCAACCGCGGATTGGCCCTTGTGGACGGCGTTGGCGCTGGGGGGCGTGCCGCTCGTTGCTGAGTTGGCCCTCAAACTCTTTCGCCGCGAGTTCGGTTCCGACCTGTTGGCTGGCATTTCGATCGTCACTTCGGTGTTGCTGGGCGAGTACCTGGCGGGCACCCTGGTTGTGCTGATGTTGTCGGGCGGCGAAGCGCTGGAGGGGTACGCCGTGCGCAGCGCTTCGAGCGTGCTGAGCGCCCTGGCCAAACGGATGCCGTCGGTGGCTCACCGCCTGGTCGCGGGTGAACCGTCGGAGATCGCCACCGAACAGATCGACGTTGGCGACCGGCTTTTGGTGCTGCCGCACGAAATCTGTCCCGTCGACGGTACGGTCTTGGCCGGACATGGCGTGATGGACGAATCGTATCTGACGGGCGAGCCCTACATGATGTCCAAGACGCCCGGTTCAACGGTGTTGTCGGGGGCCATCAACGGCGAAGCCGCCCTGACCATTCGGGCCGACAAGTTGGCGATCGACTCGCGTTATGCCCGCATCATGCAAGTCATGCGCGATTCCGAACAGCACCGCCCGCGATTGCGGCGATTGGGCGACCAACTGGGAGCCTGGTATACGCCGCTATCGGTGGCACTAGCGCTGGCGGCCTGGTTGGCCAGCGGCGACCCGCGGCGGTTCTTGGCCGTGCTGGTGACGGCGACCCCCTGTCCGCTGTTGATTGCCATTCCGGTGGCGATTATCGGTTCGATCTCGCTGGCCGCGCGAAGGGGAATCATCGTCAAGGATCCGGCGGCTCTGGAAAAGATCGACACATGCCGCACGGCCATTTTCGACAAGACGGGCACGCTCACCTATGGGCGGCCGCAACTGACCGAACAGTTGCCGGCCGCCGGCTTCAACCCGCTTGAATTGCTGGGCCTGGTGGCCAGCCTGGAACGCTACTCCAAGCATCCGCTGGCCGAGGCCATCATGAGTGCCGCCGCGAAGTCGAATGCCACGTTGGCCCAGGCCGCGGAAATCAGCGAACCGCCCGGCCAAGGCATGCGCGGCGTGGTGCGGGGTCGCGAAGTCCGCATCACCAGCCGCAAGCATCTGCTGCGCGAACAGCCCGAACTGGAAACGGCCTTGCCCCCCATCGTCGGCGGCATGGAGTGCCTGTTGTTGATCGACGGGCAATATGCCGGAACTTACCGCTTTCGCGACGAGCCGCGCAAAGAGGGGGCCACGTTCATCCACCATTTGGGCCCGTCACACCGGTTTCGCAAGGTGATGCTTGTGTCGGGCGACCGCGAGAGCGAGGTCCGCTACCTGGCGGAGCGGGTCGGAATCACCGACATTCACGCCAGCCAAAGCCCCGAGGACAAGCTGGCCATCGTGCGGGCCGAAACCGCTGCCGCCCCGACCGTGTTTTTGGGGGACGGCATTAACGACGCGCCCGCGTTGACGGCGGCTACGGTCGGCATCGCCATCGGGCAAAACAGCGATGTGACCGCCGAGGCATCGGGCGTGGTGATCCTCGATAGCTCACTCTCCAGGATTGACGAGTTTCTGCATATCAGCCGGCGGATGCGGAAAATCGCCCTGCAAAGCGCAGTGGGAGGCATCGCCCTCAGCCTGGCCGCCATGATCTTCGCGGCATTCGGGCTATTGCCCCCTGTCGCCGGGGCGGTCGTTCAAGAAGCCATCGACGTCTTAGCGGTTCTCAACGCCCTGCGCGCCGCCTGGCCGCCAAAGTCGCTGCGCGATTTCTGAAGGACGCCGAGGGAAAGGATGAAGGATGAAAGCCGGATGGCTAATTCCGCTGGGCCATTTGCCGGAAGCTGATGGCTGATAGCTTCTCCGCTGACGGCTTTTTCCGGGCGGAATGCCACTATCGGCATAAATCCTCTAAAATGAGACAGCACCACCGCAAGATTGTTCCGCCAGCGGCAACTATCTGTTAGCCATGACTGAAGTCCGCGGAAAACGCGAGGCAGCCAGGGGGGCCAGCACGCCAGGCGTGGACTGGTCGGCTGCTGTTGCTGCGCACCAGCGGTGGATGCGGACGGTCATTCTGGCTCGGCTGGGCGAACGTCAGGCGGTCGACGAAGTCTTGCAAGAAGTGTTGCTGGCCGCCGTGAAGCAAAATCCCAAGCTTGAGCCCGATCGCGTGGCTCCGTGGCTCTACCGGCTGGCGGTGATTCAGGCCCTGTTGTATCGCCGCAAGCAAGGTCGGCGGCGCAAACTGACGGAACGCTACGCCGATCGGGTTCAGCCTCGCGAAGGCCAGTCGCGGTCGGTCGATCCCTTGGAGTGGCTGCTGGCTGGCGAGCGGCAAAAACTGGTGCGGCAGGCCTTGGGCCGCCTGCCGCCGCGAGATGCCGAGATTCTGTTGCTGAAATACACCGAGGATTGGAGCTACCACGAACTAGCCGCCTATTTGGGGGTTAGCCATAGCGCTGTCGAAGCCCGGCTGCACCGCGCTCGCGGGCGGCTACGCGACGAACTGGCGGCTATGGAAGTGACCGAGGTGACACCATGAACGACTGGCAAAAGCACAAGACCCCCGAAGAACAACGGCTGTACGACCTGTTGGCCGATGGCGAGCTGCCAGAGGACCAGCGCCGGCAGTTGTTGGCCTCGTTGGACGAGCGGCCCGAGGGCTGGCGACACTGTGCCGTGGCCTTGCTCGAGGCGCAAGAGTTTCGCCGATTCTCGCGGCAAGCAGTCGAGGCGGGCGATCTCCGCGGCGATGCATCCGCGGCGGTCCCCGTGCAGTTGGCGACGCGCAACCGCGCGGGCGAACGGCTGCGGCTTTGTTTGGCGATGGCGGCCAGTTTTCTGGCGGCATTTGGCCTGAGTTGGCTGTTTCGCGGCGAAGCAGAGCCGGGTGGGATCGGAACAGCCCCGCCCGCGGTCGCCCGTTCCTCGCCCTCCGTGCCGAGAAACAACGCCGACTTGGCCGATGGCGCTGCCTTGGCCGATGGCACTGTCTTGGCCGATGGCACTGTCTTGTTGACCAGCGACGGCAACGACTCGTTGTCCGTTCCTTTCGTCTCCTCGGACCGATTCGACGCATCTTTGTTCGATAGCCGTCCTAACAGCGTTCCACCCGAGGTGATTCGAGAACTGCGGCGCACCGGGCACCAGGTCCGGCAATCGCGGCAATTCGTCCCCTTTGATCTGCAAGACGGCCGCCGGCTGGTTCTTCCCGTCGATCAAATGGACGTGCGCTATGTCGGAGAATTTCAGTAGAAAGAAAAGCCGTCAGCGGAGAAGCAGTCAGCCATCAGCTTTTTTGCACTTCCAGTTTGAACACCGAACACTGAAAACTGAAAACTCCCCTTCCACCCCAGGATCGTTGCCATGAAACTCCGCACCATTCTTTATCGAACCGCCCTTTCCGCCATTGCTGCCGCGATGTTATTCACGGGTGCCGCGGCGCGGGCACAAGCTGAAAACGAGAACGACGCGCCAGCGGCCCAACCGGCCAACGATGGCGAAGTGTTGCCGGCCTATTGGCTGGGCCTGTCGTGCGACGCCGAGTTGCCGCCCGCGCTGCGGGCCCAATTGGGTTTGCCGGATGACCAGGGGCTAATTGTCCACGGGGTCGTCAAGGAAACGCCGGCCGAGAAGGCCGGGCTGAAAGAGCACGATGTGTTGTTAGCCGCGGCCGGCAAGCCGCTGAAGTCGCTACGAGATCTGGTCAACGCCGTGCAGTCTGCTCAGGAAGGCGAATTGACGATTGACCTGCTGCGCGGCGGAAAGCCCGATTCGGTGACGGTTAAGCCCGTCAAGCGGCCCGAGGGGGGGCCCGGCGCTTTGCCTCCCGGCGGAGTCTTTGGCGATCCCCAGGCCCGGCGGGATTGGATCGAGAAATGGCGTCAGGGACACGCCGAAATTCCCCGCGAGTTTCGGATGTTCGTTCCCGGTCCCGGCGTGATGCTGCCCCCTGGCGCGCACGCCAAGTTGCCGCCATTGCCGGCCGACATGAGCCTGAGCGTTACCAAACAAGGAGATGAACCGGCTAAGGTTGTGGTCAAGCAAGGCGAGCAGACCTGGGAAGCCACCGAGGACAAACTGGCCGATCTGCCCGCCGAGGTGCGGACCCATGTCGAAGGCTTCTTGGGCCGGCATCCCTTGCGGATTCATGTGGAGAATATGAAGCCGTTCTTGCCGGGACAACCTCTGCCAGGCCGGCCTGTTCCCAACGCGGACCAGCGCTTCGAGCAATTGCAGAAGGAATTGCAGCGGCTGCAAGAGGCCGTCGAGCGTTTGCGGAAAGAGACTGGCGAAAAGCAAGAGTAGCCTCGCCGCGATTTCACGGCCCGTCAACATCTTTGGCCCGCCTGGCGCATATGCCGCCAGGCGGGCCAGTTTGTTGATATTCTGGCTATTTGGCTGCTTGATCCGTTACAATCGGACGAATGGAGTTTCGTGTGCGCAAGCGATTTCCTTTTTCCCTCTTGGACACGGTCGTATGAGCCATCCTATCGCGGTTGCCAGGCGTCGTGAGTTTTTGGGCACGTTGGCTGGCGGTGCCGCGGCGCTGCTCGCTTCGACGGTGTTGGCTGAGGAACGGACCCGCACGCCAGAGCAGACAGAGGGGCCGTTTTACCCGGATCATTTGCCGCTCGACACCGACAACGATCTGGTACGGGTGAACGCGGGCGAGACCGCCGCCACGGGCGAGATCACGCATCTTACCGGCAAGATTTTGGACGCTAATGGCGACCCGGTCAGCGGTGTCCAGGTGGAAATTTGGCAGGTCGATCATCGCGGCGTCTACTTGCATACCGGCGACAGCGGCAAACGCCAGCGCGATCAGAACTTCCAGGGGTTCGGGCGATTTCTCACCAGCCCCACGGGCGAGTACTACTTCCGCACGATCAAGCCAGTTCCCTATCCGGGACGCACGCCGCATATCCATGTCAAGGTGAAGCAAGGCCGCCGTGATCTGCTGAATACCCAGTGCTATATTCGCGGCGAGCCGCGCAACGAGCGCGACGGCGTCTATCGCGGCATCCGCGACGCGGCCGCCCGCGATTCCGTGACCATCGACTTTCAGCCCCTGCCTGGTTCCAAGACCGGTGAGCTGGCGGCCACCTTCGACATCGTGCTGGGATTTACACCGGAAGGATAGGGGGAAAGGATGAAGGCGAAAGGCGAAAGGCTGTCAGCGGAGAAGCTGTCAGGCATCAGCTTTTTGTACTCTTCCAAACGGAACATTTCCTGAAAACTGAAAACCGAAAACCGAAGACTTCCTCCCCATTTTGCTTGCTTCCCCGTCTGGCTCTAACTAACGTCGAAATAGCGGATTCTGTTCGCCGTTTCTCCGAAGGAGGTTGCACCATGCGTCGCGCGATGATGGGCTTGATGGTGGTTGGTTTGTTGGCGATGTTGGCCCTGCCCGCACTGGCCGGCAACAATCGCAATCGCGGCCTGACGCAGAGTGGCCCCAACGGCATGTCGGCGGCGCGGGCCAACGCTTACATGTACTATTTGTACAAGAACCGCAATCGCCGCGGGGTCAGCGCTGGCTATGGCTACGGCGGCGGTCCCATTTGGAACGCCCGCGACTTCGGCTTCCCCATGCCGGGCTTTTGAGTTGGCTCTGCCCGCGGAGGCTCCTGATGAGTCTTGGCAGGCCAAATCAGCGGCAGTCGTGCACCTGGTCGGCCCATCCACGCCGATGCCATTTAGCCGGTTACCGCCTCAGTGCGCATCCCGCTTGAACTGTTCGATTGCCTGCGCCGCGGAACGCCGTACCAGGTCGTCGGGATCCTCGAGCAGCTTTTCCAACTCAGGCAGCGCCGGGCGGGCGGGATCGCCTATCGCCGCCAAGACAGAGGCTGCCCGGGCCCGCAACAACGGGTTGGGGCTTTCCAACGCCTCTCGGACTTCGGGCAGCACGACCGGGCCCAGGATCACCAGCGCCGAAAACGCAGCTTCCCTAACGGGTGCCGTGTCCGAAAGCAATGCGGCCATGAAGTTGGGTGCCGCCGGCCTGGCCGCCGGTCCCAGCCGCGACAGCGAACTGGCTAGAAACCCATACAACCGCTCGTTGGCCGTGGGAAGCATGGCAATGAGCTTAGGGGCCGCCGAGGCGGCATCCGGGCCGATCGATCCCAGGGCCTGTACCGCCATGTCGCGCGTGCCGGGCAAGTCCGAGTCGAGCAGTTCCGTCAGGGCCGGCACGGCATCCTTTGCGTAGGGGCCCATGTGCTTGATGGCTGAGAGCGCTGCTTGTTGGCGCTCCCCCGACTTGGAATCCAACTCGCCGATCCAGACGCTCAGCCGTTTGCCGCCGTAAATAGGTTCGTTCGGATCAACCGACCAGGCTCGCCAGGCCAGGAAGCCCCCCACGCCGGCAAAGATCAACCCCACCAGAATTGCCAGCCGAGTTTTCATGAAATTGCCGCTATGGCCATATGGATTTTGCTGCTCCAACCTTAGGAACTGACCCGGAATAACTTCGGCGTATTGTTTCCCCTCTCCCTGCCCTCTCCCAGTGGGAGAGGGGGTTTATGACGAAGTTATTTCGGGCCAATTCCTTCGCGGCTTGTTATACCAAATTCTTCCGCTCGCGCGCTTGTTGACCCAACCGCGAAGTGCTCAATCGCTGCCGTGTGCCATTGTCTGTTCGTGTATTCGCGCGGCAGTAGCTGGTTGCTGGCCGGTGTCGGCGGAAGGCGAAGTGCCCCGTTCGTGGCGGCCCCACCAGACATCGGCCTGTTCCACCGTCCATGTGCCCGCGGCAGGTGAGCGGGCCAGCAGTTGTGCCAGGTCGCGGGCTGTTTGCGGACGCTTGGCCCGCGATTTGTCCAGACAAGCCAGCAGCGCGCTTTCCACCTCGGCCGAAATCGGCCGGCCCAGCCGCTGCGACGGCGGTTCCGGTACGGCATCAACATGCTTCTGGCACAGTTCAACCACGCTGCGGGCCTCAAATACCGGCTTGCCGGTCAGCAAGAAATAGCCCACGGCGCCGACGGCGTACAAGTCACTGCGATGATCGACGCTCATCGGCGTTTGGATCGCCTCGGGCGACATGTACAGCGGCGTGCCGGTCAGCCCTTCCGATCCTTGCCCACTCTTTTCGTCGTCGAGGGCCTTCACCAGGCCAAAGTCCAACACTTTGACCACGTCGGGCTCGCCGCCGCGGCGGTTGAGCATAAGGTTGGCCGGTTTGATATCGCGATGGACCATGCCTTGTGAATGGGCCTCGAACAAGGATCCGCAGATTTGCAGCAAAATGCGAATCACCCGGCCCTCGGGCTGCGGGCCGTAGCGTTCCACCAGTTGCTGCAGGTCGATGCCGTCCAAGAACTCCATGGCATAGTAGAAGACGCCTTCGGCCGTCCGTCCGTAGTCGTAAATGGCGATGGTATTGGGGTGGTTGAGCTGGCAAGTGATTTGCACCTCGCGCTCAAAGCGTCCAATCGAGGTTTCATCGACCTTGTCGATATCGAGCAGTTTGATCGCCGTCGGACGGCGGAGCATGGCATGCCGCCCCTTGTAGACCACGCCCATGCCGCCCGATCCCAGCTTGTCCTCCAGCTTGTACTGCCCAAGTTGCTTGGCTTCGACGGCGGAACGTTGCGCGTCGCGGCGCAGCCTTGCCACGACCACCGTGAACACAAAGATGGCTGCCGAAGTGGCCCCCAATAATGCAAACATGCCGAAAAAAGTGCGCTGCAAGATCGTCAGCGGGCGATAGGCCTCCGCCGCGTCAACCTCCGTGGCCACACCCAGTCCATACTTGGGCAGCCAGGTCCAAACACCCACCACGAGCACTCCCCGATAGTCCCGGTAGCCATCGACGTCGATCCCCGGTTCGCCGGCGGACGCCGCCAGGGCCATTCGCGTCAATGGCTGTTCCGCGCGGCGCACCGCCGGACGGTATCCCGCTGTCATGTCGCCGCCGGGGTCGCGGACTTGGATGCTCAAGATTGAATGGGCGTAGTCGTGGTCCGGCAGCAAGCCCGACAGGATCAAGTCGTGATCGAATCTGCTGTTCGAGACCATCAATCCCGATTTGTCGAAGGCGTAAGTTTCGCCCGTCTTGCCAATCTGGCCAAGTTGCAGAATCTTTGTGAACTTTTGTTCCGGCTGGAGCCGCAGCGCCAGCGCTCCAACCACTTGAAAGCTTTCATCGCGGATCGGGGCGCAGACCGCCATGACCGGTACGCCCGTGCGCATCCGGCCAAATTGGTCTTTCATCGTCCCTACGCTGGGAAAAGGGGGAGAGACCGTGGTCTCTCCGGCCAAGGCCATGGTCAGGAAAGATTCATACTCTGGGACGTCTTGTTGGCCCAGCAGTTCGTCAGAATCGGTGGCGATGATACGTTTCTTGCGGTCGACGACAAAAAACGAGGTATAGCCGTGCGACGACATGATCGGACCGATCGCGGCCCGAAGTTGCTTTTGCACGGCAGCCTGGTCGGCGGGCGGTGCGGCGGCGTTTGCTTCCGACCGTTCCAGCAGTTGAAACACGGCCTGCCGCACCTCTTTGTCGTTGGCGCACAGCTCCGCGTTTGACTCTTGCACTTCAAACCAGTTTTGCAGCATGCCGACTTCGACATTCAGCAACGTTTGCAGGGCAGACGTGATGTTGCGCTGCATGGTCGACTCAATCGCCGACTTCATTCCAAATCCCACGATCGACAACACCACCACGGCCACGATGGGCCAGATCCAGATTTGTGTCCGCAGCAAACGGCCCGTCCGCGTAAGACTGCGCCCGATGCTGGCCGAGGCAAAAGTCATGTGCCCTTGTGCGTGTGGCAGGCGAGCTTTCGACTTGCGAAATGGACGTGGCAAATTCACGCGGCAAACCCTTCTTAACAAGCCTGCATTGGCCCCGCGGCACGGACAAAGAACCCGTTCTATCGTAATTGGACAGGTGAGACAGTTGTATGACGAACCGTTCCCTGGCGAGGGTGGACGCTACCTGAAACGCCAGCCAGTGGGGCGACCTTGGGCAAGATTGCCGGATTGCATCGTCCGTGCGGGGGGTGTCTGGCTTGAGTTCGTCGGATTTTACCGTTGTTTTACATTGCCTGGACGGCCCCGTGACACTCTTTTCGCCGATCCGTTCTAAAATCCCTGACATGGATAGAGCGAATGGTCGCTCGCCAGCCTGAACTACCGATAACAACGCCTCTCTGGAAAACGCACCATGTCCCCGCAACTGGCTCCTGAACTCGACCCGGCCGAACTCGATTCGCTGGGTCTGAACACCGAAGAAGGCTTGTCCAAGTTTAGCGTTCCCTCCGCGACCGCGGCACCCGCCACGGAGATTGAGCCGGAGACGATCACTTACGAGAATATTCCGGACAGCACACTGATTGCCGACCTGCCCGTTAGCCGTTTGCGGGCCGACGAGGAAGAAGACCTTGTCGAACGGCGTGATGCCATTCGGCAGCGCTGGGCCGCCGGTTTGGACTGGGCCAACGTTATTTGGCTGGGCGTTGTGCATCTGGGCGCGTTGAGCGCGTTGTTCTTTTTCACCTGGAAGGCCGTGGCGATCATGGCCGTGCTGGGTTGGCTGACGGGCGGCATCGGCATCTGCCTCAGCTTTCATCGCGGTCTGACGCACGGCAGTTTTCAGACATCCCGCCCCATGCGCTGGCTGTTGGCGTTTATTGGCGGCCTGGCGGGTGAAGGCTCGGCCCTGACTTGGGTGGCCGTGCATCGCAAGCACCATTTGTTCAGCGACCAGGCCCACGACCCGCACTCACCGCGGGATGGCAAATGGTGGAGCCATATCTTGTGGCTCGGCCCGCGCTACACTTCCGAATACAAGAGCAAGATGATCGACCGCTACGCCCGCGACTTGAACAAAGACCCGGTGATGCGGTTCTTGGACAAGACCTTCTTGCTGTGGCACATCGTGCTGGGCGTGGTGTTGTATGCCGTGGGCAGCCTCGGTTGGGACTCTTACACCGGCTGGTCGTTTGTGGCTTGGGGTTTGTTTATCCGCATGTTGTACGTGTTGCACGCCACCTGGTTTGTCAATTCGGCCACGCACATCTGGGGTTATCGCAACTACGAAACAACCGACGACAGCCGCAACCTGTGGTGGGTGGCCCTCGTCACCTACGGCGAAGGCTGGCACAACAACCATCATGCCTTTCAGCGGATGGCCAACTACGGCCACAAATGGTGGGAGTTTGACATCACCTACCAGACGATCCGTCTGATGGAAAAAGTCGGGCTGGTGTGGAATGTGGTACACCACAAGCCGCACCACGAGCGCGCCTTGAAGAACGCGGCCAGGCAGCCGGCTACAAGTTCCAGCCGGTAAAGACCTTGTCGCGGAACTTGCTCCACTCGGGAACTTGTTCCTCGGCTTCGTCGCTGGGACGTCCGTCGCGCAGCAGCGTCGTTACCCATTCGTCCATCCGCCGTAGCCGCTCGGCCAGTGTGTCGAGCGCATTGCAACCCAGGCGGTAGGCGGCGCTACAGCCTTCTTGTACCAACTCCTCAAAATCCTCCCGCTCAATACGCAGCACGCGGACGTTGGTCAAAGCCCGCACCGTGGCGGAATGCGGCGCGGGGTGAAAGAACGACATTTCGCCAAAGTTGTTGTGCGGCTCTAGCAGCGCCAAGCGGACGGGCTGCTCGCCGGTGTGCGAGGTTTCGGGCTCTTTGATGACTTCGCACTCGCCTTCGATCAGCACCCACATGTTCTGGCTGCTCTTGCCTTGCCGCAGAATGACTTCGCCCTGGGAGAATTCTTGGACCTTGGCGATGGCCAAGAGTTGCCGGCGCTCAGTGTCGTTCATGTTCTTGAAGATGGGAACCTGCTTGAAGGCAGACTCGCTGATTTCCGCCGCACTCATGAAGAACCTCCAATAATGGTTTCCCGGCCGACCTTGATGAGACGCGCGCCCGCGCTGGTTGCCGCCCTGATCATGAAATACCGCCCAGAATGGTCGCACGTCCGACACGGCCGATGCCCAGCATGTAAGCCGCGGTGCGCAAACTGCATTTGCGGCTGGCTGCTAGTTCCCAAATGGCTTCAAAGCCTTGCGTCAGCACATGGTCCAATTCTTGCCGCACGCGGTTGATGCCCCACGAATAGTGTTGACGGTTCTGCACCCATTCAAAGTAGCTGGCCGTCACGCCGCCGGCGTTGGCCAGGATGTCGGGCAGCACTACCACGCCGGCCTCGTCGAACACACGGTCGGCCGCTGGTTCGGTCGGGCCATTGGCCGCTTCCAAAATGATCGGCGCGCGAATGTGCTGCGCGTTGTCCTCGGTGAACACTCCGCCGATGGCCGCGGGGATCAGCATCTCCACATCCATTCGCAGTAACTGGTCGTTGGTAATTTTGTCCGCGTCGGGATAACCGGCCAAGGTGCCGTGATGGTCGCGGGCGTATTTGAGCATGGCGGGAATGTCCAGTCCGGCCTCGCGATGGTAGGCACCGCTGGCATCGCTGAGAGCCACGATCTTCATTTCGGCTTCGTGCAAGAACTTGGCCGTATGCGTGCCGACGTTGCCGAAGCCTTGCAAAGCCACGCGAGTTTGCACCGGCTTGCGGCCCAGCCGGCCCAGCAGCTTGATCGCCAAAATGCCCACGCCACGCCCGGTGGCTTCCTCGCGGCCGGGCAGACCGTGCAGTTCAACCGGCTTGCCCGTCACCACGGCCGGGCTGAATCCGTGGTACTTGGCATATTGATTCATGAACCAGGCCATGACTTCGGCGTTGGTTCCCATGTCGGGCGCGGGTATGTCGACATCCGGGCCGATCAGATCATGGATGCCATCGACGAACTTTCGCGTCAGTTGCTCCAGTTCCCGCAGTGAGAGCTTCGAGGGATCGACCGTGATGCCCCCTTTCGCGCCGCCATAAGGCAAATTGACCACGGCGGTCTTCCAGGTCATCAACGCGGCCAGCGAGCGGACTTCGTCAAGATCAACATCGGGATGGTAGCGCAGCCCCCCTTTCATCGGTCCGCGGGTGTCGTCGTGCTGCACGCGATAGCCGATAAAGGTATTGATTTCTCCATTCTGCCGTTCAATGGCGACTTGCACCTGGACTTCGCGCTTGGGCGTCAGCAGGAGCCGCCGGATGTTGTCCGACAGGTCCATCTGGTCGGCGGCGCGGTTGAAATAGTAGGTAGTGGCGTCGAATGCTCGCATATCGTGCCTTTCACGCCCGATCGAGGAATTGCCGAATGGGGGAGCCCAACCGCGTGGCTGGCCCGCTACCGAATCATAGCCCGTCCACGCCGTGCGACCAAGGCGAGCTTGGTTGTAGGTGCGTTGCAGGCGGTGCGACCGGTACAAGCGGCGTATTCGCACGTAGTAGCAAACAGCCTGCCAACGGGCGATGAGCAATCAAGGAGTGCCACTCATCCGGCTCGCGTGATCCTTCAGCCAGGCGTACAGCGTATCCCCAATCTGCTCGTAGCCCGACGTGGCCGGGTGGACGGCGTTGGATTGCCGTTCCAATGCCTGGCTGTTGCGTGCGTTGGCGGCCGCTGAAGTGGCCGGATAATTGCGCAGGCAGTCGAGATTGACCGAAGTCGGCACGATGGAGACGCCTTCCAGCGAGCCATCCGCGAACTGGTCCAGCATCCTCTCAACCAGCCGATGTTGATTGCGTTTGTACTGCCACCGCGTTTGCCCTGAGGCGTAGTTGCCGCCAAAGGCATCTTGCGAGGAGGCCGGCGGCACCGGCAGCATCAAGGCCACAACTGTTTGTGGGCTGGCCGAGCGGATCATTTCCACAAGTTGCGCCAAGTGCAGCAGCATGTCGTCGATCGTCTGCTCGAGGTTGGAGTCGGTCGCTCCAAAGATGTCGTTCGGCCCAAGAAAGATCGACACCACGTCGGGCGACTTCCCGCCATTCACATCGCGGCAATAATGCATGAAATCAAGCCGCTGCTCGCTTTGCTCATTCAGGTACAAGAACGGGCTGCCGCGCTGTTTGTAGTCCCCTGCACGGGCAGTACCAGTGAAATGCGTGGCGAACCGCCTGGCCGTCCACCCGCCATAGCCTTCATGGCGAACGCCTTCGGCCGCGCCGGCCGGCTGGAACGAACCAACCAGCTCCACCCGCGGATTGCCGGCTGGCTGGCAGAGTTTCAGCAGATGCGCCGGGTATACCGACGCATGTGTCAGGCTGTCTCCTATCATCAGCACCGACAGCGGCCGATCGGCACCGGCATCGGCCGCCGAAACCATCACCGTCGTCTGGGCACGGGCGACGAGGCCGTTGCTCTCGTCGCGAACCTCAATCGCCAGCCGATGCTGGCCAACATCTTGCTCTCCAGGGGTCCAAGTCCAACGCTCGGCCTGCTGCCGGCCATGCGCACAAACGGCGTCAAACGCGTAATGATCTGGCCGCGTGGTCAACACCACGTTGTCAAAGTACAAGTTGGTCTCTTGGCCCACCACCGCGTACAGCGTTGGCGGCAGTCGCAGTCGGATGGGCCCGGGCAGCGGCCCCTCATCGTCGCCAATGGACGCGGCGGCAGTTCCGAAGCAAGCGGCCACTATGGCTGCGACGAACACGGCTGGCCGCCGCTGCCTAAGAGGATTGGGCGAGAGGAATAACGACATCCCACTGACTCCTTGTTCACACGACGATTGGGGAAGTTGCATTGCCTGATGCACTGCATTGCCAACCAGCATCGGTTACCAGACCGGCCGATGCAATTGCGAAAGAGGAAGGCATGCCCCAAGGCACCCCAGCGGCCAATTATTTGCCTTCAAGAAATGACAAATTCGTAAGCTCATCCATGTTTGTTATGCACATTTGCTCGCCGTTCGGGTTGTTCCGCGAACGGGCGTGCCGTGACCTTGTGCATGGAGTGTTGACGCAAGTCGATAGTGCATAATCTTCTGCGTCGCCAGCCGGCCTACCGAGTAACGGTCCATTCGCGGTTGGACGCAATCGGTAGCGGCTTGGCTCACCCCAATGGACGATTCGCGGTGGGACGAACCGATGTTTGCACGATGCCAATAGAGAGGCTAGAAGAGATTTCAGGCCGCTGGAGGTGACGGAAACCGTCATGGTCGAGCGTCCGTTGAGGCTACCGCACCGCACGGGATGCTGCCATGCCAGAATTATCGGCCGAGACGATTGACCAGCCCGCGGCACTCCAGTGCGAGCTGGAAACGGCCGACTTGCAACGCATCATCGAGTTCTCCTGCCAGCTTCTGCCTGCGCAAGGGCCGATCACCGCTTTCGCCTTCTTGAACACGCTGGAAGGCTTGGAGAATTTCTCGTTCCAAGAAGGTGTCCGCCGCGGTGCCAGGCTGTTTCAGTGCGAACCTTATTACCCAGAGCCTCGCTATCGGGCCAAAGTGGCCAGGGGGCGGATTGGCGTTGAAGACTTGGAAGACGTGCTGCTGGAGGATCTAGCCGAACGCCTGGATGGTCTGATTGGCGCTTTGGGCACGCGGTTTCACTTGCGACTGCGGATGCTCCGGCATCCCATGCCTACCGAGTCGGGAAATGAGTTGCAGTGGTTCATTTCCGAGACTGACGCCCTGAGCCGTTTTCGCGCAGATGTCGATCCGTCCGATCGCGACCGCTACATCGAACAGACGCGGCATTGGCTGGCCCGGCAGCGTTCGCAACAAGACATAGACGACGGCGTGGTTGCCGCCAACAATGCCAACCAGCTTCCAGATGATATTCGGGTCTTGGCCGATTCCGTGGAAGAGGCCCGCTCCGCGAATGCCGAATCGTGGAGCCCGCAACGATGGGAAGAACTCACTTTGAGGGCTTTGTGGAATGTCTGCCAATATGGGGCCGCCCAGGCACCCGCTCCGCTGCTGCCCCCCCGGCCCGTCGAACGGCATCGTGACCTGTTGCTGGCCCTCACGGGGCAGGATAGCGACGCGCTGGTCCACGAATTCCTGATCCGGTTTTGCGCGGCCTTCGCCGATCAAGGTATGGCCCATTGGTCGCTGCCGGAACGCGACCGGGGTTTCTTCGGAGCGTTTTCGGCCCTGTACTCTCGCCCGGCGGGCCCGCCCGACAAATGGCTGGGCGGATTGCGCGATGCCTTGGCCCGCATCGGGCAATCCGGGCTGTCACCGTTGGAGTCGCTGCGCGATTCGCTGGAAATGCTGGGCGTGGACGCTGCCGAATGGGAAGATTATTTGCCGGCCACGATCCTGGCCCTGCGCGGCTGGGCGGGCATGTTGTGGGCGATGGAAGTTCGCCCCGACCGTGTGCCGCAGCCCGTTGTTCCGGGGACTTTTGTTGAGTTCCTCGCCGTCCGGCTGATTTTGGACCGGCTGGCTGTGGCCCATGTGGCGCGCGAGACGTTGGGATACCGCGGACCAATTTCCGAACTACGCGACGAACTCCGTGCGCGGCTGCCGCGCACCTCACCGCGGGACGAACAGGCGCAACGGGCCTTTCGCGTGTTTCAGTTGGCGCAGCTATCGGGTTGGTATCCGCAGGTGCTGGCACGCATGTCGCCGCATGAGTGGGAAAAGCTGTTCCGCGAAATCGAGGAATTCAACAGCGTCGAACGCCGTCGTGTATTCCACCTGGCGTTTGAACGCGGATACCGCCGGCAAGCGCTCGATGCCTTCTCCATCCACACCCGGCGGCGGCCAGAACGGGTGAGGAAGCCCAAACTGCAGGCGGCCTTCTGCATCGACGCCCGCGAAGAGTCGTTCCGGCGGCACTTGGAGGAGATCGAACCGGCCGCCGAGACATTCGGTGCCGCCGGTTTCTTCAGCGTTCCAATCTACTATCGGGGTGTGGCCGACGCCAATTTCACGGCGTTATGCCCGTATGTCTTGCGGCCACAGTATTACCTGGTCGAGGATGTTGTCTCCTCGCTGGAGGAAACGCACCGCCGCAAAGCCAAATCGCGCAAGGCCCTGGGTGCCACAACGCGCCAGGTCCACCGCGGCACGCTAGGCCTTGCCAGCGGCGCGGTCATCACCGGCGGCTTGGGTGTGTTGGCGTCAATTCCGCTGGTGATGCGGGTGTTGTTTCCCCGCTTGACCGCCCACATTCATGGCCGCGCGGCGGAGTTGTTCGCGGCACCGGCCCTGACGCGCCTGCGGCTGGAGCGGATCGCGGAGAAGCCGGGCCCGGAAGACGACGGGATCGGCTTTTCGGTGCCAGAAATGGCTACGATGGGAGAACGCGTGTTGCGCGACATTGGCCTGACCAGCAATTTCGCCCCGCTGGTGTTTTTTTTTGGCCATGCCTCGTTTTGCCTCAACAACCCTCACAAATCGACCTACGACTGCGGCGCGTGCTGCGGCAGTGCCGGCGGGCCCAACGCACGCTCCTTGGCGGCATTCCTTAACGATCCGCGAGTGCGGGAGATCCTGTACGACAAAGGTCTGGAAATTTCCGATGACACCTGGTTCGTGGGAGGCCAGCACAACACGGGCGACGATACCATCCGCTACTTCGACCTGGACCTATTGCCCAGCTCGCACCAGTCGCGTTTTGTGGAGGCGCGCGACATCTTGGGGCGGACCTGCGAACGAAACGCCCACGAGCGGTGCCGGCGGTTCTATTCGGCTCGGCTGAATTTATCGTTCGAGGCGGCCCACCAGCATGTTGAGGAACGTACCCAAGACCTGGCGCAGACGCGGCCGGAATTTGGCAACGCCACCAACTCCGTGACCTTTGTCGGGCGGCGCGAGCGAATTCGCGGGCTGTTTCTGGATCGGCGGTCGTTTCTGCATTCCTATGATCCCGCCCAAGACGATGAAGATGCCACGATCCTGGCGAGAATTTTGAGTGCCGTGGTCCCTGTCTGCGAAGGGATCAATTTGCAGTACTACTTTTCGTCGATTGACCCGTCTGGCTGGGGCTGTGGAACCAAGTTGCCGCACAATGTCACCTCGTTGCTGGGCGTAATGGATGGCGCGGCGAGCGACTTGCGCTGCGGACTGCCCTGGCAAGGGGTCGAAATCCACGAGCCAATGCGTTCACTGTTCATACTGGAAACGACGCCTCGGGCCATGCTGGGGATTATGGAACGCAACGCCACGATTGGCCGCATCCTGCGAAACGGTTGGGCCCAGTTAACGCTATTGAACCCCAACTCCTCGGAGTTGCTGGTCTATCGCGACGATCAGTTTCAACCCTACCGCACCGAAAGGGCCGATTTGCCCAAGGTGGCGACGTCCCTCGATTGGTATCGCGGCAATCGCGACCATTTGGGCTTTGCGCAAATCGAAAAATGACGCGTCCCGCCCGGCCTTGGTAGTAATGTCACACCGACAAGGCCGCACGAACGGCCCAGGAAATTCAAGACATGATGCCCGTCGATACCCTGCTGCATTATCTGGGGCTGACCGTTGTAACGCTTCCGGCGTTGCTGGTGCTGCTACTGGGAGCCACCACCTTGGCCAACCGACCCTTCGCCGAGCGCGTCGTGGGCGAGCTGGTGAAATATACTTCGGTCGTGGGTTTTATCGCCGCGCTGGCGATTCTGGGCATTATGTTGGCCACGGGCAAGCGCAATGTGCCGATCGAACTGGGCCACTGGGTCGAAATTCCGCACTTTCATTTTGTTTTCAGACTGGCGTTTGACCGGCTGTCCGTGCCGTTTGTGGTCTTGTCTTTCGTGCTGTGCGGAACGATCGGTGCCTTCGCCGTGCGCTACATGCACCGCGAGGAGGGCTACCAGCGGTTCTTTGTGTTGTACTCCATCTTCTTGCTGGGCATTCTGGTGACATCCCTGGCCAGCACGATCGAGACGTTGTTTGCCGGCTGGGAATTGGTCGGACTGTCCTCGGCATTGCTGGTGGCGTTTTACCATCAGCGGCCCGGTCCCGTCCGCAACGGACTGTGGGTTTGGGCCGTCTATCGCATTTCCGACGCAGCCCTGCTGCTGGCGGCCATTGCCTTGCACCATCTCAGTGGCGAAGGGGACTTTCGGCACGTCATGGGGACCGATCCCTGGCCGGGCGGAACCACGGAACTGCTGAAATCGCAGGCTCTGCTGGTGGGCCTGCTGTTGCTGGTAGCCGCCGCCGGAAAATCAGCCCTGATCCCCTTTTGCGGCTGGCTGCCGAGGGCCATGGAAGGCCCCACCCCGTCTAGCGCCGTGTTTTACGGGTCTCTCTCGGTTCACCTGGGGGCCTATTTGCTGTTGCGGGCCAGCCCTTTGCTAGACCACTCTTGGCCGCTCAGCGCCGCGGTCTTCTTGGTGGGGACCATTTCCGCCTTAATTGCCGCATTCATGTCGCGGGCACAGACCGATATCAAGTCCGCGTTGTCGTTCGCCTCGTTGACACAAGTCGGCATTATCGTAGCCGAGATTGGCTTGGGCTTTCGCTACGTGGCACTGATCCATCTGCTGGGCCATGCCTGCCTGCGGACATTGCAATTCGTCCGCGCTCCCACGTTATTGCTGGACTACAACGTCATGGAAAATGCCATCGGCATGCGGCTCTCCAACGACGCCAATGGACATAGCGGCCGGCCAGCATCTGGCTGGCGCGGTTGGACCTACCGGCTGGCGATGGAGCGCGGCTACCTGGATGGGCTGTTGTCCCGTTGCCTGGCCGAGCCGCTGCTCAACTTGTTTCGCCTTTGCGAACGAGTGGAAACTGGCTGGACCGAATGGCTGTCGGGCCGACCCTTGGCGGAATCCGAAAGTCCCGGTCCCAACCGGCCACAAGACATGCCTCCCAGGGACAATGCTGGCCCGCCTCCCGCCGCGCCAATTCGACAAACCGCGGCTAGCCAGCTTGCGTTAACAGTCCCAGCCGCGGAGATTCGTTCATGAACTCAGGCCTGATTATCTGGCTGGAATTCGCGGCACTGCTGCCTTTGGCAGGGGCGGCGATGGTGTCGCGGGTGGTCGAGACCGACCGCGCCCGTCGAATGGCGCTGGCGGCATCGGCCGCGTCGTTGATGTGCGCGTTGGCGGCCAGCATCCTATTCTTCTACAGGCAGCCCGCCGGCCATGAGCCGATCCACTTGGGATCGGCCCTGTTTGGACGAGCCGTGTTGGCACTGGACGAACTCAGTGCTCCGCTGGTGCCGTTAGCGGCGTTGATCCACTTTCTCACGATCCTGGCCACGGTCCGCAGCTACAGCCGCAAGTTTTCGTTCGCTTGGGCCTTGGTGTCACAGTCGTTGGTGCTGTTGACGTTGAGCTGCCAGGAACCGTGGGGCGTGATTGGCTTGCTGATCGCCGGCACGGTCCCGCCTTACATGGAATTGCGCAGCCGCGGCGTGCCGGCGAGGGCCTACGTCATCCACATGGCCCTGTTTGCCGCTCTGATGATCCTGGGCGAGGCGCTGGTGGAGTCCGAGGGCCGCGAGCGGACGCACACCTTGTGGCCGGTGGTCCCGTTGGTGATCGCCGTACTCATCCGCGTGGGCATCGCTCCATTTCACGTTTGGATTACCGAACTTTTCGAGCGGTCCCTACTGGGCACGGCCTTGCTGTTTGTCACGCCGCTCATCGGGGCCTATGCGGCGGTCAGGCTGGTCCTGCCGATTGCCGCCGACGAAGTCTTGCGGGGGCTGGGAATGTTATCGCTGGCGACCGCCGTCTATGCCGCGGGTATGGGCCTGATCCAGCGAGATTCTCGCCGCTATTTTTGTTACTTCTTTTTAAGCCAGTCGGCGTTGGTGTTGGTCGGCCTGGAGACCTGCCAAGAAACGGGACTCTCTGGCGGCCTGCTGGCCTGGTTGGCATCGTCGTTGGCGATGACCGGCTTTGGCCTGACGTTGCGGCTGTTGGAAGCCCGGCATGGGCGCTTGCCGCTGACGGGTTTCAAGGGCCTGTACGAAAACACTCCCTTGTTGGGGATCAGCTTTTTGGTAACGGGCATGACCGCGGTGGGCTTTCCCGGAACGGTCGGTTTCTTGGGGATGGACCTGTTGGTGGACGGTGCCGTGCATACCTATCCACACGCTGGCGTGACGGTTGTCTTGGCCGCCACCATGAACAGCATCTCCATCGTGCGGGCCTACTTTCGGCTCTTCACCGGCTGCCGGCCCCTGGCCACCGTTCCTCTCAAGGCGAATATCCGCGAGCGTGTGGTGGTCTACACATTGATAGCACTGGTACTGGGGGGAGGCTTGTACCCGCAGCCGGGTGCCTGGTCCCGACATCATGCCGCCAAGGAAATCCTCAACGAGCGATTGCTGCTTGCGCCCACGCCCGCCGACGATTTTTAGCCGTTGGCCAAAGGCGATTTCCTCGACACGGTCAGAGTTCTGGAGGAGGCGTTCCTAACGCCGATGGCCGCGATATCGCGCAGTTCATCGGCGTTGGGAACGCCTCCTACAAATACGCGAACCGCTGCGACGAATACGGCCAGATTCGCATGAGGGCCTAGACTTTCCGCGGCTAAAGCGTTACCGTCAACGGCAACCTTATTCATCCAATTTGGCCCGATTAGAGCGGAGCTCACCACTATGGAACGCCAATCACTTAGCCGCCGTGACTTTAATCGTTTGAGTTCCGCGGCGCTCGGCGGGCTGTTGGCCGGTGGTGTGGCCGGTTGCAACAATTCCACCCCGCCCCCCGCCAATCCAGGCCCGGACGGCGGAGCCAGCAATGCCTCTGGCGGCGACAACGGCGCTGGCGCGGGCGATGTGGATTTGACGCAGAACTTTCTGATGGACGATCTGCACGTTTGCCGTGGGTTGAACACCTGCAAGGGCAAAGACAAAGAGCAGGACAACGACTGCGCCGGACAAGGCGACTGCGCCACATTTGAGAACACCTGCTCGCAAGCCAACACCTGCGCCGGCAAGGGGGGCTGCGGCGAGACGCCCGGTTTCAATGCCTGCGGCGGACAAGGTGGCTGCCATGTCCCTTTGATGTCGAGTGCTTGGACCAAAGCCCGCGAAGTCTTCGAGGCCCGCATGACCGCCGCGGGCAAGAAGTTCGGCGAAGCACCCGCCAAGAAACGGGCCGTCCCCAAAGAGGACCCGGTGGATGAAGCCCCCTCGGACGATATTCCGCCAGACGACGCGGACGATACGCCCGAGGACGCCGACTCCCTGGACGATTCCGAGTAACAGTCAAGTCATGGGAAATTCCCCGGCACTGGCAGGCGGGGGAGCGCCACGGGATCAACATGGCCGCGCGGTTGCGATCGGGCGAAACGCTGACCTGCGATTGCGGCGGGCGAATTCCTCGTCCGCTGCCCGCTAAATGCCCCCACTGTGGACGCCGCATCGCGGGCGTGTATGGTGCCCCGGCCTGGCTGGCCTTTGCCATTGTCCCGCTGCTGTTTGCCGTACTGATTGCCTTTGCCTGGTTTCTTTGGAGAATGCTGTAGCAGCGAACTCGCCGCGGCTACGGGTTTTCCTGAAGCCCCGCTAGCAGCAATTGCCGGGGCGTGGCCGACAGGTTTACGTCGTCGGCCAGGCCGGCGTCACTGGCGAATCGAAAGGACTCGATCCGTTTCTCCAGGTCCGCGCCGGGCCGCAGGCCATTGGCGAATGTTTCCCACTCGATCCGTTCGGCGGCGGCCAGGCCGGCATGCCACAAGGCGTACTCCGCCAACCGCTGGCCGGCCAGTGCCACGCGACCTAGCAGCTTCTTCTGCTGCTGCTCGTCTGGTTCGCTCCACAGGGCAAAGCAATAAGGAGACCAAGGGCTGCCCTGATCGACCTGGGCCTGCCAGACGACCTGGCCGGACTTGTCTTCCCAACGGCCGTTGGTTTCATAGGGAGCCGAAGCACAAGCCAACCGCACGGAGAGGACGTCGGGGTGGCTGAGCAATTTCAGATCAACCAGCCCTTGGGCCAGCACATCCTCCAGCACGGCCATCGGTTGCGGCGGAGTCGCTTGGGGATCTGTTTCGATTTGTTTCCTCCAGGCAGCTTGCCGCAGGGCAAACTCGACAGTCGTCTGCAAAAACCGCTCCAGCGAAATCTGGATTTGTCCTACGTCGGCCAGAAACTCCAGCTTTTCCGGCAACGGAGCATCCTCCGCAACGCCCATCTTACTGGCCAAGAAGCGGGCTACGAACCGGCCCAGGCGGGCGGTATCTTGTTGCCGCGCCGCCCGGCTCAGCTCGGGCAAGTCGGCCAGACGAATGTAGCCCCGGTCGAGCAGCAAATGCGCGCCCCGCATGGCAAACTCCGGCCCGCTGTTTGGTTGGTAATTAGCGGCAACTTGCGACAACCAGACATGCAGGCCGATATTCTTGAGATCCTTGCGCAAGTCCTCATGCACGAACTTGCGCAGACCGGCGAAGCCCGGTTCGCCTCCCCACTCGGCTTCGAACCAGCCCAGCAAAAGGTCGGTCATCCTGTCGGCGGCCAGCCGCCGCGCCACCACCGCCGTATCAATATCGTCGATGCCGCGAAACCGTTCGGCATAAACGTAGGCGCGGCCCAGCGGGCAATCGATGCGCGCGTAGCGGCCCGACCCTCCTATGTCGGCGGGCAATCGTTCACCAAACTCGCCCTGGAATATCTGCCGGGCCGCGTCGGGCGGGGCCAGCCGTTGCGGGTACAGCGCGTCGATGCGGCCTAGCTCCTCGGCTGGCAGCTTCGACGCTTGTTCATCGCCGCCCGACTCACTCCAACAAGTCAGCCGCCGCTGAATTTTGTCGCCGGCTGGGCGCAGTTCCAATTCGTAATGGTTGCGGCCGCAACCGCTGCACAACAGCCAGGCCAACAACACCAGACAGCCCGGTGGAGTACGCCATCGCGCAAATACGAATTGGTCCACGTTTGCCTTCTCCCGCTTTTGTAGGCGGCGTTCCCAACGCTGGTCCTACTTTTCGGTCAAATCCTTGATGCGAATGTTGCGAAACTCCACTCTGTGGCCATGCCCCAGAAAGCCGATGTGGCCCTTCTCGCGCTTTAACCCAGGATGGCTGTTGGTGCCGCCGTCGACCGTCTTGCCGTCCGGACTGGCTTCATCCAGGTCGGCATCGACGATGGTGTGTCCGTTGAGGACAACCTTGACGCGGCGGCCCTTGGCGATGACTTGCTGCTCGTTCCACTCGCCGACCGGCTTCTGGTGGCCGCGCTCGCACGCCACCACACCGTAGATTGAGCCGTGGTATTGATACGGTTTGAGATTCTTGTAGACGTCGGCCGTGTCGTCGAGGATTTGCAACTCCATCCCCACATAAGCCGCGTCCCCTTCGGTGGGCGCACGAATCCCCAGGCCGTTGTTGGCTCCGCTGGTGAGCTTGAACTCCATCTTGAAGTCAAAGTCGCCGTATTCCTTTTCGGTGTAAAGATTGCCCCCTTTCTCGGGAATGCAGACGATCGCGCCATCCTCAACCGCATAACCGTTGACGGCACCGATCCAACCATCCAATGACTTGCCGTCGAACAGGCTGACATAGCCTTCTTCGGACTTCTCGGCGGCCTCCGCCGCCAATGCCGCGCACGGCGCGGCCAGCAAGATCGTCAGCAAGGCAGCCCAGCAAGTTGTTCGTAGCATGTTGTCTATCTCCCAGAAGTAAGAACGCGCTTGTTTTAGATTTCCACCGCCTATCAGGATACTCTGGCCACCCGCGCGAAGAAAGCAGGGAATCGCGGGCTCGGGCATCGGAAGATGTTACAAAGATCGCGAGCCGCCTGATTGCCGTCAGAGACGGCTCCTACGAAGCTCGCCCGCCATTTCCTTGTCGCGGCTTGTCCGCGGCGATAAGGTAGCGTAAGCGTTTGTTGGAGAGGGTTTCCCGAAGTCTGGCGAGGTCAACCCGATGTGCCGATGGATGGTTTTGCGTGGTTTCCGCCCGTGGCTGGCCGTGATGTTGAGCATGGCGGTTCACGGCGTGGCCCGCGGCGATGAGGCCGCCGTCCCCGATCTGCAAGGGCTGGCCGGCCAGACGGTGACGGTGGAACTCAAGGGGGCTCCGATTTTGGAAAATGTCGAGGTGGTCAAAGTCGCCTCTAACAGCAGCGGCGCGCTAAAGTCGCTGACCATCAAGAACGAAAAAGGGAGAAAGGTGACATTGCCGGCCACCAAAATAGTCGAAATCTTTCTCGACAAGGCCCCGCTCGATGTGACGTTCGACAAGCGGTCGAAGACCATTGCCCACAGCCCCGAGAAGCGCCAGGCCCGCCTGGATCACGAGCAAGAGGTCAACCAAAGGCTGGAGTCGAAGCGGCACCGCTTGTGGCCAGAGCTAACCGCCGAGGAGCATGAGGATTGGATCGGCAAGCACAAGGAATTTATCGGCCGCGTGCAGGCGGAGTTTCCCGCGTTGAACATGCAGTTGGTGGAGACCAAGTACTATCTGTTTTGCACCGATATTCCTCCGCAACGGGTGAATATCTACCTGGCCTACCTCGACAGCATGTACGAGGAACTTTGCAAGGCGTTCAGCATTCCCAAGGGCAAAAACATCTGGTGCGGCAAGTGCGTGGTCGTTGCCTTTCAAAGCCCGGCCTCGTTTGCCGAGTTCGAGAACAAGCTCATGGACTACAATGTTCCCTCCGGCGTGCAAGGGCTGCATCACGGCGAATCGACAGGCCGCGTGGTGATCTCCGTCTGGAAGGGCGATTTGGAGGCTTATTTCGCCACCACGCTGGTTCACGAGACCGCGCATGGCTTTATTCATCGCTACAAGTCCACGGTCCACATAGAGTCGTGGGTCAACGAGGGCATTGCCGAATGGGTGGCTGCCAACGTCGTCACCGCCGACAAGGCGGTGTCACGCAAGCAGCAAGACGCCGCGCAGCGAGTGCGGCAAACCAAGAGCCTGGGGGGCAACTTTTTCGCCGGCGACCGCAATATTGAAAGCTGGCAATATGGCGTGGCGGTGAGTATGGTCGATCTGATGCTGCGGATCGACGCCCCCAAGTACCGCCAGTTCTTCGATGGCATGAAAGAGGGACTCTCGCCGGCGGAATCGCTGCAAGAGCACTACGATTTGACCTTCGCGCAACTTGTCGCCCGCTATGGCGCAACGATCGGCGTGCCCGACGCCGTGCCGTAGGCCGGCCTACATCGGCGGCAGGACCAGATCGGCGTGCCAATGGCTTTTTAATTGCCGCACAACGTTCAAGAATTTCTCGCGATCGACCGGCTTGGTGATGTAGCTATCGACCCCCAGCATTTGGGCCTGCGCGACATCGTCGGGGTCGTCGGAACTGGTCAGAATTACCACGGGAATATGTTCGAGCGTAGTGTCCGCCTTCATATCGGTCAGCACCTCGCGGCCATCCTTGCGGGGGAGTTCCAGGTCCAACAGAACCAGATCGGGATGCGGCGCGCGGCCAAACTTCCCCTCCCGCCGCAAGAACTCCATCGCTTCCACGCCATCCACCACCAGCGTCAGGCGATGCCGGACCATGCCTTGCTTGAGTGCCTCGATGGTCATGGCCGCGTGCGTCAGGCTGTCTTCGACCAGCAAAATCTCCATCGGTCGGCCGATATTGTTACGGCTCATGGCTGCCTCTCTTGGGGACTGCAAGACTCAATGCCGGATGAAATCACACGACGTTTAATTCTTTTGTTCATTCTCACTAGCGCGGGGTGCCTAAGTCAACAGATTCCTAACGCAGCCAGACATTTGAAGTGACCGTAGGGTGGGACAAGCGGGTATCGGCTTCCCGTGTATTCACAGCTTGTCCGCGATGTCCCACCATATTTGGGAGTAGCGGCAGCCATTGATGGACCGCGAAAATGGTGGGACATCGCGGGTATGCCGAATTCGAGTGGTGGGGCTGGCTTCCGCTTGTCCCACCCTACCGGCGACCGCTTAGCCGCAATCGCCCGGCGATCCCATTTGGCACCAACAGTAGTGCTAGCGGCAGGCAACTGACCAGCGTGACATACCAACCCCACCGGCGCATCGGCGTGCCGACAAACAGCACTTCCAACCGGCCATTCGCACCAGGCGGCATCTCGACTTCCATCAATCCGACTTGATTCGGTTTGAGCGAGATAGCTTGCCCATTGAAAGCGGCTTGCCATCCGACGGCAAAGTAGAAATGTCGCAAGATAACTCGGCCGCCGTCTGGGTAGTCGACGTGGGCAGAAATTCGGCCCTGTTCAACCAAGAAGCCTACCAACTGGCAGCCGGGCGGATTTAGGTTGGCCAGTTCCACGGACTCCGGCACCAGCGGTTGGGCGGTCTTGGGGAGCCATTCAAACTGGGCGTCGGGAACGAACGTGTTTTCCAGCAGGTCGTCGACCGTTTCGGCTATCTTCCGTGGCGGATCGAGCGGATCCAAGGGAGCGGCCCGCGGGGCCAGGCACCCCAGTGCAATCGCCGTAAGAGACATAACTCCCCAGCGCCCTTGGAGCCATTTCCACGGTAACACCATGCCGGCCAGCGCGGCCAGCGCTACGGTGGCCATCGTCAAGAACCGCCAAGGAAACTGCAAATGGTCTAGCAGCGGCAAACCCTTCCACAGCCAGGCCGATTCAGCGGTGATGAAAAACAGCGACAAAATCGCCGTCGCCGCCAGCAACAACATGGTGGAGCGTTGCCGCGCGTTGGTCCTGCTCCACAGAATCGCCAGCCCGATCAAATTCCCCAGAGCCATGATGGGAAGTACAAAACCAAGCGTGGCGGGTATCGGGTCTTGCTTGTCGTACCATGCAAAGAACCGGTCCCATGTCAGAAAATTTCGGCTGTAGTGGTAGAAGTCGGTAAAGGCACGCTCGGAATAGGTGAGGCCGGTTTCCAGTACGGCGGGCCAGACATAAAACGAAGCCAACATTCCTCCTAGCCCCAGTGCCGCCACGGTTCCCAAGGCTCTGCGCCAACCAG
The DNA here is from genome assembly GCA_050247075.1 of Pirellulales bacterium. Taxonomy (GTDB): domain Bacteria; phylum Planctomycetota; class Planctomycetia; order Pirellulales; family JBFWUW01; genus JBFWUW01. Next base: position 88,230 of record JBFWUW010000002.1, on the reverse strand, counting down.
CCCAGGCCAGGCCCCACACGGCGGCGGCCAAAACGAGCAGCGGATACGCCATCAAGGCCACGCAGGGGTGCGTGGTGACGATGGCCGCTCCGGCCAGGGCAATCGTTCCAGCTCTCTGGCGTCCCCCATGATCCATGAACCCGCCGATGGCCCAGAGTGCAACCGGCACCAGCATCATGCCGGCAAATTCCGTGAAATCACCGCGCACGTAGACGTTGGTCCCCGCGTACACCGACAACAACAGCGCTGTCGCTGAAAGCACGCCCGACGCCGGTCCAAACCACCGCCGCACAAAACAAAACATGCCGCCGTACCCCAGCAGCGCAAAGGCGAACACCGTTACCCCGAGCGCCCGCACCGTGGGGACATTCCACGGCGTCAGGCTGGCGATGTAGAAAAATGTCGGCTGGTAGTAGCTGAAGTAAGGGCTGCCCAATCCTCCCCAAAAGTGAGGGCACCATTGCGGCGACAGGCAGCCGTGCGCGAGCGCATCGCGAAACTCCACCAACCGCGGCGGATAGGTGTGCTTCTCGTGCGTCAGGTGGATCGTATCGGCCGGATAGACAAAAAAGGCCCGCGCAATCCAAGCGGCCAACAGGCACCCCGCCAAGATTACAAGGACGCGCGACGCCGGCGATAGTCTTGGAGATTCCGCCAGGGCCTGGCTTTGCGGATGTCCACGGAATCCATCGGAATTGTCCCCGCCGGATGGGCTGCGCTGGCCCTTGGCGGATGCTGGCAGGGTCTTTACGCGTTGTGGGCGGCGCTGGCGGGCCATGTAGTTGCCACAAGAAATCAAAAAGCGGAAGGTTGGCGGCGCGGCCATGTTCGACCGTCGCCAGTATGCCCATTTCCGGCCCGAATGCGAGTGAGGTACGACCCAAGGCCCGCCGAAACTGGAATGCTGGCGGTACTCGTGGCCAAAAATTGGCTGTTTTTCTGCTTGACCCAATTCAGACGCGGACGAAGAATGCCATGCAGATAGCCACCATGGACTTACGGCTCGTAGGACGTTGCACAGGCGGCCGCGGTTATCACCCGGCATGAATGTGTCGTCTGGCATCGTCTCGGTTCGTTTCCTTGTACCCCATGGCCGCCCCGCTATGCTGCCCCTGCCACGTCTTGCCATCGGTACGGTCCAACCTCGTGCCGATTCCCGGCCCATCACCTGGGCCTTGCTGGATTTGTTCTGCCGCCAAGGCCTGCACGTCCAGCATTTTCTGTCTTCCTCCAGATTCGCCGCTTGCGATGCCGCTTTGCCCGTCACGGGCCAAGCGTCGCGGCACCTGGACAGTTGGTTAATGGAAAAGCAGATCTGTCGCGAGCTGTTTCTGCACGGCGCGGACGCCAATGATTTGGCACTGGTGGAAGGACGGTTTGCGGCACCAGTTCCCACGTCCGGTTCGCGATTAGAAACCCTGGCCGACTGGTTGGATCTGCCGCGTGTCGCCGTGGTGGACGTGGCTCAGTTGACCGCCTGCGGACTGCCTCGGCGGCCAGAACGGCTCGATGCCATGTTGTTGGACCAATGCGCCGACGACTACGATTTCTACCGCTGGCAAACCGTGTTGGAACCACTGTGGGGCGTTCCGGTGCTGGGCGGTTTGCCGCGCTTACCGCAAATTCGCCGGGCCATGGCCGAACTCTCGCGCGGGACCGAAGCGCCCCGCAAGCTTTGCCATGACTTAGGTGATCATTTTTTCCGCTATGTCGATCTGGCCAAGCTGCTGGCACTGGCGTCGCGGCGAGGGCTTCCGCCGGCTGCCGCGCACCTGTTTTGCCGGCGGCCGGGCGATCGGCCGGTACGCGTGGCAGTGGCCTACGATGATGCCTTTCGCGGGTACTTCCCAGACACGCTCGATCTGCTGGAAGCGCGCGGTGCCGAACTGGTCGATTTCTCGCCGCTTCGCGACGAGGAACTTCCGCCCGACACGGACATTGTCTACGTTGGTTGCGGCCATCCCGAGCGATATGCCTCGCAACTAGCCGACAACTACTGTTTAATCTCAGAACTTCGCAATCATGTGTGCGCCGGACGCCGCATGTATGCCGAAGGGGGCGGCCTGGCTTATCTGTGTGGGCAAATCTCCTGGCCCGACGGCAGCCGCGCGGCCATGTCTGGGGTGTTGCCGGGCATCGCCACGTTTCACCCCCACGCGCCGCCCCCCTTGCCGGTCGAAACGTCGTTGGCTGCCGACAATTGGCTAGGCCGCCAAGGGACGCGGTTGCGCGGCTACCGCAACATGCAATGGGGACTGCGACCGGCGGAAGCCGCTGGCGCTATCGATACCACACCCGAGGGGCAAGGCAATCTCTTCTCTCGGCATCATGCCGTGGCCAGCCGGCTGCATCTGAACTTTGCCGCGCAACCAGCGGCCTTGGCCGGTTTCCTGCGGCGGCACGAAACCTCGCTTTCGCTGGCCATCGAGCGGTTGTAACAGACCGCCCCACACGCGGAATCGCTCGTCGGCCCACCTGGCGGCCATTCATCGCCGCCAGCTTCTCTCTCATTTCCGCTTCCCCGCTGACGATTGCCCGCCAAGCGGCTAAACTGGCGTTCTATTTCCACGCACGGAAGCGGCGGCCAATGCCGCGCAAACTGCTCGACCGCCACAAAAAAGCCCAATTTCCCATGAAACCGATCCGAAAACTGCTGGTTGCCAATCGGGGCGAAATCGCTATCCGCGTCTTTCGCACGGCGCACGAACTAGGTATTCGCACCGTCTCGGTCTATTCCTTCGAGGACCGCTACGCCCTGCACCGCTTCAAGTCGGACGAGTCGTACCAGATCGGCCATGGTGGCGAGCCGATCCGCGTCTATCTCGATATCGACCAGATTGTCGAGGTCGCCCTGCGGCACGAGGTCGATGCCATCCACCCCGGTTACGGGTTTCTTTCCGAGAACCCGGACTTCGCCAAGGCCTGCGAAAAGGCGGGCATCATCTTCGTCGGGCCGCGGGTCGATATCCTGGAACAACTGGGAGACAAGACGGCTGCCCGTGAGTTGGCGAAGAAGGCGGGCGTGCCGGTGCTAGGGGGAACCGCCAAAGCAGTGAAGGACGCCGATGAAGCCCTGCAAGCCGCTGGCAAGTTGGGCTACCCGGTGATTTTGAAGGCGTCGAAGGGGGGCGGCGGGCGCGGCATGCGCGTCGTCAAAGCGGCCGAGGAATTGGTCCCCGCTTTGGAGCAAGCCACGCGCGAGGCGCAGACCGCGTTTGGCTGCGGCGATGTGTTCGTGGAAAAGCTGGTGCAGCAGGCGCGGCATATAGAAGTGCAATTAATGGGGGATAAGCACGGCAATCTGGTCCATTTGTACGAGCGCGATTGCTCGGTGCAGCGGCGGCACCAAAAGGTGGTGGAACTGGCACCCGCCCCCTCGCTCGATCCTGCCTTGCGGGAGGCGATTTGCGGCGCGGCGGTCAAGATTGGCAAGGCGGTCAACTACGAAGCGGCCGGGACGGTAGAGTTCCTCGTCGATGCGGCCAGCGGCGAATATTACTTTATCGAAGTCAACCCGCGGATTCAGGTGGAGCATACCGTCACGGAGCAGGTAACGGGGGTCGATATCGTCAAGTGCCAGATTCTGGTCTCGCAAGGGATGCAACTGGCCGATCCAGAAATCAACCTGGCGAAACAGTCCGACATTCGCACGCATGGCTTTGCCATTCAATGCCGCGTGACGACGGAAGACCCCGGTAACAAGTTCTTGCCCGACTACGGCCGCATCGCCAACTACCGCTCGAGCGCCGGCATGGGGATTCGGCTCGACGCGGGCACTGCCTTTACCGGTGCCGTGGTCACGCCGTTTTATGATTCACTGCTGGTCAAGGTAACTGCCTGGGGATCGCGGTTTGTCGATGCCTCGCGCCGCATGGAACGCTGCCTGCAAGAGTTCCGTATCCGCGGCGTAAAGACCAATTTGCCGTTCTTAATCAACCTGGTCACGCATCCGGTCTTTTTGGCCGGCGAATGCACGACAAAGTTCATCGACGAAACGCCCGATCTGTTCAAGTTTATGGAGCGCCGCGATCGGGCCACCAAATTGTTGTCCTACCTGGGGGACATCGCGGTCAACGGCAATGCCTTGGTGAAGGGGCGTCCGGTGGCGGTGCGCCGCGCGGCGGCCCCGGTCCCCAAGTGGTCCGACACCACCACCCCGCCGCCGGGCATGCGGCAAAAGTTGATCGAGCTTGGCCCCCAAAAGTTCGGCCAGTGGGTTCGGCAACAACAGCCGCTGCTGCTGACCGACACCACCATGCGCGACGCGCATCAATCGCTGCTGGCCACGCGGATGCGCACGTTTGACATGCTCGCGATTTCCGACGTTTACGCCCGGCACTGCCCGCAATTGTTCTCGCTGGAAATGTGGGGCGGGGCGACGTTCGATACCTCCATGCGGTTCCTCAAGGAATGTCCCTGGGAGCGGCTGACGGCGCTCCGCGAGCGCGTCCCCAACATACTGTTTCAGATGTTGCTGCGGGCCTCCAACGCCGTGGGCTACACCAGTTACCCCGACAACGTGGTTCAAGCCTTTGTGCGCGAGGCGGCCAGGGCCGGCATCGACGTATTCCGCATCTTCGATTCGCTCAACTGGGTGCCTAACATGCGTGTGGCCATGGAGGCCGCCTGCGAAGCCGGCGCGATCTGCGAGGCCGCCATCTGCTACACCGGCGACATCCTCAACCCCCAGCGGGAAAAATACAACCTGGCCTACTACGTGCAAATGGCCAAGGATTTGGAAAAGCACGGCGCGCATATACTGGCCATCAAGGACATGGCCGGGCTGTGCAAGCCTTACGCGGCCGAGAGGCTGGTCAAGGCCCTCAAGCAAGAGATTGGCATTCCGATTCACTTCCACACGCACGACCCGGCCGGCGGCCAGGTGGCGACGTTGTTGAAGGCGGCCGAGGCGGGCGTGGACATCGTGGATGGGGCGATGGCCCCGTTGTCGGGCACAACCTCGCAGCCTTGCTTGAACGCCGTGGTCGAAGCGTTGCGGTTCACGCCGCGCGAGACCGGCCTGAACCCGGCCCGGCTTCGTCCGATTGCCCATTACTGGTCGGCCGTGCGCGACTTCTACACGCCGTTTGAAAGCGGAGCCAAATCGGCCGATGCCGATGTCTACCTGCACGAAATGCCGGGGGGGCAGTCGACTAATCTCTTCGCCCAGGCGCAAGAGTTGGGGCTGGCCGACCGCTGGGACGAAATCTGCCGCACCTATGCCGATGTCAACCAACTCTTCGGCGACATTGTCAAAGTCACGCCGAGCAGCAAGGCCGTGGGGGACATGGCCCTGTTTTTGGTGGCCAATAACCTCACGGCGCAAGACGTGCTGGACGAAAACCGCGAACTGGCCTGTCCCAAGTCGGTGATGGACCTTATCGCCGGACGGATGGGGCAGCCGCCGGGGGGCTTTCCGCCCGAAGTCTGCCAGCGCATCTTGCGCGACCAGCCACAAGTCAGCGGCCGACCGGGTGAGTCACTTCCGCCGGCCGATTTCAAAGCCGCCGAGGCCGACCTGGAGAAACTGCTGGATCGTCCCGTGGGAGAGCGGGAAGTGCTGAGCTATCTGCTGTACGACCGCGTGTTTCTGGACTTTGCCAATCATCAGCAGAAGTACTCCGACACCAGCGTTCTCTCCACCCCGCTGTTCTTGTACGGCATGGCCAGCGGCGAGGAATCGGCGATTGAGATTGAACCGGGCAAGACGCTCATCAATCGCCTGCTGACGGTGGGAGACCCGCAGCCCAGCGGCGAACGAACCGTCTTCTTTGAACTCAACGGCCAGCCTCGCGAAATTACGGTCACCGACAATGCCCTGGAGCCCGAGGCCGCCGCCCGGCCCAAGGCCGACCCGGACGACAAGCTGCAAATTGCCGCCCCCATGCCAGGCCTGGTGGTGACGGTGGCGGTGGAGAAAGGCAACAAGGTCGCCAAGGGCCAAAAACTGCTGACGCTGGAAGCGATGAAGATGGAAACCACGCTCTATGCCGAGCAGGCCGGCAGCGTCGACGAAGTCCACGTCAAAGCCGGCACGCAGGTCAACACCGGCGACCTGCTACTGCGGATGAAATGACGGGCCGTAACCGGGCTGCCAAGGAACCTATGAATGACAGTGCCACTGGCGGATCGGCCGCCAGTGGCACCCATTCGGTTATAGCCGGTGGCGGCAAAGCACTATGCCTTGCGGACCTTTTCGCGGCCGTGCGTGACGCCACGAGTGGCATTCCGTGTGTCGATCACCACCTCGGCATGTTTGGTGATAAAGTTGAAGTCGAACTTCGTGTGATCGGTAACAATCACCACGCAGTCCTGGCTGGCCAAAAACTCCGGCGTTAGCTCCTGGCTCTCCAGGTGCGGCACCTTGAAATGCCGCGACTCTTGCAGCACCGGAATGTGCGGGTCGTTGTACGCTAACTTGGCACCGCCGGCGGCCAGCAACTCCATCAGGCGGAAGGCGGGGCTTTCGCGCGGGTCGTCCACGTCTTTCTTGTAGGCCACGCCCAGCAGGCAGACCTTGCTGCCGCGCAAGGCCTTTTGGTTCTCGTTCAAGGCCAGCACTATCTTGTCGAAGACGTACTGCGGCATGTGGGTGTTGATCTCACCCGCCAGTTCGATGAACCGCGTGCTCATGCCATGCTTGCGAGCCAGCCACGTCAGGTAGAACGGGTCGATCGGAATGCAGTGCCCGCCCAAGCCGGGACCAGGGTAAAACGCCTGAAAGCCGAACGGCTTGGTCTTGGCCGCGTCAATAACTTCCCACACGTCGATCCCCATGCGATCGAAGAGCACCTTAAGTTCATTCACCAGCGCGATGTTCACCGCGCGATAGGTGTTCTCCAAAATTTTGCAGGCCTCGGCCACTTCCAAGCTGCCGACCGAGGTAAGCTGGCCCACCACGCCGCCGTACAACGCTTCGGCCAGCGTCAGGCTGACGGGATCATACCCGCTGACAACCTTGGGGATGCGGGCGGTGGAGAAATCGGGATTGCCCGGATCCTCGCGCTCGGGGCTGTACGCCAGGAAGTAGTCACGGCCGGCTTGCAGGCCGCTCTGGGCCAAGATCGGCAGCAATACATCGCGCGAGGTGCCGGGGTAGGTCGTGCTTTCCAGCACGATCAACTGGTCTGGCCGCAGGTATTTGGCGATCTGCTGGCCGGTCAGTTCGATGTACTTAAGGTCGGGGTCGCGGCTTTCATTGAGCGGCGTGGGGACGCAGATCAGCAGGCAATCGGCCTCGGCCAGCCGGCTCATGTCGGCGGTGGGCGAAAAACGCTCCGAGGCGATGCATTCGGCGATCCACTCTGACTTGATGTGGCTGATATAGCTCTTGCCGGCCAGCAGGCTATCGACCTTGCTCTGGTCGACGTCGTAACCAATGGTGTTGAAGCCAGCCTTCATAAAAGCCTGAATCAACGGCAGGCCGACATAGCCCAACCCAATGATCCCCACTTTGGCCGTCTTGTTACGAATGGCCTCTTCCAGGGCCGTGCCGACCGACAATGCTTCAAAGGCTGTACTCATGGGTCCATCCTGAGTGTGGGAAAGGAATTGTGCTGATTCACGGGTCGCCTGCCCATTAGAGGGGCGGAGATTAACGGAATTGCCCGGTTGACTCAAGTTCAGTCGAAGAACGGCTTGAACGCTGGCGCTGCTGGCGGATATCGTAGCCGCGAGAGGAAAGGATGAAGGCGGAAGGATGAAGGCTGTATGGCCACGGCCACCGCGGTTGATCGTTCGCGAATATCAACTCGCCCGGCGCGCGGCTAGCAACGAATCGGCCGTCGACGTTAACTCTCCGTAAAGGGCCTGGCGGCGGCGTTGGATTTCGCCTTTCAATACGTGCTCGATGGAACGTATCGTCGCCGGGTGGTCAAAATCAAACGGATGCATGGCGACCCGCAACAGTGGAGATCGCCGAGTGGCCAGCGATAGCAGCGGCGTTCCAATGATCGAGGTCAACTTGCGGGCGGCCGTCCGCGTGGCCCAGGTGATGACAGGCGAGTCGAGCCGGCGGTTGGATGGCACATGCAAGACATGCCTCATCCCTTCGGTCCAGGTAAAGCCTTGTTCGGCCAGCACCGGTACCACGCGGGGGTCCATGCGCCAGCGCGGGGCAATAAAACCGGTCGGCGGATGGCCCAGGCAGGCGGCAAACACCTGCTTGCCGCGTTGCAAACGGGGCCGGCTGGCGGCGGCATCCAGATGCTGAAACTCATCGTTGTCGGCTTGCCCCAATTGCTTATTGGTGGCTTGGGGCGGAACGTCACTGACTGGTTTGTTCGCGGCGTCGTTCCATGCCAAATGGTAGTAGCCGTGCAAGAACCAGTCGGCCTCAAAGGGGCGGGTTTGGCAGATGAAGGCCGCGAACTCGTCCGATCGATCGGCCCGCTGCTGGCCCAAGTAATCGGGAATCAGCAAGTAGGTGATTTTTTTGACGCCCCACTCGGCAAATAACCGCTCAGCCCGGCGAATGCGTTCCAGGTGGTACGGGGCAACATCGTGTAGCGACACCAGCAGCATGGAGAGTCCTTAGTTCTGTTCTAACTTCGCATCGACGACCCGGCGACGTTTGAAGAAGTTCGGCTTGGCTGTCCGCCATTCAATCGGTCGCTGGTTGCTAATGAACTGCTTGGCCACCTTGGCCCAGTCAAACTGCAAGGCGTACTCGCGGCAAAGTTCCGGTGATATCGCCAAGGCCTGCCGGGCGGCGGTCTCCAGGTTTTCGTGCAAGGCTCCCGCCCCAGAGTTGCCCACCACGTCGTTGGGGCCCGGCACGGGGTAGGCCGCCACGGGCACGCCGCTGGCCATCGCTTCCAGCAGCACCAGGCCAAAGGTGTCGGTCTTACTGGGAAACACAAACACGTCGGCCGCCGCGTAGTGCCGGGCCAGATCGACGCCATGTTTGTTTCCCACGAACCGCACCTGGGGGTACGCTTTGGTCAACTGAGCCAGTTGCGGGCCGTCCCCCACCACGTATTTGGTTCCCGCCAAATTCAAGTTCAAAAACGCCTCGATGTTCTTCTCGCGTGCTACCCGGCCCGAGTACATAAAGATAGGCCGTGGGGCATCCAAAAAGTCCTTCTCGCGCGGGCGGAAGAGTTCCGCATCGACGCCCCGGCTCCAGCGGACAATGTTGGTGAACCCGTGCGATTCCAGCTCGCGCTTCAGCGTATCGGTCGAGGCCATGACCGCGGCCGAGGGACCGTGGAACCAACGCATGATTGGGTAGCCAAAACCGGCGGGCACTCCGGTCCGCGCCTGCATGTACTCCGGAAGTTTCGTGGTGTACGAGGTCGTGAAGGGAATTTTGCGTTTCACGCACCAGTTGCGGGCCGCCAGGCCCAGAGTTCCCTCGCTGGCGATGTGGATCGCATCGGGACGGAACTTCTCGATCATCCGTCCCATCGTGCCGCTGGTGGTTAGCGCCAACCGCATGTGCGTGTCGGAAGGAAACGGCACGTTCCAAAACATCAACGGATGGATAACATGCACGTCGTGCCCGAACAATTCCAAATAGGAAATGGTCGTCTGGTAAGTACGGACCACGCCGCTGACTACGGGCGGCCACGAATCTGTGACGATTTGAACTCTCATCCGAGCGACTCCCGCGTCCTTGCAAGCCAGTTCGGTTCCACACGCCCCCACGAAAGCACCAGCCGCGTCATGCGGGTGGGGTGCAAGGTCACGGCGAAAGCCATCTTTCGCCCGTGCCGAAACTTTCCTCTGTCCGTGGGGTTGAAGGTTTATACGGCAGACAGCACTCTGAAAACAAGAAAGCTTGGGCAAGGTACCCAGGCGGCGCGTGCGGTCTGGTACTAGCTTAAAGTCTAAGGTTACAAGGGGGCCAGTGTGTCATAAGATATTTCCATGTAATACTTTGTGTTCGCGGGGCGGGGGATATGATGGCCAATCATCGGGGCAACACGGTTTCACAGCCCCTTAACCCTGGTCCGTTAAGCTAACCCGCACTGACGGGTGAATACCCTTTACTTTCACGGTACAGAAAATGCGCAATTCAATAGCGTTGCTGTCGGTTCTATGCGGCAGCCTCTGCTGCGGACTCTCGCGAGCCGACGATTGGCCCCAATTTCGCGGGCCATCCGCGATTGGATTGACCAATGAACAAGGCCTGCCGACGGAGTGGAACGCAGTTGCCGACGGCCAGGACGAAAACATTGCCTGGAAAGCCAATCTGCCCGGCGTGGCGTGGTCCCAACCCATCGTGGTCGGCGACTCCATTTTTGTCACCACCGCCGTAAGCGAAGGCCAGCCCAAACCACAGGCTGGCAGGGGTGGCGGCGGCGGACGTGGACGGGGCGGTTTTGGGCCAGGGGGACGGCCCGGCGGCAACCGACCCCCCAACGCGGAGGGGGGCGAAGACGCGCCTCGCGGAGAGGCTCCCCGGCCGCGCGGCGGATTTGGCCGTGGCGGCGGAGCACCGCCGGATGCTGTTTACCAATGGCAGGTGCTTTGCCTCGATCGCGCCACGGGCGAAATCCGCTGGCAAAAAACGGCCCACGAAGGCAAGCCGACTATTCCCATCCATCGCACCAATACCTACGCCTCGGAGACGCCCGTCACCGATGGAGAACGGGTCTATGCCTACTTTGGCATGACGGGGTTGTACTGCTACGACCTGTCGGGCAATCAGGTCTGGAGCAAGGAATTCGAATCTTTTCCCATGGCCATGGGCTGGGGGGCCGGCAGTTCGCCGGCGCTGGACGGGGATCGTGTCTTTGTTCAATGCGACAACGAGGAAGATTCGTTTCTGGCGGCTTTCAATAAGCTGACCGGCGAGGAAGTCTGGCGTGACACACGCGACGAAAAATCAAACTGGTCGACGCCGTACTTGTGGAAGAACAAGGTCCGCACCGAGTTGGTAACAGCCGGCGGCACCCGCGTGCGGTCGTACGACCCGGCCAGCGGCAAGCTGTTGTGGGAACTGGGCGGCATCCGCGGACGCTGTTCGGCCACGCCTGTCGGCAACGACGAAATGCTGTACTTTGGCACGGGCGGCGGCCAAGGCCCCGGCCCGTTGATGGCGGTCAAGGCGGGGGCCGCGGGCGAGATTTCGGCCAATGACACCGGCGAGGAGAGCAGCATTGCCTGGACCTTGCCGCGCGGCGGGCCGTCGATGGCCTCCCCCTTGTTGTACGAGAACTGCCTGTATGTGATTGACCAGCGGGGGGGCATTGTCGGCTGCTATGACGCCCACACCGGCGAGCAATACTATCGCGAGCGCCTGCCCGACGCCAAGGGTTTTACCTCCTCGCCCTGGGCCTACGACGGCAAAGTGTTTTGCCTGGACGAGGAAGGCCAGACGTTCGTGCTGAAGGCGGGACCGTCGTTTGAGGTCCTTTCGACCAACAAACTCGACGACATGTTCTGGTCGTCGGTAGCCATCGCCGACGGAAAGTTACTGTTGCGCGGGGTGGACCGCCTGTACTGCATCCGAAAGCAGCCGTAGCCGCAAAGCTCCTGCTTTGCCAGCTTGAAACGCGAGCGGCGTACGATCTTGCGCAACCGCGCAACACTCCTCGCGCGAGATTCAAGCGAACATGGCGAGAACCACGTTGCTACGATTCGTCACACCCCTGCCGCAATGCGGCCCCAGTCGATTTGCTCCGCCATTCGCAACCTGGGTAGTTGCACGGCCAGTGCCTCCAGATATTTTTGCGCAGCGCCGGTGTTGAAGATTACGACTTGCTCGTCTGGCCGAATCCAACCTTCTTGCGACAGGCGGTCGAGCGCGCCGACGCAGGCGGCCGATTCCGGGCAGAGCGAGATCCCCTCGCTGCTGGCGGCCAGCAGCATCCATTCGCGGATACGGCGCTCGTCGACGGCAATCGCCCGTCCGCCGCTGGCCCGCACGGCGTCCAAGATCATAAAATCCCCCACGGCCGCCGGCACCCGCAGGCCGCTGGCGATGGTGGCGGCGTTGGCAAATGGCTGGGCGAAGCGTTCGCCCGCGTCGTAGGCTTGCACGATCGGCGCGCAGCCGTCCGACTGCACGGCCACCATGCGGGGGCGTCGGCCATCGGCTAGCCAGCCCAACGCGGAGAGTTCCTCAAAGGCCTTCCACATCCCGATCAAGCCGGTGCCGCCGCCGGTGGGGTACAAAATGACGTCGGGCAGCTTCCAGCCGCACTGCTCGGCCAGCTCCAGCCCCATCGTTTTCTTGCCCTCCAGGCGATATGGCTCCTTGAGCGTGGACATGTCGAACCAGCCCATCGGCTCCTTCCCCTCGCGAACAATCTTGCCACAGTCGTTAATCAGCCCATCTACCAGATAGGTGCGGGCACCGAACAGCCGGCACTCGTACTGGTTGATGGCGGGCGTGTCGTCGGGCATGAAGACGAAGGCTTCCAACCCGGCCCGCGCGGCGTAAGCGGCCAGCGCCCCGCCGGCGTTGCCGGCCGTGGGTATGGCCACGCGGCGGATATCAAACCGCCGCGCCATGCTGACCGCCATCGCCAGCCCGCGGCTTTTGAAACTGCCAGTGGGAAGTTGCGACTCATCCTTGATCCACACGTTCCGCAGGCCAAACTTGCTGCCCAGTTGCGGTACGGAGAGCAGCGGCGTGAGTGTTTCACCCAGCGAAAAAATCGGTGCCTCGGGAGGCAGCGGAAGCAGTTCGCGATAGCGCCACATGGTGGGGGGGCGGCTGCGCAAGGCCTCTTTGGTCAGCGAGCGGCCGACTGCTTCCAGATCGTAACGCACCCACAGCGGCCGGTCGCGATGCAGGGTGGCCGGCGCGTCGGCCGAGAAATGCGTGCCATCGATGGTGCTTTCCAGATGCGTGACAAAGTTGGACATGGCAAGAGTGTTTCCGCGGGCGGCGCTGGTGGTTAACATCGTTGAACGACAAAAGGCGGCATCGTGTCGCCCGTGGTCCCCCTATTGTGGAGCAACTTGGCCATGCCTCAAGACCCGCGGACGAATCGACGAGAACTTTTGACCGCCGCCGGCGCGGCCGGATTGGCCGCTTTGGCCACGAGCCGGCCGGCCCAGGCCGACACAGCCCCTTCGCCCGGCAAGGTTTACCGCATTGGCCTGGCCTCGGCCAGTATCGGCGGAGTGCCGCAAAAGACCAATGGCCATACCTGGCACTTTTGCCACATGTTCCACCCCACGGTGGATCTTGACGCGATAAAGAAACATCTCGACCCCGGTTCGGCCAGGGTTTTTGAGGAGAACTTCCGCAATCCGGCGCGGAATTTCGACCAAATGCCCTTCGCCGAGACCAAGATCACGCATTACTACGATGCCGACCCGGCCGCCGCGGCCATGTTTTGCGAGGCCTTTCCCGGTGTGCAGCCGGCCACATCGCTCGAACAAATGTCTCAGGAAGTCGATGCCATTTGGATGGGCGACGCCTCTGGCCGCGGCGAGGACCACTTTGACCTGGTCGCCCCCGGACTGGCACGAGGACTGCCGACCTTTTGCGACAAGCCAATCGGCGGAACGGTGGCCGGCACGCGCAAGATTCTGGAATTTGCCCGGCAACACAACGCGCCGATCATGTCCAGCAGCCTCTACCGCCATCAATGGGGGACGGAAGAAGCGTTGCGTATGCGCGACAGCGGCGAGCACGGCCCGCTGCAATATGTCATTGCCAGCCAGGCGGGCGGATGGTCGCTGCCCGGTTGGGTGGTCTACGGGCAACACCCCGTATGGATGGCCATGACATTGTGCGGGCCGGGCGTGGATGCCGTCAGCATGTACGCCCGCGAGGCGGCCTGCCACGCCTTAATGACCTATCAAGACCGCATGCCGGCGGAAGTCTGGTATGGGCGGCCCGACGTGGCCGAGTATTGCGAGACGCAAGTCAGCTTCGCCAAAAAAACCTACCGTTGGACGCCGGCCATTGAAGGCAACTACTGGCACGGGCACAGCTACCAAATCTTCCGCATGGCCCACACCTTCTTGCAAATGGTGAAGACGGGGAAAGAACCGGTACCGCACCAGGAGATTTTGGAAGTCACGGCGGTGATTCAGGCGGGCCTGAAGTCGCTTGAGGAAAAGAGCCGGTTGGTGGAACTGGGCGAAGTGATGGGATAAGGCCAGGGATGGCGGTAGAAGCACACGTTGGCATCCATCTATTGAGTTGGTGCTGTTCCCTGCGTCCCGCGTCGCGGTATATGTTCCGCCAGGTGCCTGTGCCACGTCCAATTTGCATCAGAATTCGCGTTATTCCGCTGGATAATATAAGCACAATTGCTAACGCTTTTATCTTCCCCCCCCAGCCCGGCAGGGACATGCCGCGCCCCTTCGCACGCGCTGCTTGAAAGCCACGCAGTTGGTGTCGTCTGACGCTCGGATTTGGCTCCGCGAAACTTGAATTCACTTCGACGCAAATCCTGAAAACGGAAACAGCTTACGAGCAAGTCAGACGTTTGAATCGCGGTGCCGGATACGTTTGGCACGCAAAGTGCGTTGCATGTTTGCCGGTAGCACGATCCTACCAACTTACTGCCCGCCTTTATCCCACCTACGTTACCCGCCACTCTATGCAAATTCGTGGACATTCCGTGTGCTAGCGGGCGGTCGCTAGCACACATCAATGCCCAGCATCGATCGTCCCTCCTTGATGCTGGTGTAAATCTCCCAATGTTGTTTCCGTCTACGCGGCGCTGCGCCGTTAGGGCGGCCACGCTGAAAATGCGCTTTCGTTTCCAGTCCCAAGGAACTTTCCCATGCGTCGTGTAAATCGCGGATTTACGTTGGTTGAGTTGTTGGTGGTGATCGCCATCATCGGAGTGCTGATTGCCCTGCTATTGCCGGCCGTGCAGGCCGCCCGCGAATCGGCGCGGCGCACCCAATGCGTGAACAATTTCAAGCAAATGGGCCTGGCGTTGCACAATTATCACGATGTCCATGGCACGCTGCCGCCCGCCCTGTTGGGGTCGGGCCGCATGACTGCGCCAACAACGGATTACGAGGTCAAGAACACCACCGGCTTTGTGTTGATGCTCCCTTTTTTAGAGTTGGGACCGATGGCGGATAAGTACCGGCACGAGGTTGCCTCCAGCAAGTCAAATATAGGGGGCGGTACGCTGCGGACTACGGCCACGAATGCATTGGGCCAAACAGTGGATGCCGCGGAAAATAAACAGATTTACTCCACGCCGATGTCGATTTTTACCTGCCCTTCCGATTCGACGCCCGCCCCCATCTATAGCTACGATGCCAGCGGCACCAGCTACTATGCGCTCGATGAAGTAGCCCGCAGCAATTACCTGTTCGCTTCCGGTGGATATACGGATTACGACCAGCCCTATCGCACCTTGATGGGCGGCACCGAGATCGGCATGTTCGGCAACGACGGCGCAGCCTCCTTCGCGGAGGTTCGCGACGGCCTGACCTATACCATTGCCTTGGGAGAGAAAAAGCAGATCAGTTGCTGTGGTTACACATACTTTGGGCCGTTTTGGGGAGCGGGTTCCCACACCGCCGTGCATGGCTATACGCCCCTCAATACGCCGTCGTTCAACATCAACTACGACTACGGGGCCAACGGCCGCAAAGAACCTTACGCCTGGCAATTCAGCAGCCATCACAAGACGGGCGCCAACTTCTTGATGGGCGACGGTGCCGTGAGGTTCATCAGCGAGCGGATCGACTACGTCAAGGTCTTTCAGTGGATGAACCGCATCCGCGACAACGAGTTCATCAAACCTCCTTTCTAAGGCCGTCATGTGCCGCGGGGCGGCACTTTGTTCTCCGTATCCATTGTTCTCAGGAGTCTTACCATGCGTTCTCGAGTTCGCGGCTTTACCCTGGTAGAGCTGCTGGTGGTGATCGCCATCATCGGAGTGTTAATCGCGTTGCTGCTGCCCGCCGTGCAAGCAGCCCGCGAGGCCGCCCGGCGCACGCAGTGCGTCAACAATCTCAAACAGATGGGGCTGGCGCTGCACAATTACCACGATGTCCACGGCACCCTGCCGCCCGGCGTGATTGGATCGGGCCGTATGCCCACATCCGATTCCAACTATCAAGTCAAGAACACGTCGGGCTTCGTCTTGATGCTCCCCTTCTTGGAATTGGGGCCCATGTACGACCGCTACAGTTGCGATGTTGCCTCGGCCTTGGGAAACGCCTATAGCGGCAAGGTCGTAACCACGGCCACTAACTCCATCACGGGGAAAACCTTCAATGCCTCGGACAATAAGGAGATCTATTCGACCCCCTTGTCCATCTACACCTGTCCCTCCGACTCGAACCCGGCCCCTACGATGACCTACGATGCCGGAGGTTCTGGCCCCTATTCGATGGATACGCTGGCCCGCAGCAATTACCTGTTTTCGTCGGGCGGATTCTACGACTATGCCGCTGAATATCGCAGCTTGCTGACTTCAACCGAAATCGGCATGTTCGGTAACGACGGCGCGGCGAGCTTTAGCGAAGTCAAGGATGGACTGACCTACACCATTGCCATCGGCGAGAAAAAGCAATTGAGCTACGGCACAAACCTGTACGGCCCTTATTGGGGCGCGGCCATTTACACGGGTACGTTTGGCTACACACCGCTGAATAGCCCGCAATACAACATCAACTACGACTGGAGCGGAACCGGCAAGCGCGAGCCGTATGCCTGGGAATTCAGCAGCCATCACAAGACCGGGGCCAACTTCCTGATGGGAGATGGAGCCGTCCGTTTCCTAAGCGAACGTATTGACTACGTCAAGGTGTTTCAGTGGATGAACCGCATCCGCGACAACGAGTACGTCAAACCACCGTTCTAAGGGGCGGCGGCCAGTGACATCCGTGAAATTTCAATCAGTTCAATTTGCGACAGGAGAGTTAACATGAAGTACGTGAACGTGTTTCAAGGTTTTGCCACCCGCTCGGGCTGTATTGGCATGGCGTTGGCCCTGCTCCTGCTGGCGGGGTGCGGGGATAGCGGCCCCAAACTTACCAAGGTGCAAGGCAAGGTCTTATGCGATGGCCAACCCTTGGCCAATGCGTTGGTGACGCTACTGCCGACAGGCAGTACCGATGATGACCGCCGGGCTTGTACCGGTACGACATCGGAGTCGGGCGAGTACGTGTTGGCGTCGTCGTGGGGACCGGGTGCCGTGCCAGGTGAGTACAAAGTCACGGTCAGCCAAATGACCAAGGCGGATGGATCACCCCTCGTCGCCATGGGAGAAGGACTCGACCTGACCCAGATGCGCATGCAGCCGGGCTCAAAAGAACGCTTGCCGTCCAAGTTCAGCAGCGCAGCGGAGACGACTTTGACGGCGGTCATTGGCGAATCCCAGGATACGCCGCTTGAACTTTCGGTGACTTCGCAGTAGATGGCTATTAGGCCACTCGTCCTTCTGGAAAGCCGCGTCAAGCGCCTGAGTCGTGTCGGGTGCTTGACGCGGTAGATTTATTGGCGGTCGCTGCCAAACGCAAATCTGTCCGAATTGGAGTTATCGAGCAGGCAATGGCGCAGGGCAGATCTGAACCTCGTTGCTCAACGAAATTCATTCCCAGGCCACTGTTTACCACGCCGAACCTGGGCGCGAGCGGGCTTGTCTGAAGGGTAGGGACGGTGCCGCCTGGCCTAACCGCCCTCCCGTGTATCTGGCGTCGCGGCTACAATTCTGGACGTGAGCGGTCCCCGATTGCCTGGGGCAGCCTGTTCTTGCCGCTAGCCTTTTCTTGAGAGACTTCATGACGCAGCGACGGATACTCGTCACGGCGGCTTTGCCGTATGCCAATGGCCACATTCACTTGGGCCACCTGGTCGAGTACATCCAGACCGATATCTGGGTGCGGTTTCAGCGGCTGCGGGGCCATCGCTGTCTGTTCGTCTGCGCCGACGATACGCACGGCACCGCCATCATGGTGCGGGCCCGGCAAGAGAAACGGAGCGAGGAAGCCCTGATCGCCGAAATGCGCGAGGCCCACGTTGGCGACTTCGCGGGTTTCGACGTGGTCTTTGACAACTACGGCAGCACCAACAGCCTGGAAAACCGCGAGTTGTGCCATCAGGTATGGGCCGCGCTGCGCAAAGCTAATCTGGTTGTCGAGCGGCAAGTTGACCGCTTGTACGATCCTCAGGAAAAAATGTTTCTGCCCGACCGGTTTGTGAAGGGAACCTGCCCCAAATGCAAATCGCCCGGACAGTACGGCGACAACTGCGACAAGTGCTATTCGACGTACAGTCCGATGGACCTGATCGATCCGGTCAGCACGGTCAGTGGTGCCCGGCCGCAGGTGAAAGCCTCGACGCAATTGTTTGTGACCATCGAGCAGTTGCACGAGTTCTTGGAGCACTGGACCCAGGCCGAGACCGACCCGCTCGACGGCAAAAAGCATTTGCAAGAAGAGATTGCCAACTATCTCAAAGGGCATTTCTTGGGCGAACCGCTGCGCGACTGGGATGTATCCCGCCCGTCCCCCTACTTTGGCTTTGAGATACCCGACAGTCCCGGCAACTACTGGTATGTCTGGTTCGACGCGCCGATTGGCTACATTGCCTCGACGCTGCAATGGTGCCAGCAACATGGCGAAAGATTGGACGATTGGTGGCGCAACCCGGCGACGGAGATTCACCACTTTATCGGCAAGGATATCACTTACTTCCATACGCTGTTTTGGCCGGCCATGCTCAAGACGGCTGGGTTCTCACTGCCCAAGCAGGTGCATATCCACGGCTTCCTGACGGTGGATGGAGAGAAAATGTCCAAGAGCAAGGGGACGTTCGTTCGCGCGGCGACCTACTTGCAACATTTGGACCCGGCCTATTTGCGCTACTTTTATGCCACCAAGCTCGGTTCGCGGCTGGACGACTTGGACATGGGATTGGATGAATTCATCAGCAAGGTCAACACCGACCTGGTCGGCAAGGTGGTCAACCTGGCCAGCCGCACGGCCCGGTTTGTGGCGCAGGGCGGGCTTTCCGCTACCTATCCGGACGACGGCGGGCTGTTTGCCAACGCCGCCGCGGCGGGCGAGGAGATTGCCGCCGCTTACGACGCCTGCGACTACAACAAGGCCATGCGGCTGATCATGGGGCTGGCCGATCCGGCCAACAAGTATGTCGAGGGGCGCGCACCGTGGGTGTTGGCCAAGACGGCCGACAGCCAGGACGAACTGCGCGATGTCTGCACGGTAGCCTTGAACCTTTTCCGGCAGTTGGCCATTTATTTGGCCCCCGTACTGCCCCGTCTGGCCGAACAGACCGGCAAACTGCTGAACGCGCCGATTGGGCACTGGAATGATTCGCGGCAGCCGCTGGTGGGGACGGCCGTCGGCCCCTTTGAGCACATGCTGAAACGCGTGGAAACTAAACAGGTACAAGCCATGATCGATGCCAGCAAGGAAGAATCGCCGGGCGCAGCGGCACCAGCCGCGGAACAAGCACCCGCACAGGCACCGGAACAAACGGATGGACCCCAGGCGCTAACCGCCGAGCCATTGGCCGAAACGGTTAGCTTTGACGAATTCGCCAAGGTCGATTTGCGGGTAGCCCGCATCATTGCGGCCGAGGAAGTCGCCAAGTCAAAGAAGCTGTTGCGATTGACGGTGAGCTTGGGGGGCGAGGAACGCCGCAACGTGTTTGCCGGCATCAAAGGAGTCTACACGCCCGAGAAACTGGTCGGCCGGTTGGTGATACTGGCCGCCAATCTGGCACCGCGGCAGATGACCTTTGGCCTGAGCGAAGGGATGCTGCTGGCGGCTGGTCCCGGCGGGCAAGATATTTTTCTGTTGTCACCCGACAGCGGCGCGGTGCCTGGGCAGCGCGTGCATTAAGTTTGCCGCGGACGTGTTATTTCGATGAAATGTCCTACCTGGGGGGCTAGCCCTGGTCTTGTTTATGTTTTTATATGCTCGGGCATGCTAAACCGGCAGCAGGGGCTATTCTCCCCGGCGAGCGGCTCTGGCAAAGGCGCGGGCAGGATTCGTGACCAGCATCTTGTGGATGGCCTCATCGCTGACGCCGCGCTCGCGCAGCAGCGGCAAGAAGACTTCCAGCAGATAGCCGTAGCCTTTGCCGCCGTTGAACTTGAGATGCCCCGTCATGCAGATATCCTCGGACAGCAAGACCCGCTCGCCAAAGCCTTCCTTCACCAGCGCCGCGACGTTGTCGGCCCGCACGGACTCGGGCTGGTAGTCGATATAGCCAATGTTGTCGACCTCCAGATAAACGCCTTTCTCCGCGATCGGCAACAAATGGTGGACGCCGCGGCGGTCCCCCAAATGCCCGATGATGACCTTTGAGAGATCGGCTCCGTACTCGCCCAGCATGGCAATCTGTTCCAGCGCCAGCGTTCCCCAGCGTGTGGTGTGCGTGGTGATGGCGACGCCCGTCCGCTGTTGCGCCAGAGCCGAGGCCCGAAAGACCCTCTCTTCCGCCGGTTTGATAAAGTGCCGGCCAGTGCCGATCTCGCCGATGAAACCAGCCCGAATGCCGGTGCTCCCCACGCCTTGTTCGATTTCCGCCACCAAAATATCGGCCAGCTCGTTGCTGTTGCGTTCCTCCACGACCGTGGGATAGCCAAATTCGCGATACCACCCGCAACCCATCAGGACGTTGATCTTGGCCGCTTGGGCAATCCGCACGAGCGCGGCGGGGTTACGGCCAATTTCATCGAGCGTAACATCGCAAATGGTCTTGCCGCCGTGGCGGGTAAAGGCCAGCAGTTCCTCGGCGATCAGTTCCTCGTCGTCGATGACGAAGTTGTAGCCGCCGTAATGGTCCATCGCATCCAGCACTAAATGCTCGTGCGTCTGCGTAATCCCCATTTCCTCAGGCGAGATAACGCCTAGGACCGTGATGACTTCCTGGGCACCCGTGCGTGATTGATCCATAAATACCGGTTTGCTCACAGTAAGACGTTTTGAATCGGATCGCCATCACAGATGCGGAAGGGACGCCCCTCCAAATCATGCACCTCGCGGCCGGGATCGAGCCCGCATGCCTGGCAAATGGTGGCCAGGAAGTCGCCAGGAGTGGCGGGGTTTTCCTTGACGTAGGCGGCCTGCTTGTCGCTGGCCCCATATAGCGTGCCTCCGCGGATGCCTCCGCCGGCCAGCACACCCGAATAGCAAAACGGCCAATGGTCGCGGCCATTGGCGGGATTGATCCGCGGCGTGCGGCCGAACTCACCGACGCACGCCACGACGGTTTCGTCCAGCAGCCCGCTTTGCGAAAGGTCTTCCAGCAACGCGGAATACGCCTGATCGAACGAGGGCAGGCAATACGGCGCGGTGAGCATTCCGTAACCGGTCTCTCCGTGCTCCAGGTCGTTCAGGCCGCCATGAGCATCCCACACGTTGTAGACTTTGGCCTTGGGCGTGATGAACATCCAATTGCAGGTCACCAGCCGCACGCCCGCCTCAATCAGGCGCCGCGCCGTAAGAAAGCTTTCGCCATATTCGTGGCGGCCGTAACGGTCGCGCACGCTGGCAGTCTCTTGTTCCAGATCCAAGGCCTGCTTGACGGTGGGCGTATGCAGCAGGTTGTAGGCATCGGCCGAGACATCGGCATACGCCGCCAGGTCGGCATTGGCTTGTAAGGCTCGGTCCTGTTGTTCCATCAAGCTCAGCAGTCCACGGCGGGCTTGCAGCCGGGCGACCGAAACATCGTCCGACAATGCCAGCGGAAAACCGGCCTGCGGGGAATCGGCCCGCGGCCCAACCTCCACATGGTTGTAGACCTGGCCGAGTTCCACCGGGTCGTGGCGGGCTCCCAAGAAGCCGGCGTGCGTGCCGGCGTAACGTATGCCGTCGTGCGCCACCGTGCGGGGAATCGTAAAGTTGGGAACGGAGGCCTGGCCGGGGCCTGTTTGCCCCAGGTACGAAAAGATCGAGCCGACTCCCGGAAAATCTCCCCGGCGGCGACCATTGGAAGGGAAGACTCGCGGGGGAGACATCGCCCGACCGGTCAACGCGTGGAATGTTGATACTCCGTGGTCGGTCGTGGCATGGTTCAACGAGCGCACAATCGCCAGTTTGTCGGCCAGCGGCGCAATCCGCGGCATCTGGTCGCTCAGGCAAATGCCCGGCACCGATGTCTGAATGGGTTCAAAATGGCTGCGAATGCCACTGGCGGCGTCGGGCTTCATGTCCCACATGTCTTGCTGCGGCTGCCCGCCCCACATGAACAGAAAAATGCAGGATCGCGATTTAGCCGGCCCGGCCCGCTCTGCTTGCAGCAATCGTGGCAGGGTCAGCGCGCCGCAGGCAGCCGTACCCAATCGCAGCATGGCATCTCGGCGGTGTAACACGCGGCACCCTTTGATCGACGGAACGCAAGAATCGGCGACAGCATTTCTCGCCCGGCCTTTGCTGAGGCTGGGCGATTCGTTCCCGGCTGGCCATGGGCAACATTGTAACATGCCGCCAGTAATTCCCGCCCCGCCATCCCGGGCGAAAAAAAATCCCCAGTTCACACCAGCAGATCGTGAATGACATTGCCGGCCACGTCCGTCAGGCGGAAATCGCGGCCGTTGAAGCGGTAGGTCAGCTTGGTGTGTTCCAGGCCCATCAGGTGCAGCAGCGTGGCGTGCAAATCATTGACGTGAACCTTGTTTTCCACCGCCTTGTAACCGAAGTCGTCGGTCTTGCCGTGGTGGTAGCCCCCTTTCACGCCCGCCCCAGCCATCCAAATGGTGAATCCGTTGGGATTGTGGTCGCGTCCCTTGGCCCCTTGCGAGTCGGACGTGCGGCCGAACTCGCCGCCCCAAATCACCAAGGTCGATTCCAAAAGCCCGCGCGATTGCAAGTCGCTCAATAGGGCCGCCGCCGGCTGGTCGGTATGCAGGCCGCACGAGCGATGATTGATTTGCAGATCGGAATGGCAGTCCCAGGGAACATCATCCACGCTGCCGTCCCCGCCTACGCCCTTGCCAGCAAAGATCTGCACAAACCGCACGCCCCGCTCCACCAGCCGCCGCGCAATCAGGCATTGCCGCGAGAACGTGGCGCACTCGGGGTTTTCCATGCCGTACAGCTTGTGCGTCGCCTGGGACTCGCTGGCGATATCCAAGGCCTCGGGCGCGGCCATTTGCATGCGGAAGGCGAGTTCATACGCATTGATGCGGGCGGACAGGTCGGTTTGCGTCGGGCGGGAATCGGCATGGGCCTGGTTGAGCTGCCGCAGAAGTTCTAGTTGGGCCCGTTGCTGTGCGTCGGACCGGCGGGCGTCGCGGGCCAGGTTGTCGATGGCTTCCTGGCGGCGCGCGTCGAGCGTCAGGGCCTGGTACGTTTTGGGAAGAAAACCGGCCGACCAAATCTGGTCGTCCCCGCGCGGTTTGCGGTCATGCAGCACGACAAAGGCGGGCAAGTCCTGGTTCATGGCCCCCAGGCCATAGGTCATCCAGGCACCCATGCTGGGCAGTCCGGGCCGGTTGGCACCGCACATCAATTCCATGGAGGCCGGCGCGTGGTTGTTGGCCTGCAAGTGCATCGAATGGATGAACGCCATCTTGTCGACATGCTTCGACAAGTGGGGGAACAGGTCCGAGACCCAACTCCCCGATTCGCCATGCTGTTTCCATTCAAAGGGCGACTTAAGACACTTGCCGCTAGTCGTGAAAAAGCCGGTCTTGATGTCGGCCCCGGCCAGTTCTTGGCCATCCCGCTGTTGCAGTTCGGGCTTGTAGTCCCAGGTATCTACCTGGGAGGGGGCACCGGTCATAAACAGCCAGATGACGGATTTCACCTTGGCGGGAAAGTCCGGCGTCTTCAGTGCTAGCGGGTTCGCCCCCGATTCCTGGTGCAGCATCGAAGCCAGCGCCAACGAGCCAAAGCCCAGCCCGGCGTCTTTCAAAAACCGTCGTCGTGAAGGTAGTTCCAGCATGTCGGGCTTCCCCAAGGTACGAATTGACCGCGGCGAATCGATTTAACAGGGCCGGCGGCGCGTTCTTGTGCCGACCATTTCCATGTCTCATCCCTCTAGGATATCTCGAATTTGATCCCCGTGCGACCCAGGGGCGAACCGCCGTGTGCCTGCCAGCAGCCGGGCCGACTGGTTCATCTTGGCCACGTATTGGCCTATCTGAATTTTCGTCCGTAACATCCGCGGCAACCGTGCGCTTGGCTTGGTGCGGATGTCAGAGGCGGTTCCGACAGGCAAATCGGCGATGGAATCGCCTCCTACAGGCGGCCGGGTGGTAGCCGCTGCTATGACCTTAAACATCATGGGCCAAGCGCCATTCATGGAACGATCCGATGAATACCCTTCCTACCGCGACCTGTCCCGGCTTGACGGATCTCCTGCAATTCATCGACGAATCGCTTCCGACGGAATCGGCAAGCCGGATCGAATCGCATGTCACCCAATGCGAGGCTTGTTTGCGGATTCTGGAGGACTTGAACCAGCAGCGCGGCGGGCTGGCATCGATCGAAAACTTGCTGCGGGCGTGCGCCCCGATTTGGCAATCGGGGGACGCCCACAACCTGGCGGCGGCCGCCACGGAAACGCCCGGTCCCGCGTTCGAGTCGGTGGAGCAAATTGGTGCCCGCCAGCCCACGGGGTTCACTCGCGATGAGCCGCGGCCAGGGTCGATCGGCGGATACAAGGTCGTCGGGATCCTGGGCCAAGGGGCATATGGCATTGTCTACCACGCCCACGACAACACGCTCAACCGGCCTATAGCGATCAAGGTTCCGCGGCGCAACGTCTTGCGGGCCGTAGGGGGAATTGAACTCTATCTCAAGGAGGCTAAAGCGCTGGCCAGCTTGGACCATCCGCATATCGTGCGGGTGTATGAGGCCCGCCGCGATGAGGAGGGCAACTGCTACATCGTTTCGCAGTTTGTCGCCGGCACCAACCTGGCCGAACGGCTTCGGCAGGGGCCGCTGCCGCACGTCGAAGCGGCCCGGCTGGCCGCCACCCTGGCCGACGCGCTGCAACACGCGCACGAGCGCGGCTTCTGGCACCGCGATGTCAAACCGGCGAACATTCTGCTCGATCCGTCGGGCAAGCCCTACCTGGCCGACTTTGGCTTGGCCTTGAAGCACGACGAAGTCGGCCAAGGCTCCGTCGGGCTGCAAGGAACACCCGCCTACATGAGCCCGGAACAGGCCCGCGGCGATGGGCACCGCGTCGATGGCCGCACCGACATTTACAGCTTGGGGGTTGTTTTCTACGAAATGTTGGCCGGCCAACGGCCGTTTCTGGCCCAGTCGGTGCCCGACCTGCTGGAACTTGTCAAGCATGTCGAGCCGCCTGCCGTGCGGCAAACGGACCGTTCGATTCCGGTGGAGTTGGACCGCATCTGCGCGAAGGCGCTGGCTTGCGATGTCTCTCGCCGTTATCGCTCGGCCAGCGAAATGGCCGAGGAGCTGCAATCCTGGCTGGCAACCGAGTCCACTGCCAGCGGTGGCATGGCCAAACCAGCCATCAAGCCGCCGACGGGCCATGCCGGCACGATTGGCCCGTTTGAACTGCGCACGCGGATCGGGGCGGGGGGCATGGGCGTCGTTTACCGCGCCTGGCAGCCCACGGAGGCTCGCGATGTTGCGCTCAAGTGCCTGCGGCTGGAGAGCGATTCGGCACGCGCCCGGTTCTTGACCGAGATCCGCGCGCTCGGCAAGGTGGAACATCCCAATCTGGTGCGCATTTACTCGTCGGGCGAGGACCAAGACCGGCTCTATTTCGCCATGGAGCTTGTCGACGGCACCGGTCTGACGCCCCTCTTGAGCCAACTGCGGCACGTCGATCGCAATCTCCTCGACGATGCCGCCTGGCGCGACGCCGTGGAACGGGCATCCCAGCAGACGCGCGGACAAGAGCATCCGTTGGCTGGCGGAGCGGCCGTGGAGTCGCAATCCGCCAGCATCCAGCATCAAGAGTTGGGCGAAGCCGAGCCGCCAACGAGTGCCGACTTTTGCCAATCGCCGGCCTATATCCGCCAGATGGCGGCCATTGTGCGCGACTTGGCGCAGGCCGCCCAGGCCTTGCACGCGGCCGGCATCGTCCATCGCGATATCAAGCCCGACAACATCTTGCTGGCGCGGGATGGCGGGCGGGCCGTCCTCATGGATTTGGGGATCGCCAAGCTGGACCAGGATGAGGCGGGCCGCGTCACGCGCACCCGCGAGTTTGTCGGAAGCCTTCGCTATGCCAGCCCTGAGCAAATTATCGACGCCGGGCAGGTTGACGGGCGTAGCGATATCTACAGCCTGGGGGCCACACTGTGGGAATTGCTGACGCTGCGCCCGCTATACGGCATCGACGACGATCTGCGCGATTCTCAAGCCATGCTGAAGATTGAAGTCGAGGAGCCGGAGACAGTTCGCAAGTTCAATTCCGCCGTGCCGCTGGACCTGCAAGCCATCGTGCAGAAGTGCCTGGAGAAACATCCCAGCCGCCGCTACGAGACCGCCGAGGAACTGGCCCGCGACCTGGAGCGTTTCTTGCAGGGCCAACCGGTCGAGGCGCGGCCCGTGGGGTTGGGGGCCCGCTGCTGGCGGCGCTGCCGCCGTCGTCCGCTGCTGCCTGGACTGATGCTGGCTGGGGTGCTGGCGTTGGCCGCCATAATGGCTGTCGTATGGCCAGACAACAACATCCGGCTGGCCATCAAGCCGTGGGTTGGGTTTGCACCGCTGGTGGTAGCCGCCGAAATGGGTTTGTGTCCCGACGTCGATCTGCATCTGGTGCCGGTGCTGCATGCCCACGAGATTCATCAGCGGATCGTCTCGCGCGAACTGGATGCCGGCCCCTATGTGGTGGACTCGCATGCCCTCTCGCGGGCCGATGGAGAGCGGACCAAGGTCGTGTTGCAGCTCGACGTGTCGGGCACGGCCGATGCCATCGTGGCCCGGCAAGAGATTCAATCCATCGCCGACCTGCGCGGCAAGAAGGTGGCCTGCGTCTTCCTGGAGGCTCCGCATTTTCTGTTGCTCTCCTTGTGCGAAAAATTCAACGTCTCGACGGGCGAGTTCGAGACGGTCCAATCCGCATCGGTGGCGGCGGCGGTGGAGCTATTCTGCAAGGGCGAAGCCGATGCCGTCGTCTGCTACGAGCCGTTCCTGTCCACGGCGCTGAAAATCCCCGGTGCCCACCGTTTGGCAACGGCCGCGGACGATCCGGGTGCAATCGTCGATACGCTCATGGTACGCGAGGAATTCCTGGAACAAGAGCCAGACAAGGTCAAGGCCTTGATTGCCGGCTGGTTCAAAGCGGTCGAACTGCTGAAACGCCAAGACCCCCAGGCCATGCGGATCGCCTGCCAGTTCTTGGGAGAAGGCGGGCCGCCCGTGACATGGCGGGAATACGAGGAAATGGCCGCCGGAATGTCTTATGGAAGCATCGAGCAGAACCTCGACTTCTTCCGGCTCGACAGCGAAGGCCACAGTGAGTTCCGCCGGCGGATGAACGCCGCCCAAGAGCGTTGGGCCAGGCACGGGCTGATCCGCGGCAAGACAAACCCAGCCGACGGCGACGGGTCCGACCTCTTCCTGCGGCAGTACGGCTCATAAGCCGTACAGGCGAATATGTGCCAACCGCAGCCGCGAGCCCGTTCTCAATCTACGTAGATGAACTCGTTCAGACAGAGCAGAAGTTGGCAGAAATCGACCAGGGCCAGTTCGGCGCTTTGCGGGTTGGCATCGCCCGACAGGGATTGTTGGCCCTCAATGAATGACAGCATGGTGGTACGTTCCGCTTCGGTCGGCAGTCGCGACAGGGCTATCTGGTAAGCCCGATCGACGAGCGTGGCTGGCGGGGCGGGCGGATCTTGGGGCAGGCGAATGCGGCCCAGCAGTTTCTCGGCTTGTTGCCGCACAAAGGGGCTGTTCATCATGGCCAGGGCCTGTGTCGGCACCGTGGTGCTGGACCGCTGGCCAATGCTTTGCAACGGCTCTGGGGCGTCGAACATCGTTAGGAAGGGGCTCATTTCACTGCGCTTGACGCGGACATAAATGCTGCGCCGGGCGGAGTTATCCAGCGTACTTGGCCCGTACATTTGGACATCGAGCGAGCCGCCGATCTCCAATAGCGCGTCGCGGATGATTTCCGCCTCGAGCCGGCGCGGCTGGTGGTGCCACAGGAACTGGTTGGCCGGATCGATCTGCTCGTTCGCCGCCAAGACATCGCTGCTTTGGGTGTAGGCGCTGCTGAGCATCATCAGCTTGTGAAGCGGTTTCAGCTTCCAGCCGCCGCGAACGAGTTCTCCGGCTAGCCATTCCAACAGTTCGGGGTGGGTCGGCCGGTCGCCTTGCTCGCCAAAGTCGTTGGGTGTGGCCACAATTCCCCGTCCGAAATGATGCTGCCAAAGGCGGTTGGCCATCACCCGAGCCAGCAACGGCCCCGCGCCCTGCTCTACATCGACCATCCAATCGGCCAGGCCGACACGCGGATCAACCGCCGTCTGGCCGTCCGCCGGTGCCGGCAACCAGCGCTGTTGCGGGTCGGCTGCAATGGCCAGAACCTGCAAGAAGCCCGGTTCGGCTTTGTCCTGTTTGTTGTCTACTTCTCCGCGGCGCAGCAGAAAGACATCGCGGCCGCCATCCACCGTCGCGTAGACATCGGTCAACGGGGGCCGCGGCCGCTGGCGAATATGTTCCTCCAACGCCCGCACGACCTTGCCTGTTTCGGCGTCGAAAGGGCTCAACCAACGTGCCATTGGCTCGCGGTGGGCTTCGGCCAGTTGGCCTTGTCCCGCGGCCAGCAGCGACTGGATCTCGCCCAGATGTTGCCCGGCGATATCGCCAGCCCAACTGGCGGGAACTGGTGTGGTGCTGAGGGCCAGCCGAAACCGCCCCAAGCCTTGGCTGGCAAACTTCAACTCAAACGTCAACCGCGTACCGCCATCCCAACCCGGAAGCCCTCCCTCGATCTCCAGAATGGCACCGTTGTCCTTGCCGTTGCCATTGTTGGCCCGCCAGAAGGTGCCCGGGTTATCATCCACCGCGTGGGCCAACGGTTGCTCTGGTTCTTCGTAGGCCGCTTGTGCCCCCTTTAGCTTGAGTGTGATCGGCTCGGCGGTGTTGCCCGCATCCAGCGGCCGGGCCGTGACTTTAAAATCCTGCAAGGAAAAGCCGCCATCGCCATTCAAGCCAGGACCGTTGGCGGGCAGCGACTTGTCGGTGAAGGCATCTAGCCGCAGCGACGTGATATTCCGCTGATAAGTTTGCGTGTTGACCGTGTAGGTGTCACCGTTCTTGCCGCGGGCGACATAGACCACCAGGCCGTCCGGCGCGGTGTTCAGCCAGGTTCCGCTCTGCACATCCAATGGTTCCAGAATCTGCCAATGGGCCAATCTGGCCAGCTTGGGAAGTTCTTCTTGTTGCCACTTGCTGAACCGGCCCGGCAACTCTTGCGCGGCAAACTGGGTGACGGCGGCGGCCAACTCTTGGCGGCGAGCATCGTGCGCGGCCAACGCGCGTTGTGTTGCCGCCGGATCGGGATCGAAGGTAACGTCGCCATGTACCGTGCGGCCCAGCGCGGCGGCGATACCGTAGTAATCTTGCTGTGGGAAAGGGTCGTACTTGTGTTCGTGGCAGCGGACGCAGCCCAGCGTCAACCCCATCATTGAACCGCCGATGGTCATGATCATGTCGTCGATCTGGTCGTAGCGGATCTTTTCCTCCGTCTTTTGCGTCAACTGGCCGGGGTAAGGTCCGGCGACCAAAAACCCGACCGCCGATCCTCCTTGGTAGTCGCCCGGCAACAGCTTGTCGCCGGCAATCTGCATACGGACGAACTCGTTGTATGGCATGTCGTGGTTCAGCCCGCGGATGACCCAGTCGCGGTAGTGGTACGCACCCGGCCGAAAGCCGTCGAACTCGTAGCCGCCGCTCTCGGCGTAGCGGGCCGTATCGAGCCAATGCCGGCCCCAACGTTCGCCGTAATGCTCGCTGGCCAAGAGCTGGTCGATCAGCTTTTCGTAAGCATCGGCGGATTCGTCCTGCACAAACGCCGCGACTTGCTCGGGCGAAGGGGGCAGCCCGATGAGATCGTAGTACACGCGGCGAACCAGCTTCTCGCGGCTGGCCGGTCCGTTGGGTTGCAGGCCGTGCTCTTCGTGCCGGGCCGTGATGAACTGGTCGATGGGGGTGCGTCCCCAGGCCGTATTTTTCACTTCGGGCGGAGTAACGGGCGCTAGCCGGCGGAAGGACCAAAAGTTCCGCCCTTCCTGGATGTCGATGACGCGTTTGGCCACGGTCGCCGCCGCTCCCTGCCGCGGGTCAACGGCCCCGCTTTCGATCCAGGTGGCAAAGTCGGCGATGATCTCATCCGAAAGCTTGCCACTGGGGGGCATCTCCAGTCCATCGTACTTTAGTCCCTTGAGCAACAGGCTTTCGGCCGAGTTGCCGGCGACCAGCGCGGGGCCATTCTCGCCCCCTTTCAGCGTGCCTTCTTTTGTGTCCAGAAACAGGCTGGCTTGCAGCTTCTTGTTCTCTTGCGCTTCGGCGGAATGGCAGGAATAACAATGCTCGACCAGCACAGGCCGAATCTTTTCCTCAAAAAAGGCGGTGGCCTGCGCATCCGGCGCTTCGGTCGATTGCGCGGGGAGCGCCGCCGTGCAAACCAATGCGGTAAAGGACAGGAACGATATCGTCAACAGTCGGTAGAGAGGCATAAACCGGTGGGTGGCAGGCAGGGCTTTGAGGCGGGCAGGCACGGCCCGAATGGCCGGCGGTAAACGGTTGGCGAGCAATGCATGGCCATTATACGTACCTACGGGCGGCCATCGCAAACAACAACGCGGCCGCCCGGAACCGGACCGCGGATCGTCGCCGTCGGAAGGCGGCTCCTCTGCCGTTTGCGGGCATCGGCAATTTTGTCGGGTTTGCATGCCAAAATGGCGCATTGTTTGGCACCTCTGGTTATGATCTTGCCACGATGATTGGCGGAATCGTCCACTTGGGGACAGCCGAGATGCGAGGAATTCGATTTACGATGATGGGCGTCTTGGGGGCCGTCTTTGCCATCGCCCTGGCCTTGGGGGCGTTGCGGGCCAATTCCGAGGTAATCGCCGCCTTGGCTTTGGCCATCTATGTCGGGTTGCTTTGTTTCTCCTTGGTTGGGGCATTGGTTTGTAACGACCAACGGCGGGTCTTTTGGGTCGGATTTGCCGTGTTCGGCTGGGTCTACGCCATCGGCGTGATCTGGAGCGAACCGGCCACTTCGGTAGGCAATCGGCTGGCCGTGCGGTCGGTACTGCCCACAACGCGTGCGCTGGAATGGTTGTCCAGCATGCAATCAACTTATTCCGTCGGTTCCAAAGTCGTGGCCCAATGGCGCGGCGGCGGTTGGTACACCGCGACCATTACCGCCTACGATGCCGAAGCCGGCCTGTACAACGTGCAGTGGGACGACGGCAGCGCGGCGGAGTGGGTCAACATCCACCAGATGCAGTACGGCGGCGGGGCCGGCGTGCGCGGCGGGCACGCCATTCTTGGCCCGCTGGTCGGCGCGTTGGGGGGCTTAATCTCTTGCTGGAGCTTTTGCACCCGCGATGTAGCGGTCAAGGTTGCGGCGGGATAGGCCGAAGTTGGGCTGGGCGAATCGGCGATAGAATCGCCTCCGACATTCTCCCTCTCCCTCTGGGAGAGGGCCGGGGTGAGGGCCCGGTTCGATGGACCGTCATTCGCCACATCGCCCTCTCCCCAACCCTCTCCCGGAGTACCGGGAGAGGGGGCAATGGTTGGAAACGTCTCCTACTAATCGGCGATGGAATCGCCTCCTACAGACCGTGTGCCTCACAAGAACTTGCGGAGCACGTTGGCCGTAATCGCCGAGACGTGGGCATCGACCACGACCGAGCAGGGCCAGGTGATGGAACTGGCGGAGAAAACCTGTCCGCCGCTGGGCGTGTCGTAGACGATCATGTCCGCGCCGCCGTCGTCTTTGTTCAGGCCCTTGGCCACCTTATGGACGTTGGCGGGCGACGAAGGCGAGACTTTGTCGGTCTCGTGGCCCGAGGCGCCCCCCGGACAACGCATGTGAATGCTGTGCTCGCCAAAGATGTCGCCGTTTTTCAAGCCCGTATTGGCGAAGGCCCAATGGCTGTCATCGACCACGCGAAACGGCGCGCCGGTCATGGCCCCCGCCTCGGTAAAGACCACGCCGAGCAGGTTGGCCTCGCTCTCTAACCGCGGATGCAGGCGGCTCTCTTGCTGTTTCGCCAGGATCTCGCGCATGTTGCCGTTGCGGACCGTCATCGTTTGGCTGTCGTTGAATTCCACCTCGCAGTTCAAGCCGTTGCCCCCCAGGTAAATGAGCTTGCCGCCCCGTTTTTGCACCCAGTCTTTCACTTCCAGGTACATTTGCCGCGACCAATACTCTGGATGGGTGCTGATGAGCAGCACGCGGTAATCGTCCAGCTTCAAATCGCCAGAGTGCAACTGGGTCTCTCCGTACAGGTCGAAGGCGAAGCCCTCGCGCTCCAGCCAGCCCAGCAACCGCCACTCCGCCGGTGCCAGGTGGCAGGCCGTGCGGCTTTCCAACAGGTCGGTGATCTGTTCGCCTGGCTCGATGTTGTTGAACGGTTCGGGCCGGTCGAACGACAAGGGGTCGTAATCCTCGCGGTCGTAGAAGATATGGTCGGGATCAGTATAGCGAAACAGATCCTGGCGGGAATTGATCGTTGGCGTGGGCGGAAAGGTCGTGGCGTGAATGTAATTGCTGCGTCCGCCGAAGCTGTTGTAAGCGTTCCAGGTGATGTTGGAGGCCAACACCGCCAGCGGTTGCCGCGGACGCTCGGGGGCCACCACCCATGGAAAAGCAAACCTCGCCCCGCCGCGAGTGCTGGCGTGAAAGTAATACAGGCCGCTCTCCGCCGGTGCCTCGACGTACTGGTTGTGAACCTTCATGTTGTAGCCCTGCTTGTTCCAACCGACGCCGGTCTGCGTGTAGTCGCCGTCGGGCGTAATCTGCATGGTGGCCCGCGGGCCGTGTTCATCAAACCAGCCCAAAACCTTCACCAGTTCCTTCTTCCATCCGTAGCGCCATAGTTCCAGCTTGTAGGCTTCCACCGAGTGGACGCGAAACTCTCCCCGTTCGCCCGCCTTGACGCACTTGGGCCAAACATACCCCAGCAAACAGTCCGACAGCAGCCGAAAGTGATACGGCGGCATGCCCGGCTCGATCCGCAATTGCACGCTCTTGGCCCCAAAGCCGGCTTTAAACAACGTCACCCGATACTCACCCGGCGGCAGGTCGGCATGCACCGCGCCGGTGGCCCGGCTGCGTGCTTCCCAAGAACCGGCGTTGCTGACGAACTCCAACAGGCAGTCGGGCAGGGCGACGTAACGTTCGTCGCTGACGTAACCGATGAGCATTGCAATAACTCCAGGTGCGAAACAAAGCCAGCTTGAGGGGCCTATTCTGCCAGATGCGGTCACGGGTGCAAACCGGTTCGGCGAACTGTAGGAGGCGATTCCATCGCCGATAGCCATGCGCGGTACCGCCCCTTTCGGCGTTGGAAACGCATCCTACAGTCTCCCTCTCCCGGAGTACCGGGAGAGGGGGTGTTGGCGTTGGAATCGCCTCCTACAAATCGGCGATGGAATCGCCTCCTACAGTCGCGGGTGGCTGCTGGCTACAATGCCGGGCATGAAAATCTCGCTGATGATTACTTGCCTGGGCGATGTGTTGCGCCCTTCCACCGGCCAGGCGACCGTGCGGTTGCTGCGGCGGTTGGGGCACGAAGTTGACTTTCCTGGTGACCAAACTTGCTGCGGCCAGCCGCACTTTAACAGCGGCTTTGCCGACCTGGCACGCGAACAGGCCCGGCATACGCTGCGCGTCTTTGCCGGCAACGATCTGGTGGTGGTGCCATCGGGCTCGTGCGCCGCCATGGTGAAGCATGAGTACCCGCACTTGTTGGAAGGCGATGCCGAGTGGCATCCGCGGGCCCTGGATTTGGCCAGCCGCACTTACGAACTGGCGGAATTTCTGGTTCACAAATTAGGCGTGACCGACGTGGGGGCCAGGTACGAAGGCAAAATCGCCTACCACTACGCTTGCCATCTGCGCGGCCTGGGACTGGCGGGGGAGGTGGAAACGCTCATTCAACATGTCTCCGGGGCCACGCTGGTGCCGCTGCACCATCAAGACCAGTGCTGCGGTTTTGGCGGATCGTTCTCGGTTCGTTACCCACAGGTGTCGGGGGCGATGGTCAAGGACAAGGTACGCTGCATCGTGGCGACGGGTGCGGATGCCGTGGTTTCCACCGACGCCGGCTGCCTGATGAACATCGGCGGCCGTCTGCATCGCGAGGACAAACCGGTGGAGGTCTTGCATATCGCCGAATTGCTAGACCGGCGGTGAGGAGAGCGGTCTCGCTCTCCCTCTGGGAGAGGGAGTGCCGTCTACAGTTTGTTGCGCGGTTCGCTGGCGGTCCATTGCTTCTGGAAGAAGGGCCGGCCATTGCGCGTTACGGTCAGGTCGATCACGATGTGGAAGGTGTCCGCCGTGGCGCGGATGGAACTCTCGCCCGTTACGTCGTAGCGGCCGTCCTCGCGCTCGATGCTGTAGCGATGCGTGCCGACGATGCTGGCCTGCGCCGGGTTGCTGGTTGAGGCCGCGCAGCGAAAACTACTCTCGCTGGATAGCGTGCCCAGGTTGTCCTCCAATACCGTGCGGCCGGCGCGGCGGTTGAAGATGGTGACCGTGCCGGCGATCTGATCGACGATCGTCTGTTGGGCCGCCGGTTCGCCATACGACGCGCCAAACCGCATTAGGGCGGGCGGAGGCGCAAAACCGGTCGCGGCCAGTTCCGTATCGCCGGCGATCGGCAGTGTGACGCGAGAGACCCGCAGGCCGCCGTGATAAATGCGGTTCGTGGTGGCTAGCGGCGTGGGCCACAAATTGGGAAAGTCCGAGCCGCTAATCGCCAGCCGCAACCGGTGGCCGGCCGGAATGACCCAGCCCGTCGGCTGCATGGGGATGTTCAGTTCGTACACCTCGCCCGGCTGCATGTCGGCCGGTTTGGAGAGTGAGTTCCGCCGCGTTCCGTTGAGCGAGCCGTCGGTGATCAAGGCCGATTGGCCATCGGGGGCCACGTCGGCCAGCTTGGCCACAAAGGTTGCCACCGGGGCCGACGACGAGGCGTGCAGCACGACCTCGGGCCAACCCAATAACGGCACGTCGTTGTCGAACGGTTCGGTGGTGAAGACCAGCGAGTGGGCCTCGTCGGCCCGTTGGTCGTCGGCCAGATAGAACGAGATTCCCCCCGCCGACCAATAGCCGTTTTGCACGCCGACCGTCGGTTCGTAGCGGAACTCGATCGAGCCGGGTGCCGTCCGTTTTTCACCCGGCGGCACAAGCTGGCCATTGCTGGCCAGCAGAAAGGTGCGCTGCGTATCGCCACGACTGGCCAAGGTGTGGGAATCTCGCCAGACACCGGGCGTCTCTTCGATCGTTCGCCGCGGCGGCGCGTAGTGCTGCATGTAAACCTTGACCGGCGGGCCGGGCAGTTCCCGTGGCACTTTGCGCAGGGTGGCGTCGAAGAACTCGGCCATTTCGTGGATATAGTCCACCCGCGGGCCGGGCGTGGAGGTGTTGGGCCGGTTATGGACCCAGGGGCCAATCAGCAGTTTTTTGGGGCAAGCCAGCTTGTCGTGCGTCCGCAACATGGCGTTGACGTATCCGTCGCGCCAGCCGGCAATGAGATAGGTGGGGCATTCAATCCGGGCGTAGTCGGGCCGTAGCGAGGCTCCGCGCCAGTACGGCCCGTCGGTCTGGTGGTGCATCCACTTCAACAGGTAGGGCTCGTTCTTCTCCAGCCGCTGCTTCCATTGCTCGGCCCAGCCGGGCCCGGCCAACTCGGGCAGCGGCGGCAGGGCGTTCATGGCGACCATGTTGCCGCCGTAAGTGCCGACGTCGTAGTACATTCGCATGTTGCCGCCGGGCGAGTAGTGGCAGTCGTCGCTGTAGCGGTCGTCGGTGGCGTACATCGGCACGATGGCCTTCAAGTGGGGCGGCCGGTTCATGGCGACTTGCAGGCAGGTGAATCCGCCATACGACGTGCCAAACATGCCGACGCAGCCATTGCAAAAGCCTTGCTCGGCCAGCCATTCGACCGCGTCGTAGCCGTCTTCTTGCTCTTGCCGCACATACTCATCGGTATTGATGCCGTCCGATCCGCCCGTGCCGCGCACGTCCAGCCGCACGCCGATGAACCCGCGTTCGGCCAGATACCAATGGACATCGTGCCCGCCGCGCGAGACATCATCCTTGCGGTAGGGGTGATATTCCACGACGACGGGAAACTCCCCTTCCTCGTCGGGCCGAATCAGATCGGCGGAAAGGGTCAGCCCGTCGCGCATGGGGATGCGGACATGGCGATCGATCCGTACGGGGTAGGCTGGTTCGATAGCGTGGAGAGGATGGCCCATCAGCAACACCGCGAGGAAGTGGCAAGTGAGCAAGGCAAGCGGGGCGCGCATAAGTGTGAGCTCGGCCGGACAGAGAACAATCGCCCCGGCAGCTTACCGTACTTGCGCACGGAGTCGCGGGCAAGCGTAGCCGCAATGCTCCTGCTTTGCTGGCTTGATGCGCGAGTGGCTTTCCATGCGGGGTGCGGCTGCCGGGCTTGGACCGTCGCAACAGTTTCCAGCAAACATGGCGGGAGCCATGTTGCTGCGGTCGCGCCCGATGGCTTCCTGTTCCACGCTACCTCGACCATTCACGGACTGGTCGAGGTAGCGAAATCCATGTTTTGCCGTGAAAACGCGGGTTTTGTGCCGGCTGAACCCGTGCTACCTGTTCCAGTTCCCTTGGGGGGGGGGTGTTTCCTGTTCCACGTTACCTGTTCCAATACGGGGGTAGTAGTCGAGGTAGTACAGGTGCATGGCGGCCGGTGCCGGATGCGCGTACCGATAGCGCCTCGCGAGGGGATCGCGTTTTAAAAATTTAGTCAGGCGCCGCGGCACATACCGGATGGCGTAGAAATCGGCGATGGAATCGCCTCCTACAAGACTGCCATCCAGCCGGCCGCGATAGCCGTTCATCAAGGACTCGCCCGCTGCGCCAGCCGCCACGGCCATGCTGTTCGAGCACGCGGCAACCGACGACACCTGGGCGGTTTGGGGGCTTCGCGAATTGTGGACGTGCAAAAGCCACGTCGGCGCGCGAAGCCGCTGGTTATAGTAATAAATAAAAAATGTTTTTCAAGTAATAATTTATGTATTTTATTTTAAGAGCGTTTCCATGGGACATCCCCGCCGCGGGACGGTGAATTACCGACCGTCACGCAGCGCTCCGCCAAGGGGCGCCCTCGCGCGGGGAGGCTTGCGACGATCGTTCGTCGCTCATTCATGTGCGGATACTGGCTCTCCGGGTGGCGGCGCGGAGGGCATTAGGCGATTCGCGGCGCACGGGAAGTTGCTATTAGCCCGCGTCTGCCGGACGGGGCGTGGAGTTGGCGGGCCATTCGTAGGGGTGTAGTCGTGGCGGAAAAGGCCCGTTGGGTTGATTGAATGGGAGTGGTCTTATCCGCCGCCAGGGTCCGCCCGGCCGGCGTAACCTACTTGGTGGTTGTCGGCAGGGTGGCGGCTTTGGCGGGGGGGGGTAGGAACTCCAGGCTGCCGACGATTTCCTGGTCGGTTTCGGCCAGGCGCTCGGCCAGCTTTTGCTCCAGGGTGAAGGCCAGCATGGCTTGCCGGCCGTGGCGGTCGGCCACTAGGTAATAGTGCCATTCGATGGGCAGCTCCGAGACTTGACCGACCGCGACTAGATGCAGAATGACGTAGCCGCGGGGGCTGGTCGAAGAGGCGACTTGGACGAACTGGCCGAAGTTTTTGCCTAGTGCCTGTTGCACCTCGCGCTGGAACTTTTCCAGCGAGGGGGGATCGCTGCTCTTGGATGTGGGGGGGGTGGCGATGTTGCACTGCGCGACGAGTTCGCCCCGATCGACCATCCGCAGGACCGTCATCTCCGGCCGCTCGTCCATCACATGCCAGGAGCGAGGATGCAAGCAGCGGAAGTTGCTATCGGACGATTGGTACGCCAGGTCGCGGCCCGCCGTGGCTAGTTCCAGGGGCAAGTCCTTCAGGGCTTCGTCGGTCAGGGCCGCCGAGGAGGGCAGGGGCGAGATTTCCAGATGCAGATTGGCCGTCACGTCCAGGCCCGGCCCGATGGGGCTGATGGAACGCTTTTCCTTGATCTTGAGATGAAAGACGGTGATTTGCCGCAAGGCCAGGTCGTAGAGGTAGCTGCCGGTGACGTCGATTTCGGTCGTCACGCCATCCACCGCGCCATCCACGTGGCCGGCCAGCTCGACCTTGGCCGTCTTGCCGCTGACGACTTCCACCAGGCGGCTAGTGACATCGTTGGCGGCGACCGCGTCTAGCCGCAGCAAGCCGCACCAGATGGCGTCCGTATGTTGCCAGGATGCGCCCCGTTTGACTCCCTCTGTAGGAAGCAGGCCGTCGAGCAGCAAGGTGGAGCCGGGGAAGTCGATCAAATCGAGTTCGTCCCGGGCCAGCGGTGTACGCGGGCCGAACAGCGTTAAGGCAGTGCCGTCGAAATCGGCGCCGACAAGTTGGCATTCCTCGCGCAAGGCGGGATTGATCTTTGCGCGGTCAATCTGGATGGCCGCGGCGGCCTGCTCGTAATGCCGCACCGACCGGCGTTGCAGCCCTTCCATCGCCAGAAGTCGTTCGTCATAGCGAAGTTGGCCCGCTACACCCAAATTCAGGTTTTGTAGCTTTTCGCCTTGCTGCACGGAGAGGCCGCCTTGGACTTCCAGCCGGGCCACAACGCGCAACATCTGGCCGACAGTGGCCTTACTGCTTAAATCGAGTAAATCGTCTGCCCGCGACGTGCCAAGGCACGGATTTAGCAGGCAGATAAGTGCCAAGGCCGCCAAACGCGAAAGAATCTTGGTCATGTTATGCATTTCCTCGACTTATCGGTTGATTCCGGGAAAGCTTGGGCGGGTTCGCAACGAATATAAGGATGGCATCGTCCTGGACGGTGGTAGGAGTTGAATCGAAGACGCCGTTAGGCGTTCCCCCCTGATGGGACTAATAGCCCGCGATGGGTGGGGACCGCAAAGCGTTTGACCTGCAACGGATAGGGAAAACATGAAGCAGGGCGTGTATTCAGCAGAAGTTTGCCAGACAACCCAAAAATCGAATTATCGTGAACTTTTCGTCGGCCACCCGCCTCTGAAATACGTACTTATGTCCAGGTGTTTGTTTACGAGTTGCATATCGGCGTTAGAAACGCCTCCTACAAAGTGAGTGAGCAGATGTGACGAATTGGTAAGTTGTTTGAAAGTTGCGTCTTTTTCTGTTAATTTGCTGTTCCACAACGGTTTGCAGGCTGCAAACAAGGGGTGGGACGGCTCAAAAATTGGGCCCTCCGGGCGAATGGACTCGCGGGAACACCGGCGGCCGATTGAGGAGAGGTTGCCATGCATAGCGACTATCTGAATCCTGTCATCCGTGAACTGCGCGATCAGCAGGTCCGGTTCGCTCCCCGCGATAAGAAAATCGACCAGGTTAACCGGGCCGAGTCGTTGTTGGCCGAGTTGGACCCGGCTCGGACCTACAACTACGACTATCTCTGCTATCGCATCACCGATTTCCGGCCCGATTCGTACCCGCACCTGAAGCTGACGGGCAGCGAAGCCCAGCACGATCTGCGGCTGTTTGTGGAAGACGTGTCGGACGCGGCCGAAGTGGATGCGGCCCAGGCTGGTGAACAGGTTCTGACGGTGGAGGAATTGAGCAAGCAGTTCAAGGTCTCGACCAAGACGATTGCCCGCTGGCGGCAGCAGGGGCTGGTGGGGCGGCGTTTTACGATGGACGGCCGCAAACGCTTGGGTTTCTTGCGGAGTTCGGTCGATCGGTTCGTCAGCCGCAACGAGGACCGTGTGAAGCGCGGCGCTCGCTTCAGCCAGCTTAGCTCTGACGAGCGCGAAGACATTGTCGAGCGGGCGCGGCGGCTGGCCCGCGCTGGTGCCTGCCCGGCGGAAGTGACCAAGCGCGTGGCCAAGCGGTTGAGCCGCAGTGTGGAGACGATTCGCTACACGCTCAAGCAGTTCGACCACGACCATCCCGATCTGGCGGTATTTCCGGACCAGCATGGTCCGCTGTCGGAGGAGACCAAGCGGAAGATCTTTCAGCAGTACAACCGGCAGGTCAGCGTGGATGTGCTGGCCAAGCGTTATTGCCGCACAAAAACCAGCATTTATCGGGTGATTGGCGAAATGCGGGCGTTGCGCATTATGTCTTTGCCGCTCGATTTCATCCCCAACGACACGTTTTCCAAGGCGGGTGTTGAAGCGGCCATTATGGGCCCCATGCCCGAGGTGGAAGAAGCTCCGCGGAAGGCGCGTTTGCCGGCCGGCTTGCCCCCCTACTTGGCCAGCCTGTACGAAGTGCCCTTGCTCACACGCGAGCAAGAAGGCCACCTGTTTCGCAAGTTCAACTATTTGAAGTACAAGGCCAGCAAGTTGCTGGAGGGGATGGATCCGGCGCGTGCCAAGAGCAGCGTGTTGGACGAGGTCGAGCGGTTGTACGACGAGGCCGTGGCGACCAAGAACCATATCATCCGCGCTAACTTGCGGTTGGTGGTTTCGATCGCCAAGCGGCACGTCGCCCCGGTCGATAATTTCTTCGAGCTGGTCAGCGACGGCAACATGTCGTTGATTCGCGCGGTCGAAAAGTTCGACTACGCCCGCGGCAATAAGTTCAGCACTTATGCCAGTTGGGCGATCATGAAGAATTACGCCCGCACCATTCCGGACGAGCACAAGCGGCGGGACCGTTTCCGCACGACGCAGGACGACATGTTCACGGCGGCCGCGGATACCCGCACCGACCAACACGAGTTGGAGCACACGCAGCAACTGCGTGAAGAGCACGTCGGCCGGATTTTAGAGCAGCTTGACGAGCGCGAGCAAAAGATTATCATCAGCCGTTTCGGCCTGGAGCGCGGCCACGAACCGCTAACTTTGAAGGAAGTTGGCGAGGAAATGGGCGTGACCAAAGAGCGAATTCGGCAGATTGAATCGCGTGCCCTCAGCAAGCTCCGCAAGGCGATGCAAGAGGAGCAGGTGGAATTCATGGAAGTCGAGCCTGAGTAACCTTTTTCCGTCGGTCAATGTTGGCCCTTTCGGGGTGTCAATAATGGCCATGCAGACATACGGGAACCCCTAGCCAGGGGATCTTGCACGAAGGAGTCGCTAGCGAAGCCTCGGATTTGCCAGACGATCCAAGTATCGCGGCGTTACGGCGGGCAACCTTGTGTCCGCTGGGCCTTGCGAATTGGGCGAACTTTATCGCCCGGCGACAGTCTTAGCATCAGGCAAACTCTTTGCCTGTCCGCGATTTGTCACCTTGGCCGTCTTGCAAGCTGAAACGGCTTCGCTATATTTACTGGTTTTCGTGGTGGCTTCTCTGCAGGCTAGCGTAGCTCAACCGGCAGAGCAGCTGATTTGTAATCAGCAGGTTGTGGGTTCAAGTCCCTCCGCTAGCTCCTTTTGTGAAGACCTGCGTTGCCAAGACTGTTTGGCTGGGCTGGTTTTTGTGGCGTTTACGGTGCTTACCCCTGGCTGAAGCGTGCGTCGATTTGAAGGAACGGCAAGGGGGGTTTCCCGAGTGGTCAAAGGGGTCAGACTGTAAATCTGATGGCACTGCCTTCACAGGTTCGAATCCTGTACCCCCCAATGAGGAATCGCGGTTCGCTGCGTCAAACCTGTTCAGAACGACTAGCCTGTTAAGAATGTGTTGGCCTTTTTGGGTGGACATGCCTTGTAAGTTTTGCCGTCAACAAGACAATGACGGTAGCAAAGCGGCGAATTGAGCTGGCATTCGGCGGAAATGAGGAAAGCGCAAAGATAGGGTTCGCGGGTGTAGCTCAATGGTAGAGCCACAGCCTTCCAAGCTGAAGACGAGGGTTCGATTCCCTTCACCCGCTTGCAGAGGTGAATCAGCGAGGATGTCAAGTCAAGCTGCTGTAGCTCAGTCGGTAGAGCGCGTCCTTGGTAAGGACGAGGTCACGGGTTCAAATCCCATCAGCAGCTCTGAAGGATGAGGGTGGGGGCCGCCAAATGTTGGCTGGCCGGTCGGAAATTAACTTACTTACACAGATCTCTTGGTTTAGAAACGCTCTGGAGTAAAGAATGGCCAAGGAAAATTTTGAACGGACAAAGCCGCACTGCAACGTGGGCACCATCGGTCATATTGACCATGGCAAGACAACCACTACTGGGGCCATTTTGGCGGTCCAGGCGGCCAAGGGCTTGGCCAAGACAAAGTCGTATGCCGATATCGCCAAGGGTGGTACGGTTCGCGATGAAACCAAGACCGTGACGATCGCGGTGAGCCACGTCGAGTACGAGTCGGACAAGCGTCACTATGCCCATATTGACTGCCCCGGCCACGCCGACTTTATCAAGAACATGATCACCGGTGCGGCCCAGATGGACGGCGCAATTTTGGTTGTGTCGGCCGCGGACGGCCCCATGCCGCAAACCCGCGAGCACATCTTGCTGGCCCGCCAGGTCGGTGTGCCCGCCTTGGTGGTGTTCCTCAACAAGTGCGACTTGGTGGACGATCCTGAGTTGCTGGAATTGGTGGAGATGGAGTTGCGTGAGTTGCTCTCGCACTACGGCTTTCCCGGCGAGGAAATCCCCATTGTCCGCGGTGCCGCCAAGCCGGCCTACGACAAACCGGGCGATCCGGCCGCCTCGAAGTGCATTTCGGACCTGTTGGAAGCGGTTGACGCGTATATCCCACAACCCGCCCGCGAGGTTGACAAGCCATTCTTGATGGCGATTGAAGACGTCTTCTCCATCGAAGGCCGCGGCACGGTCTGCACGGGCCGTATCGAGCGCGGCGTGATCAAGGTTGGCGAGGAAGTGGAGTTGATCGGTTTCACCGACAAGCCCCGCAAGACGACCTGCACCGGCGTGGAAATGTTCAACAAAACGCTCGATAAGGGCGAAGCTGGTGACAATGTCGGTATCTTGCTGCGTGGTATGAAGCGCGAGGAAATCGAGCGCGGCCAGGTATTGGCCAAGCCCGGTTCGATTACGCCGCACACCAAGTTTGAGGCCGAGGTCTACGTGCTGTCGAAGGAAGAAGGCGGCCGGCATACTCCGTTCTTCAACGGGTACCGTCCGCAGTTTTACTTCCGTACGACCGACGTGACCGGTTCGGCTAACTTGATGGGCGATGCCGAAATGTGCATGCCGGGCGACAATGCCCGCTTGAGCATTGAGCTGATTAGCCCGATTGCCATGGACGACGGCGTGCGTTTTGCCATTCGAGAAGGTGGCAAGACGGTCGGTTCTGGCGTAGTAACCAAGATCATCGCCTAACGGCGATTTGTGAGTCGCAGGTCGTACTTCCAACACCTCCAATGTGCGGTCTACCGGCCGCGCTTTGGGTGTGTGGAGGGGCGTAGCTCAATTGGCAGAGCGCTGGTCTCCAAAACCAGAGGTTGCGAGTTCAATTCCCGCCGCCCCTGCCATATTTGTGTCTCTTGGGAGGCTGTCCATGTGGGCAGCCTCCCCAGTTCAGTAACACCCGTTCATTGATGCCGGTTTAATAACACCCGATGTGAGGAGCCCAGGGAAAGGGCATGGCCATGCAAAAGGACAAACAATCGGCGGCGAGTCCGCTGCTTCGCGACCTGTTGAGCTTGGAAATTTACAAGCGCAGCCAGGGCCGCATTGCGCGGCAGGTCACGTTTGCGGTGTTGGCAATCACCATCGGCATTGGTGCTTGGCGGTTGAGCGAACATTTCAAGGGAGACCCCACGCTACAGTACTACGTCCCTTTGGCGATACTGTTGGTGG
This sequence comes from Pirellulales bacterium, assembly GCA_050247075.1. Lineage (GTDB taxonomy): Bacteria > Planctomycetota > Planctomycetia > Pirellulales > JBFWUW01 > JBFWUW01. Next base: position 44,515 of record JBFWUW010000002.1, on the reverse strand, counting down.
GCGGTTTTTTGGCGTTTCGGGCGGTTTGTATTCCCAAAGTGGCCGATTTTTTGATCTCCGTCGAGGCCGAGATGGCCAAGGTTTCGTGGCCAACCAGGTCGGAGCTGATCCGCCAGTCGATCGTCGTGCTGGTCACGATATTTATCCTGGCGTTTTTGTTGTTTACTTTTGATCTGGTGTGGGCGACGTTGTTCAAGTTTTTGGGTGTGGTGGGAGAGGCCAAGAAGTAGCTGTTTGCCGTTATGTTCGCGCGCTAGGCTGCCCCACGATTGATGCCTTGGGTTGGTTGCCGCAAACAAGTGAGTCTTGCACCAAAAGGATGTGCCGCGTGAGTGATGAGATGGAACAACCGTTGAGCGACGAAACCGACGCGCAGGACATCACGTCCAGCGATGAGGCTGCCGTTGCGCCGGAAGTTCCTCCCGCGGCTGGGGAGAAGGCACCGGTGGAAAGTGCTGGAGGCGAGGCCGCCGATTCCAAGACGGCTGAAACCAAGCAGGATGATGCCGCGGAGGCCGATGCCCCTAAGCCTCAAGTGAAGAAGTCGATCGGCAAAAAGGCCGCCGACTACGAGATTGAGGAAGAGGAAGTACAGCAAGCGACTGGCGTCAAAGAGTGGTACATTCTCAAGGTGCAAAGCAACCGCGAGGACTCCATTCGCGATACGCTGGCCCGCCGCGTCAAGATCGAAGCGCTTGACGACTTCTTCGGCGAGATTCTGGTGCCGATCGAAAAAGTCTCGGAATTCAAGAACGGCAAGAAGCGCACGGTCAAACGCAAGCTGTGGCCTGGCTACATCGTGGTCTACATGGAGATCAACGATTTTACCTGGCATTTGGTCCGCGGCACGCCGGGCATTGGTGACTTTGTCGGCGCCGCCGGCAAGCCGACCGCGCTCAGTCCGGAAGACATCGCCAAGATCAAGACGACGACCGAGGTTCCCGAAGAGGGTGAAGCGCCCAAGCTCAAGATCAACCTGGAAAAGGATGACCGGGTGAAGATCGTGGGAGGCACCTTTGAGAACTTCGAGGGTGCGGTCGAAAGCGTCGATATGGCCAACGGCCGGGTGACGGTGATGATTAGCATCTTCGCCCGCACCACGCCGGTGGAATTGGATTATTGGGAAGTCGAGAAGTTGTAGCGGGGCAGGCTTGGTGGCAAGCGGAATCAACAAACCATTCAGACCGTCTTTAGCATAGAACTGTGAGCAGTAGCGATGGCGAAGCAATTGGTGGGGACGGTCAAGTTTCAGGTTCCCGGCGGCCAGGCGACCCCCGCCCCTCCTGTCGGTACCTCCCTGGGTAAATTCGGTATCAACCTGGGCCAGTTCGTTCAGCAGTTCAACGAGCGTACTCGAGAGGCGGGGGGCATGCCCATCCCCGTAGTCGTCAACGTTTACAACGACCGTACCTTCGACTTTACCACCAAGAGCCCGCCCGCCGCCGATCTGCTCAAGAAAGCCGCCCAAATCGCCAAGGGGTCGGGCACGCCCAACAAGGAAAAAGTCGGCAAGGTGACTTCCGCCCAAATTGCCGAAATCGTCAAGCTCAAGACCAACGATCTCAACGCCCGCGATGTGGAACACGCCAAGCGGATGATCGAGGGGACCGCCCGCAGCATGGGATTGGTGGTGGAGGGTTAGCCCCGCCATTGCGTCTCGCCCCGCTTCGCACCAGCCTGTTTTCAAACGCGTTCAAGAACTCGCCCGGAACCCCTGCCCGCCATGCCCAAGCTATCAAAACGGATGAAGGCCAGCGTCAAGCTGGTGAAGAATCCCAACCCGCAACCGCTCGACAAGGCGGTGGAATTGCTCAAGCAGTTTAGCGCCACCAAGTTCGACCAATCGGTTGACATCGCCATGCGTTTGGGGGTCGATCCCAAACAGGCCGACCAGATCGTTCGTGGTTCGGTGGTCTTGCCCCACGGTATTGGCAAGTCGCTGCGGGTGGTGGTGTTCGCCCGGGGCGATTTGGCCGAACAGGCCCGTCAGGCCGGCGCACAAGAAGTTGGCGCCGACGACCTGGCCAAGAAGGTCAAGGATGGCTGGCTCGATTTTGATGTCTGCATTGCCGCGCCAGACATGATGGGCCTGGTGGGGCCGCTGGGGCGCGTGCTGGGTCCGCGGGGGCTGATGCCCTCCCCGCGTGCCGGCACGGTAACGCCAGAAATCGCCAAGACCGTCAAAGAGTATAAGGCCGGCAAGGTCGAGTTCCGCACCGATGCCGCGGGCATCGTGCATGCGGTGGTCGGCAAGATTAGCTTTGAACCAGTCAAGCTGGCCGAAAACATTCAAGCGTTTATCAACCATGTGCTGAACCTCAAGCCCGCCAGCGTGAAGGGGCATTACGTGAAGGGCATTTCGGTCAGCGCCACGATGAGCCCCAGCGTGCATATTCAGGCATAAAGCGGCCGTCGTCGCCGGACCATCCATCCCGTATTCATTCGATCCGATCCCATGAGCAAGTACGTCAAAGAACTGATCTCCGACGACCTTCGCAAGCGCTTTGAAGGCGTCAACGAGGCGTTGCTGGTCAACATCGCGGCGCTCAACGCCGAGCAGAATTTTCAGTTGCGCAAGCAACTTCGCGGCAAGAGCATCAACTTGCTGCTGGTCAAGAACAGCTTGGCCCGGCGCGCCTGCGAGGGAACACCCCTGGCCGCCGGGTTTGAAGGGCTGGAAGGCCAAACGGCCGTCATGTGGGGCGGACAAGATATTGTCACTTTGGCCAAGGAGTTTGTCCGGCTGAGCAAGGACAAGCAATTTGCCAAGTTGGAAGGGCGCGGCGGCGTTTTGGACGGCGTCAAGCTGGCCCCAGACGAGGTCGAGCGGGTTAGCAAATGGCCCACTCGCGATGAGCAATTGAGCATTTTGCTGGGGCAGATCATGTCGCCGGCGACCAGCCTGTCGAGCCAGTTGATCAGCGGCGGGGGTGCCCTGGCCAGCCAGATCAAGCAACGTGGCGAGGGAGAAGAGGGAGGCGGCGATGCCTCGCCCGATGCTCCCGCGGCGGAGGCCGCGGCCGCCCCAGCGTAGCAATCCAACTGAAATGTTTTACGGCCAACCATGCGTCGCGAACGGATGGCTAGCCGCAAGTGTCCGAAACTGAACCAACATAACCACCACCCACGAGACCCTCTCTCCTAGTCTTCCGCGGTCGAGTCGTGTTCGCCGCGGCGCTGGATGAGCCTGTGAAAGGAACTGTTTGACCATGGCGACTGCTGAAGCTACCCGTTCGTTTTCCGACAAAGCCAAGGACTTGGGCGAAAAGATTGTGGCCTTGACCCTGAAAGAGGCCAAGGAGTTGAGCGACTACTTGGAAGAAGTCCACGGCATCAAGCCGGCTGCTGGCGGTGCCGTAATGATGGCCCCAGCGGGCGGCGACGGCGGCGGTGCCGCTGCCGAGAAGGTCGAACAGACCGAGTTTACCGTAGTGATGGAAAGCTTTGGCGCCAACAAGATCGGCGTTATCAAGGTGGTGCGTGCCGCGACTGGCCTGGGCCTGAAGGAAGCCAAGGACCTGGTCGAGGCGGTCCCCGGCAAGATCAAGGAAGGCATCTCCAAGGAAGATGCCGCCAAGCTCAAGAAAGAGTTGGAAGAGGCCGGTGCCACGGTGGTTGTCAAGTAGTTTGGCCGTCCGTCGTCTTCCTTCGTTCGCGTCTGGATAGGTGCGCGTTTGTTCCCGCTGCGCGCCCTATAGTCCTACGCTGTCTGGTTCCATCCTTGGCAGGAGAGTGATCGCTTATGGCAACCTCCGCGGAACGTCGTCTGCGTCCTAAAGATGTCCGTCGCTTTGGCAGCATTCGAGATGCGCATGCCTTGCCCGACCTGACCGAAATCCAAACCCGCAGTTACGATGCGTTCCTGCAGCTCGACACGCCGCAGTCCAAGCGCAAGGACCAGGGCATCGAGAGCGTGCTGCGCGAGATATTCCCCATTGAGAGCTACGATAAAACGCTCAAGGTGGAATACATCCGCTACGAACTGGGCAAACCCCGGTACGAGCCGGAGGAATGCCGGCAATTGCGGTTGACCTATGGCCGGCCCTTTAAGGTCTGGTTGAGGTTGACCAAGGAACAGCCGATCGAAGAGGAAGTCTACCTGGGCGACATGCCCATTATGCTGGGGGGCGGCGAGTTCATCATCAACGGTGCCGAGCGGGTGGTCGTCAGCCAGTTGCACCGCAGCCCCGGCGTGGACTTTGTCAGCGACGAAGAGACGGAGGCCAAACTGCACAGTTGCCGCATTATCCCAGAGCGCGGCAGTTGGATTGAGCTGAACGTCACCAAGAAGGAAAGCCTGAGCGTCCGCATCGATCAAAGCGGAAAGTTCTCCGCCATGACGCTGTTGCGGGCGATGGACCCCAAGTACACGCAAGATGTCGATCTGATCCGTGCTTTTTACGACACCTTGTCGGAAAAGATCGTGGATGGCCGCAGCGTGCAGAAAATCGAAGGGAAGATCGCGGCGACCGATGTGGTCTATCCCGTCAGCAGCGAACGGGCCGGCGAGATTTTGGTGGAGGCGGGCCACCGCATCACCAAGGACGCGGCTGAGTTAATCTGCACGTCGGGCTTGACGTCGGTGGAGATCATTCCGGATGTCAAGGATCCGCTGATCTTCAACAGCTTGGCCGAGGACAACACCAGCAGCCACGAGGAATCTCTGCTCAAGATTTACCAGCGTTTGCGGCCGGGCAACCCGCCGCAGTTGGAAAAAGCCCGCTTGCTGTTTCACGAAAAATTCTACGATACCAACCGCTACCGTCTGGGCCGAGTGGGCCGCTTCCGCATCAACCGCAAGTTGAAGCTGAACATCCCTGAGTCGGAAATGACGCTGCGGCCGCAAGACCTAATCAACGCCATCAAGTATTTGTTGGCGCTTCGGAGCGGTACCGACGGCGCGCAGATCGACGATATTGACCACTTGGGCAACCGCCGGCTGCGGACGATCGACGAATTGGCCGCCGATGAATTGCGCAAGGGCTTTCTCAAACTGCGCCGTACGGTTCAAGAGCGGATGAGCCTGAAGGATGTCGAGGACATGACTCCTCGCAGCCTGATCAACCCCAAGAGCATTTCGGCCGCCATTGAGTATTTCTTTGGCCGCGGCGAATTGTCGCAGGTGGTTGACCAGACCAACCCGCTGAGCATGTTGACGCACGAGCGGCGGTTGTCGGCCTTGGGCCCTGGCGGTTTGAACCGCAAGCGGGCCGGGTTTGAAGTCCGCGACGTGCATATTTCGCACTATGGCCGGATCTGCCCGATTGAAACGCCCGAAGGTACGAACATCGGCCTGATTTCCAGCTTGGGCATTTATGCCGGCGTTGATGAATACGGCTTTTTGGTCACGCCGTACCGCAAGGTGAACAAGGGCAAACTGACCGACGAAGTCGTCTGGCTGCGGGCCGATCAGGAGAGTGAAGCTTACCTGGCACCCGCCGACGCGCTGGTGGAAAAGGGCCGCCTGCAAGGGGACACGCTGATCGCCCGCTACCGAGCGGACTTTGAAATGGTGCCGGTCGATAAGGTCGAGTACATCGACGTGGCTCCGAGCCAAATGGTGGGTGTTTCGGCCGCGTTGATTCCGTTCTTGGAACATGACGACGCCAACCGCGCGTTGATGGGTTCTAACATGCAGCGGCAGGCCGTGCCGCTGCTGGTGGCCGAGCCGCCCTTGGTGGGGACGGGCATGGAACGGGACGTGGCGACCAACTCTGGCATGTTGATCCGCGCCAAGAAAAAGGGAACGGTTAGCTATGTCGATGCCCGGCGGATCGAGATTGGCGACCAGGTTTATCCTCTGGCCAAATACACCGGCCTGAATGAGCGCACCTGCCAAAACCAGCGGCCGATCGTCAAGATGGGCCAAAAGGTGGAAAAGGGTGATGTCATCGCCGACGGCGCCGCCACCTTCCTGGGCGAGTTGGCCCTGGGGCGCAACGTGCTGGTCGGGTTCATGGCTTGGGACGGCTTCAACTTTGAAGACGCCATCATCATCAGCGAAGACCTGGTGAAGGACGATACCTACACCTCGATCCATATCGAGGAATTCGATATCGAAATTCGCGAGACCAAGCTGGGCCGCGAGGAGTTCACCAAGGATATTCCCAATGTCAGCGAGAAAGCCCTGCGATTCCTCGATGAGACGGGCGTGGTGCAGGTTGGCACCTACGTGCGGCCTGGCGATATCTTAGTGGGCAAGGTTTCGCCCAAGTCCAAGACCGAGTTGACGCCCGAGGAAAAACTGCTGCACGCCATCTTTGGGCGGGCCGGTGAAGACGTCAAGAACGACTCGCTAGAGGTTCCCTCCGGCGTGGAAGGGATCGTCATCGACACGCAGCGGTTCTCGCGCCGCATGAGCCTGTCGGACGACGAACGCAAGGCCTTCGAGAAAACGCTGAAAGAGGCCGAGACCGAAGGCAATACGGCAATAGCCGAGGCCTTTGGTGCCATGGTGGGCGAGATGGCCAAGGTGTTGGACAACAAGCCGCTGACCGACGACGAAGGCAACGCCTACGCCGGCGACCAGGACCCTCGTTTCGTGGCCGAGCAAGCGGTGCTCTTCAACATCGACGCCGTCAGTGAAAGGCTCCGCAGTCCGCAGCGCAAGGCCGACGTGGAAAAGCTGCATAAGCAGATGTGGCCAGCGGTTGAGGCCGCCATCGACGCGCGGGACCGCAAGCTCAACAGCATGAAGCGCGGCGACGAATTGCGCAGCGGCGTGTTGCAGATGATCAAGGTCTACATCTCGGCCAAGCGGGTAATTTCCGTCGGCGACAAGATGGCTGGCCGGCACGGCAACAAGGGAGTCATCGCCAAGATTTTGCCGCGCGAGGACATGCCCTTTTTGGCCGACGGCACTCCATTGCAAATCATGCTCAACCCGCTGGGCGTGCCCAGCCGCATGAACGTGGGCCAGATTTTGGAGACGCACTTGGGCTGGGCCGGTGCCAAGCTTGGTTTCCAGGCGATTACCCCCGTGTTCGACGGTGCCACCGAGCAGATCATCAGCGAGTGCCTGGCCGAGGCGGGTCTGCCCGCGCATGGCAAGGCGCAACTGTATGACGGCCGCACGGGCGACAAGATGGAGCAAGAGACCACGGTGGGCTACATCTACATGATGAAGCTGCACCATTTGGTGGACGACAAGGTCCACGCCCGCTCGACGGGGCCTTACTCGCTGATTACGCAGCAGCCTTTGGGCGGCAAGGCCCGCTTTGGCGGCCAGCGTTTCGGAGAAATGGAAGTCTGGGCGCTGGAGGCTTACGGTGCCGCTTACATTCTGCAAGAGCTGTTGACCGTCAAGAGCGATGACGTGGAAGGCCGTACCAAGATTTACGAGTCGATGGTCAAGGGAGAGAACACGCTGGAAGCCGGCACGCCCGCCAGCTTCGACGTGCTGACCAACGAAATTCGCGGACTGGCGTTGAACATGCAGCTTGAGAAGCGCCGCGTGTAGCACTGGGTCCAAGAGACATTGGCGGTTGGAATTGTGCCGAGCATTGCCCGGCCAGACCCAGCTTAGCCCAACAAATTTGCATCACTCCACCCCTGGGAGTTTAACCGTGAGCATCGGCGAAGCCTCTTACGACCGCATTAACGATTACGCCTCGGTCAAGATCAGCCTGGCCCGGCCGCACGATATTCGTAGCTGGTCGTTCGGCGAGGTTAAGAAGCCCGAGACGATTAACTACCGCACGTACCGCCCGGAAAAAGACGGCCTGTTTTGCGAGCGGATTTTTGGACCTGAAAAGGACTGGGAATGCGCCTGCGGCAAGTACCGCGGCATGAAGTACAAGGGGATGATCTGCGACCGTTGCGGCGTGAAGGTCACGCATAGCCGCGTCCGCCGCAAGCGGATGGGGCATATCGAGCTGGCCGCGCCGGTGGTCCACATCTGGTTCTTCAAGGCCATGCCCAGCCGCCTGGGCAACCTGCTGGACATGAAAACCTCCAGCATGGAGAAGGTGATTTACTTCCAGGACTACGTGGTGGTCGATCCCAAGGATACGCCACTCAAGGCCCGCCAGTTGCTAACGGAAGAAGAGTACCGCCAGGCCCGCGAGCAATACGGCGAGGGGGCTTTCGAGGCCGAAATGGGGGCCGAAGCGGTCCGCAAGCTGCTGATGCAGTTGGACCTGGTGGCTTTGTCGGTCGAACTGCGCGAGGAACTGGCCACGACCGGCTCCAAGCAAAAGCAAAAGGATCTGATCAACCGGCTGAAGATCGTCGAGAGCATCCGCGATAGCGACAACAAGCCCGAGTGGATGGTGCTGGACGTGATTCCGGTAATTCCGCCCGACTTGCGCCCCTTGGTGCTGTTGGACTCGGGCAACTTCGCCACCAGCGACCTCAACGACCTCTACCGCCGCATTATCAACCGCAACAACCGGCTGAAGAAGCTGGTCGACCTGAATGCGCCGGAAGTCATCATCCGCAACGAGAAGCGGATGCTGCAACAGTCGGTCGATGCGCTGTTCGACAACAACCGCTGCAAGCGGCCGGTGCTGGGTTCCAGCAACCGCCCGCTGAAGTCGCTGACCGACATGATCAAGGGCAAACAGGGCCGCTTCCGCGAGAACTTGTTGGGCAAGCGCGTCGATTACTCGGCCCGTAGCGTGATTGTGGTCGGCCCGGCCTTGCGTCTGCACCAGTGCGGCCTCCCCAAAAAGATCGCTCTGGAACTGTTTCAGCCGTTTATTATTCGCCGGCTGAAGGAATTGGGCCACGCCGACACCATCAAAAGCGCCAAGAAGATGCTGGAGCGCAAGGATGAAGAGGTGTGGGATATCCTGGAAGAGGTGATTAACAACCACCCGGTGCTGCTGAATCGCGCTCCGACCTTGCACCGCATGGGCATTCAGGCGTTCGAGCCGGTGCTGGTGGAAGGGAACGCCATCAAGCTGCATCCGCTGGTTTGCAAGGGCTTCAATGCCGACTTCGACGGCGACCAGATGGCGGTCCACTTGCCGCTGTCGATTGAGGCCCAGGTAGAGGCCCACACGCTGATGATGTCGGTGCACAACATTTTCAGCCCGGCCAACGGCGCGCCAATTATCAGCCCGTCGCAAGACGTGGTGATGGGCTGCTACTACATGACCGCCTCGCAGCCGCCCGGCGGCAAGGGCGAGGGGATGGTTTTCAGCTCGCTGGACGAAGTGGTGCTGGCTTACTCGCTGGGTGTTGTGGGGACGCACTCCCGCATCAAGGTGCGGCTGCCCAAGACGCGGCGGTTGAAGTCCGACAACGATGCCGAAAACGCCCTGGGGGCGCTGGTGGAAACGACCGTGGGCCGGGTGATGTTCAACTACCCGCTGGCCGACGGCATGTACTTCTACAACAACGCCATGCGCAGCAAGGATCTGGCGATGGTCATTTCCGACTGCTACCAGATGAAGGGCCGCCGCGCCACGATTGACCTGTTGGATACGCTCAACCGCATCGGCTTCCGCGAGAGTACCCGCAGCGGGCTGTCGTTCGCCACGGACGACCTGATTACCCCGCAGACCAAGACCCGCATCATCGGCGATGCGGAAAAGACAGTCATCAAGTTCCAAAAGTTGTATCAGCGCGGCGTAATCACCGAGCAAGAGCGCTACAATCAGGTGCTGGATGCCTGGACGCACGCTCGCGAGAAGATCACCACCGAGATGATGCAAGAGTTGGAGCATGACTTCCGCAGGCCGGGCTACGTGAACCCCATCTACCTGATGGCCCACTCTGGTGCCCGCGGCGGTGTCGAGCAGATTCGGCAGTTGGCCGGCATGCGCGGCCTGATGGCCAAGCCGTCGGGTAAGATTATCGAGACGCCGATCAAGGCCAACTTCCGCGAGGGCTTGACCGTGTTGGAGTATTTCAGCTCCACGCACGGTGCCCGCAAGGGCTTGGCCGATACGGCCCTCAAGACGGCCGATTCGGGCTATCTCACCCGCAAGCTGGCCGACGTGGCGCAAAACGTGGTCATTACGTCGCACGACTGCGGTACGACGCAAGGTATCACCAAGGGGGTGATTTACCGCGGTGAAAAGGTCGAGGTTCGCCTGGCCGACTCAATCCGCGGCCGCATCAGCCGGACAAACATCGTCAACCCGATAACGGACGAGGTCATCGCGCACGAAAACGAGATGATCACGATCGACATCGCCCGCCGCATTGAGGAACTGGGCCTGGAACGCATCCAGGTCCGCAGCCCCATGACGTGCGATTCCACCTTGGGCATTTGCCGCAGTTGCTACGGCATGGATCTCTCGACCGGTTCGATGGTCGAGGAAGGAATGGCGGTCGGCATTATCGGTGCCCAAAGCATTGGCGAGCCGGGCACCCAGTTGACGATGCGTACCTTCCATATCGGCGGTACGGTTGTTCGCGATGTCGAGGAAAGCCAGATCAAGACCAAGCGCGGCGGTGTGGCCAAGTTCACCCGGCTGAAGGTCGTCCGCAACGACGAAGGCCAATTAGTGGTGCTAACCCGCAACGGTGAGATTTCTCTGTTGGACCCCAAGGGACGCGAGCTGGAGAAATACGAAATCCCCGCCGGTGCCAACCTAATGGTCGAGGAAAACGAAGAGGTCGCCGCCGGGGCCGTCCTTTGCCAGTGGGATCCGCATAGTATCCCCATTTTGGCCGAGGTCGGCGGCAAGGTCCGCTACGAGGACATCGTCGAGGGCGAAACGATGCGCATCGAGAAGGACCCCAGCGGCCACTCGCGGCGGATGATTATGGAGCACAAGGGGGAATACCACCCGCAGCTTATTTTGGAAGACGCCACGGGCAAGATTCTGGACGTCTACTATCTGCCGGAAAAGGCCCATATTGAAGTGGCCGAGGCCGAGTTTATCACGGCCGGCAAGCTGTTGGCCAAGACCCCTCGCGAAGTGACCGGTACGCAAGACATCACCGGCGGTCTGCCGCGGGTGACGGAAATTTTCGAGGCCCGCAAACCGCGCGACCCGGCGGTTATCGCCGAGATCGACGGCACGGTCGAGATCATGGGCGAGAAGCGCCGCGGCAAGCGGACGATTATCGTCCGCAGCGAAAGCGGCATCGAACGTGAGCACCTGGTATCGCACGGCAAGCACTTGCGGGTCCACTCCGGCGACTTTGTGCGTGCCGGCGAGGCCCTGGTGGATGGCCCCTTGGTGCCGCACGACATCTTGCGGGTGTCGGGCGAGGAAGCCGTACAGCATTACCTGGTGCGCGAGATTCAAAACGTCTATCGCAGCCAACGGGTGGAGATCGACGACAAGCATATCGAAATTATCGTGGCCCAGATGCTCCGCAAGGTCCGCATCGAGTCGGTGGGCGATACCGGCCTGCTGCCAGGCAGCGTGATGGACAAGTTCGAGTTCCGCGGCCACAACCAGCGTTTGAGCGGTTGCTTGCGGATTTCGGAAAAAGGAGACAGCGAATTTGCCGTGGGGGCTATCGTTCCCAAGGATGCCTTGGAACAGGCTAACGCGCAAATTTCGGCCTTGGGTGGAGAGGTGGCCAAGGGAGTTCGTCCCAAATCAGCCACCGCCAGCACGCAGTTGCTGGGCATCACCAAGGCATCGGTGCAAAGCGCTAGCTTTATCTCGGCCGCCAGCTTCCAAGAGACGACCAAGGTACTGACCGAGGCGGCCCTGGCCGGCAAGGTCGATAACCTGGTGGGCTTGAAAGAGAACGTGATCTTGGGCCACCTGATTCCGGCCGGTACCGGCTTCAAGACTTACCAGGAGAGCGAGGTCCGCATTCGTCCTCAAGCTTTGGAAGCCTTGGCCGCGGAGAAAGACCGCGTGCTGGCCCGCAGCTTCCCGCTGCTGGACACGGTCGATGGCGACCATTCCGGTGCCAAGACGGCTCCTGCGGCCCCGTCGGGTAAGGCCAGCCTGGATGCGTTGTTGGGGAAGACGAAGGAAGCGGAATAGCTGTCAGCAGAGAATCTGTCAGCTATCAGCTTTTCGGTGGTTAGCCTGGTTGGATATGAATTGGGTGAAATTGATCGGACGGTGCGGCCCTGCCTTGACAAAGCCGGCCAATCCATTAGCTTAATTGATTCTTGAAATTGCCGCCGGAAGGCCCAGCGGGCCGAAATCCGGCAACGTAAGTTGAATAGAAAATAGTAGTTACAGCGAATATCGCTTGAAAGATCGACATGCCGACTATCAATCAATTGGTACGCAAGTCTCGCCGGCCGCCGCGCAAATTCAGCAAATCGCCGGTGCTAGATAAGTGCCCGCAAAAACGGGGTGTCTGCTTGCAGGTCAAGACCATGACCCCCAAGAAGCCCAACTCCGCGTTGCGTAAGATTGCCCGTGTCAGGCTGTCGAATGGCAAGGAAGTCACGGTGTACATCCCGGGTGAAGGGCACAGCCTGCAAGAACACTCCATCGTGCTTGTTCGCGGTGGCCGCGTCCGCGATTTGCCCGGCGTGCGTTATCACATTGTCCGCGGTGCGTTGGATACCCTTGGTGTCGAAGGCCGCAAGCAGTCGCGCAGCCTGTACGGTGCCAAGAAGCCTACGTAGTCCGCCGTTCGTTGACATGTCAGTCCACTAACACAATAGCCAGCATCCGCCTGGGAAATCACGACAAGTTATGGCTCGTATCACCGCCAGTGCCAAGCAACTCCGCCCAGACCCCGTTTACGGCTCGGTCTTGGCTAGCAAGTTCGTCAACTGCCTGATGTGGAGCGGTAAGAAAAGCACCGCCCAAGGCGTGTTCTACGGCGCGCTCGACATCATCAAAGAGAAAATGCCGGATGTGGAGCCGATTGCCGTCTTCACGCAGGCGATTCAAAATATCAAGCCCGAGGTCGAGGTTCGTTCTCGCCGCGTTGGCGGTGCCGCCTACCAAGTGCCGATGCAAGTCAGCATGAACCGGCAGCAGTCGCTGGCTATCCGTTGGCTGCTGATCGCCGTCCGCGAGAAGAAGGGCCGGCCGATGCACGAAAAGCTGGCCGAGGAACTGATTTCGGCGTACAAGCGCGAAGGCGCGGCCGTTACCCGGCGAGAAAACGTCCACCGCATGGCTGACGCCAACAAGGCGTTCGCCCACTTTGCCTGGTAAACCGTAGGCACTCGTCACGCCGCGCCCGGACCGGCCCCACTGGCCACCGCACGCGGCGTTGTCATGCGCATTACACGTCGTGCGCAATCCACAATTAAACTTCCTGACAGCCTTGCATCCCTCGCTGGCGGCATGGCCCTTCTGAATTGGTCGTCGGTCATGGCTCGCAACCTGCAAAATCTTCGCAATATCGGCATCATCGCCCATATTGACGCCGGCAAGACCACTCTTACCGAGCGGATGCTGTATTACTCCGGGGCCATCCATCGCATGGGCGATGTTGATAAGGGGACGACCACCACCGACTTCGATCCCGAGGAGCGCGAACGGGGCATCACCATCTATTCGGCCGCCGTGACCTTCGATTGGCGCGGCACCAACATCAACCTGATCGATACGCCCGGCCACGTCGATTTTACCGCCGAGGTCGAGCGCAGCCTGCGCGTGCTGGATGGCGGCGTGGTGGTGTTTAGTGCCCGCGAGGGGGTCGAGGCCCAAAGCGAGACCGTCTGGCGACAGGCCGACAAGTACGGCGTGCCGCGGATCGCCTTCATCAACAAAATGGACCGCGAGGGGGCCGACTTTTTTGGCACGCTCAAGGAGATTCGCGTCCGGCTGGAATCGTTGGTGCCGGTCGCCGTGCAAATTCCCGTGGGTGCGGGGCCGCCGCACGTCAGCAACTGCTTTCGCGGCATTGTCGACTTGGTGGCCATGAAGCTGCTGCTGTTTCCCAAGGATAAGCAGGGGGCGGAACTCGTCCAGGAGGAGATTCCGGCCGATCTGTTGGACGAAGCCAAAATTTGGCGCGACGAAATGCTGGAGCAGCTTTTCGAGTACAGCAACGAAATCGGCGAACTCTACCTGGCGGGCGAGGCCGTGCCGGAGGAACTGGTCCGCAAGGTGTTGCGGCAGGCGACCGTGCATCGCATGATCGTGCCTGTCTATTGCGGGTCGGCCTTGGACTACGTGGGAGTGCAGCCGCTGCTGGATGGCGTGGCCGCCTATCTGCCGGCACCGGCTGACGTTCCGGCAGTGGAGGGCGTCAACCCCAAGAAGCCCGACGTGCCCGAAAAGCGCAGCCCCACCGTCGATGAGCCGTTTTGCGGGCTGGTCTTTAAGATCCAGGCTGGGCGGCACGGCGAACTCCACTTCGTCCGCGTCTACTCCGGCAAGCTCAAGGCCAACAGCCGGGCCTTCAACCCCGGCAAGGACAAGAAGGAGAACGTGGCCCAACTCTGGCGGATTCAGGCCGATCGCCGAGAGGAACAGGTCGACGTCGTCAACGCGGGCGATATCGCCGGCGTGATCGGGTTGCGGGCCAGCGTGACGGGCGACACCTTGTGCGACGCGCAGCACCCCATTCTGCTGGAGACGATTGTCTTCCCCGATACGGTCATTTCCATGGCGATCGAGCCGGAGACTTCCGCCGACCGCAAGAAACTGGCCGACACGCTGGAGATGCTCAAGCGGCAAGACCCCACCTTTCGCGCGCAAGAGAGCGAAGAGACAGGCCAGACCATCATCAGCGGCATGGGCGAGCTCCACCTGGAGGTCATCAAACACCGCCTGTTGCGCGACTTCAATCTCAACGTGAAGGTGCATAACCCTCGCGTTAGCTATCGAGAGTCGGTAGCCCAGGCCGTGGAAGTGACGGGCGAATGCAACCGCCAACTGGCGGGCCAACAACTGTGGGCTCGCGTCAAAATTCGCATGGAGCCGCACGAGGGAGACCAGCGGCTGCGGATTGCCCCCACGGCGGCCGCGCAATTGCCTCCCGCCTATCTCACGTCGGCTACGGAGATTCTCACGCAAATGGTTGAAGGGGGGGGCACGCTGGGGCACCCGCTGACCAAGGTGTTGGTGACGGTGCTGGGGGGCGAGGTCCACGAGTTGGAGTCGAACGAACTGGCGTTTCGCATTGCCGCGCACGACGCCTTCGAGCGGGCACTCAAGGCCGCCGGGCCAGTCCTGCTGGAACCGATCATGAAGCTGGAGATCATCACGCCCGAGGAAAACATGGGCGATTTCGTGGCCGATCTGCAAAAACGCCGCGGGCTGATCCAGCTCACCAGCAATCGCGGACGCAACACGGTCATTGACGCGCAAGTGCCGCTAGCCAAATTGTTCGGTTACTCTGGCGATATGCGCAGCCTATCCCAGGGTCGGGCTACTTGCAGCATGGAGCCTTGCGGCTTTGCCGCTGCTCCGGCGGAGGATATGCAGAGGTTTATGTAGTGTACGGTTTTCAGTTTTCAGTTGTAGAACTGTTCTATTATTGCTTGTTCCGGGTCGGTGGCTGATACGCGCAGCCAGATGAATTCATCTAGCTCACCGGCGACGCTCTTGCCGATGGTGAATTGATGTTTGTGCTTCGCGCCTGCAATCCGCCAGGTGCAGTGCATGACGACTTGTGGATTGAGCAGCCGTCTGCGGAAACTCTGGAATTCGCACGGCTCGATTTTTTGAATTTTTGCCTGCACGCGCTGGCCCGTGGCGAAGAGTTGCCGCACGAAACGGACGCGGTGGATCATCAGGCCCACAAACACCGTGGTGCATAGCAGGCAGGCGACCCCGGCGGGTATCAACAGGCGGTCGTTCGCCCCCGATGTGCCGCGCCACGCTTTGACGGCATCCACGGCAAATACCAAGAAGCTCACAATCGCCAGCATCAGGCTGCCGGGCAGATAGTCATCCTTGGCCCACAGAATCCGCCACACGGTCGGAACCGCGGGCGAGGCGGCATCGGTTGATCGCGGCGGCTTTTTGAGCATGCGTTTCTGGCCCTCTCTTCAATCCAGTCGATTCTGATTTCCGAACCACGAACGGTTCCAAATTCATCGGTCCTCGCGGACGGAAGAGCGCTGGCCCCCGTGAACCCTTGGCGGACCGTGTTATGCTCACTGACCGCGGCTTTTCCTCTATCGCGAGGCGCCCTTTTTTGCTCTCGCCAAAAAGCCAGCGCTGCGTAATGCCGAGATTAGACCCCGGCGCGAGGGATAGCTGACCTTCAGTCTTTGGGCGTATAGCTCGGCAAGGCCGGCCTTTTCCGTTCCAGCCGTCGCCTCGCGTAGTTCCGCCAGGAGTTTTCCGACGCTGGCGTAGGCCGCCTGCGACTGTTCTTGGGCCAGTTGTGCCGTCTCGCGCTCGACCAAGGCCGGGTCCGCCAAGAGTTTGGCAAAATGCCTGGCCTTCTGTCGCGCGGCTTGTTCCGACTTTTTGGCATCGGCCTGTTGCGCAATCCCTTTAGCCAGACTGCGCAATTGCGCGATGGATCGACCGGCGCGAACCGTTGGCCAAGGCGTCTGCTTATGCTGCCGGCGAAAGCGGGACAATACCTCGGCCCGCACGGCGGACGAGCTGTCCGACATCAATGCCGCCAACCAAGCATCTTTATCGGCGGCCGATTGTGCTTTCAGCCAGGCTGCATGGTGGTTGATGGCGGCCCTGTCCGGCGGTAACGGCGGACTGGCTTGCGCGGCGGCGGTTAACCATGCGCTATTTAAATCAAACAGGCCGGCCAAAGCCCGTTGGGCGTCTGTCAATTCCGCCAGGCCGGCCGGGACGGGCGCTTCGATCGTAGTGTCTGGGTCGTCTTCTCCATGCACCGCGGAGGCCAGATTCCCCAGATACAACGGGCGAAGATCACCATCCATGATTTCCGCCCGCAGCGGAATCAGCCGCCCAAGCCAGTCATCGAAATTAGAAATTGGTTGCAACTGGCCGGCCTCGTGATAGGGCGCAATGCACAGAATTCCGCCAGGTCCGGTTTTGTCAGGCGCGTAACCGCAAGACTCGTCGTCAAAGAACTCCTTGGCAAGGCGGGCGTTCGGTAGGCCATCCGGAAACCGGATCATCAGCCGGCGAATGCCAAAGTCGGCATAGTGCAGATGCAGGTCGTAGCCGCGACGCAGCATTTCGGGTGCATTGCCGCCAAAATCGCCATAGTTGTACGTGTTGTCGAAGGACCACGGAGTGACGTCCGCCCGCGACGACTGCGACCGCATGTATTTCAGATTCTCAGCGCTTACCGGGCCGTCGATAGCTCGAAACGCCACGCACTGATGCTCGCTCATGATCTTTCTCGTCAGCTTCCGTTGCTTAACAATCCCGGTTTGCGGAGTCGGTTTGAATTGTAGTAAACCACGGCCCATGCGTGTACCGTCATGATGCGATCCGCATGGCCGGAATAATAGCGGTTCGTTTGGTTAATGATCCTGTGCGAACGCTTCAAATTGCCTGGCTTTCGGCCTTCCCGTTGGTCGGCCTAGGCTCATTGGCCGCACGAAACGTAATAGTCCCCCGAATCCGCCAGACTTGCCAGTTGAAATGCGTTTCTCCCCACCGGATACTAGAGGGCCGAATCTGGCGGCGGAAAAATCCTTGCCATCCTGCTCCGAACAAACCACTTCTGGGAGTCCACTTCATGAAGACCCGTTCGCTTTGCTTCGCACTCTCCTTGGCGCTTTCGATGGCGGTTTCGGCGCTGGCCGAAGGGCCGGTCAAGCCGGTTCGCATGGGGTGCGGGTTGATGACCTTTGACACGGTCCCCGGCTGGGGTCTGCGGCCCAACGGGGAATCGGCCTTGGGGCCGACGCACGGCGCAGTGGTGATCGACAATGAGGGAAATATCTACACCAGCGCCAATAAAGGGGTCGTGGTCTTTTCGCCCGACGGCAAGGTGATTCAAAGCTACGAGGGGGACAAGTACTCCAACATCCACGATATGGAAATCCGCGACGAGGATGGGACGGAGTTTATTTATGGTGCCCGCAACGCCAATGCCGAGGGGATCAAGTTCAACGCCCACACCGGCGAGATTGTGCTGAAGCTTCCCTTTCCGGAGTCATCGGGCCTGAACCTCAAGCAGTTCAGCCCCACGGCGATTACCGTGGCCCCCAACGGAGATATTTTTCTGTCGGACGGCTACGCCAGCAACCACATCTTCAAGTTCGACAAAGAGGGCAAGTACCTGATGCACTTTGGGACGAAAGGGAATGAACTCAAGGAGTTCAACACGGCCCATGGCATGACGCTGGACACCCGCTACGACCCGCCGCGGCTGTTGATTTGCGACCGCAACCACACACCCAAGGGCCGGCTGCTGCATTACGACCTGGAAGGCAACTTTATCGAAGAGGTCGTTACCGGATTGGGCATGCCGACCTCGGCGGCCGTACAAGGCGATTACGTCTCCGTGCCCGACCTGCACGGCCGCGTGGTGATTTTGGACAAGAGCAACACCATCATCGCCGTGTTGGGGCACAACGCCGACCCCGCGACGCGGGTGAACTTCAACGTTCCGCAAGACCAATGGATCGAAGGCATCTTCAACGGCACGCATGGATCTTACTGGGACAAAGAGGGCAACTTGTACGTGCAAGACTGGAACGTGGCGGGCCGAATCATGAAGCTAGTGAGAGTAAAGTAGGAAAGGCGGAAGGATGAAAGCAGAAGGATGAAGGGGCGACGACGATTTAGGGATCATATCGAATTGGTGCCGCTGGCGGCTTGCCCGCCAGTGGCATTTTTGTTCGGCGATCTGACAGCACCTAGGCTCGATGGTGCCGTGCGTTGAACGCGCGGCCATGCATCTTCTTGCATTGCCTGGCCTCTTGCCAGCATGAGCTTGCGCCGATTCGCCGTGGAAAGGGGTGGCTCGGTCAGGATCGCAGCGCATGGCCCAGCTGAGTTGATGATCCAACCAGGTTGCACTGGGGCGGCGTCCATTGGCTTTTCTGGTTGGAAGGCAACTCCGCTGGGCCTTCCCGTTGGTCAGCCCCAGCGACCCTTTGCCCCAGCCACCCGTCGCCGTCGACGGCCGTTTTTGCTGATCGAGGGAGGCATCGCATGTTGTATGGTCCGATGCCTCGAAAGCGCCGACGAATAAATGCATGGATGTCAAATGATTTCACTTGCAATCATTTGAGATGCAGTGTATAAGCTGGAAGCCCAGTCGCGGGGAACAGGGCAGGCACCCGGTTGTCTGCGCGTGCAGCAAGGTTTTCCACCGCAACGCGGCGGTTGTTCATTTCGCCAAGGAAACAGGCCCAGGAGGCCATCTGTCGTGAAGTCAACGGACGACTCTTGCGATCGCCGCGTGCTGGCCGCGCTGCGCCGGATTGTGCATGCCATCGACTTGCATTCCCGACGGCTGTTGTTGGAGTGCGATGTCACTTCGCCGCAGTTGGTTTGCTTGCACATGTTGGCGGCGGAAGGTCCGCTGAACTCACGGACGCTGGCCGACCTGGTTCACGTCAATCCCAGTACGCTGGTGGGAATCCTCGACCGGTTGGAGGCCAAGAACCTGGTCTGCCGCCGCCGTGACCAGAAGGACCGCCGCTCGGTTTCGGTGGAGTTAACGCGGGAAGGAGCGGCGTTTGTCGCCAAAGCACCCTCGCCCTTGCATGCGGCCTTGGCGGGACGGTTTAAAAAGCTGAGCCTGCCGCATCAAAAGCGGCTGGCGGAATCGCTGGAGGAGGTCGTCAGCCTGATGCGGGCGGAAAAGTTGGACGACTTGCCCGTTTTGTCGCTGGCGAGAGCGTCAAAGGCCAAGTCGGGCGCAAGCTGACGGTAACCGGCCTAACATCACCTAGAAAAGGACTGCCTGATGCTACCCGACCTCTTCAATCCGGAAACTGGCCGCAGCCGTGTCTTAATTGAAACGGTGACTCCCCAGGTGGACCAGGGGAGGTTTCCGGCGAAGCGCGTCATTGGCGACAAGGTCGAATGCCGCGCCAGAATCTTCGCGGACGGCCACGATGGTATCGGTGCCCGGCTGCGGTTTCGCCATGCCTCGCAGTCGGAATGGCAAGAAACCGATATGGACGCGTTGCCCAATGATTGGTGGCACGCTTCTTTCACGGTGTCGGAGCTGGGCCGCTATTTCTTTACCGTGGAAGCCTGGATCGACCGCTTTGGAACCTGGCAGCGGGATCTCAAAAAGCGCATCACCGCCGGGCAAGACGTGGGTGTCGATCTGCGGATTGGGTCCGAGATTATCCGCGAGCATTTGCCAGTCGTGCCGGCTGGTGAACGTTCCGCTTTGGAGCAAGCCGCGGCGCAGTTGGAAGGTTCGCCGTCCGATTCGCAACATGAGCGCCAACTGCAAATCGCCGCCGCTGTCTCGCCGCTGTTGGCCGAACAGATGAGCAAACATTCCGACCGCCGCCATGCCACGCGGTACGAATACGAACTGCCGCTCGAGGTTGATCGCCCATTGGCTCGCTTCAGTACCTGGTACGAATTCTTTCCGCGCTCATGTGCGCCGCAACCGGGCCGGCACGGCACGTTGGCCGATTGCGCGGAAAGGCTGTCCTACGTGGCGGAAATGGGATTCGACATTCTTTATCTGCCGCCGATTCACCCCATCGGCGAAAGCTTTCGCAAGGGAAAGAACAACGCTGTTACCGCCCAACCCGGCGATGTGGGCAGCCCTTGGGCCATTGGCGCGGCAGCGGGCGGGCATAAGTCCATTCATCCCGACCTGGGGACCGTGGACGATTTTCGGCGGCTGGTGGCCAAGGCCAAGTCGATGAACATCGAAATCGCCCTCGATATCGCCTATCAGTGCGCCCCCGACCATCCCTATGTCTCCGCGCACCCCGATTGGTTCCGCCAACGGCCCGACGGAACCATTCAATACGCGGAGAACCCGCCCAAGAAATACCAGGACATTTATCCGTTCGATTTTGAGTCGGGCGATTGGCAAAACATGTGGCAAGAGCTTAAGAGCGTGCTGCTGTTTTGGTGCCAGGAAGGCGTGCGGGTGTTTCGGGTCGATAACCCGCACACCAAGTCGTTTGCCTTTTGGGAATGGGCCATTGCCGAGGTCAAGGCGGTTCATCCCGATACGATCTTTCTGGCGGAAGCCTTCACGCGGCCGGCGGTCATGTATCGTCTGGCTAAGCTGGGCTTTACACAGTCGTATACGTATTTCACCTGGCGCAACACCAAGTCGGAAATCACGGCTTACATGACCGAGTTGACACAGTCGGCGCCCAAGGAGTTCTTTCGGCCCAACCTGTGGCCCAACACGCCCGACATTCTCAACGAGTACCTGCAGTTTGGCGGCCGGCCAGCCTTTATGGGCCGGTACGTGCTAGCCGCGACGTTGGGGGCGTCGTGCGGCATCTACGGGCCGGCGTTTGAGTTGTGCGTGGGGCAGCCGCGCGAGCCAGGGAGCGAGGAATATCTCGACTCCGAGAAATACCAGATACAAGCCTGGGACTGGGATGCGCCGCATAGCCTGCGGCATTTTATCGCCCGCGTGAACCGCATTCGCCGCGAGAATGCCGCGTTGCACGACAACACCAGCTTGCGGTTCCATCTGGTCGATAACGACCAATTGATCTGTTACAGCAAGTCAACCGCGGACGGCAACCTGGTAGTGGCGGTGGTCAATCTCGACCCGCACCATGTGCAGTCCGGGTGGATTGAGTTGCCGTTGGCCGACTTTGAGATGGAGGCCAGCCAGCCGTTCCAGGCCCACGACCTGTTGGGCGAAGGCCGGTTCCTGTGGCAAGGGTCGCGGAACTATGTGGAGCTCAATCCGCAAGTCTTGCCGGCTCATATCTTTTGCCTGCGCAAGCGCGTGCGAACTGAGTCGCAGTTTGAGTATTTCTTGTAGATATCATCGCATCACAAACCGCCGCCCCTGCCGGGGCAATAGCCAGGAGAATCACGAGTGAGCAAGGATACCCATTCGATGTGGTACAAGGATGCGGTCGTGTACCAGGTCCATGTGCGGGCTTTTTGCGACTCCACCGCCGATGGCGCGGGGGACTTTCGCGGGCTGATGAGCAAGTTGGACTACATCCAAGACCTGGGGGCCACGACCATCTGGCTGCTGCCGTTTTATCCGTCCCCCTTGCGGGACGACGGCTACGACATCGCCGACTACACCTCGATCAATCCCAGTTACGGCACGCTGCCCGACTTCAAGGCATTTCTGAAGGCCGCCCACGAGCGCGGCCTGAAAGTCATCATCGAGCTGGTGCTGAACCATACCTCTGACCAGCATCCCTGGTTTCAACGCGCCCGGCGCAGCAAGCCCGGCAGCCGCCACCGCGACTTTTACGTCTGGAGCGACACACCAGCCAAATACCAGGATGCCCGGATCATCTTCAAGGATTTCGAGCAATCGAACTGGAGCTGGGACCCGGTCGCGCAGGCGTACTACTGGCACCGCTTTTACAGCCATCAGCCCGACCTGAACTTTGAGAATCCCGATGTTCTCAAGGCCCTGTTTCAGGTGCTGGACCATTGGCTGTCGATGGGGGTGGACGGCCTGCGGCTGGATGCCGTGCCGTACTTGTTCGAGAAGGAAGGCTCTAACTGCGAGAACCTGCCCGAAACGCACGGCGTGTTGCGCGAGGTGCGGGCTTACGTCGACAAGCACTACCCCGACCGCATGTTGCTGGCCGAGGCCAACCAGTGGCCCGAGGATGCCGTGGCCTACTTTGGCGACGGCGACGAGTGCCACGCGGCTTTTCACTTTCCGGTGATGCCGCGGATGTTCATGGCGGTGCAGATGGAGGACCGCTTTCCAATCATCGACATCATGCAACAGACGCCGGAAATTCCCGATGTTTGCCAATGGTTCATGTTCTTGCGGAACCACGACGAGCTGACGTTGGAAATGGTGACGGATGAGGAACGCGACTACATGTACAGCGTCTACGCCCACAATCCGCAAGCCCGGATCAACATGGGCATCCGCCGCCGCCTGGCCCCATTGCTGGGAGGCAACCGCCGCAAGATCGAACTGCTCAATTCGCTGCTGATGACGCTGCCCGGCACGCCGGTGATTTACTATGGCGACGAGATCGGCATGGGGGACAACATCTATTTGGGCGACCGCAACGGTGTCCGCACCCCCATGCAATGGAGCCCCGACCGCAACGCCGGATTCTCCGGTGCCAACCCGCAGCAGCTTTTTCTGCCCGTCATTATCGACCACGAGTACCACTACGAGGCGGTCAACGTCGAGACATCGCGGCGCAATCCGATCTCGTTGTTTTGGTGGATGAAGCGGCTGATTGCGTTGCGGCAGCAGATGCCGGTGTTTGCTCGCGGAAGTTTGCGGTTTTTGCTGCCGGAGAACAACCGGGTGCTGGCGTACCTGCGCTGTCTTGAGGATCAGACGGTATTGGTCGTCGCCAATCTGTCCCGTTTCTCGCAGTTTGTGGAATTGGACCTTTCCGAGTTCCGCGGCTGCACGCCGACGGAACTGTTTGGCCGCACGGCATTCCCGCGGATCGGTGAATTGCCGTACTTGTTGACGCTAGGCCCACACAACTTCTATTGGTTTTCCCTGCAACCGGCGGTTGAGCCTTCATTGACATTGACCGAGGGTGCCCCCACGGCCAGCCAAATGGCCAAGAGCCTGCCCACCCTCAAGGCCAAGGACAAATGGCAATCCGTGCTGGACGGCAAAGGGCGAGAGTCGCTGGCCAAGCTGCTGCCCGAGTGGCTGGTCCATCGCCGCTGGTTTTCTGGCAAGGCCAAGTCGATTCGCGGCGTCTCCATCATCGATGTGGTGCCACTGGAGGGGGGCGATCCGGCCGCGCAGGTCAATCTGCTCTTCGTGGAAGTCGATTACGCCAACGATGCGGCCGAGACTTACCTGCTGCCGGTCGGCTTTGCCACCAAACTTCAGGCCAGGCAGCTCATGGGGGACAACTCGCCCGCCATGTTGGCATCGGTGGAGGTTTTAAGCGGCAAATCGACCGTAACGGGCATTTTGCACGACGCTTTCAGCGAAGAAGGGCTGGGCCAATTGATGCTGGAGTTGATCGGCGGCCGCCGTAAGGCGCAAGGCCGAGACGGCACCTTGCTGGGCCAGCCGCTGAAGTCGTACAAGACACTCCGTGGTTCGCCCGACCGGCGCTTGGCGGTCCATGCCATGAAGGTCGAGCAGAGCAACAGCGCCATCATCTACGGCGACCGGTTGCTGCTGAAAATGTTCCGCCGACTGGATCAAGGCATCAACCCCGATTTGGAACTGGGGCGCTTTCTGACGGAAACGGCCGACTTCCCCCATACTCCGCCGGTGGCCGGTTCGGTGGATTACCTGGACAAGTCGGGAAAGACATCCACGGTCGGAATTTTGCAAGCCTTTGTGCGCAACGAGGGAGATGCCTGGAGTTACACGCTGGAAAATGTCCGCCGCTTCTTCGAACAGGTGCTGACGCTTTGCCAGACGGAACCACTCGCCGCCAGCGACTTGCCGACCGGCGAAATTGGCGAACCGGTGCCTCAAATGGCCCGCGAATTGTGCGATTCCTATCTGGAGTCGGCGGCCCTGTTGGGCACGCGCACCGCCGAAATGCATCTGGCACTGGCTTCGTCGCCAGAACTGCCCGATTTCGCGCCGGAGCCTTTTTCCGAGTTGTACCAGCGCTCGGTCTATCAGGGGATGCGCGGGCTGGCCCGCAAAACGCTGCGAATGTTGCGGAGTGCCGCCAAGGACTTGCCGGAGGACATTCAAGAGGATGCCCGCGCGCTGCTGGAGGAAGAGCACGAACTGATCGACCGCTTTCACGGCATTGTCGGACGCAAGCTGAGCGGCTCGCGCATTCGTTGCCACGGCGACTACCACCTGGGACAAGTGCTGTTCACCGGCAAGGACTTTGTCATCATCGACTTCGAGGGCGAACCCGCCCGGCGTTTGAGCGAGCGGCGGATCAAACGCTCTCCGCTGCGCGACGTGGCGGGCATGATCCGTTCGTTCGACTATGCCAGCCAGACCGTGCTGCACAACCACATCAGCACTATCGTCCACAAAGAGGCCATGCCCGAGTTTCAGAATTGGGCTTTGTTCTGGTCGCAATGGACCAGCTCGCAATTCTTGGAAGCCTACGTGAAGGCCATCGGCGACGCGGAGTTTGCCACGCGGGAGAGGGAGGAAATGCAGCTCCTGCTCGATGTGTTCCTGCTGGAGAAGGCGGTCTACGAACTCGCTTACGAACTTAACAACCGGCCCGCCTGGGTGCGGGTGCCTCTCGCGGGGATCATGCGGATTCTCGAATTGAAAGCTTGATTTTATGCCGTCACCCCTGCAAATGCTGCGCACACTGGCGCGTCTGTACGACCTGCAACTGTCGTTCACCGACGTGGCCGGGCTGCGCCGCCAGGCCTCTGCGGAAGCGTTGCGGCGCGTGCTGTCATCGCTGGGGGCCAAGGTTGACTCCGCCGAAGACGTGCGCGCGTCGCTGCATATGCGGCAAGAGATGCTGGCGCAACGCGTCTGTTCCCCCACGCTTGTCGCCTGGAATGGTGACTGCCGGGGGATTCAACTAAGGCTGCCGCGTGGTGATTCCGATCGTGCGTTGCGGATAGAACTGCACCTGGAGGATGGCAGCCAGCGAGAGTTGTCTTCCTCTGCATCGTCTGAAGGACGCGCCGTCTATGGCGCGAAATACGAACCGCGGCGTCTGGACGTTTCGGACAAGTTGCCCATTGGCTACCACTCGTTACGCGTCCACTACGGCCAAACAAGTACCACCAGCAAGCTCATTGCGGCGCCACAACGGGCCTATCAGGGGGACGAAGCCATGGATGGCCGCCATTGGGGCGTGGTCACGCCGGCTTACGCCCTGCGTTCCGACCGCAACTGGGGCTGCGGTGATCTGGCCGATCTGGCCGATCTATGGCGTTGGCTGCGGCCGCGTGGCGGCCAAGTGATGGGTACGCTGCCGCTGATGGCCGCCCACTTGCAAGACCCGTTCGACCCCAGTCCTTACGCGCCCCTCAGCCGCCGAACCTGGAACGAGCTATACGCCGCCATCGACCGCCTGCCCGAGTTTGCCGATTGCCAACCTGCCCGCGATCTGGCCGCGTCCGCGCCCTTTCAACAAGAGTTGCAGGCGCTGCGGAACGATGCGCTGATCGACTATCGCCGCCAATGCTTGCTTCGGCGTGGTGTGCTGGAGTTGTTATCCGCGGATTTCTTTCAGCGCCGCGGGCCCCGCTGGTCCGCCATGCAACAGGCCCTGCGCGACGACCCTCTGTTGGAGGACTACGCGCGGTTTCGCGCGGTTTGGGAACGGCAGGCTCGGCCCTGGCCGCAATGGCCAGACCGGCAGCGGAGTGGACGGATCGAGCCGGGCGACTACGATCAGTCCGCCTTTGAGTACCACCTGTATGCGCAATGGGCCACCCGCGTGCAAATGGCGGAACTTTCCGCTGAACTGCGTGCCGCCAAGGCCACCTTGTATCTGGACTATCCGGTGGGCGTGCATGGCCACGGTTACGATGCCTGGCGGCACGCGGATCTGTTTGTGCCGTCGGTCACGGTCGGCGCGCCCCCCGACGCCGTGTTCACCAAGGGCCAGGATTGGGGCCTGGCGCCCTTGTCCGGCGACCGGCTGCAAGCCAGCGGCTTCCGCTATTTCATGGACAGCGTCCGCTGCCAGATGCAGCACGCCGGCGCGCTGCGCATCGACCATGTGATGGGCCTGCATCGGCTGTTTTGGATACCCGCCGGCTTGTCTGCCGCCGCAGGCGTCTACGCCAACTACCCGGCGGAGGAACTCTACGCGGTGCTGTCGCTGGAATCGCACCGGCATGGTACGCGGCTTTGCGGTGAGAACCTGGGGACCGTTCCGGCGGCCGTTGACCGCGGGCTGAAACGCCACGGTATCGGTGGAACGTACGTGGTGCAGTACGAGGTTCAGCCCCATCCGCAAAAGCCGCTGAAGGCGCCCCAGCATCTATCGGTCGCCAGCATCAACACCCACGACATGCCCACGCTGGCGGCCTATTGGCAAGGGCTGGAGTTTGACGATCTGTTCAAATTGGGCTTGTTTGACGAAGCGGGAATCGAGGTCGAACGGCAACGTAGAACTTCCATTCGCGAGGCTTTAACACAATACCTGCGGCACAGCGGCCATTTGGCCGGCCCGCTCGCCCCCGATGCCGTCGTGGTGGACGGAGGAGCAGGCGCGGAAGCAATTTCCTCCGTGCGCAACGCTCTGCTGGCGTGGCTGGCGCAATCCGACGCGCGGTACGTGCTCATCGGCCTGGAAGACCTGTGGCTGGAGTTGCTGCCGCAAAACGTACCGGGAACCTCGGGCGACTGGCCCAATTGGAGGCGGAAACTGCGGTTCTCGCTGGACGAGATGGACAACCTACCGGAGTTGGACCAGGCCCTGCGGCAAATCAACCGGGTGAGCCACGGTTCTCTTTCCGGCGGACCATAGTTGGGAAGCGATTTCATCGCATGTAGATGGTTATTCCATCGCCGATGAGAACACCGTCATGCCGTTCATCGACGATGGAACCGCCTTCTACAGATAAAGGAAAATCGACAATTTTCAGACCGCGCAACCGTTAGCCCAACCAAGGGACGGATATGAATACTTACCAATTGCAAAACGACGACATCTATCTGTTCAACGAGGGGACGCACCAGCGGCTATACGACAAGCTGGGTGCCCATCTGGTCGAGATCGACGGCGCGCGGGGGGTTCATTTTTCCGTATGGGCGCCCAATGCCAACGAAGTGGCCGTGATCGGCGATTTCAACGGCTGGAACAAAGGCTCGCACCGCCTGTCGCAACGGCAAAGCTCGGGCATTTGGGAGGGCTTTGTGCCGGGCGCGGCCGTCGGCCACCGCTACAAGTACTGGATCGTCACGCCGCAAGCCGGCTTTGCCCAGGAAAAAGCCGACCCGTTCGCCTTTGGCGCCGAAACGCCGCCCGACACCGCCAGTGTCGTCGTCGATCTGGATTACGCTTGGCGCGATAAGGCCTGGATGGCCGAACGGCACAAGCGCAACGCCATGAGCGCGCCGATCTCCATCTACGAGGTCCATCTCGGTTCGTGGATGCTGGCCCCGCACGGCAGCGAGAATGTCGTCTCTTACCGTGTGCTGGCCGAGCGACTGGTGGAGCATGTCACGTCGATGGGCTTTACCCATGTGGAACTGCTGCCCGTCATGGAGCATCCGTTCTATGGATCGTGGGGCTACCAGACGAGTTCGTACTTTGCCCCCACGCGACGGTACGGGCCGCCGCAAGACTTCATGTATATGATCGACTATCTGCACCAGCACCACATCGGCGTGATCTTGGATTGGGTTCCCTCGCACTTTGTCACCGACGCGCACGGGCTGGGACGGTTCGACGGCACGGCCCTCTACGAACATGCCGACCCGCGGCAAGGCTTCCACCCCGATTGGAAGTCGTTCATTTTTAACTACGGCCGCAACGAGGTTCGCGCTTTTCTGCTCAGCAATGCCCAGTTCTGGCTGGACAAATACCACGTCGACGGGCTGCGCGTGGATGCCGTCGCATCGATGTTGTACCTGGACTACTCGCGCCCCGAGGGGGAGTGGATTCCCAACCCGCACGGAGGGCGCGAGAACCTGGAAGCGGTGGCCTTCTTGCGGCAGCTCAACGAGCAGGTCTACAAGCAGTTTCCCGATGTGCTGACCGTGGCCGAGGAATCGACCTCCTGGCCCAAGGTCTCTCGTCCGCTGTACGACGGCGGGCTGGGGTTTGGTTACAAGTGGGACATGGGCTGGATGCACGACACCTTGGCTTATTTGCAGCACGACCCGGTCCACCGCAAGTACCACCACAACCAGATCACCTTTCGCTCGGTCTATGCTTTCTCCGAGAACTTTGTCTTGCCGCTGTCGCATGACGAAGTCGTGCACGGCAAGGGTTCGCTGCTGAACAAAATGCCTGGCGACGAATGGCAGAAGCTGGCCAACTTGCGGCTATTGTTGGGCTACCAATACGCCCAGCCAGGCAAGAAACTGCTGTTCATGGGTTGCGAGTTTGGCCAGACCAGCGAGTGGAACCACGACAACGTGCTCGATTGGAAGCTGCTGGAACTGCCGGCTCACGCCGGCATCCGGCAATGGGTGCAAGACCTTAACCATTTGTACAAGACCGAGCCGGCCATGGCCCAGCTTGATACCAGCCCCAACGGCTACCGCTGGATCGACGGTAGCGACGCCGAGCACTGCGTCGTCTCGTTCCTGCGGCAAGGGACGGAACCAGGATCGGAAATCCTGGTGGTCTGCAACTTCACGCCGGTGCCGCGCGACAACTACCGCGTGGGAGTGCCGGCGGGTGGATACTGGCGGGAACTGCTCAACAGCGATTTTGTCTCCTACGCCGGCTCTGGCATCGGCAATATTGGCGGCACCAATGCGGCCCCCGTTGCCAGCCACGGCTGCATGTGGTCGCTGAATCTGACGCTGCCCCCGCTGGCGATTCTGTTCTTGAAGCGGAGCGAGGCGAAGGGCGAAAGGCTGAAGGCTGTAGGAGCCGTCTCCTGACGGCGATAATCCGCGGTCCATTCGCGGGGCCAAACTTCGCTGCAAATGCATTTTGACGCCGATCGTCGTGCTTCGGCGGTTGCCTAGTTGGCGAAAAAAAAGAACACCGCCGAAAGGCTCGGCGGTGTTCGCTGCGTTTTCAAATGTTGTGGAGACTACCAGCGGCAGCCGTAGCCACCGTACCCGCCACCGTAGTATCCTCCATAGTAGCCACCACCGTAGTAGCTACGATAGTAGCCGCCGTAATAGCTGGGCGAGTAGCCGCCGTAGAACGAAACGTAAGGCCGCGCGTACGAACGGTAATATCCCCCGTAGCCGCCATAACCATGATGGTGATGGTGGCCGTAGCCGTAGCCCCATTGGGCCTTGGCGGTTTGCGGGCTCACGGCCAGCGAAACGCCCAACACCACCACCGCCGCCAGCGACATCCACACGATCCGCTTGAACATAAGACACTTCCTCTCTCGATTTGGGCGTAAAACCGTCGCTTTCCTGGGATGGAACGGCAACAGCTCTTCCGCCAATCTCTGGGCATTGAAACTTCCCCCAAAGCCCAATGCCTACACCATTAATCTACGTGATCGGGCAGACAAAAACCACACACCAGCACCAAAATAATTGCTGTGTGGCGTTTCGCGCAGGACGTCGTGCGCGATCTTAAACTAGTAAGGTGTGGGATGTGCGGCCCTCGATTGCCCATGCAAATAGGCGGAATCCACTCTGTCCGACAATAGTCGTTAATGGGCTGTGTCGATGGTGGGACATCGCGGAGATGCCATTTCGTCGTGGTCGCCGAAATGCCGCTTGTCCCACCCTACAAAAAAAACCTCGCCGCAGACGGCTTTCGTCCGCGGCGAGGATTGGTTGGCTGGCAGCTTGTTAAACGCGGCCCAACGGCCGGCGGCGTTACTCGCTCGATTCCGTTCCGCCGGTGACGGCGGCTGGTTCGGGTTCGCTGACGCTGCCGACAAAGATGAGCTGCTTCTTGTCGCCGACTTCCTTGACCTCGACATTGATCGTGTCCTTGCCTTGGAACTCGCCCTTGAGCAGTTCCTCGGAGAGGGGATCCTCGACATAGCTCTCAATCGCCCGGCGCAACGGCCGCGCGCCAAATTCGACGTTAGAGCCTTTCTTGATCAGGTAGCTCTTGGACTCGTCGGACAAGATCAACTTCAGCCCGCGCTCCTCCAGGCGGCTGCGGACCTTGGCCAGTTCGATATCGACGACTTCCATCAGGTCGTCCACGTTCAAGTGGCGGAAGACGATCACGTCGTCCAGACGGTTGAGGAACTCCGGCCGGAAGAACTTTTCAATCACGTCCATGACCCGTTCTTTCATCGACTTGTACGACGCGCCTTCCTGCTCGGTCATTTCCAAGTGCTGCACGTCCGGTTCACCCGCGGCCGCCTTGGGACGGCGGATGGTGAAATGGCGGTCCGAGTCCGTGTCGGAGACGCGCCAGCGGCGTCCGGCTGTCACCACCTTGCAGGTGGTCTTGTCGCGGTTCAGTTCCACGCCGTTGCCGGAGAAGAACTGGGCCAGCTCGTTGTTCACTTCACCCTTGTCCAGCGACTGGGTGAACTTGATGTCGAGCTTGAAGATTTTGTCGGGCGTATGGAACCGCAAGCCCGACTCGTTCTTGATCGCCTCGGCACCGGCGTTGGTGGTCATGATCAGCACGGTGTTGCGGAAATCGACATGCCGGCCAAAGCTGTCGGTCAGCCGGCCTTCTTCCATGACTTGCAGCAACATGTTGAACACGTCGGGGTGGGCCTTCTCGATCTCGTCGAGCAGCAGCACGGCATAGGGCCGGCGGCGGATCTTTTCGGTGAGCTGGCCACCCTCCTCAAAGCCAACGTAACCCGGCGGGGCGCCAATCAGGCGGCTGACGTTGTGCTTCTCCATGTACTCGCTCATGTCGATCTGGATCAGCGCGTCTTCGTCGCCAAACATGAACTCGGCCAGGGTCTTGGCCAGCAACGTCTTGCCCACACCGGTCGGCCCGGCAAAGACAAAACAGCCGGTGGGCCGCTTGGGGTCTTTCAATCCGCTGCGGCTGCGGCGTACAGCCTTGCAAATCTGCGAGATCGCCTCGTGCTGGCTGACGACGCGCTTGTGGAGTTCTTTCTCCATCTCCATCAGCCGCATCGAGTCCTCGGTGGTCATCCGCGTCAGTGGAATGCCGGTCATCTTGCTGACCACCTCGGCCACCACCTCCTCATCGACCACGCCGTCGGCCTCGCGCGATTTTTCTCGCCAGTCGCGGGTGATGTTCTGTTTTTTCTTCTTGAGCTTGTCGGCCGTGTCGCGCAGGGCAGCCGCTTTTTCAAAGTCTTGGTTGGCGACGGCTTCTTCCTTTTCGCGATTTAGCTTCTCGACCTCTTCGTCGATCTCCTTGAGATCGGGCGGGCGGGTCATGGCCCGCAACCGCACGCGGGCACCCGACTCGTCAATCACGTCGATGGCCTTATCGGGCAGGCAGCGCCCGGTGATATAGCGGCTGGAGAGTTCCACGGCCGCGGCCAGGGCGTCGTCGGTAATCTGCACGCGGTGATGGCTTTCGTAGCGGTCCCGCAGGCCCTTGAGGATTTCGACCGCTTCGTTCTTGGATGCCGGCTCGACGATTACTTCTTGAAAACGGCGGGCCAATGCGCTGTCTTTTTCGATATACTTGCGGTACTCATCCAAGGTCGTCGCGCCGATGCATTGGATTTCGCCACGGCTAAGGGCCGGCTTGAGGACGTTGGAGGCATCAATCGCCCCCTCGGCCCCGCCGGCACCGACCAAGGTGTGCAACTCGTCGATAAACAGGATGGTGTTCTTGGCGCGGCGGACTTCGTTCATGACCGCTTTGATGCGTTCCTCGAACTGGCCGCGGTACTTGGTGCCGGCGACCATCATCGCCAGATCCAACACCACAATCCGCCGGTCAGCCAGCAGTTCAGGCACGTTGCCTTCCACCACGCGCTGGGCAAAGCCCTCGACAATGGCCGTCTTGCCCACGCCCGCCTCGCCCAGCAACACGGGGTTGTTCTTCTGGCGGCGGCAGAGGATTTGAATGGCCCGCTCGATCTCTTTCTCGCGGCCGATGACGGGGTCCAGCTTGCCCTGGCGGGCCAGCTCGGTCAGGTCGCGGCCAAAGCTATCTAGCGCCGGCGTCTTGGACTTGGGGGACTTGCCCGACGAAGATTCTTCTTTGCCGCCGGCTGGTGTCCGTTCGCCCCCTTCGCCCGCCTCGACACCGTGGCCCAACAGATTGAGGACTTCCTCGCGGACATCTTCCAACTTCAGCCCCAAGTTCATTAGCACTTGGGCGGCTACGCCTTCTTGCTCGCGCAGCAGGCCCAACAAAATGTGCTCGGTGCCGACATAGTTGTGGTTCAGGTTGCGGGCCTCTTCCATCGAGTATTCGATGACTTTCTTGGCCCGCGGTGTCTGCGGCAACTTGCCCATGGTGACCATATCGGGACCGCTCTGGACGAGCTTTTCGACTTCCAGGCGGATCTTCCGCAGGTCGATATCGAGATTCTTGAGGACGTTGGCGGCGACGCCGCTTCCTTCCTTGATCAAGCCTAGCAGCACATGCTCCGTGCCGATGTACTCGTGGTTAAAGCGCTGTGCTTCTTGGTTGGCCAACTGCATGACCTTGCGCGCGCGGTCGGTGAAACGTTCATACATGCCTGGGTCTCCCTGGGGCGTCACCCGTTGCCGGTTCGACCTTGAACCTGCCGCACGGGCGGATTGCCAATACGCTGTGGACGGCGATTGCTCGCCGCGCTGTAATCATTCACGAACCGTCCTTCACCCACCGCGCCGGACGAACCCGGCGGATTGCGGAAGCAATCGCAAAATAACTTCTCTGTCTTACCGGCCTTCACATGGCCCCTCCCAAGGAGAGAGGGGTGAAGTGCCCGAAGTTGTTTTCGACCGTTCCGTATTCGATATGTTGCTGCTTTAAGCGGCTTGCCGCAAGGGGGGGGACTCATCATCCTCCGCCGATACATGGCTGGAGGAGGCTGCTTCCTCCTCGTCGGCTTGTTCCAACAACCGCATTTCGATCCGGATCTCTCTACTCCATTTTACCGCCCCGTCTAGTTGGCACAGTGCGGACAGGCCCTTTTGGGCATCTTCTCGCCGGCCAGTGCGCCGCCATACGGTGGCCAACATCAAGCGGGCTTCCAGGTCTTCTGGCCAGGCGGCCAACATTTTTTGCAACTGTTGCTCCGCCAGCACCCAGTTGCCTTGTAAGTATTCGTTGATTGCCGCCGGAAACAAGTCTCCCTGGCCGGCGAAGTCTTGCGGGCGTGGCTTGCGGGCCGATCGCCGCGTGGCCCAAACCGAAGCCAGCATGGACAATGCTACCACACTCCAGGCTCCCCAGCGGACCCCAGTACCGGCCATTTCCGTCCAGATAAAGGTGGACACCAAAGCCGCATTCAGCAAAGCGGCAAAGGCCGCGGCGGGCGCAAACCCCGACAAGTCACCACGCCAAAGCGTGGGCAGACCTGGCCAGAGGCTGTCGATCCATCGCGACCCGCTCATGGCTCGCTACTCCGTCGTTCGAGCGTGGGGGAAAGAAGTTTTCGGTTCTTCGTTGTCAGTTTTCAGTTTCGGGGATTTGCCTAATGACTCCGTTTGTGGAAAGCGGCCGAAGCGCGGGCTTCCAGCGCACGAAATGCCATGTCGAACGGCGGAATTTTAGCCGTGCTGGGAATTTACGGCAAGGCAACCGCGGGAGTGGCAATGCTAGCAGAGGCGGGACGCGTGCCGCTTGCGGCGTTGCTAGAACCACAACCGCAGGCCGCTGATCAGCCCGTGGAGGTGGGCCGACTCGTAGCTGGTGTAGTCGTAGCCCACGAATAGCTCAACGTGGCGATACTCCACACCTATCGTGGTCCGTCCATGAAATAGCAGCGCATCGCCGAGTGAACCGATGTCGAATTCCGTCGACCAAATGAAGGGCCGCAAGCAGGTAAGGTCCCAACCATACGTGAAGTTGAAACCATACCGGTCACCCATGCGGTCCGCGAACCAGTTGAGGCCGGCACCGGCACGGAATTCGGCCCAATCGGCCTGGGCAAAGCGGTAGACCAGGTTGAAATCGCCGGTCCACAAATCATCGGTCCGTCCGGTCGGCAACTGTTCGTGCAGATAGTTCCATTGCGTATCGATGCCCAGCCGGAAGGGCATGCTCAGCAGGGCCTTTCCGGTCAGCCGTTCAACGTCACTCAAGTTACTGGCATATTCCCCGCTCAGCCGCAGCCCCCACAGCTTAACGTGGTCCCGCTCCGGACTTTCCACGGCCAAATGGCCACGATGGCCGTCGAATGGAAAACGCGGAAAAAACGCCTCGCCCCCTTCATCTTGCAGCAAGGCCCGCGGGACCAGAAAGGGCGAGGCGACCGTGTAGAGGCAGATCCAGCCGATGGTGTCCGAGGCATCATCGCTTCCGTCGCAGTAGCTGGAACTGCTGCCGCGCGGCTTCTTTGGTGCATTCGAGCCGGAATGCTCTTCGCGAACTTCTCCCCGCACGGCATCCAGCAGGCCCGCATTGCACGGCTTCTGACCGAACAGCAACAGCACGGCCGCCAAGACGGAATATCGGGACCAGTGTTGGTTGCCTCTCGCCAGCATGTCCTTGCCCAAAGCGGAAAGTAGCCCGACGAACGGTTGGCAACTGTGCCGCTAGCCGGCCCGACGAAGCCGCCATCGGCAAGAAGCCTGCACCACCAAGCGGCGGGGATCGTAGAAGTCCCGCTGGGCTGGGTCAAGAGGAAGCCCTGTGCGAAGATCAAGAACTTGCACTGCCAGCGTCGCTGTATTGTTTACAAGTCGGGCTTGGCATCGGTCGGCTCGACCTCCGCTTGGGCCGGCTCATCTTCACCGGCAGCCGGCTCATCGGTGGACAACGGTTTGCCGCAACTGGGGCAGAAGCGGGCCGAGGCCTCGTGGGCGGCCCCGCAATGGGGGCATTTCTGTTCGGTCAGGTCGGGCAGAAACGCCGGCGAATCGACGCGAAAGCCCAGGTACAGCCAGTCATCGCCCACCTTTTGCAGTTTGGCTTTGATCGTGGCGGCCCCTTTTTCAAAGTTGGCGCTGTATACCACGTCGGCGGTGGAGGTGCCGTTGTTGTGATGCAGTTGCGTGCTGGTCAATGTCTGCGACTGCAACTTGCCCAACCGCAAGCGAACGAGCTGGCAGATCCGCTGGTGTTGCGCAAAGGTCGTCACGCCGCGGTAGTCTGGCGTGAAGTCGCGGTCGTAGCTGGCCTGATCCTCCTCGCGGTCGATGGCGGCAAACAGGGCCTCCACTCGTGGCGTAATCATCGTCCCGGTGCTGCTGAAAGCAAAGAAGATAAACCCCGCGCAACCCGCCACCACCACGGCACACGCGCCCCCGATGCCCAGCACGGCCAGAATAACGATCGAACGAGTCTTCATGGCGGTCCCTCATGAGGTGCGAATGGGCGAGGAACGCAACGAGTTATATTGGCGATTCTTTCTTGCATCTCTCGCCGTCCCATTATCGGCGAATGAACTCGATTATGCCAGCCGCGCGTGCCTGGGGGATTCACGACCGAGGTAATACGAAGAACCACGAATCGAATGCATCGGACGAATGAGTTTTCCGCACGGAGGCTTTCCAGACCGCAATGGGGGCGGACCGCGGCTAGCAACGGAAGTTACGACTGCTCCCTATTCGTTCGAAAAGCGGTTCTTGAAATGACTTGGCCGGAGGATGGTGCCCATTCCCACAATGCCTTGTCTTCAATTGCCCGCTGGCATTTAGATTTCGTACTATCAAGCCAATCTCCGTGATAGAATGGTGGTTGCAACGGAATGATGGAAACAAGGCACCTTGGGCCATGAGTGAACGAGACCCGCCATGAACCACGCCACCACCCACGCTCGCCGTGATTTTCTTAAGCAACTGGCCGCTGGAACCGCCGCCGCCGTGATGGCGGGCGAGCCTCGGCTGTTGTCCGCCGAGGAGGGCGAGGGGCCGCTGGTCCATCCCCGCCCGACCGCCGATGCCTGCATTCTGATCTGGATGGCCGGCGGCATGGCCGCGCCTGAGACGTTTGACCCCAAGCGCTATAAGCCGTTTGAAGTTGGCACGCCAGTTGAGGAGATCATCAGCACGTTTCGGCCGATCGACACGGCGGTGGACAACATCAAAATTTGCGAGGGGCTGGAGAACATTGCCCAGGTGATGGACCGCGCCACGCTAATTCGCTCGGCCTATCAGCCCGACCTGGGCAGCATCTTGCACTCGCGGCACCAGTACCATTGGCACACCGGCTATGTTCCGCCGCAAACGGTGGCCTGCCCGCACATTGGTTCGTGGATTGCCCGCGTGGCCGGGCCGCGCAACCCGGTCATGCCGGCCTTCATCAATATTGGCCAGCGGTTGGAAGGGATCGGCGAGAACGAAGAGATCAAGGCTTTCACCCAGGCCGGGTTTTTTGGCAGCGAGTTCGGGCCGATGAACCTGCCCTACCCGGAAGAGGCTGCCCTGGCCGTCCGCCCGCCCAAGGGGATGTCCCCCGGCCGGTTCGCCAATCGCCACAAGTTGTTTCGCCAACTGGTCGATCGTAACCCGCACCGCGAGTACGCCAGCGATTACCAGCAAGAGTCGATGCTCCGTTCGCTGGAAAACGCCTATCGGCTGTTAGGGGCCAAGGAACGCGACGCCTTCGATATTTCGCTGGAACCGAAGGAAGTGCAGGACAAGTACAACACCGGCCGATTTGGGCAAGGCTGTCTGCTGGCCCGGCGGCTGGTCGAGGCGGGTGCTCGCTTTGTGGAGGTCACCACCGAGTACATCCCCTTCGTCCATTGGGACACGCACGTCAACGGCCACACCACGGTCGATACCCTGCACAAGACGATGGACCTGCCGATTGCCACCCTCATCCGCGATCTGGAAGAACGCGGGCTGCTAGACCGCACGCTGGTCATCATCGCCAGCGAGTTCAGCCGCGATATGACCATTGAAGGGGTTCCCGGCTCGACCGCCAAGGACCAGGCCACCGCCCCGACCGACGTCCTCAAGGAACTCAAGCATTACGGCCTGCACCGCCACTTCACGGGCGGAACCAGCGTGGTGATGTTTGGCGGCGGAATGAAGCGAGGCTTTTTGTACGGTGCCACTGCCGACGAGCGCCCCTGCCTGGCGATCGAGAACCCGCTCTCCGTCAGCGACCTGCACGCCACGATCTTCACGGCGATGGGCGTCAGCCCCAAGACAGCCTTCAACGTCGAAAACCGCCCCTTCTACGCCACGGAAGATGGCAAGGGGCAAGCGGCGATGGAGCTGTTTGGGTAGCGGCAATCGTCGCTTGCCTCTTATAGCTTGACCACCATGCATTGCGTGGTGGGCTGCTCAATGACTTGCTCGGGCTTGTCGGCAAAGAATTCGGTGAAGGCTTTCTCCACGCCGGCCAACATGCCGTAATCGTGCGAGAGCATGATGCCGCCGGGGATCATGCGGGGATAGAAGTATTCCAGGCAGCCCAAGGTTCCCTCGTACAGATCGACATCGAAATGCGCGAAGGCGTACTGGGCCTCTTTCACGCCTTTGGCCGAATCGGGGAAGATGCCCTTGTAGTACTCCAGGTTGGGGTAGCCCTTGAGGTACTTTTGGACGGATTCCAGGCTGCAAGCGTACTGGTGCTCGCGATGGACGCCGGGGTCTTTGTCCGACTGCGGCGGCAGGCCCTCGTAGGTGTCGAACAGCCGCAGAACCTTGTCCCCCTTGGCTTCGCACATTAGCTTGGCCGAGGCCCCCTTGAAGACGCCGACTTCGGCAAAGTCGCCGGGCCGATTGGACTGGGCCTTGGCGATGGAATAGACCAAAAATGTCTCGAACGCGCTCATCAGCGAGCGGCGGTCATCGTGGATTTGCTGCAATAGTTTCATCGTCTTGGGGTCTTTGCGGCTGCGCAACGAGACGAACTGCAGCTTCGACCAGGTCCGCAAGCCAAACGACTCCATCTTGCCGCCGCCCAATTTCTGAAACCACTTGCTCTTCATCCACATAATTGATGATCTCTCGGTTGGTCGCCAAGCGGTCCGTGCGAAACAGAAGAACAGCCTTGTCGGTATCTCACCTATCTTAACTAACGGCTACAGTCTATCCCTACCTTAAAACAAGCTGGTCCATCTTGAAAAAACGGCTTTGGAACCGCTACGAATCGGCCGACGGTGCCGGTTTCGCCAGATATGCCGGCGGCGGCAAGGTCCAAACATTTGTTCCGCTCGGTCGGCGGGCGTATACTTCTAGCGGCGCGGGGGCCGGTTTTCCCCGCATTCCGCAGGCAAGAGGACGATGGCCATGTTGCGCACGAGCATGTTGACATGCACTTTAGCATTGGCCCTGCTGGGCCTGGGTTTGGACTTGGCCAGGGCCGATGATACGCCCGCCGCCGAGCAACCGGCTGCCGTTGCGGCGGAGCCTTCGGATTTTATGCGGCTGGTTCGCGATGACGAGGAAGAGCCGATCTCGCTCGACACGGCGGTGGTGCGCTACCAGCACCAGGCCGCCGAGGATGGCGTGGTGGTCGATCTGATCGGCGTGATTCACATTGCCGACGAAGCCTACTACAGCCAGATGAACGAACTGTTCGAGCAGTACGACGTACTGCTGTTTGAAATGGTTTCACCCAAAAGCGACAAGGTCTCGGGCGGCAGCAAGGCGGCCCTGCGGGCGTTGCACAATCAGCAGACCCAAATGCAAAAGCAATTGGGGTTGGCCTATCAGCTCGACGAAGTGGATTACTCGGCCAAGAATTTCGTCCATGCCGATATGTCGGCCGAGGAAATGCTGGAGTCGATGGAGAAGAACGGCGAGTTGGGCATCTCTCTCATCGCCCGGCTGATCGCGCAAAACATCGTTTTGCAAACCCGGATGCAGGGAAAAGGGTCTGATTTGGACCTGCTGTTTGCTTATCTGGCCGACGACCCGCACTTGGCCATGAAACGGGTGATGTCCGAAATGCTGATTGAAGGGGGCGTGGCTCTCGACGCTTTTGAGGCGGCGGAAGGCTCGACCTTGATCACCCATCGCAACAAGGTGGCCTTGGGCGTGCTGGACGAGCAACTCAAGGCGGGCAAGAAAAAGATCGGCATCTTCTACGGTGCCGGCCACATGGCCGACATGGAACGCCGCCTTAAGGACGAATTCGGCCTGCACCCGGTGGAACAGACCTGGATGGTCGCCTGGGACATGCGGACGGAAGTAGAGGGGGAGGAAGTAGTCGCTGAGGGCGAGGAAGAGTAGGCCCGTGGCGAAAAATTCATCGACCGAGTGGGGATTATGGTACAATCCGTCGGCATCTTGCGTCCGCGAATTCGCTGACACGGATTGAAATCGCGGGCGCAACTCTTGAAATAGCAACCACTACCGAGATATTGGGGAGGAACGGCAAAAACTAGATACTTTTCTCTTGCCACCCGCCGCTTTTGCCGATACTATACATGCGTTCACAGTCGTAACGCGTTCGTAATGGCCTCCTGAGGCCGGTTCGGCAATTCGCAAGAAAAAGGATCTTCCCATGGTCTCCGCTGCCTCCAAATCCCACAACCGTATGGCCAAGAAATCATCTGCCACCGACGCTTCCGATAAGCCTTCGGGCAAGGGGGGCGCAAAGTCGATTTTGGACCAGAACCCCGGCCTGAAAAACACGGTTGCGCAGATCGAGAAGCTATTTGGCGACGGGGCCATCATGCCCTTGGGCAGCGCCAATGCCGCCAAGATTGAAGGTATTGCCACCGGCAGCCTGTCACTAGACCTGGCCTTGGGCGGGCAAGGCGTCCCCAAGGGCCGGATCGTCGAGATCTACGGGCCAGAGTCCAGCGGCAAGACCACATTGGCGTTGCACATTGTCGCCCAGGCGCAAGCCGCCGGCGGCATTGCCGCCTTTATCGACGCGGAACATGCTCTGGACCCTAGTTGGGCCAAAAAACTGGGTGTGCAGTTGGAGACGTTGCTGGTCAGCCAGCCCTCCAGCGGCGAAGAGGCCATGAACATTACAGAGATGCTCATCAAGTCCAACGCGGTTGATGTGATCGTAGTTGACTCGGTGGCCGCCTTGGTGCCACAAAAAGAGTTGGACGGTGAAATGGGGGACACCCACGTTGGCTTGCAGGCTCGCCTGATGAGCCAGGCGTTGCGCAAATTGACCGGCGCGATAGCCAAGAGCAAGACCTGCGTGATCTTTATCAACCAGATTCGCGAGAAGATTGGCGTCATGTTTGGCAGCCCGGAGACAACCCCCGGTGGCCGGGCGCTCAAGTTCTATTCCTCATGCCGTATCGATGTCCGCCGCATTGGACAGCTCAAGGATGGCGAGGATGTCGTTGGCCAGCGGGTGCGGACCAAGGTTGTTAAGAACAAGGTGGCACCGCCGTTCCGCGTAGCCGAGTTCGACATGATGCATGCAAATGGCATCAGCTACGAGGGAGATCTGCTCGACCTGTCGTTGGCGCAGAAATTCGTGGTGCGGTCGGGTACGTGGTTTCGCTACGGCGAATTGCACATGGGCCAGGGCCGCGAGAAAGCCAGGGCCTTTTTGCAAGAAAATCCGCAGTTAGCGGCCGAATTGCACGCTAAAATTCTAGCATCTGGAACGGACGTAGCCACCGTGGCGGCCAGTGAAGGCGAGGCCGACGCCGACACCAATGGCAGCGCGGAAGAAGAATGATCGAGCCTGGCCGGCCGGTTCGCTTGGAACTAGCCACGCCAGCCTCTTGACCTTAGGGTGAATCGAATGAGCCAACAGGCAATGGGATGGACGTGGCGCGGCCGGATGTGTCTAGTTGTGGTTGCCGGATTGGCGAGCACGGCTGGCTGGGCATTGGTTGGTCTGGCACAAGAGCCCGCCGCCGCCCCCAGCGGGCTGGCTGCGCTAGTAGCCCTGGAGGATGTGCTGGTAGAGACGATCGCCAAGTGCGAGAAGTCGGTCGTCAGCATCGCCCGAATCCGTCGCCGTCCCGTGGCGGACAACAGTCCTAATTTTGGCGCCCCTGATTTTTTCCGCGGCGGCCGGGCCAGCAACGACCCGCCTGAGAACCCCACGAATCCTGACTTCATTCCCAACGAGTTTGGGACGGGTGTGGTGATCGATGCCAAGGGCCTGATTCTGACCAACTACCACGTTGTGGTCCGTTCCGACGATTCCGATGGCGAAGCCGAACGGGGATTTGAAAGCGAGCTCTGGGTTACCACCATAGATCGGCGGCCCTATCGGGCCAAAATCGTGGGGGCCGACCCGCGATCGGATTTGGCGGTGCTGTCGATCGAGGCGGAAGGCCTGACGCCTATTTCGATGGGCGATGCCGCCCTGCTGAGGAAGGGCCAGATCGTAATTTCGTTAGGCAATCCGTATGCGATTGCTCGCGACGGACAAGTTAGCGCGGCTTGGGGCATTGTGGCCAATTTAGCCCGCAAGGCGGGTCCCGTGCCGGCGGAAGATATTCGCGATGGCCGGACCACGCTCCACCATTTTGGCACGCTGATTCAGACGGACGCCAAACTCAATCTAGGGACGAGCGGCGGCCCGTTGCTCAATCTCAAGGGTGAAATGGTTGGACTAACAACCAGCCAGGCGGCCTTAGCGGGCTACGAGCAAGCCGCCGGCTATGCCATTCCCGTGGATGGACCCTTCAAGCGGATCATTGACGACCTGAAAAACGGCCGCGAAGTGGAGTATGGCTTTTTGGGGATTGGTCCGACTAACCTTTCGTCGGAGGAACGGCTGAATGGTGCCAACGGCATGCGCGTAGGCGCGGTCCTGGCTGGCATGCCCGCCATGCGGGCCGGCCTGAAAACCGACGATGTTGTCTTGGCTGTCGATGGCGAGCGAGTCTACGACGTGGATGGCCTGATGTTGTACGTGGGGCGGCAGGCGGTGGAGTCGGTGACGCGGCTGACCATCATGCGCGACGGGCACACGATGTCGGTCGATGTCGAATTGGGAAAATTTCCCGTGCGGGGCGAACAGATAGTCACATCGCCGCGGCCAGCCTGGCGCGGGCTGAAGGTCGATTATGCTTCCATGCTGACCAACGAGATGCAGTTCCGCGGCGGCTTTGGGTTTCCTGGTGAGCCGGTCGACATGTCGGGCGTGGCCGTGATGGATGTTGTTCGCGATAGCGCCGCCTGGAAGGCCGGCCTGCGTCCCAACACCATTGTCAGCCATGTTGGCGGGACAACGGTGCACAACCCGCGCGAATTTCTGGCTGCCGTTGAAGACAAGGCCGGCGATGTCGAGTTGCGGGTTTCCAGTTTGGCCACCGACTTTTCCGCGCGGCGGCTGACCGTGCAGGACGAGCAAGAAGGCAATTGAAGTCCTTCTGGGCAGTCAAATCGCGAGCGTGGTTTCTACCGGCTCGTTGCTCAGCCGGAAGCATCCGGCTCATCATGGGGCGCTTGATTGCGCGGCCAGGGCAGACCAGAATACCGTGACAAACGATGACGGTAGCACGCCCGCCGCGAAACGCCTTTTTGGGAGAAGCAACTCATGATACGCCCATTTCAAATCAGCCTGATGTTGATAGCCGCTTGTGCAGCCTACGGGGTGGCAAGTGCCGACGAACTTGCCGGGTTGCCGCCGTTGCCGGTCGCCGCCGATAATCCGCAGTCGGCGGAGAAAATAGAACTGGGTAAGCAGCTCTATTTTGACAAGCGGTTGTCGCGCGATAATACCGTCAGTTGCGCCAGTTGCCACGATCCGGCTAAGGGGTGGTCAAACGGCGAGGCGGTCGCCACCGGCATCAACGGATTGAAAGGGGGCCGCAGTGCTCCGACGATCATCAACGCCGCGTATCAGTACTATCAGTTTTGGGATGGACGCGCTTTGGAACTGGAAGGCCAGGCCCTGGGTCCGATCCAAAACCCGATTGAAATGAATCTGACGCTGGAAGAGGCGGTGGACAAGCTGGACAAGATCGCCGGCTATCGCGAGCAGTTTGAAAAAGTGTTTGGTTCTCGCGTGACTTCCGAGGGAATCGCCAAAGCCATCTCGGCGTTTGAGCGCACCGTTTTGTCGGGTGATGCCCCCTACGACCGTTTCAAGGCCGGCGACAAGCAGGCGTTGTCGGAAGCCGCCGAACGGGGCCGGGTGGTGTTCTTCAACAAAGCCCATTGCAGCGCTTGCCACGCTGGGGCCAATTTCACCGACGGTGCGTTTCACAACATCGGCGTGGGCATGGATGACAAAGAGCCCGACCAGGGGCGCCAGGCCCAGTCGGGCTTGCTGGGCGACCGCGGAGCATTCAAAACTCCCACGCTGCGCGAGATCGCCCGCACCGCTCCCTACATGCACGATGGCCGCCTAAAAACCTTGGAGGATGTGGTCGAATACTACGCCAAGGGGGGCACGCCGAACCCGCAATTGGATGAAGAAATCTACCCGCTCAAGCTGACGGCGGAGCAAAAGGCCGACCTGGTGACCTTTCTTAAAGAGGGCCTGGCCAGCCCGCACTATCCAGAGACGGCCCCGCCCGCACTGCCGAAATAGGGGGTTGAAAGGCAATTCCGTCCGGCCAGGCACTGGACCGAAACGAAATGTCACAACCGCCGTAGCTTCGTTGCGCTGGCAAGATGCAACTTTTTGCTGGCGAACGGGTGTTGCTGTTCGAGGATATCTGCATGACGGGGCATCCCAAACTCAACGGCGGCAAGGGATACGGCAATTTGTTGGAATTCTTCTTGCCGCTGTTGCGCGATGGCAGCGATAAGGCGATTCACAAAACGCTGATCGCAAATCCTTCCCGCGCCATTGCCAGAGCCGCTCGCTATGGAAATTAACCCCTATCGCCATTTTGGCGTGCCCGAGATCATCAATTGCGTGGGATTTGCTACCCGAGTGGGCGGAAGCTGCCCCAGCGAGCCGATCTTGCATGCCATGCTCGCGGCGAATCGCGCCTTCGTCGAGATCGACGACCTGCAAGCCGCGGCCAGCCGAGTTATTGCCCGCGGGACAGGAGCGGAAGCAGGCCTGGTGACGAGCGGTGCCGCGGCCGGGCTGGCACTAGCGGCTGCAGCCTGCCTGGCTGGCAACGATGTTGAGGCGATGGATCAATTGCCGGATACCAGCCAAATCGCTCGCCACGAGATCATCTATCCCCAGCCAGGCCCCTACGACTACGACCACCCGCTGCGCACGGCTGGTG
Source organism: Pirellulales bacterium (assembly GCA_050247075.1). Taxonomy (GTDB): domain Bacteria; phylum Planctomycetota; class Planctomycetia; order Pirellulales; family JBFWUW01; genus JBFWUW01. Next base: position 2 of record JBFWUW010000002.1, on the reverse strand, counting down.
CA
>JBFWUW010000001.1:0-231320 GCA_050247075.1 Pirellulales bacterium | reverse complement strand
TCTGGGAGAGGGCCGGGGTGAGGGTTTGGTTGATGGCGGCCATTTCGCCACATCTCCCTCTCCCCAACCCTCTCCCGGAGTACCGGGAGAGGGGGCCAAAAGGGGAAGTTATTTCGTACCGAATCCTAATCGATCTTCACTCTGGCTTTTTCTCGGCCAGATATTTGACGAACCACTCCAACATGGCGGGCCCGGCGATGGCGTTGTCTTTCGCGGTGAAGGAATGCCCGGCACCTTTCATCGTTAAGAGCCGGCAAGGAACCTGGGCTTTCTCCAACACCTCCAAAATCTGTTCGCTGTGCGAAATGGGGACCAGTTCATCTTTGTCACCATGAATCATCAGCACGGGCGCTGTGCGCTCAGTGACTTTCAACAAGGGAGAGCAATCGGCCTCTTTGGCAGCGTCGAATGCCAGCGGCGGACGCAGCCCCGGAATGGCTTTGATCGCCGCGGGAGGGTCCGTCGTCCACTTGCGAAGGTCCGTTGGCGGGTAGAGCGCTACGCCGGCCGCAATGCGGCTGCCGTGCCGGAGAACCGGGTCCTTCGAAGCCGCATCACCATCGTCGCCGGTGGTGGCCAACATCAGGGTTAAGTGCCCGCCCGCACTGCCGCCGAGCACTCCCAAGCGGTTGGGATCGAGGTCCCACTCCTTGGCCCGCATGCGCACAACACGCACCGCGCGGCGAACATCCTCAATGGCTTCGGGTACGGTGTATTTGGGGGCGCTGCCATGCCGCACGATGAGCATGGTAATTCCCTTGTCCAGGAATGGCTGGGCCACCGGAACCAGCAGCCTTGGCTCCATCCAGGTAGAGTACCAACCGCCGCTTTGCAAGAACAGCACCGCGGAGCCGTTGGGTTTGGCGGGCCGTATGACATCAAACGTCAGCGCCAGTCCATCCTTATGGCCATACACCACATCGGCCTCAATCCGCGGCTCATCAGCCGCCCGCGATTGCGGCCCGGTCCAAGCCAACAAGCAAACCGCCATGGCCCAAAAGCAAACCGCACGTTTCATGGTGGCCTCGTCGAGAGATGCGTGAAAATGCCGGCTTCCGATTACGGCGATCGTAAACGGGCGACCTACCCGAAACAAGCTGCGCGGCGACTAGACCAGATATGGAATGGGCCAATTTTGCCCCCTGGTTAAGCATCAGGTGCCCATGATTTCATCAGTTTGGGCCGCTGGTCCTTCCTTCCGGTTCAGCAATCGGCTAAAACCGGCGGATTATGACTCAAGTTATTCGTGGCACGATAGTTGCTACGGCAGCGGCTAGGTCCATAGCGGGAGCGCTGGGGACTTCGTGTATTTCGCGCGACGGATCGCCACCGGTTTTAGCCCCTTGGCGGAGGAATTTAGCGTTATGAGTACAGCAACGATGGACAAGAAGGAATCGACCTCGCAGATGCCTAACGGCCCGAGCAGCGGAACCGTGACGATCAGCGGATCGGCTCGCATGGCGGCCATTGCGGCCATTACGAACTGGAAGCCGTCGGGTCCGCCGATGAATTTCATCGACACGACCGCGCAAGATTTGTTTGCTTCCAACGTCTTTAACAAGGCGGTAATGAAGGAGCGGCTCCCCAAGGATATTTACAAGTCCGTCGTCAAGACGATCGAAAACGGTCAAAAACTGGATTCCGGATTGGCCGACGCGGTGGCTGCGGCGATGAAGGATTGGGCCATTTCCAAGGGGGCCACGCACTACGCCCACGTGTTCTTCCCTCTAACCGGTTCGACCGCTGAGAAGCACGACAGCTTTCTCACGCCCGATGGCGAAGGAGGTGCCATCACCGAGTTTAGCGGCAAGCAATTGATTCAAGGCGAGCCCGACGGTTCGAGCTTTCCCACTGGCGGCATTCGGGCCACGTTTGAGGCCCGCGGCTATACCATCTGGGACATCACCAGCCCTGCCTACATCTTGGAGAATCCCAACGGGACTACGCTGTGCATTCCCACGGCCTTCGTCTCATGGACAGGCGAGGCGCTAGACAAGAAGACCCCCGTGTTGCGATCGATGCAAGCGCTGAACAAGCAAGCGCAGCGCATCCTCAGCCTGTTCGGCAAGACCGACGGAGCAATGGTCGCTAGTACGGCCGGGCCAGAGCAAGAGTATTTTCTGATTGACCGCAACTTTTATTTCGCCCGCCCCGACTTAATCGCCTCGGGACGAACTTTGTTTGGTGCCAAGCCGCCAAAGGGACAAGAATTCGAGGACCATTATTTTGGCGCGATCCCAGAGCGCGTGCTGGCTTTCATGCTGGAGGTCGAGCGCGAACTCTTCAAGCTGGGTATTCCCATCAAGACGCGGCATAACGAAGTCGCACCGGGCCAGTACGAGATTGCCCCCATTTTCGAGTCGGCGAATGTAGCTACCGATCATCAGCAGTTGACGATGATCACGTTGCGGCGCGTGGCCGAGAAATACGGCATGGCCTGTTTGACCCACGAGAAACCTTTCGCGGGCGTCAACGGTTCTGGCAAGCATGTGAACTGGTCCTTGGGTAGTGCTACTTGCGGCAATCTGCTAGATCCAGGCGATACCCCGCACGCCAACGCCCAGTTCTTGCTGTTTTGCGCCGCTGTGATTCGGGCGGTGCATAGGTATCAGGGCCTGCTGCGTGCCGTGGTTGCCACGGCACACAATGACCACCGGCTGGGCGCGAATGAAGCTCCCCCAGCGATTATTTCGATCTTCCTGGGCGACCAGCTCATGGATGTGTTCGAGCAAATCAAGGCGGGTGGAGCCAACAAGTCGTTGCCCAAGGGAACGCTGACCGTGGGTGTGGACGTACTGCCGCCGCTGCCCAAGGATGCTGGCGACCGAAACCGCACCAGTCCGTTCGCCTTTACCGGCAATCGGTTCGAGTTCCGCGCGGTGGGCGCCAGCCAGTCGATCGCCGGACCATTGGTGGCGATGAATACAATCGTCGCCGAGTCGCTAGATTACTGTGCCACCAAGCTGGAGGCCGCCACCGGCGGCGACTCCAAGAAACTGCATGCGGAGCTGCAGAAGCTGCTTAGCGAGATCATCAACGAGCACGGCTCCGTTGTCTTTAACGGCGACGGCTATTCCAAGGAATGGCACGCTGAAGCCACCAAACGCGGCCTGCTCAACCTGAAGAACTCCCCCTTGGCCCTGACCCAGCTGCAGGCACCAGAGGTCAAGGAACTGTTTGCCAAGTACGATGTACTTTCGCCGCGGGAACTGGAGAGCCGTTACGAGATCTACCTTGAGCAGTACTGCAAGACCGTCAAGGTCGAAGCCAAGTTGGTGCTAAAAATCGCCCGGACGATGATCTTTCCGGCGACGATCCGCTATCAAAGCCAACTGGCATCGACGGCGGCCAATCTCAAGATGTTGGGATATACCTTCGATACCGACACCCTGGACAAGATCACCAATCTGGTGCGCTGCGTACAGGATAGTTCGACCGAATTGGACGAAGCCTTGGCCAAGCACGACTTTGCCAACCTGTTGGCCGAGGCCAAGCACTTGTGCGACGTTGTGCTACCCGCCATGGGCGTGATCCGCGGCTATGCCGACGAGCTAGAGGGCCTGGTCGCTGACGACCTGTGGCCTCTGCCAAGCTACATGGAGATGTTGTTCATCAAGTAGTCTGATTTCGCATGGATGCGAGTTGCCTGCCGCCATCCCAGCCGTTCGAGTCCCTTTAGCCGTTTCGGTTAAAGCTCTCGGACGGCTGGGTTTTTTGTTGGCAATGACGCGAACTTGGCGAATGGCCGCGGGCACTCTTGGCCAGCCGCTCTTGCCGGAGTTGGGCTTTACGCGCAAAGTATTCGGCATGTCGCACCATCATCATCACCATCACCACGGCCCCGCCGACCACAATGCGGCCTTCGCCTGGGGCGTAGCCTTGAATGCGGCCTACATCGGCATCGAAGTCGGGTGCGGGCTGTGGGCCAATTCGCTGGCTTTGCTGGCCGATGCCGGCCATAACGCCAGCGATGTCCTGGGGTTGTTGCTGGCCTGGGGCGCACACCGCCTATCGAGTGTTCGGCCCACCGAACGGCGGACCTATGGTTGGCGAAGCTCATCCATCCTGGCCGCGCTGGTGAATGCTATTGTGCTGCTGGTCGCCATTGGTGGAATTGCCTGGGAAGCCGTCCGCCGCTTTGGCGACCCTGGCGCTACCGACGCGGTCGTCGTGATCGTGGCGGCCACGCTGGGGACTATCATCAACACCGCCACGGCCTTGCTGTTTATTCGAGGCAAGGAACGCGATCTCAACATTCGCGGCGCTTTCTTGCACATGGCCGCGGATGCTGCCATTTCGCTGGGCGTGGTGGTGGCGGGCGTCTGCATTTGGCTAACAGGCTGGACCTGGATCGACCCGGCGGTCAGCCTGGCGGTGGCCGGTTTGATCCTGTGGGGAACCTGGGGCCTGTTCCGCGATTCCGCCAACCTGGCACTGCATGCCGTGCCGGCGGGCATCGACCCGCGAGAGGTCCGCGGTTATCTGGCTGGCCTTCCGGGAGTGGAAGGACTGCACGACCTGCATATCTGGGCCATGAGCACCACCGAAGCCGCCTTGACGGCCCACCTGGTCATGCCTAATGCGGCCGGTGATGATGCCTTCTTGGCCGAGACTTGCCGCGAACTTCATGACCGTTTCGGTATCGAGCACACCACCTTGCAAATAGAGCGCGGGCACGCCGAGATTTTTTGCCGCCAATCTCCGGACGATGTGGTTTGAGGTCCGATGCATGACCTGCTCTTGGGAACCGGCCTGCAATAACTTCGCTATTTTGTAAAAAGAAACTCTTGAATTGTCGCTGGCCGTTTGCTAACCTCAGCAGATTGAAATATCGGTGGCTGCGGTCTCTCACGTCTAACCGCCCCACCTCGGCAGAGCCGCACATCGTGCGGGGTCTGTCGAACATTTGCGCCTGGTTAGTCCAGTCGTGAATTTGTCTCCCAGTTTTGCCGGGTTCGCCCTACGCGTCTTCGCGCAACTCCTGGGCCGTTGCATTCCTCATTTTCAACGATCAGTCGCGGTTTCACTTCGAAACGGCAGCCTGACGATGGCGGTCTGCGCCTGCGCGGCTTTCCACGGGCCATGCAACCGCCGGCTGACCCAGGCACCGATTTCCATGCTTACGGTTTTGCTTGTTACGGGCCAACAGGGTGCATTACTTTCCTGGAACGGGAGGGGACAATGTCGAATTCTTCATGGTCTTTTGGACGCCGCGAAAAGTTTGTTGTGGCGGCACTGGTGGCTGCTGGCCTACCGCTGGTGGCACTAGCCGCGCAACCACCTAAGAAATCGGCCGCGAAATCAACGGCTGAAAGGGGGGCAAACAGCAGCCGGCCGGCCAGTACCAGATCAACTGGGAACAGGCCGCCGGAGAGAAACCGGCCGGAGCGCACTCCGCCACGGCCCCCTGTCAGCCCGCCCACATTTGGCGATCCCCTGCCCGGCCTGACACCGGCCCAACTGGCAGCCTTCAACGAGGGCAAAGTGGTCTTTGCAGCCGAGGAGGATGCCGCCGACGGCCTAGGTCCGGTGTTTACGGAAAACTCTTGCGGCGCGTGCCACATCGCGCCGGCATTGGGAGGAGCCAGCGGACGACGCGTGACACGGATCGGAGCCACGATCAACGGAGAGTTCAATCCGTTGGCCGAATTGGGCGGTTCGCTGTTGCAAGATCGCGGAATCGGCGACGGCGTGGGTGTCAACGGCCCCTACAGCTTTGTCGGCGAGGTCATCCCGCCGCAGGCAGAACTTGTCGCCCAACGGCGCACCACCGCGTTGTTTGGGCTGGGACTGGTCGAGGCTGTTACCGACCAGACACTGTTGGACTTGGCCAGGTTTCAGAGCGTGAATTCACCCGGCACCGCCGGTCTGCCCCACATCGTGGCCAATCTGGCGACGGGCCAACCGGCAGTAGGGCGATTCGGCTGGAAGGCCCAGCACGCCACGCTGTTCGACTTTTCGGGCGATGCCTACGTAAACGAAATGGGGATTACTACGCCGCTGTTTCCGTTTGAGAATGCTCCGCAAGGCAACGTGGCTGCCTTGGCCGCCAACCCCTTGCCTTTGGGTGTGCCTAACGAGCCGGACAACGACGATCTGGAACGGTTCGCCACGTTCATGCGGTTCTTGGCACCGCCGCCGCGAGGTGAGATACCAGGCGGAACCGTGCTGATGAACGCCGGGTTCCAAGCCGCTGACGGCCGCAACCGCCGCCAGGCGCAAGGCGAGGTCTTGAGCGGCCGGCAGATTTTTCATCGGATTGGCTGTGCCGCCTGCCATGTGCCTGCCCTGAAGACGGGCGACCACTCGGTGGCGGCCCTGCGGAACAAGGTGTTCTTTGTCTGGTCCGACTTTCTGCTGCACGATATGGGGCAGCTTGGCGACGGCATGGTGCAAGGCCAAGCGACGGGCCGGCTGATGCGCACCGCTCCGTTGTGGGGACTGCGTGCGCAGCCCAGCTTGCTGCACGACGGACGTGCTGACAGCGCGGAAGAAGCCATTCTAGAGCACGATGGCCAGGCAGCCCCTTCTCGCGATGCCTTCATCGCCCTGCCCGCCAGCGCCAAGACCGTGCTGCTGGATTTCTTGAATTCGCTGTAAACCTTGGCCTCGCCCTCACCCAGGAGTGGCCAACGCTCCTGGGTGAGCCGGGCGGGTGGTGCCAGAGCGGTTCTACGTCAATCGGCCTGTTTGTGTAATTATCTTACGCCACGGTTGGCGGCCGCTCCATTCCGCCGTTCTTGGCTGGTCCGTAACTGGCCGAATGGACTCTGGCGGTCATCAACTCGGCAGCCCAAGTGTCGAACCTTTGAATGGCGTCAATCTGCTGACGAGGCCCTCGGCGTCGTTCGTGCCGCGCTCGCCCTGCTTCTGGCTATGGGCCATCAAGATTGTGTCCCAATAGGGCAATACTCCGTCCAGGCATCCCATTGCCGTTCTTGTCCGATGCCTGGCCGTGGCAACCACCGCCGCCACGGAATAGAATAGCCACGTCGAGGAACTGACACGCCCGATCCCGCCCTGAGGTCTTCCATGCATGCTGGTGTTGATTCGCGGATCTTTGGTTTGTCGCCAATAAGCCGTGTTGTTCTCGTACTCCCCAGTTTCATCTCGGCTTGTTTGTGGGGCGCGGCCTGGGTGGCTGGCGAGGAAGCCGTGGCTCCTCAGCGGGTGCCGTGGACAACCTCGCGAATGGCCGGCACGCCGGAACCGCCCCCTCCCTACCGCGTGGAGCCGGCGTTTCCTGAATTGAAGTTTGACCATCCGGTCGATATCGGCGTAGCGCCGGGCAGCGGCCGGATGTTCGTGGGCGAATACGGCGGCAAGGTCCATTCGTTCGTCAACGATGCAGCGTGCGACAAGCTCGATCTGGTGTTTGCAATCAAACAGCTTCGGTCGACCGCTACGGCCTTGTACGCGCTGACGTTCCATCCAGACTTCGAAAAGAACCACTATCTTTACATCTGCTACGTCACCGCCGGCGAAACTTCCGACGGGGCGATCATCTCTCGCTTGACGCTGACCGAGTCCGATCCTCCGACACTGGTGCCAGATAGCGAACATGTCGTCTTGCGTTGGTGGTCGGGCGGGCACAACGGCTGTTGCCTGAAGTTTGGTCCCGACGGCTACTTGTATATCTCCACCGGTGACGGCAGCGGCCCCAATCCGCCCGATGGTCTGCACGCCGGGCAAGATGTCAGCAACCTTTTGTCTTCGATCTTGCGGATCGATGTCGATCACCAACAGGGTGAGCAAAACTACCGCATTCCCGACGACAACCCCTTTGTGGAACTGCCGGATGCCCGGCCAGAGATTTGGGCCTACGGCTTCCGCAATCCGTGGCGGATGAGTTTTGACCGCGAAAAGGGCGACTTGTGGGTGGGAGATGTCGGTTGGCAACTGTGGGAGATGATTTATCGCGTGCAACGGGGGGGCAATTACGGCTGGTCGGTCATGGAAGGGCCACAGCCCGCCCTGCCGGAGGCCGCTCGCGGGCCAACCCCCATTCTGCCCCCCACGGTCAGCCATCCCCATTCCGAGGCCGCCTCTATCACCGGCGGGTATGTCTATCACGGTAAGCAATTCCCTGAGCTGGAAGGGGCTTACATCTACGGCGATTTTCAGACTGGCAAAGTCTGGGGCCTGCGGCACGATGGCCAGCAAGCCACATGGCACCAGGAACTGGCCCAAACGCCTTTGGCCTTGGTGGGCTTTGCCGAGGATCGGACCGGTGAGTTGTATCTGCTGGACTACGAACGCAGCCAGCAAATCTTTCGCCTGGCCAAGAACGAAACCGACGGCAGCCATGCCGACTTTCCCCGCCAGCTTAGCCAGACGGGCCTGTTTGCGGATACAGCCGCGCAGGTACCCGCGGCGGGCGTGCTGGAGTACTCCATCAACGCGCCCCATTGGGCCGACCATACCACCTCGCGGCGCTGGCTGGCCGTGCCAGGGGATGAACCGGTCGGACTGATTGGCAACGACAGTTGGCAATTCCCCGAGGGATCGGTGCTGGTTAAGACCGTCAGCATCGACATGCACAGCGGCGATCCATCGACCCGCCGCAAGCTAGAAACACAAGTGCTGCACCGCGAACAAGCCAGTTGGCGGCCTTATACCTATGTCTGGAACGACGAGCAGACCGACGCCCTTCTGGCGGACGCCGCCGGTTCCAACCAGACTTTGAGCATTGGCGACCCCCAGGCACCGGGGAACCTGCGCGAGCAAACGTACCACTTTGCCAGCCGGACGGAATGCCAACTCTGCCACAACGCCTGGGTGGAGACCAAGACCACCACTTACGGCGTGCAAACGGCCTCGCTACTGGCCTTCAACTCTCAGCAATTGAACAAGCCGATCACGCACGACGGCACGACCAGCAGCCAACTCGCCCTGTGGCGCGACGCGGGTATTATTTCCGAGCAGGTGCCGATTAACCTGGAGGCTACTTCGCGCTACGTCGATCCCCGCGATCATGCGGCCGACCTGGAGCAGCGGGTGCGGTCATACTTGCAAGTCAACTGCGCCCATTGCCACCAGCCGCACGCTGGCGGCGCGGCGATGATCGACTTGCGCTACGTAGCCAACGCCGCGGACGCCAAAATCGTCGATGTACGTCCGGCCCAAGGCACGTTTGGCATCAGCAACGCCAAGATCGTCGCGCCGGGCGATCCGCTCGGTTCCGTGCTGCATTATCGCATGGCCAAGGTCGGCGGCGGGCGCATGCCGCGGATTGGGTCGGAACAGGTCGATGAAGCGGCCGTCGCCATGATTCAAGATTGGATTTCCGGGTTGCCGCCGGCGAATAGCGAAACCGCCCCGCAGTCACAGCCCGAGGATGAAAACCGTCTCGTTGCGGCCTTGTCGCGGGAGTCCGCGGCGGAACGCGCGGAAGCTATCCGCGAGATAACCTCCACTACCCGCGGCGCTTTGGCGTTGTTGCAAAGCTTGAATCGCGGCCAGCTTTCCAACACGGTTCGCCAGGAAGCTATCGCGCTGACCGCGGAGCACCCCATGCCGGAGGTGCGAGACTTGTTCGAGCGGTTCGTGCCGCCGTCGCAACGCGTCAAGCGGCTGGGGACCGTCGTCAACGCCGCCGAGTTGTTGGCCATGCCAGCCGACATGGAACGTGGCCGGCAATTCTTCTTTCGCGAGGGATCAGCCACCTGCAAGGGCTGCCATCGTGTCGGCGGAAAGGGCGAAACACTCGGTCCCGACCTCAGCCAGATCGGCAAGAAGTACCAGCCCCACGATCTGCTGACACATCTCTTGGAGCCTTCCAAATTCATCGACCCCAAGTACGTCAGTTACTTGTTGGAAACCGTCGATGGCCGCGTGCTGACGGGCCTGTTGATTGAAAAGAACGACAGCGAGGTTCGGCTGAAGGATGCCCAAAATAAAGAGTCGCGCATACCGGCCGCGGATGTGGAAACCTTGGTTCCGCAGCCTAAGTCGCTGATGCCGGAACTGCTGCTTCGCGACCTGACTCCGCAGCAAGCCGCCGACCTGCTGGCGTATTTGATTTCGTTGAAATAGCTATGCTTTCCGGCCAACATACAGTTGATCCTCTCCCCTGCCGCGGCAAGTCGGGATTACAGGCCAACGGTTCGTCAGAATGGGACGATCCGAGTTGAATGCCAGCAGGCAGAACCTAACTTGACGAAGTCGAAGACGTTGCGGGGAGTATGCGTTCGATGTCCGCGGATGATCCCCGATTACTAGAAGTGCTGCAAAAACATTGGGGCTACAACGAATTGCGGCCCCTGCAGCGCGAGTCGATGGGGGCCGTATTGGCCGGCCGCGACTCGGTGGTGGTACTGGCGACTGGCGGCGGCAAGTCGCTCTGCTACCAGGCTCCGGCGCTGTTGCTGCCGGGCATGGCGGTGGTTGTTTCGCCTTTGATCTCGTTGATGAAGGACCAGGTCGATGCCTTGAATGAGTGCGGAGTGCCGGCCGCGGCCGTGCATAGCGCCCTGGAACCGGACGAGCGGCAACGGATCGCGGAGGAGATTCGCGGCAATCGGCTGAAGCTGTTGTATGTCGCGCCAGAGCGATTGGCCAATCGTCGGATGATCGACTACCTGCGCGAACGGACGATTTCTTTCTTTGCCATCGACGAGGCCCACTGCATCAGCAACTGGGGGCACGAATTCCGGCCCGACTACCGGTTGCTGGGAACGCTCCGAGAGCACTTTCCCCAGGTGGCCGTGCATGGCTTTACCGCGACCGCCACCCAGCAGGTCCGCGACGACATCGCCGCGCAGTTGCGGCTGCGCCAACCGGAAGTGCTGGTGGGCGGTTTCGACCGGCCAAATCTGCACTACCGCGTGGCCCGCCGCCACAATCTGGGCGAGCAGATTCACGCGGTGCTGTCGCGGCACCTTGGTGAGGCAGGCATTATCTATTGCATCTCGCGTAAGGAGGTCGATGCGCTGGCCGCCGCCTTGCGTCTGGCTGGCGTCAAAGCCGCCCCCTACCACGCGGGCCTGTCCGATCAGGAGCGGCGCGACAACCAGGAAGCTTTCCTCAACGAACAAGTTGATGTGGTCGTGGCCACGGTCGCCTTTGGCATGGGCATCGACAAATCGAACGTCCGCTTCGTGATTCACGCCGCGGCCCCCAAATCGCTCGAGCACTACCAGCAAGAGACGGGCCGCGCCGGCCGCGACGGGCTGGAAGCGGAATGCTGCCTGTTTTACGGCGGAAATGATTTCGTGGTCTGGCGCAAACTGGCGAGCGACCTGCCCGACGAGGCCCGCGGGCAGTCCGATGCCAATCTACAGGTCATGGAGAGCTACTGCTCGTCGGTGTTGTGCAAGCACAAAGCCCTGGCGGAACACTTTGGCCAGGCTTTCGAGGCGACAAACTGCCAGGCCTGCGATGCTTGCCTCGACCAGCAAGACTGCCTGCCCGACGCGCTGGTCGTCTCGCAAAAAATCCTCTCCTGCGTGTTGCGGGTGAACGAGAACTTCGGCGGCGACTACGTGGCCCAGGTGCTGGCCGGTTCGCAAGACCAGCGAGTGCTGGAGAACCGCCACGACCGGCTTTCCACGCATGGCTTGCTCAAGGAACATGGCAAGGCAGCCGTGCGGGAGTGGATCGAGCAGCTTTGCGGCCAAGGCTTCTTGCTGCGAGAAGGCGAATACCGCCTGCTGAAGGTAACGACCAGTGGGCGGGAAGTCTTGCGAGGGGAGCAGTCGCCGAAGTTGCTGCGGCCACGCGGCCCCAAAAGCAAACGGTCCGCGGCCGCGCGGCCAGCGCGGGATTTTAGCGTGGGGATGGATGCGGGCCTGTTCGAGAGCTTGCGGATACTGCGGCGGAAACTGGCGGAAGGGCGTGGCGTCCCGCCGTTTGTGATCTTTGGCGACGCCACGCTGCAAGACCTGTCCCGCCGCCGTCCCAGCACCGCCGAGGGTTTTCGCCAGGCGCATGGCGTGGGCGAACACAAGTCGCAACAATATGCCGAGGTATTTCTGGCCGAGATAGGCCGCTACTGCGCCGAACACGGAATTTGCCACGATGCCGAAGTGGCCGATTCAGTCGCTGTTTCGCCAGGCATTCAGCCAATTGTTACTGCCGGAAAAAGCGCGACCAAGTCCGCTGCCGAGGAGATGTTTCGCGCGGGAAACTCTTTGGAGGATGTCGCCCGCCGGACAGGGCGGGCACGCTCCACGGTGACGGAATACCTGGCGGACTTCCTGCGGAACGAAGGGCGGACCTCGCCGGAACCTTGGGTGGAAATGGCTGACTACCAGGCCATCATCGCCGCCGCCGAGGCCGTCGGTGTGGAACGGATGAAGCCAATTTTCGAGCACCTCAACGGGCAAATGACCTACGACCAGATTCGCCTGGCGCTGGCCTGCTATCGTCCGTAGCCGCGCGGCTCCCGCCGTGCCGGATTGATGCGGGGGCTTGCCACAATGAAGATCGCTCGCTCGCCTTTTCACCCATCAACAAACAGCCGTGCCAAGGGCGTACCCTCACTGACTTTGTACGGCCGGCCGCTGGTGTCGCGGATTTCGCTGGCCGGATCAACGCCAAACCGAGCAAAGATCGTGGCCGCCAGATCGCCCGGGGTGACGGGGTCTGTGTCGGGGTAGGCCGCCATTTTGTCGCTGGTGCCATAGACGGCTCCCCCCTGGATGCCGCCACCGGCCATCAGGCAGCAGTAGCAGTCGGGCCAGTGGTCGCGGCCAGCATCCTTGTTGATCTTGGGCGTGCGGCCAAATTCCCCCATAGCCACCACCAACGTAGTATCGAGCAGGCCGCGTTCGTGCAAGTCTTCAATCAAAGCGGCCAGGCTTTGGTCGGCCTGGGGCAGCAACAACTGCTTGTTCTTGACGAAGCAATTACCGTGCGAGTCCCAGTTGGTCCCCTGCTGGCGGAAGTCGTAGACGTTGATGAACGGCACGCCCGCCTCAACCAGCCGCCGGGCCAGCAACAGGCTTTGGCCCCGCTGCTGGCAAACACTGGCAATGGCCAACTCATTGCTGCCGGGGGGAAAGGCGGGCAAGTTGGGCTTAAGCCCGTAACGTTGCCGCGTGGCGGGGTCTTCGCGGTCGATCTCCAGGGCGGTGCGGACTTCTTCCGACGCCAGCAGTTCAAACGCTTGCTCGTACAAAGAACGCAACGAGCTGCCCGCGGCGGCCGAACCAGAAGCTGCCCGCGACGCGTCGAACTGGCGCAACAAGTCGCTGCGCTGGGCAATTCTCGCCAGTGTCAGGCTGTCGGGCAATTGCAACGTGTCGGCGCGAAAGCTGAGTTTTTCCGGATCGCCATTGATCTGAAACGGGTTCCAGGCCGAACCAAGAAATCCGCCCGTCTGGGCCGGTACCGGCACGACATTCTGAATAAAGAACGGCAGGGCCGCATACGGCACGCGGGCAGGGTTGTCCCGCCGCAGATAGCTGAGCGCCGCGCCGTGGCTGGGAAACAGCGTGCTTTCGGCCGGTGGAACAAAGTTTTCACCATCGCCGCGCTGGGGATCGCGGCCGCTTAGGGTGGCCACGCAGGCGGCATCGTGCAGCCGCATCTGGTGCGTTACGGTGCGCACGACCGCCACGCGATGCATGACCTGGGCCATGCGAGGCAGATGTTCGCAAATCTGCAGCCCCGGCACGCTCGTGGCAATCGGCTGAAACTCACCCCGAACTTCCGACGGCCCGTTGGGCTTCATGTCGTAGGTGTCAAGCTGGCTCGGCCCGCCGTAGTAAAAGACAAAGATGCACGACTTGATCCTGGCCGGCAGCCTGCCGCCGCTGGCATTGGCGGCCTGCAAGGCCTTTGCTCGCAGCAGTCCGGGCAGGCTTAGCCCCAACCCGGCCGCGCTGCCATTCAGCAAGAACCGCCGACGGTTGATCGGCCCGGTTGCGGCTGCACGGTCGAGTGTTTGCTCGGACATGGCATTTCCCGGAGAGAAGTCGTTACATCACTTGCATGGCCACAACCGCCAGTCCGATCACCAAGGCAATCGCGAAGCTGACACCGACATAGATGGCAATGGCCTTGTCGTTCGATCGGCCCGACTTGCCGTTGTAACCGGCGGAACAATGCCCGCATGTTACATGGCTGAGCAGCTTGGGGCCAAGCACTCCGCCCCACCAGGTAAAGCCGGCCGGTTTCGCCGCCGTGCCGCCACACTTGGGGCAAGGGGCGTATTGCCCGTTGCCCGCACGGGGCAGTGGGGGAGGCGACTGCGACTGAGGAGCCGCATACGGATTCCGTGTAGGAAAACCATCGCCAGACATGGGCCGTTCCCTGATCCTGAAGAACAACGAACCGACAAGGCCGCGGCAGCGCATCGCCTGTTGCGATAAGACGATCCTGCCGGGTAGGATATGGTATATCAAAAAAGATTGATTGGATATGTGGGATGGAGTTTTCAGTTTTCAGAATGTGATCTTCGGACTTTCGCCTTCAGCCTTTCGACTTTCGCCTTTCCCATGAATCAACTTTCCCGCGCCTTTCCGTGGCTGCTTTCTGGCAGTCGTCGCGATCTGCTGAAGATTGGGTCGCTATCGCTTTCGGCGGCGGCGTTGCCGGGTGTGTTGCGTGCCGCGCCGCAGGCTAATGCTCCCCAGCCGCCGCCGGCCGCCAATGGCAAGGCACGCAGCGTGATCTTTTTGTGGATGGGGGGCGGGGTGACGCATATCGACTCGTTCGATCCCAAGCCCGACGCTCCAGAGGAAATCCGCGGCACGCTCTCGCCCATTGGCACGTCGCTGCCGGGCGTGCAGTTCAGCGAGACCTGCCCTGAGCTGGCCAAGATTGCCCACAAGCTGGCGGTCGTCCGCAGTTTCTCGCACGACAGCAACGACCACTTGCTCAGCCAGGCGTATACCCTCAGCGGCCGCAAGGTGCCGATGAGCCAAATTCAGACCGAGCCGAACATCGGCAGCATCGTCAACCATTTGCACGGCCCGCGTAATTTGCTGCCGGGCTACATTGCCACCTACGGTTGGACCCGCCCCGGCCCGCCCCCCTACAACATGTTTGTAGGCGGTTGGTTGGGAGAGGAACACGCCCCGTTCTCCGTCGGCCGAGAGCCGGAGGTGCTGGACTTTGCCGTGACCAGCGGCAAGGAACGCGACCCCAACCCGTTCATCGAGGACGATCTCAAACCGCCGTCGCTGGAACTGCTGGCCGGGCTGGACAACGCCCGCCTCAGTCGCCGCGAGGATCTACGCGCCGCGCTAGACGGCACGCTCCGCCGCATCGAGCAGCAAGAGGCCGGCGTGGTCGATAACAATTACGACAACGCCTTTCGGCTGCTCAGTTCGCAAAATGTCCGCCAGGCCTTCGATTTGGACTTGGAAAGCGACGAAAACCGCGCTAGTTACGGACGCACCAAGATCGGCGGACGCTGCTTGATGGCCACCCGGCTGGTCGAGGCGGGTGCCCGCTTCGTGATGGTCGATTACGGCTACGACAATCTCTACGGCAACCTGTGGGACAACCACAACGTCGCCGCGCAAAACTTCCCCCATATTTGCGACATGGCCAAACGGCCCTACCATGTGGCGGGCATCGACCGGGCTTTTTCCGGCCTGATCAACGACCTGGAACGCCGCGGACTGCTGGAGAGCACGCTGGTGGTGTTCCTCACCGAGTTTGGCCGCACGCCCAAGATCAACAAAGACGGCGGCCGCGACCACTGGGGAGCGGCGGGCAGCATCTTCTTCGCCGGCGGCGGCACCCGCGTCGGCCAAATCGTGGGGGGCACCGACCGCCACGCGGCCTACCCCACCACGCAGCCCTACTCGCCGGCCTCCATCGCGGCGACGATCTACCACTTCCTGCACATCGACCCTGGCCATTTATTGTACGACCGCCACAACAGGCCGCATTTTGTATTGCCGGAGGGGGAGGTGATTGGGGAGGTGGTGTAGAATAATAAGGATCATGCTCGATTCAAGATTCTTCTGAAACAGGCGATTAAATGATCTTCGACACATCGCAATTGCATGGCTTGCCCGTTGAGGAAAAACTGCGCATTGTGGAATTCTTATGGGACGAAATTGGCGACGCCACCGCGCAAATCCCCTTGCCGGAATGGGTTGAGCAAGAAGCCTTACGCCGCCGCGATGAAATGCAAAAAGACCCGTCGATTGGCCTGTCGCACGAGGAGGTTTGGCGACGAATCGACGGGCAAAATGGCTAGCGATATTTCTTACCATCCTCTGTTCGACTGCGATGTCCGCGAAGCCATAGGCTGGTATGAACGGCGTAAAGTTGGGCTGGGCAATGAATTTCGAGAACAGATTCGCCAGTCAGTGGCGACCGTCATCGCGAATCCAGAGCGATTTGGCCGCGCGGCGTCTGGCTTCCGTTACATCCGGCTGCCCCGATTTCCTTATGTCGTGCTTTTCGATCTCGACGAAGGACGGTTGGTGTTTCTTGGAGTGCTGCACACCGCCAGGTCGATAGCCAAGTGGCGGAAGGGCAGATTTGAATCGTAACGTACGCACCGCAACACAATTCTTGCGAATCGGGCCGTGACTCTTTGGTTTTGCGTTCTCGTCAACAGACTAGACGTGGATGGCGCAATCAATGAGTCATGTCTGCTTTGTTTCCTCAGTGAATGCAGTGCAACTCGATATTCTTCTGTCCATTAGATTTCGAATCGGGCAACCCACATGGCACAGCGTCCGTTGAATGTATGCTCGCGATGCGGGTATTCGTGGCATCCACGGGGGCGGGATTTCTCACGGAAATGCCCGAATTGCGGCGTGTTGCTACGATTCGGCAAGGGTAGCGCTCTCAGCGGATGCCTAACCGTGCTGTTATTGCTGCTTTGTTGCTGCGTTGGTATTGGGTATTTCGGCAATCGCGCAGCCGATCAGGTTCGCGATACCGTCAACGACCGTTCTGTCAGTGTTGCTAACGATCGGGCCGAGGAACGGCCAGTTCCGGTCCCCTTGCCAGCGGCTACCGAGAAGAGACCGGTTGCCGAGACCGCGATGAATCGGTCTAGCCCGGCCGATTCGAGTGAAAAAGTTTCGGGTTCTGAGTTGCCGCCAGCCGACCCAGTGCCCGATTCAGATGGGCTTCCGCCGCCGAGCGTGATTGCCTCGCTGGACACAAAGGAGTTCGAGGGAAAGGTAGTCGGCATCCACGCGGGTGACCTAATCACGGTGCGCGACGGCGCGGCCTTGCGGAAGGTGCGGTTGGATGGGATCGACGCACCGGACCATCACCAGAAATATGCAGCTCAAGCACGCACTGCCCTGGGTTCGCTGGTATCTCAAAAGGAAGTCACCATCAAGTGGCGCACGTTGGACCAGTACCAGCAGGTGGTTGGCCATGTTTATCGGGATGGCAAGTGGATCAACCGACAACTCGTCCAACAAGGGTGGGCCTGGCACTTTAAGTATCGAAACAACAGCCGAAAGCTGGCCGAAGCCGAAATAGAAGCGCGTCAAGGCGGCCTGGGTCTGTGGCAAGACTCGTCCGCCATTCCACCTTGGGAATGGAGAACGATGCATCGGGAGTTCGCGTCCGAGTCGCCGGCGAAGAAAGAATCCGACCCACCGGCAACCAAGCCGCCGTCGGTCCACTACGACATCGTGCGGCGCTGGACGATCCCCAATGGCGGCGAAGGCAAAGTCGTGCTGGTCTCGCCATCGGTCGCCACCACGACCGGCCTAGCCGAGTTGGCCCACGTCTTGCGTGAGGAGACCAGGGCCGATCGCAACGCGGTAATAATGATTTTTGACCATCAACGCGCGGCCGCGATGTACTCACGGGCCGTTGAACTTGACGGGGAAGAAGCGGAGTTCTACGACCGTCACTTCGTGGGCAGCTATATCCAGAACGCTACCACCGGCTATCACGAAATGCAGGTCCACGCCAGCGGACTGAGTGGGCCGAGTTCGGCCATTAAGTTCTAGCCGCAACATGGACCGGCCACGCGGCCGCACCGACCAACTTCCTCTTATGATGCATACCAGTCGGGCTGCCCGGTCGCTGGCGCAAGCAATATGCTGCCGGGCGGACCGACGCTCCCCCATTGTAGGAAAGGACAATCGGCATTCAGCCGACCGGGTCAGCTTGGCACCCGCCGCTTTTCTCACCGGACGGCCACGACAGTCGTGCCTGGCTACAGAGTGAACTCGCCGCGATGCAGTGCTTGCAGGAATCGGCGGTTGCTGTCGAGCAGGTCCGGGTTTGCGGCCATCTCGGCCACGGTGTGCCAATGGCACGATTCCACCTCGGCCGCCTGTGGCTGCAACAGGGCCGTATCGGCGATTGTCGCCCGCCACCAGGAAAGCGCCACGTTCCACGGCGTGATGCTCGACCAAATCTTGCGGAGTGGTGTCGCGGCGACGCCCAATTCCTCGTGAAGCTCGCGGATAAGTGCTTGCGGCTCGGACTCACCCGCCTCGATGCCCCCGCCGGGGAAACAAAACGCGCGCGGGGCCGTCACCAATGCGGAACGACGTATGACCAGCAACCGGTCTTGCCGGCAGATCACGCCGACGACACCAAGGCGGACAGGGCTTGGCGAGTTCGGGCCGATGGCGGTGCCTGGCATGAGGGTTTCAAGGGGGGAAGCGGCCGGACTGGAAGCCGTCGGCGGAGAAGCTATCAGCCGTTAGCTTGGCACGCCGCCGGTTTCATCTTTTCGATGAAACGAACGTTCTCGTCCCGGCCATTCTAACGCGCCGTGGGGCGAGTGGCTGTGCGGGCCGGCGGGGCCGTGTTGAGATTGATCGGTTCGACGGTCACATCGTCGACCCAGGCTTCACCCAAGCCGGTCAGGGCAAAGGTCACGCTGAGGGTGCCGGCGCGGGGTGCGGCACGATACATAGTGAACTCTTGCCAGCCGTTGGTGTGGCCCACGCGCTCGCACAAGGTTTCGCCCGATAACGAGTCGATGATCGTCAGCCCGTCGATGCTGGCCACAATCGGCACCGGCACGCGCACCCAGCCATGAATGCGGAAGAGCTGACCCTCGGCCGCGGGGACGCCGGCCGTGGTAATCCAGACGGGCGGCGACTCAATCTGGCCGGGCGGCTCCTCCTTCGATACCGGAGCGGCCTTCATCCGCAGGCTGAACTTGCCGCTGTGCGGACTGACGGGCGACAGTTCTACCTCGGTCAAGACTTCGGAATGGGGGTGCTGCAGATGACGCCAACCGGCGTTGAGCATGCGGTCCAAGGTTTCGCAGTCGCCGGCCGGCATTTGGTTGGGACCAGGCGCGGACTGGCCAATGCGCTGTATGAACTGCCATTGCGCCGGCAAGGTGGCAAAGCTGGACGTAAACGGCGTTGTCACCGGCGGGGGGAGCCTGGTGGCGGCTGCCTCAAAATGGGCCCGCTGCAGCAACCGCAGCGGACGCATGGCCCGCGCCGCCTCGATATAGGCCGAGGGAAAATTACCCGTGGCCAGCGCCCGATCGCAGCGATCGACATGGGTGCGAGCCGCGGAAAGCCAATTGACGGTCGCCGGATGTTCGCTCGTCAAGCCGGCCAGTTGCCGGCTGACGCTGGTAACAAGTTCCAGTTTCATCATCGCCAGATCGCGGTTTAGCTTGGCCGCCCGCGCGGCGATCTGGGGCGTTTTCTTGGCCAGGCTGCTCAGCACCAAGGGGTCTTGTGTCATCAAGACAGCCGCCGACAGGCCGAATTCTCCCAGTACCACCCGCATGCCGCCGGCCACGCGGCTATGTTTCAACAGCTTCAGTTCGCAAGGCGTGATCTCGTAGGCTTTGTACGACTCGGGCACGGGTGCCACCACGGTGGCATCGGCCGAGGACGATTGCCCCGGTACGAATTGGGCCTGCTTGCCGGCCCACACGGGCAGCAGCAAACGGGCCCTGTCGGATTGCAGCAACGAAGCGTGAATTTCCGGATCGCTGCCGGGCAGCATGGCCAGCAGCTTGCCGGACGAGGCCCAAGGTTCGATCAGGTCGAGTTCCAGATTTAACAGCTCCAAGATCATCGAGCGGCGGACCGAGTCGGGGTTGCTGGTGTCGTCCAAGCGCGTGTCGGATTGAAAGCACATGCCGCGGACGCCGGCCGACAACACCGAGTAAACCACCAGGCGAATGGGCTCGCTCTCAATTCCACCGTTGGGATTGCCTCCCAGCAACTCAATCTGTTCGCGCGCGGCCAACGGCAAATCGGTCGGCAGTTGGCACCAAAAGGGAGTGCCGGGCCGGGCCAGCCGGGGCCGTTCGCGAAGCCAAACACCGTAGTCGGTCAGTTCCAGGCTGGTTGCCAAGGGAGTCCGTACGGCGCAAAGTGCATCCAAGTGGCGGCTGAACGACCGTAACTCGCTCGTCACGCCCGCTACAATTGGCCGGTTTTGCCGCTGATCGGCATGGCGAATTCGTTCGGTCCAGCGGCCAATGGTCTGCAAGTCCCGGCCAGACAGCCGATCCCCCAGATACCAGGCCAGTACCCAGTCGTACTCCGGGCCGATCGCTAGCTCTTGGCCGTCACCTTCGGTCGGGGGCAACGGCGGAGGGCACATCAGCCACATGCCTTGCCGCGCGGCCTCGTCCAACATTTCGCGCGATGGAGGATCGCTGAGTTGAATGACATTGAAACCAAGCTGCTTGAGGTAGGCGAGAGGTTCGCCCCGATGTTCGATCGAGCGCGGAAAGAACGGCCGGCCATCGACCAGCAGCAAAGAACCGGTCATTTTTATGCGATCAGACTGCGTGGCGTTGTAAGCGGCCGGCAACACGTTGGCGTCGCGCATTTCCGGCAAAACGCAGCCAGTCACTTCCAGATCGTCCAGGGCCAACTGCGTGATTCCCTTACCGCCGAAGGCATTTACAATCAGCCGATCGACAAACGCCTCGCCGGTATCGACCTGCGAACCATGTTCGGTGCGCAGCGCCCGCGCCTGGCGTTCAAGTAGTTGTGGCAAGCCATCGACTTTTAGTTGTTGCCAAGCACCAACCTGGGTGTAGCTACTGCCACGGAGCATGGTCGTTATCGGTTTGCCCGTGGCCCGGTCGGCCGTTCGGGGCAAGACCACCCGCACCATGAGCTGCAATCCGGGCCGATCACAGCGCACCCAGAGTTTCGCGGCTAGTTCGTCAATGATTGGGGCGCGGCCCAACTCGTAGCCCAGCAGCAGATACGTGCCGTGCCCGGCGATGATCCGCATTTGCTCGCAGCCCGCCCCAGAGTGCCCGCCGCCGGTCACGCGGGCGTGGACATCGACCTTGTAAGAGACATCGGCCCCTACCACGCGCCAGGCGGTGTCGGGGCCTTCAAAGTCGTCGCGCAGTTCACCTTGGGCCAGGGCCACGGCAGGGGCCAGGCAGAGAATGCCCGCACCTAATGCAATTTGCCAGGCGCGAAAAAGAGCGAAGACCACACAACGCATATCGACGGCTTCCATGCGAACGAGGTTCTGACTTGCAAGTGGGACGGAACTGGTCCGGAATAACTTCGATGATTGTTCTCCCTCACCCGGCGTCTCCCAATGGGATGAGGGGTTCTCGGACGAAGTGTTATCCCGACCCAGTTCCTAAGAGGCGGTAGCCTCCTACCGTGTTCTACGAACCAACCAGTCCCTTGGCTGATGCAAAAACGCCACGACCGCCAGCGAATGATGTCGGGGTGACGTAACGCGTGCTTGTAGCAGCATTTGCGAGCTGCCGCCAGTTCAGCGGACGTTGACTTTTTTCACAGCCCGTTGCTGGCCAAAATTACAAAAAGTTGTTTAACTAAAGGAAAGGCAACGAGTTGGAGAAATTGGACCTCCGCTGCAAACGTGTTGGCACGCGGCGTGCTTTTTAGAGTGCTATCACAGAAATTGCCCCTAAGAGACCCACACCATGAGCCAGTCATCGCGGGTAGCACCGGCCACCGAGGATCTTCCCGTGGAAATCGCGGACTTGGGGATCATACTGGCCCAATTGCCGGCCGACATTCGGATAAAATTGGATCCGGCCTATCAGCAGGTCGTGGAAAGCACTCGCCGCCGCCGGCGTATTCTGAACCTTGTGCAAGAGGCGTTGAGCCAGCTTCGGCTCGATATGAAGTACCTGATGTTTGACCTGGAAGCGACCCGCCGCGAACGCGACGCTCTTCAACGCCAAGTGGAAGGCAACAAGGAGAATGGCGAGAATTAGGGCCATTCGATAATATCTTGCCCACAACTCACTTGCGACCCGTCTTGCTTAATTGCCGTGGTCGTCCCATCTGGGCTGAATTCCCCATGCGCTCCCAACCTTTTAGCTTGGAAAAGGTTGACACGCCCCCCTGGTCGATAAGAGAATAGCGGAACAAACCAAAGCTGGTTTATTGGTTCCCGCCTTTACGACCCCGCCGAGTAAATAATGACCAAGCAACGCCGTCATTGCGCTGGCCCCACGACCCGTCGCGAGTTTCTGGCTGCGGGTATGCTAGGAGTAGGGGGCTTGGCTTTGCCCGACTTGTTGCGGCTGCAATCCGCGGCGGCTGCGGCTGAAGGGACAACGCCCGACCAAGATACCAGCATCATCTTTGTGTGGCTGCCCGGCGGTCCGCCCCACATGGATATGTACGACCTCAAGCCCAACGCGCCTGCGGACTATCGGGGCATCTTCAAGCCCATCGGTACGAAGGTGCCGGGCATGGACATCTGCGAGATGTTGCCCCGGCATGCCAGCATTGCCGACAAGTTCAATATCGTCCGTTCGATCTCGCACGATTTCGCCGACCATGGCGGCGGGCACAAGCGCCTGATGACGGGGCGCATTCCCAACACGCCAGTTAATACGGTCAACGATGCGCCGGCCACCGGTTCCATCGTGGCCAAATGCCGCGAACACCGAGACAATGGCATCCCAAATTATGTCTCGATGAATCCAGGCGGACGCAGCGGCCATACCTTTGCCCAAGGGTCCGCGTACCTCAGCCAGGCCTACATGCCGTTTACGGTGGAAGGCGATCCCACCGCGCCCAATTTTGTCGTGCCGAACGTCGCTCCCACGGCGGGACTGGCTGGCCGCATCGACGACCGCACCAAATTGTTGGCTTCACTCGATCGGATTCAGCACAACATAGATTCCTCGCGGCTGATGGAGTCGATGGACGGATTTCAGCAACGGGCGGTGAGCATGCTCACCAGCGACCGCGCCAAGAATGCCTTTGATCTGTCGCAAGAACCAGACGCCATCCGTGACCGCTACGGCCGGCACTGCTGGGGCCAGCGGGCGCTGATGGCTCGAAGGTTGGTGGAAGCCGGCGTAAGCTTTGTTAGCGTGGTCATGGAAAACCCGTACCAGTCGGGCGTGCCGCAACTAAAACAGGGCGTGTACAACTGGGATTCGCACGCGGTCAATTGCCATATCTGGGACGATCTGCACGTCCGCCTGCCGATTTACGACCAGGTGGTGACGGCGTTGATTGAAGATGTGTACCAGCGCGGCCTCGACAAACGGACGCTGATTCTGGTGACGGGCGAGTTTGGCCGCACGCCGCGCATCTCCAGCACGGCCGGATCGCAAACCGGTGTGATGCAGCCAGGGCGCGACCATTGGCCGCAAGCCATGTCGCTCATCATGGCGGGCGGCGGAATGCGGACGGGCCAGGTGATCGGCTCGACGAACTCCAAGGGAGAAGTTCCCGCCGACCGGCCGCTGACCCCCAACGATTTGTGGGCCACGGTCTACCGCCACCTGGGAATCAACCAAGACGATTCGTTCCCGGATCTGCATGGACGGCCCATGCCCATCTTGCCGTTCGGCGAACCGATCGCCGAGTTGTGCAGGGCATAGCATGCGCAGCATCACCTACGGCGTGATCGGATTGGGCTTTTTTGGTGAATACCATGCCCAGGTCGCGGCGGCGCTGCCCCATGTGAAGTTGCGTGCCTTGGCCAGCCGCCAAGATAAACGACGCAAGCAACTCAAGAAGCAGTTTGGCGCAACCCACGACTACCGCGACTACCACGAGCTGCTGGCCGATCCCCAAATTGAAGCTGTCAGCGTGGTAACGCACGTCGACGACCATGCCGAACCGGTGATTGCCGCGTTGAAGGCGGGCAAACATGTCCTGGTCGAAAAGCCCATGGCCAGAACTGTCGCCGATTGCGACCGGATGATCGCCGCCGCCAAAAAGGCTGGCCGCATCCTCATGGTGGGGCATATCTGCCGTTTCAATCCACGCTATGCCGTCACGCGGCAGCGCGTGCAGTCGGGAGAATTGGGCAAGATTGTCTCGCTGTACGCCCGGCGCAATATTCCAGCGGCGCGCAGCCGCGGCGTCTTGGAGAAAATAGGCCCGCTCTTGGGGGACGGCATCCACGACACCGACCTGATGTTATGGATGACGGGTGCCCAGGTGGAAACCGTTTATGCCTTGACGCACAGCGAGCGCGATTTGAAGTATCCCGACATTGGCTGGGCCATGTACCGTTTCGACAATGGAGCCATTGGAGTCATCGAGAACGCCTGGTTTCTGCCCGACGGAACCCCCTTCCGGATTCACGAGCAGATGGAACTCATCGGCACGGAAGGAAGCGCCTACATCCACGGCGGAGACACCAACGTCGTCATCCAAAGTCCCGCGGGCGTGGATTGCCCCGACACACTCTATTGGCCCAGCATGCATGGCTCTCCCGTCGGGGCGCTACGCAGCGAGATCGAGCATTTCGTGGATTGCGTCACCCGCGGCGAGCCTTCGTCCGTGGTCACGCCGCAAGAAGCCCGCGCGGCGGTGGCGGTTCTGGCCGCGGCGGAAAAATCAGCCGCGACGGGCAAAGTCTGCCGCGTATAATGGTTTGGCCGTCGGACACGTTCCCAAGCTGGCGGCCCGCCGCCGGAGAAGCCAACGTGAAGCTCGTCATCGCCATCATTCAACCGACCAAACTGAACACCATCCGCGAGGCGCTCGACAAAGTCGGAGTCACGCGCATGACGGTTTGCGACGCCCAGGGCTATGCCCGGCAGCTTGGCCGGACGGAGATGTACCGCGGGCACGAGTACAAGATCCATCTGCTGCGCAAGATCGCCCTGGAAATCGTCGTCAACGACGACTTTCTGGACCGCACGCTGGAAGTGCTGGGCAACGTCGCCCGCACCGGCACCGAAGGGACCATTGGCGACGGTAAAATCTTCGTGCTGCCGGTGGACGAAGTCATCCAGATCGGCGAACCGACCCGCGGGCAGGGTGCCGTTTGAACGATTCGAAGAGGACCACCATGTCCGTGCTGCTGCTGACCAATGATCTGATGTTTTCGTCACAAGTCACCGCAGCCGCGCAACAATCGCAAGTGGCGGCGCAAGTAGCTTGGAATCCCGCGCAACTCGCCGAAAAGTCGGCCGATGCCAGCCTGGTGCTGCTGGACCTGGCCGCCCGGTTTGAGCTTGCCGATGTCATGGCCGAATTGCAAAGCCGCTCTCCCCGGCCGAAAGTGATCGCCTTTGGCCCGCATGGGCAAGTCGATCGCCTGCAAGCCGCGGCGGCGGCGGGGTGTGACGCGGTCTTGTCGCGAGGCGAATTCCACGCTCGGCTGGGAGAGATACTACAGCTTGCCGCCGGTTAAAATCTAATCAGGCTTGTTCGCCAGATTTTGACCGCGCGAGGAGCTAGCCGTTTCTGGCGACACTTCGCCCTCCTCTCCATTCGACGATATTGTCGTTCGGGCAAGCGTTGGGCTACTGGGGGCGTCGATGGCAATCTCATCCAGTGGGGCGTCGTCCGTATCTTTGCGCAACAACAAGTAGATGCCTGTCGCCGCCGTCCAGAAAAAACTGTAGCCAAAGCCCAGCGCCAACAACCGCGCGCCCGCGGTCCAAGCCGCGGCCATGGTTGCGCCGGCCCTTAGCGGCTTGGAAGGCGCATCGGCGGCGGCCAAATCGGTGGGCGCGGTCCAATCGTAATTGCGGATGGAAACAGGGGCCGCGTCTTCCACGATTCGCATCCGCTCACCGCCGCTGGACCAGCTTACGCCCCATTCTCCCAGGTAGATGACCCCCGTGGCAAACAGCGAGACGAACATCCAACCCAACAGCCCCACCACGCCGCTCACCAAAACATAAAACAAGAACTGCAAGGGGCGTTGATAAACGTAGGAATACGTGCGATTGAGGGCATCCCAACTGTCTTGTCCCTCGACACTAATGGCGCCCCACATCAGTGGCCAGCCAAACACCAACCCGACCATGAAAATGGCAAATACCAACCCGGCCACCAGCACCAGACACCACAACCCCCCGACGACGATGGAACCTACATCAAGCCGCAGCAACAGCCCCAATGGGCTAAGAAAGACAATTCCCAGCAGAACGCCCACCAAAGGCAGCAACGGCGCGGCAATATATGCGAGCAATTTGGGCCGCACGTGCGCCCAAGCAGCGCCCAGCGACGGTTTTTCATCGCGGGTCAATTCCACCGCGGCCAGGCGACAAATCATACCGCCAAACAAGGCCCACACAAACAGCGCCCACAAAGCGCACGATGCATGGAAAGCCAGGCCCACCCAGGTCATGTCGGGGTCCATGAAAATCTGGCGAACCGGCGCGGAGAGGCGAAGCCAGGGAGAAACCATGCAATCTTGCAACGTCCAAGGGTTATCCTCCGACGTAGCGCCGCCGATGCCCGGTATCAGGCGGGCAGATGTTGGCAGGTCGGTCGACCACGGGGTTCGCTGATACTCTTCAATCCGGCTGCTAAACGTGTTGACGTAAGGAAGTTCGACCGATGCGCCTTCCGGCTCAGCACCGACCATTACGGGAAGCGGGCTTTGTTGAGCGGCATAACCAGAAAACGCGTATGCCAAAATCGACCAACCCGCCCAGGTCAGCAAGATTGCCACAGCCGCCAGAAACATTTTTCGTAGTGCCAAGGCCACGCCAATCGTGCGAAACAACAGCAGCCACGGGAGGATTTCCCGCCAGGCGACTCGTCGCACGGTAGCGCGTTCGTCGGGCATGGCAACCTGGCTTCCAGAATTGGGTCGATGTGTCGTAAGTGCCGGCATTATACGGCGATAGGTACGGCTCGCAAGCATCAGCCCTACCAAGCCCGAGGTCATGTCAACGGCAGATGGATGATGCCGAATGTTGACGAATCGAGGCGGATCCGTCAACGAAACGGTATCGATTATAACGATTATCCGGCGGACCGACTTGGCAGTTGATGATGGCCGTAGGCGTTCCTTACGTCCTATAATTGGTTAAGCCAACGTGGTTTGCGTTATTTTCTCCGCCGATCGTGACTTCAAGACGGAGAGATGGCGGCTGGTTCGCGACCGCACAGCGTTCACCCGACGGTACTGGAAACCTCGACATGCCCCCCGACGCCGCACAATCTGGGTTTGCCGCCAACCCAGGGGTGACGTTGCCGAGTACGCCGGCCAATGGTTCCTTGCCGCGGCCCGTGGCGATACCGACGGCTCGCGCCGTTCCCGATCGGATGCGCCCGGACTCGGCCCGTACCGAAGCGGTTCGCCGCAGTCGCGGGTGGCGAGCTTGGGGCGTTGCGCCGCCTGGCTGGCTGACGAGCGCCATCTTGCATGCCTTGGCCCTGATCGTGCTGGCCTTGTGGATCAGCGAGACCCAAAGTTTCGATCCACTCCGATCCTTGGTAGCCAGCATGGCAACCCAGGACGAGCCGGTGTCGGTGGAAATTGCCAGCCAAATGGAACTGCCCAGCATCGATTCCAGCGCGGAACGATTTAGCGCGGCGGAGTACGTTGCGGTGGTGCCCTTGCCAGACCCTTCCGACGAGTTGGACCAGACCCCTAGCGGTCCCGTGGCCAATCAACTAGGACTGCCCCCCACGACGATCGAAGCCTTGCTGGCCTCCAACCAACTCCCTACGGGCGGCGGTCTTGAAGGCCGTTCGCCCGCCGCGCGTTCCAATTTGGCCGTCAAGTGGGATGCCGATGGCCGGGGCGATGCGGCGATCCAAAAGGGATTGCAGTGGATCGTGGCCCATCAACGGCCCGACGGAAGCTGGAACTTCAATCATCTGCACGAACAGCGCTGCCCCGACATGTGCCGCAATACAGGGACGGCTGGCACGACCACCGGTGCCACGGCCGTGGCCTTGCTGGCTTTGCTGGGCGCCGGTGAAACGCACACTTCCGGACGATACACCGATCAGATACGTCGCGGGCTGTACTACCTGAGCCACAAGGCCATAGAAACGCCGCAGGGCGTTGATCTGCAGGAAGGCACGATGTACGCGCAGGGGCTGGCCACGATTGCCTTGTGCGAGGCTTATGCCATGACCAAGGACGAAAACCTGCGGCCCTGGGCGCAAGGGGCCATTGACTACGTGGCCTATGCGCAAGACCCCAAGGGGGGCGGCTGGAGGTATATTCCGCAAGAGCCAGGCGACATGACCGTGACCGGGTGGCAACTCATGGCGCTCAAAGCCGGGCAACTGGCGCAATTGTCCGTGCCATCGATTGCGCTGCATAACGCCAACAAGTTTCTCGACCAGGTGCAAAGCGAAGAGGGAAGCCTGTACGGCTATCAAAAGCCAGGCGGCGAACATACCACGACCGCCGTGGGGCTGCTCTGCCGCATGTATCAGGGCTGGCCGCGGCGGCACCGCGCCTTGCAACGCGGCATGGTCAACTTGTACCAGTGGGGACCGTCCGATCACGATATGTACTACAACTATTACGCCACGGCCGCCTTGCATCATTATGGCGGCGGCTTCTTCGAGCGGTTTCATGCCGACATGCGGGCCATGCTGCTCAAAACGCAAGCTACTCGCGGGCACGAAAACGGAAGCTGGTTCTTTGCCAGCACCCACTGCGATCCGGGGGGCCGGCTGCTCAGCACGGCCCTGGCGGTAATGACCCTTGAGGTTTACTATCGCTATCTGCCGCTTTACCAGGATGATGTAGCGGAAGAGTAGGCCGGGGCCACCACAATGCATTCGGTCGCTTCCATCCATGTTCGCACGGCCCGAAATCAATTTTGAACGCACGCCGGTCACGTTGATTTTGGCGGCGCTGATCGCGGCGCTGGCGGTTGTGTGCCAATTGGATCCGGAGCGATATGAGCACTACTACACGGGTTTGCGTTTAGGGATGTCGCCGGAGATCTGGCAGGGAGAAGTCTGGCGGCCCTTCACCACCACGCTATTGCACGGCGGCTTTCTGCACGCCCTCTTCAACATCTACTGGCTGCTGGTGTTTGGCCCCTTGGTAGAAGGCCGGCTAGGATCGTACAAGACGCTGGCCTTGATCGTCTTGTTCGCGGTGGTCGCGTCGATGGCCCAATATGTGGGGGTCTATTACCTCTACCGGGGAACATGGGAACTGGCCCAAGCCGCAAACATCCCTTTCCTCGACCGATACCTGGATGTGCAAATGCGCCTGACGGGAACTGGCCTGGTGGGGCTGTCGGGCGTCAACTATGGCCTGTTTGGCCTGGCCTGGGCCGGCAGCCGTCGCGATGCCCAGTTTGCCGCCGTTTGCAACCGCGATACCGTGCGGCTGATGGTTGCCTGGCTGATCGTTTGCGTGGTTCTTACCACGATTGGCGCGATGCATGTCGCCAACGCCGCCCACACGGCGGGGCTGGTCATGGGACTCTTGGTGGGGCAGGCCGTCTTTGCTCGGCGCCGTCGCGGCTGGTGGCTGGCGGGGGCGGCCCTCTGCACGCTCCTGGCGCTGGCGGGTTTGCTGGGTGCGCCAGGCCATCCCCGGTATGAATACCAGCATGAAGAGGAACAGCAATCCGCTGTGGATTATACTGGCAATCAACGGGACAAATGACAAACCTTGCCGAGCCGGCATATCCCCAACCTTTTCCCACCCGTGTTGGGCAATCTAAAGGAAAATTCTTACACGCTGCTTGACTCCGAATTCTCCGCGATCATAATGCAACCAAGTGAGGAGCTTGCTCCTTGCCCGCCCGTTGTAGGTCCCTGCCCCACCTACAGCGGGTTCTTTTTTGCGCCCATCCAACCTAGCCGCAAAGCTCCTGCATTGCCGGCTTGAAACGGCGAGCGGCGTTTCTCGTGGGGTAGGGTTGCTTGGTATGGACCGTTGAACACGGCTCAAGCTACAAGGCGGGAGCCATGTAGCTACGGCTTGAATCGCGGCGTCATGTAGCGATAGATGCCGTGCTGCCGCGTGTAGTAATCTTCCTCCACGGCTTGCACGATCTCTTGCCAGGCTGGCAGCCGATGGGCCCAAAACTCCGCCTCCGGCGGTGTGTCTGCCCGCGGCAACAGAATGACATCAAATTCCTGCCTGCCGATCGCTGCCTTTAGTTGCGCGTTGGAGAGCGCGTTCTGATCCCACAGCAGAGCGTAGGCCAACGGATCGTTCAGCAAGATTTCGTTGGTCAGACTGGCGGTGATCCAGACCTCTTGGGTCAGGTTCAGTAAGCGCGTCGGCTTTTGATCTAGCGCCGCCAACTCCTGGCGAACCAAGGCAATACGGCCTTCCAGCAGTTCCTGTGGACTATACATTCGCGATTCCCCAGCGATCTTCGCGGGACGACGATCGACGAAGGAGTAATCCGGCGGCTGCGCCATCGCCAGTTCCATGGCCTGGACAAAGCAAAGTCCTAACAACAGCAACAAGGGACGCGAGCTCGCCAGCTTGCCGCGCGTGACCTGTCGAAACTCATGCGTCAACCACAACAATCCCGCCAGCACAAACTCAAAAAAAACATTGGTTGCGGCACCGACTTTCGCGGAAATGGGGACCAGCGCCAGCGTCGCCAAAATCCAATAAATGGCGTAGGGCGAGTTGAGCCAGACTCGGGTTCCTTCTCGCCGCAGCGCAACGATCAATACCGTGCTGGCCAGAACCACCAGCGTCCCAAATACCGGTTGCTCCAACATTCGCCGCCAATTTTCGAGAAAGATACCACTGTCCAGCGGATTGCGCGGCGCGGTGAACCAGCTAAACCACACGCCCCCTTCTCCACGGTAGACGTACAAGATTGCAGCCGCAATCAAGATCGGCACGGCCCAACAGGCCGCAAACAAGGCGGTTTGGCGGCGATGCCGAAAGAACAAATACAACACGCAGCTAACACCGCACGCCAAAAACGATTGTTTAGTCAAGAAGGCCGCCGCCGCTAACAACCCGGCCAAAGCGATTACCGGCCAGCGGCGCGATGGGCCGGCAATCGCGACGACGGCCGCACCCGACAGCAACAAGCCCAGCGGATCATGCCGTAGATAAACCGTATTGCTGACGATGGGCCGAACGCAAAACATGGCTCCCACCGCTACCACGGGCAAGATCCACGATTGGCTGGCCCGTCCCGGTAGAAATAGCAGCCCCGCCGCCCCCAGCATGGCCAACATCGACACGATTCTTCCCGTGTGGAACGGATTTCCTTCTCGTTGTGGCAATTTCGCCACAAGATAGTGGTACAGCGGCGTGTACATCGTCAGCACAAAGGGGCCGCTGTCGTACACGCGCGCGTCGTAGATCGGCTGGCCCGCCCGAATCTGCTGGATCGTTGCCAGATTAGGCGATTCGTAAACCAGGTCCGAAGGGCAAGCCAGGTGGTCCAGCGCCACGTTGGCCAGCCGAAACAGCACGGCCGCCACCACCAACAGCGGAAATAGCACCACGCACACGGCCGCGAATTTGCTCGGCGTTTCCCCTTCCGTAGCGATGGTCGCGGCGGGCTTAGCGAGGCGCACGAAATTGAAGTCCCGTTGCCCAGACTAAAATTACTTCTTAAGCGACGACTTGGCGTCCGTTTTGACAGCCCCCTTCTTGGGCTTCTTGTTCTTCTTGTCGTTTTTCTGGCTGTTGTTTCCCTTACCCATGGCTTGCTCCTCATCAAAAACAGGGTTCATCATGCCTGGCAGTGGCATACGCCAATCATTGCCGCATGATGTTGGGTGCCAAGCATACCACACGATGCCGTTTTGTTGGTAGCGGATTTTACTTAGCAACATGGCTCCCGCCATGTTTGCTTGAGACGCGAGCTATGGTCCATGTCGAGCAACCGTACCCTGCGTGAAAAGGCCGATGCCGTTTCAAGCCAGCACGGCGGGAGCCGTACGGCTGCGTGCTGGCGGCCTTTGAAATGCCTAAGCGGTTCGTTATTCTTCTCCCGCACGGCCCGCGCCGATGGCGTACAGCTTGCCGGCGGCGCGGAGAAAAAAGGTTCCTTGGCTGATCGCCGGAGAGGCATAGACTGGCTCTTCAATGTCGTTCTGGGCGAGCTCCACATAGGCCGCTGTATCGGCTTGCAGTACTAAGGTGGTGCCGGCTTCGTTGGTGAAGTAGATCTTGCCATCGGCTGCAACGGGGGAGGCCGTGTATTCGCCCCCCAGGCGTTTTCTCCAGACTTCCTTGCCCGACCTGGCATCCAGGCAAGTGCCGATCCCCTGGTCGTTTACCAGGTAGTAGTAGTCTCCCACCAGAATGCCCGACGGCACGAAAGGGGCACCCTTGTTGCTGCTCCAGGCGACATGTGTGGCCGCGATATCGCCTCTTCCGCCGGGACGAATGGCGTGCGTTACGCCGTTGGGCCCGCTGACGGCCAGAATCAGTCCATGTCCAAACAGGGGCGTCGGAATGCATTCATGTTCGAAACCTCCCAACGTCCACAGTTTCTCACCCGTGCGAGGATCGAGCGCATCGACTTTCTCGGAACCGCACAGGATCAGTTCGTGGGATTTGGCCGTTGTGCCGTTCTGGTCCATCACGGGAGCAACGATCGGCGACGACCACGACAGCCAGCACTCGGGCCGGTCGGTCTTCCAACGGTTCTGGCCGGTCGATTTATCCACCGCCAAGGCGTAAGACTGGCCGTAGTGATCGCATTGCAGAATCACCGTATCCTCGAACAGCAAGGGCGAACTCGACGCGGCAAACCGGTTCTCAAATTCGCCATATTCGTCGGCCAAGGCTCGCTGCCAGGCCAACCGGCCCTCCATGTCCAGGCAAAACAGATCGCCCGTCCCAAAGAAGGCGTAGATGTGCTGGCCATCGGTAACAGGCGAAGGACTGGCCATCGTGCTCTTGGTGCCGTGGCAGAGCGTGGGGGATGTGCCCCATAGCCGCGAATGCCATAGCTTGCCGCCGTTTACCCGGTTGAGGCAAATGATGTGCAACTCGTCTTGCTTGGGACCATCGGACGAGGTCACGATCACCCGATCTTCCCACACAATCGGATTGGAAATGCCCGAGCCTGGCAGCTCCGCGGTCCACTGCACGCCCTCGGTCTTGGACCATGTCTGCGGCAGGCCGCGTGCGTTGCTAACCCCGCTACGATTTGGCCCGCGCCACCCCGGCCAGTTCTCACCTGCCTGTGCATCGAAAGCCCCCACCAGGCAAGCTACCACGCAAATAGCAATCGAACGAGTCATCGTAGGCCCTGGCAATAATCGTAGGAACCAAAACGTCTGAACACTGAAAACCAAAAACTACCTCGCCCCTTCTTCCATCAACAACGAACGAAACTCCACCCCCGCCCCCGACTCGTCGCACAGCCGCAACTGCATAGACCAGTTATTCGGAACCGCCGGGTCTTTATGTTGCGGTCCCTGGCAAATTTTCACCAATAGCCGGTTCTTGCCCGCCAGCAGTTTGGCCGGCGCGACAAACCGGTCAAACCGGGTGCCATTGAGCCATTGTTCGCGGGCCAGAATTTTCTGCCCGTTGAGCCAGACCGACAGGTTGTCGTCAGCCCCGCAACGGACTTGAATGTTTTGCTCCCCGGCCGATTCAATTTCCGTGTAACCGTAACCCACCGCCTCGGCGGCCGGTGCAATGGCCTGCACGAGATTGATCTGGCCCAAGGCGTCGGGCGTGCTGTAGCGCTTCCAACGTAGCGGTTCGCCCTGGGCCAGTTCATAGGCTGCCGTGAGATCGACCTGCTCACTCTCTTGCGGGGCGAAACTTTGGCGGAAACCGCTGTAACCTGGTGCTGGAAACGGGCCGACAAAGTACCAATCGACCACCAACCCCAACGCGGCAATCACGTTGGCCTCGCCGCCGGCGTCGCGCAATTTGCTGGCCGCGGCGGCCACTTGCGCGGGATCGCGGGCAGCGGAGAAAGCCCGCCGATAGTGCCCGTGGGCTGCTTCCTGGTCGCCAGCGGCCTTGGCGGCATCGCCGGCGGCCAGCACCAGGGCCACGGCATCGAGGCGAAACTCTGGATCGTCGAGAGCGCCAGCCAACAGTTGTTGGCGAAAATCGGGCTGCACACGGTCAAGCAGTTGCAGCACTAGCCGCCTTGTCTTGCCGCGGCGGTGGGAATCGGCCGCGAACTCTTTGAAGAACTCGAGCGGAAGCCGCGGCTCGGCCTGCCGCATTTCCTCCGTAACAATTGTATCGAACACCGTGCGGCACCAGTTGGCCGCTACGGGATTAGGCGTGTCCATGGCCGTTAGCACCCGCGGCAGCACTTCGGTGCCGTGGCGAACCAGCCGGTCGCAAGCGGCGCGGGCCTCGGCCGATCCGGCGGCTAGCGGAGCGGCGCTGGCGATAGCCGCCAAGTCATCATCGACTTCATCGGCCAAGGCCGTCGGAGCACCAAATTCGGGCCAGAACGGTATCGCCAGGCAAGCCATGAAAGCCAGATGAGTGCAGCGTGGTTTCATTTCAAACCAATCCAAGGGCGACGGGGCGAACCTGCGAGAATGTAACGGTTGTTCCGATTGCAATGCGGGGCGGGAAAGTAAGCGATCATAACATTCCTGCGGGGCGGGTGGCCAGAAAACATTGGCGAAGAAGCAGTTATATACTTGTAGGATGGGCGGCATCGGCTAGAGTCGAACAATAAGAACGCGTTCAGACATATCCCGGTCCACGGCAGTCTACAGGGTGTGGTGCGATGGCGGATTACCAGCGGTCACTCTCCGAGGAAGTCGATCATCTGCTGCGCAACGCGCAACTGCGGGATGAACTGGAGCCCTTCTACGATGAGTCGATCTCCCGGCTGAACGTGGCGGAAATGCCCGTGCTAGAAGAGAACGAATTGCTGGCCTCGCTGTTGGCCTGGGAACGCGCCCCCACGCGGCCCATTGCCCAGTGGTTCGTACCGGAACTGCGGTTGCCCAAGCCCTCGGAACTAACCGACGAGCGGTTGCACGAAGTATTGTGGGCCACGATTCACCAACTGTACGACCAGCGAATTGTGTTGGACTTCACCGACCATCTTTCAGACCGGCAATTGTACCAGTTGATCTTCCGGGACATTCTGCCGTCGCAAGAAAAGCAAATCGACTACCGCCCGGCGGGCTGTTACCTGCATTGGGACTGCGCCGATGCGGCGCTCAATCCAGAGATATGGCTGAAGCACTACGCCACCGAGATCGAACGCAAGATGTGGGCCGAGAGCAACTATGAACCACTGCCCGACCGCGAGCCCGCCCCGTATCCCCGGCAACTGCCACGGCAACCGTTGTAGCATCTGGCCGCAGCCAGGCTGAGTTGTTAGCCTGTTGGTATCCTTTAACGCTACTCCGCAGCGTTACGCCCACAACTTCACGGGTGAGGACAACGCCGACGCCCACTTCACTTGAAAAGCCCTGCTATGCGCCGGGCAGTCGTGGTTGCGGTCACCGATGGGAAACTGGCCTTTGGGCCTTGGGAGCGAGACCGTTACTGTGAGTTCGACGGATGCTAGGCCAAGCGGGTGCTGGTGAACGTCGTCGGAGCGCAATGATGGCATTTCCAGTTGAAGAACGCTTCATTGTCGAGACTGAAAAGAAACTGGGCGTGAGATTGCCGCCAGATTACGTCGAAAAGATGATGCAAGAGAATGGCGGGGAGTTTCAGGCACCACCGGATGCGTGGGTGCTGTATCCAATTCTTGACACGAGCGATAAGAGGAGTCTGAAAAGGACGTGCAATGATGTCGTCCGAGAAACACAGAGTGCTCGAGCGTGGACAGGATTTCCTGAGGATGCTGTAGCGATTGGAAGCAACGGGTGCGGAGATCAGCTAGTTCTTTTTCGAGACAAGAACGCCCCAAGCGTGTTGGGGGACGAAGTGTTCTGGTGGGATCACGAAACGGGCATAGTGAATTTGGTTGCATCGAGATTTGGTGATTTCGCATCAGACTGAAAATGTCAGCCTGAGTAACCAAACGACCGGATAACGTTCAAGATGTGTTGGGGATGTCGCCACGACTTCCCGTTGCGGGTCTGGAACCCAATTGATTCACGGCGTCGCCGACTTCCAGGTCGTTTCTCCACTTGCCCAAAATCCAGCGGCCTTGCCAGCAGCCAAAGCCAGCGCCGATTGCTGGCAATGATAGCGTGCCAGGCGTGGTGGCGGCGAACTCGGCTTGGCCCTGTTTGCCGGGCGGGATAGAATCGACCGCCCCAAGGTGGAAGAGGAAATCCATTCGATCGAACGACAGGCAAGGAGGCCGGCCGTGGAACGAGTTTTGATAACGGGTGTGGATGGCGTAGTAGGGGGCAATCTGGCGGCTTCGCTGGCCGACTGCTGCCAGGTCATTGGCACCTGGCAGAATGAGCCGGTCGATTTGCCCGGCTGCCGCATCGAGGATTGCGACGAGTGCGATCCCGATGAACTGGCCGCGTTGTTGAAACAAACGAATCCTCGCTGGATCGTGCATTGCGGGCAATTGGCCGTGTCGAGTTGGACCGCCGGCCAGGCCTCGGCGATCGACCCCAGCGAAGTCACGCTGGTCGAACGCCTGGCCGCTACCGCTGGTGAGATCAACGCCCCGCTGACCGTCATCGGCAGCGACGACGTATTTGCCGGCCCCGGTTTGTTCCACGAAGAGAGCGCCTTGCGCTGCGGCGGCGGAGCACGGGCGGCACTGGCCCGCGAGATCGAAGACCTGCTGAGCCGCGGGTCGTCGCTGATCGTCCGCACCAATGCCTACGGGTTCAGCCCCACGGAAAGCCGCACCGATTTTTCCGAGCAGGCCTGGCTGGCTTTGACCCAGGGCGAGCAACTCTCGACCGAGGCCGAGCCGCACGCCACGCCCATTCTGGCCACCGATCTGGCTCCGCTATTGTGGCGCGCCCATCAACGCCGGCTGCAAGGCGTGCTGCATCTGTGCGGTGCCGAACGGACCAGCCCGGCGCGGTTTATGTCGGAGCTGGCGATGGCCTGTTCACCGTCGGGCACGGCGATTGGCCAGACAGCCGAAGCCGCCAAACAACTGTTGCCCGCCCGCGAAACATCGCTAGACACACGGCTGGCCCGCCGCGAACTAAGCGCCAATCTGCCATTGCTGCGCGAGGGGTTGGCCCGCTTTGCCGAGCAGGCCGCCAACGGTTGGCGTGCCCAATTGCAAGGACACGGCAACCAGTGCAGCCAGGCGGCATAAACATAGCGGCGCGACCTATGGAGCGTCTATTTTCGGACTGGTCTATTCCACACCTGATACGCCGGCTGCCAGGCCGCTGAAGAAAACCATGTTCGACCACGATGCGATCGCCGCGCAGCTTGATGACCAGGTGATTCTGATTACCGGCGGCACCGGGTCGCTGGGGCAGCGCTTGACGGAGATTATTCTGCGGGACTACCACCCACGTAAGCTGATTATCTTCAGCCGCGACGAACTCAAGCAATTTGAGATGCGGCAGCGGTTTAGCGAGCGGGCGCATCCTTGTCTGCGGTATTTTATCGGC
Source organism: Pirellulales bacterium (assembly GCA_050247075.1). Lineage (GTDB taxonomy): Bacteria > Planctomycetota > Planctomycetia > Pirellulales > JBFWUW01 > JBFWUW01. Next base: position 193,812 of record JBFWUW010000001.1, on the reverse strand, counting down.
GACGTGCGCGATAAAGACCGCCTGCTGAGGGCGTTCGACGGCGTGGATGTTGTCGTGCATGCGGCGGCGCTCAAGCAGGTGCCAAGCTGCGAATCGAATCCGTTGGAAGCGGTGAAGACCAACATTTTGGGGGCCGCCAACGTCATCGACGCCGCCATCGACCGCGATGTCGGCCGGGTGATTGCCCTCAGTTCCGACAAGGCCGCCAGCCCTTGCAATTTGTACGGGGCCACCAAGCTGTGTGCCGACAAACTGTTCACGGCGGCCCATCATTACGTGGGCTACCATCGCACGCGGTTTGCCGTGGTCCGCTACGGCAATGTCGTAGGAAGCCGCGGCAGCGTGGTGCCGTTGTTCCAAAAGTTGCGGTCCACCGGCGTGTTGCCCATCACCGACCCGCGAATGACCCGCTTCTGGCTGACGATTGACCAAGGCGTGGAGTTCGTGCTGCGTTCGCTCACCCGCACACACGGCGGCGAGACGTTCGTGCCCAAGATTCCCAGTATGAATTTGCTCGATCTGGCCCGGGCGATTGGCCCGGACTGCCGCTACGAAACGGTCGGCATTCGGCCGGGTGAAAAACTGCACGAAGTGCTGCTGACCGAGGACGATGCCCGGCAAGCGTTGGAGTACGAGGACTATTACGCCTTGCTGCCGCATTGCGAGCCGGTCGACTACCAATGCTTCATGCTGCAAACCGGCGGCCGGCCGCTGCCCGAGGGATTTCGGTTTAGCAGCGATGCCAACAGCGACTGGCTGTCGGTCGAGGATCTGCGGCAGCTCTTGCAATTTTCGGAGGCCCGCCTTGTCGCCTGACATGGAATCACCCGCAAACCGAGGTGGCGGCCCGCGTTTGCCCTACGCCCGGCCGTGGGTTAGTGAGCAAGACATTGCCGCCGTTGCGGCCGTGCTGCGCGGAGAATGGCTGACGACCGGGCCGGTGGTGGAACAGTTCGAGCGGGAATTTGCCCGCTCGGCCGATGCGGCCCAGGCCGTCGTGGTCAGCAGTGGCACGGCCGCCTTGCACGCCGCCATGCATGCGCTAGAGATTGGGCCAGGCGATGAAGTCATCGTGCCAACATGGACCTTTGCCGCTACGGCCAATTGCGTGCGATACGTGGGGGCCAGGCCCGTCTTTGCCGACGTGGACGCGGCGACGCTGCTGATCGACCCGTCTTCGGTCGACGCGCTGGTATCGCCACGCACCAAGGCCGTAATCGCGGTCGATTTTGCCGGCCAACCGTGCGACTACGAACGGCTGCGGGCCGTCACCAACCGGCATGGCCTGGCGCTGGTGGCGGACGCTTGCCACTCGTTAGGCGCGCACGACCGCGGCCGAAATGTCGGCGTGTTGGCCGACCTGAACGTCTTCAGCCTGCATGCCATCAAGCCGATTACCACGGGCGAAGGGGGGGCTGTCACCACCGCTGACGCAGGCCTGGCGGATCGAATGCGGCGCTTTCGCAATCACGGCATCGGCAGCACTCCACGCCAGCGTGAAGCCACCGGCGACTGGCGTTACGACATGGCGGAGTTGGGCTACAACTATCGGCTGAGCGATTTTCAGTGCGCGCTGGGCCTGAGCCAGCTTGCGCATCTGCCGGAGTGGACGGCGCGGCGGCAGGAGATTGCCGCGCGTTACGACGAGGCCTTTCGTTGGTGGCCGGGCGTGCGTCCGCTGGCCAAGCGCTGGCGTTCGTCGCACGCCTATCACTTGTATGTGGTGCGCTGTGCCGGTTCGCCGCGCGATGAAATGCTGGATGCCTTGCGAAGCCGCGGCATTGAGGCCAATGTCCACTATCGCCCGGTTCATTTGCATTCGTACTACCGCCGCGAACTAGGCACCGCCCCCGGAGATTGCCCGGTGGCCGAGGCGGCCTACAACCGCGTATTGTCGCTGCCGATTTTTGCCGCCATGGCCGATGCCGATGTCGAGCGGGTGATCGCCAGCGTTCAAGATCATGCCTATGGCCAGCCCGCGGCGCTGGCCGCGGCTTGAGAATTTGCCCGTTGAAGGTCTTGCCATGTCGCTACAGTTGATCGTTCCCACGCTGATCTTGCGTGCCGATGCTACATCGCAGATCGGCCTGGGCCACGTCATGCGTTGCCTGGCGCTAGCGCTGGAATGGCAGCGGCAAGGGGGCCGGGCGGTGATGATCTGCCATTGCCCCTTTGAAGCCGTGCGGCGGCAGATTCGCGAACAGGGAGTTCAACTGGTAACACTGCCGGCACCCCACCCGGCGGCCGACGACGTGACCACCACGCTGGTGACGTTGGCGGATTTGTCGGGCGGGTCGCGTGCGACGGCCAAGCGCATGTGGGTCGTCGTGGATGGGGCATTGTTCGACCCCAGCTATTTGACATTGCTGCGTTCGACGGGGCATCCGGTGGCCGCGCTCGATGACCGCATCGGGCGGCCCTACGTCGATGCCGATCTAATCATTACCCCAGCTTTCGGCGCGGAATGCTTGGAGTATCGCGCGCCGGCCGGCGCGCGGCAGATGTTGGGCATTCAATACGCCTTGCTGCGGCCCGAGTTCTTGGCTTGGCGCGAAAAGCCTCGCAGCGTGCCCAAGACCGCCGGCAGACTCTTGGTGACGTTGGGCGGAAGCGATCCCGCCCAGGCCACGGCGCATGTCATTCGTGCGCTGCGGTACCTAGACACGGTGGAGCTGGATGTCCGCGTGGTGATAGGACCGGCCAATCCGCAGTTGCGCAGCTTGCGGCTGTTGGCGATTGACTCGCGGGTACCGGTTCGATTGGTGACGGACTGCCGGGCGCTCCCCAATTTGATGGGATGGGCCGACTTGGCCATTTCCGCCGCCGGCGTAACCTGCTGGGAGATGGCTTGCGTGGGCCTGCCGAACGCCACGATGGCGACCGCCGAGTGTCAGCTTTCGATCATCGACGCCGTAGCCCACCTGGGTGCGGTCGTGCCATTAGGGCTGGCCCAGAACATTCAACCGGACTCGCTGGCCGAGACAATCTCGCAACTGCTGGCAAATCAATCGCGGCGGCAATCGTTGCTGCGGAACAGCAAGCAACTGGTCGATGGACTGGGAGCCAACCGCGTGGTCCAGGCCATGTTGGCGGCGGCGGGCTTTGCCAGTGAGACTATGCCGAACGACGAAACGCCGATGGCCTGGCCGGAGAGATACCATGAGGCTGCGTGAACTGCGACACGAAGACCAGGACATGCTGCGTGCGTGGCGGAACCAGCCCGACGTGGCGGCCTACATGTACACCGACCACCAGATATCGGAAGAGGAACATGCCCGCTGGTTTGCAGCGGCCTTGGCTGATCCTCGCCGCCGCTACTGGATTTTTAATCATCTGGGGCAGGACGTGGGACTGGGCTGCTTTTACGATCTCGATTTGAAGCATCGGCGGACCAATTCGGCGTTCTATCTGGCTCGCACATCCGCGCGCGGACGGGGGGCGGGCGCCATGGCCGAGTACGCGTTGATGATCGAGGCCTTCGACCGCCTGCAATTGAACAAAGTCACCTGCGAAGTCTTCGAGGAGAACCGCTCGGTGGTGAAGGGGCACGAGACATTTGGTTTTGTGCAAGAAGGTTTACTGAGGCAGCATGTGATCAAGTCTGGCCGGCCGCGCAACGTGGTCGTGATGGGGGTTTTGCGGCAAGACTGGTTGGCCCGCCGGGACGAGGTTTCTGCCCGCATCACCCGCATTGCCGAGCGGGCCGAGCGGCAAGAGACAGCCTGTTAGGACGATTGCAGCAGGCGGTTCCATCGCGCATGAGAATGTAGGAGGTGATTCGATCACCGATGGGAAAGATGCCACGCGAACGTATCGGCGATGGAATCGCCTCCTACAGCGAACACCCCTGTTCTGGAGAATCACGTATGGCCGCGGCCACGTTTGAAATCTTGGGCCGGCGGATTGGGCCAGGGTATCCTTGCTACGTGATTGCCGAGATGTCGGCCAATCACCACGGTGACTATGGGCAGGCCGTGGCCATTTTGCAGGCGGCCAAGGCGGCTGGTGCCGACGCCGTGAAGCTGCAAACCTACACCGCCGACACCATGACGGTCGATTCGGCCCACGAGCGGTTCCGCATTCCGCATGTCGGTTCGCCTTGGGATGGACGCCGCCTGTACGACCTGTACGGAGAGGGTCAGATGCCCTGGTCGTGGCAGCCTCGCCTGGCCGATGAGGCAGCCGAGTTGGGGCTGCATCTGTTCTCCACCGCCTACGATGCCTCGGCGGTCGATTTCTTGCAGTCGATGGGAACGCCCGCTTTCAAGGTTGCCTCCTTTGAACTGACTGATTTGCCCCTGTTGCGGCGGGTAGCCCAGACCGGCAAACCGGTGATTGCCTCAACCGGCATGGCGACAGCCGCCGAAATCGAGGAAGCCGTAAGAACGCTGCGCGATGCCGGCTGCCAGCAATTGGCGTTGCTCAAATGTGTCAGCGCCTACCCCGCGCCGGCCGAGCGCATGAATTTGCGGACGATTGCTCATCTGGCTGAGACGTACGGTTTGGCCGCGGGGCTGTCCGACCATTCGATGGAACTGGCCGTGCCTGTCGCCGCCGTGGCCCTGGGTGCCACCATCATCGAAAAGCATCTCACGCTCGACCGCGGGCAACCCGGTCCCGATAGTGCTTTCTCGCTGGAGCCGCGCGAGTTTGGCGACATGGTCCAGGCCGTGCGAACGGCCGAAAAAGCACTCGGTGGCGTTTGCTATGGTCCCGCGCCCGAGGAGTCGCTCAGCCGGCGCGGGCGGCGGTCCCTGTTTGTTGTTCGCGATGTGGCGGCCAACGAGGTGCTGACGGACGAACACGTTCGTGCCATTCGGCCTGACGACGGCCTACACCCGCGCTACCTGGACGATGTGCTGGGCCGCCGGGCGGCGCGGGCCATTCAGCGAGGCACGCCGCTTAGTTGGGATCTGATCGGTGGCATCGTAGCTTGAGATCGAACGCGTACTCTCGCCAAGATTAGAAAAATGCGTGTCGTCGCCATCATTCAAGCCCGGCTCGGAAGCACGCGGCTGCCGGGCAAGGTACTGGCCGAAATCGGCGGACGCCCGATGCTGGGCCGGGTTGCCGAACGGCTTCGCTTGTCATCGCGGGTGGATGAAATCGTTGTGGCCACCACCGATCTTGCCGGTGATGGGCCGCTGGCCGCGGCATGCGGCCCGTTGGGCTTGCCGGTATTTTGCGGCAGCGATAGCGACGTGTTGGACCGGTACAAGCAAGCGGCCGCGCGGTTTAATGCCGATGCCGTTGTGCGAATCACCGCCGACTGCCCGCTGCTCGACCCGGCTCTGGTCGATCGGGCCGTGGCGGAAGTTGCCGATCGCGGCTTCGATTGCGCCTGCGTTGTCCCAATTGGGCCGTTGGCATTTCCCCGCGGTTTCGACGCCGAAGTATTCACCGTGGCCTCACTTGAACGTGCCTGGCAAGCGGCAAACCAGCCGCATGAGCGGGCGCACGTCACGCCATATCTATACGAACGGCCCGAGGAGTTCAGCCTGTCGCCGCTGGAGGCCGACCGCGACTATCGCCACATTCGTTTGACGGTCGATACGCCCGACGATTTGCGTTTGATTCGCGCGCTGCACCAACGGCTGGCCTTGCAAGAAGAGGCGTTTACCTGGCGAGACTGCGTGGCCATCATCGAGGCGAACCCCACGCTGCGGGCAACCAATCTGCATGTGCGACAAAAGGCACTGGCCGCCGGCTGAAAGCGCGGGCATGGCGGTTGATGTGGCCTATGCCAGAATCTGGCGGACGATGTTGCCGTGGACATCGGTCAGGCGGAAGTCGCGGCCGCTATGGCGGTACGTTAGCCGGGTGTGGTCGATTCCCAGCAAATGCAAGATGGTGGCGTGCAGGTCGTGCACATGTACTTTGTCTTCGACCGCGGAAAAGCCAATGTCGTCGGTCGCGCCATGCACCATGCCGCCGCGAATGCCCCCGCCGGCCAGCCACATGCTAAAGCCCAGATTGTTATGGTCGCGCCCCTTGGAACCTTCGGATGTGGGGGTGCGGCCAAACTCGCCTCCCCAGACCACCAGCGTTTCCTCGAACAGCCCGCGGGCTTTAAGGTCTTTGATCAGCGCCGCCATGGCCTGGTCGCTGGCGACCGCGTGGTTGCGATGATTGGCCATGTCGCCGTGGTCGTCCCACGGCTGGCCCGCTCCGTAGTAAAGCTGCACCACCCGCACGCCCCGCTCAACCAACCGGCGTGCCACCAGGCATGACCGGGCGAACTGCCCTTCACCGTAAAGCTGGTGCGTGGCGGCCGTTTCTTGCCCCACGTCAAAGGCATCTTGCGCCTCAAACTGCATGCGGAAGGCCATTTCCAAGGCCTCGATGCGGCCCTCGAGCTGGGCGTCTTGGGTCCGCTGTTCCAGATGGGCGCGGTTCAATCGCCGTAGCAGATCGAGCTGCCGGCGCTGGTCGGCCGGCACGACGTAGCGGTTATTGATATCGCGGATAATACTCTTGGGATCGAGATTGGAATTGTTGATGTGCGTGCCCTGGTAGATGCCTGGCAGAAAACTGTTGCTCCAGAGCTGCGGCCCAACCACCGGACTGCCAGGGCAAAGCACCACGTACCCTGGCAGGTTTTGATTTTCCGAGCCTAGCCCGTAGGTGATCCACGATCCAAAACTGGGGCGCGTGGGCTGCGTCTCGCCGGAGTTCATCATCAACAACGATGGTTCGTGGTTGGGCAAATTGGTGTGCATCGAGCGGATTACGCAGATATCGTCGATGCAACTGGCCAGATGCGGGTAGATCTCACTGACTTCAATGCCCGACTGGCCGTGCCGGAAAAAGCCATACAGCGAGGGCATGAGCTTGCCCTTGCTGCGGCGCATGGTGTTGACCAGTTCGGCGGGCGGATCTTGGCCGGCGTATTTTTGCAGGGCCGGCTTGGGGTCGAACGTATCAACCTGAGACGGCCCGCCATTCATAAATAGATGGATGACCGCTTTGGCGCGAGGATGGTAATGCGATGGTTTAGGGGCCAACGGGTTAACGCCAGCCGGCGCGGCGGTTGCGCCTTCCGAAGCCAACAGGCTGGCTAACGCCACCGCGCCAAAACCGGCACCCATGCGGCCCAGCAATTCGCGACGGCTTAGCGGGCTGGATTGGTTGAACATGGCATCCTCATAAGTGTTAAGACAATGGCTGTCGCGTGCTGTCAGTCGATGTAGGCAAATTCGTTGGCGGCCAACAAGACTTGCGCGTATTGTTCCCAGCGTGAAAGCTGGCTCTTGGCTTCGGATGGCTCATCGACGGCTTGCAGAAACTCGCACGCCCATTCAACCTCTTCGGGTGTGGCCTGTCTGCCATACAACAACAAATAGGCTTGCCGTACGCGGCCGGCGTCGTCCGCGGCCTCTTGTTGCAGCCGCGCGGCCAGCTCTCGCGACCGGGCAATCATGAATTCACTATTCAGCACGAACAACTGTTGCAGCGGCACGGTGGTCAAGCTGCGGGCAGCGTTGCTGATATTAGGATCGGGAAAGTCGAATAGCCGCAACATGCCGTCTAAACTATGGCGGCTGACCTTGCCGTACAGCGTGCGGCGCTTGAAATTCTGATCGGCCAGATTGCCCGACGGTCCGCCGACCGTGGCATCCAGGCTGCCGCTGGCGGCAAGCATGGCGTCGCGCCACGACTCGGCATCCAGCCGGCGGCGGCTCATCCGCCACAGCCAGACATTGTCGGGGTCGCGCTCATACTTTGGCCCATCGAAGGTCGAACTTTGCCGGTAAGTAGCCGACAGCAATACCTCCCGGTGCAAGGCCTTCAACGACCAGCCTTGGGCTATTAGCTGGTTGGCCAGGTAGTCCAACAATTGAGGATGCGATGGCCGTTCGCCCATCTGTCCAAAATTACTGGGAGTGGCCACGATGCCGCGGCCAAAATAGTGCTGCCACACGCGATTCACGATCACGCGGGCCGTTAAAGGGTTATCGGGGCTGGCAATGGCGCGGGCCAAATCAAGCCGTCCCGAACCGGAACTGAAGCGGCTGCTTTCAACCGGTGATAGAATCTCCAGAAAGCGGCGGGGAACCTCGGCCCCGGTCTGCGTGGGGCTGCCGCGGATGTGTAGTTTCATATCGGCGGCGTTTCCCTCGGTGAGCGAATGGGCGAACAAGAACTTCGGCGGAGCTGCCTTGCGGGCTGCTTCCAGTTCCGCCCTTACGGCTGTTAAAGCCGACTTGCCCGCGTCATCCAACAGCGATTCCACGCGATCGCGCGGAATTGCCAACGGGCCGTTACCTTCTAGCAGCGCTGCCAACAACTCTGCATGCACTTTCTCCAGCGGTGGCCGGCTAACCTTAGCATTGTCTGGTTCTGCCGCAGCGGACAACGCAGCCTGATGCGCTTGCTCGATCTTGTCGCGTTCGTCCAAGGCGGCCACCAGGGCCGTCTGGATTTCGGCTGCCGCTTCGACCACGGCAGGCGGGGCTGGCTGGTTCACCGCGGCCGCTGGAAGATCATTCCGCGCGAGCAGATCAAAGAACTTCTCCAATGCCGGCGATTTCGAGCGGTTGTCGGGGATAAGCCATGCTTGCCAGCGTTCGACAAGGTACTCGGGCAGCATCGACTGCCGGCAAACATCGGCCCGATACGACGACGGCGCATCGCCTGGCGGGTGCGCAATCTTCCAGGCGGCGGTCAATATCGCCGCCGACTGGCGAGCGAAGATTTCCGCCATCTTTCGCCCCTCGGCATCCAGATGCTTGTTGACTTTCTCATCGGCCTGGCGAATGGCGGCCTGGCCTTGTTCGAACTGGTCCACGGTTTCTTGGGGCACGAGGGGTGCCTCGCGATAGTTGCTGCTGGCGAAAATTCCGGCCAGGGCGTAGTAGTCTTGCTGCGAAATGGGATCGAACTTGTGATCGTGGCAACGGGCACACGCTACAGTCAGCCCCAGGAAGCCGGCGGCGAGCGTGTCCACGCGGTCATCCAGTTCATCCAGGGCGGCCTTCGCGGCGCAGCCGGCATCGGCATAGTAGACGGGTCCCAGTGAGAAATACCCCAATGCCGCAAGCTGGTGGGACGAAGCGGAATCTGGCAACAAATCGCCGGCAATCTGCTGCAACACGAATTGGTCGAAGGGCAGATCGTTGTTCAAGGACTGCGCCACCCAATCGCGATACAAATAACCGTTGGGGTAGGCCCGCGCGGCAAAAGTGTGGGCCTGGTCCTCTCCATAGCGGGCCACGTCCAGCCAGTGCCGCGCCCAGCGCTCCCCGAAATGGGGCGAGGCCAGCAGGCGGTCTACCAATGCCGCGTAATCCGCCTCAAAGTCGGCGCTGTCACATATCGCCAAGTCCTGGGGCGATGGCGGCAGCCCCGTCAGATCGAACGCCAGCCGCCGCACCAGCAACCGTTTTTCCGCGGGGGGCGATGGAGAAAGCGCGTGCTGCTCCAACTGGGCCAGGACGAAGCGGTCGATCGTGCCGCGTGGCCATGTCTGGTCGGCGACCACTGGCGGCGAGGGATGGCCGATCGGCTGAAAGGCCCAGAACGAACGCTGCTCGTCCGAGATGGCGAAAGCTGGCCGCGCGTTTTTGGCGGGAGCCAGGCCCGCGCCGTCCGTCAGGAACTCTAGCCTGGCTTCGGCCAGGACCGTATGGTCGCTGTTGATCGAATTGTCTTTTGGGTTGTTGGCGCCCGTGGCGGCCAGCACCAAATACCGCGCATCGGCCGGCAACGGCACTTCGAACGTGGCAAATTGCCCGTTCGCCGTCAGGGGCGGGCCGACCGGCTCAGCCAACTTCCACACGCCATCGGCCAGTTGCACCGGGTGGGCACGGCCATTGAGGTAAGCCTCTACCAGCGGCGCACCGTCGGCCGTGATGCGCACGGCCAGCACCAGCAGATGGGCGCTGCAAGTCGCGTTGCCAAATACATCGTCATTCAGACCGGCGCGATCGGCGCGAAAGGTAAATTCTTGCGCAGGGTCGAGCTCTCCGGCTGCGCGAATCTCGTTGAGGTCGAAAGTGATCAGTGAGTTGGCGTGCATGCCGATGCCGTTCTCGGCGCGTGCCAATTCGCCCGATGTGCTTTCGCCCTTGGTCCGCAGGCCGCCGCTGTTGTCCCTAGCGTCGTTGACGATCGCTCCGTGGCGGCGGCCATCTGCGCCTATCATCCCCAGATCGATACGTACCGAGGGACATGCCAGAACCGGGCCGCTCCAACCTTGCACCACGCGCTCCACACCTAGATCGTATGGTTCGGCGACTGCCTTGAACTCGTCGCTGGCGATGGCGTCGGCCAGTGTGGTGTCCGCGGGATCGTCAAACAAGTTGCCCAGGGGAACCGATACCCGCTGCTTGGGCCAAAACGCGCCATCTTGAACCCAGGCCGAGACCAAGGCTATTTCATCGTCCGACAGTCTTTCGTCGGGCGGCATTTTGATATTGCCCGTCTGCCGAATCGCCTCGATCAGCAGGCTGGTATCGGGCGAACCGGCCACAACCGCCGGTCCCGACTCTCCACCGCGATGCAACCCGGCCCCCGACTCCAAACTCAAGCCCCCTTTTTGTTCGGCGGCGGAATGGCACGACAGGCACTTTTCCGCCAGCAGCGGCCGAATTTGGCTTTCGAACCGCGCGGCTTGTGCTTGCTCATCCGCCAGGCCGCGTCCAGCATCGTAGAGAATGCCGCCCAACGATAAGAATGCGAGGATGTAGCGCATGGATCTAGGGGGCCGGCAGTGACGGGCGGGACCGCAACGCATGGCGCGGCGGCAAAAGCGGCGGACTTATTAGCGATCAATTATATGACACTGGGCCGCGAAGTTGCAAACTCTAATCACGGCGTGCCATGCTGTAGGAGGCGATTCCATCGCCGATCACACCGCTACCGCCCTGACAAATCTAGCGGCCGTGATCGCTCGCGGTTCGCGCCGCCCGAACGCTGCGCCAGGGCGATGATGGCGTCGCGGGTGTGGCGAGAATCGGCCAACGTCCAATAGATTAACTTGCCTCCGGCCGCCAGAATGGCCAAGGGAATCCAAGCAAACAGCAGGTGCCACGCCAATGCCATGCCCAGGGCGATGGGCCTGCCGATGGGAATCGGATCGCCGGGGACGAACTGGTTGCCTTCTCCCAGTTTGCTGGTGGGGATGGCGATTTTATCGGCGTCGATCTGTTTGGCGAAACCGTTTACCAATTCGTCTTGCTTCTGAGGGGCGTTGATCACCTCACGGACGCGGACGAACACATCCAACAGATAAACCACACCCACCACAATCAACACGATGCCAGTAATCTGCACGGCTAAACGGATAAATTTGCCGGCGGTATCCGTCATGTCCGGCAGCGCTGGCAAACCAGAGTCGTTCACGATCGTTCGTCTCAAGAGCAGCTAAAGAAGTAGACTGGTCCCTTGGAGCCTATCATGCCACGATCGTGGCGGCAAACGATCGGCCGCTCTCCGCACAAAAAAAGAAACCGCGGTTGCGCCATGATCTTCGGCACAACCGCGGTTCGCTGAACAGTCAGCAGCTATCCGCTCCGGTGGGAGTAGACAGTCGCTATCACAAGTCTCTAGACAACAAAAGTTACTCAATGACCTTCTGAACGTCCGACAGAATGGCCTGGGCCGATTCCTCGTTCAATTCGCCGGCAGCCAGAGCGTGGGTAGCCGCGACTTTGCCCTTCTTGGCGATGACCACGGTGACTTCGGCTTCTGGAGAAATGCCGTAGTCGGCAGGGCCGTTTTCAAACTCGACGGGAACGACAACCGGCACGGAGGCCAGCTTGCTGCCCTCGCCCAGTTCCTTAGCGGCCGATTCCAACTCGTCGCGGTCTTCGCCCAACAGGTTGACGAAAGCCTTCAGGTTCTTGCCGTCGGCCTTTTCGATGGCCGAGTCCAAACCTTGGGCCAAAGCGGCTACGGCCTTACTCGACTTGCGGGCAAACACCATGACCTGGGCATTCTGGCCGTACTTGCAGCGGTAGCACAATTCGTCGCCGACGCTGACGTTGTCGTTCGGAGCGCCGGAGCACTTGACGACGTTGAACGCCGCAATGCCTGCGCCGACCTCGGGGCCGCTCTTGAGCTTCTCGCCGGCCACGATCGACGCGCACAGAATGGCCGAAACGGCCAACGCCAAACAGACTTTCAACTTCATGGGTGTCCTCGTTCTTTTGGGTGAAGAGACAATCGTAAACAGTGACTTACGCAGCAACCTTCTTAACAACCACCTGGTTAGACGCGGCCAAGCGCTCACGGGCCGATCAACTAGCAACTTTGGGCAAACCAGGACCGGCTACAGAAGCGAGGCAAAAAAACCATCTTGCAAGGCGGAAAGCGGATTGACTGATTATACGCGTCAGGGCTAGTGTTGGTTCGCCAAGATATTCGGGAAAGCCGTTACCAGCGGCCGGGCCATCTACATGACCCAACAGCGTACACTGATTCGTCCCCAGAATGCAAGCACCCGCGACAATTATTTAGATTTTGCCGCCTGCGGCAAATTGGCGGTCGGCGGGGAATAACCTGGCTCTACAGCGTCTTCAGGTACTCAATCAAGTCCGCGAGTTCGCCCTCGGAAAGCGTGCCCTTACCGGTCACGCGGTCGGGGTTGTGCAGTTCGGTGAGCGCTTCTCGCAGGCTCTTGGCGCGGCCGTTGTGCAGCAATTGAACGCGGCGGTAGACCCCCAACAACGAAGGCGTGTTAAACCCCTCGAAGGCATCCTTGGGCGAACCGAGTCCCACGTCATGGATTTTGCCATCGGTAAAATGAGGACCGTTATGGCAATGGCTGCAGCCTGCCTTCTCGCTGTGGAATACCACTTTGCCCCGTTCCGCCGCGGTAGACAATTGGCCATTCGGTAACAGAAACGGGTTCGGCGGCAATTCTAGCGTGCCAAGGTACGCGCCCAAAGCTTCCACATCGTCGTCGGTGGGCTGTGGGCCAAGCATGGTCTCCGTCAGCGACTTGCGCAGCGAAGCCGGCAGATCTTGCTGCCATCCATGCCACGTCCAGGGCGGAGTGCGAGTGACATTGTGCAGGCTCAGCACCGTCTTGAAGGTACGCTCCGTGCCGTCGTTCAGCGTGTCCATCGTTTGGGCATTCGTCTCTCCTTCAAAATGGCAGGAATGGCAACTGTACCATTGGTCCAGGCTGCGGCGGCCATCGTAAAAAATGGCTTCTCCTTGCCGCGCCAGCGACGGCTGCCTTGGTCCGCCCAACGGCATGGTGCGCGTGACGGAGCGCTCGACAATATCGACTTCTTGCACGCAGTTCAGCAGGTAGTTGGCCACGTAGACATGGCGGTCGTCGCGGGCCAGGCGGATCGACATGGGACGTCCACCGAGTTCAATGCGGTAAAAGCGGTTGTTGTCGGCCAGCAAACGCCCGTCGATGTGGTCGCCTGGACCGCCCGTGCTTTGAAACGGCAAGCCGGGCAGCCGATAGACCAGCAACTCGTGCGTGCCAGGGGCAGAGGCCACCATCCATTCCTCGTCGCTGGAGAGCGCCATGCCATAAGGGTCGCTAATGGCCTTGCCCGGCGGATCGAGCGAGATGGCCTCGCGCCGCGCTGGGCCATCTAGCCGCACGCGGGCAATGCGGCTGGCCAAGACCCACCCCAGCCGAATGTTGCGGGCGTCGATGGGGTTCTGGCGGTAAATCATCCAAGGAAAATAGACGTGCTGGCCGTCGGCCGCGATCTGCATCTGGCCCGCGTTCAGCCCGCTGTATTTTTCTTGGTACAAATACTTGCGCTCGACGGGGTCCAACACCGAAATGGCCCGGTCACCGTCGCTTCCCACGGCCAGCCGCTGGCCATCGCCAGAGATCGCAATGGATCGCGGCCATTGTCCGGCGGGAATGCGAGCCACCGACTGATGCCTGGCTAGATCGACCACCGCCACCTCGCCCGCCGAGGTCAACGCCACGAAGGCCTCGCGGCCGTCGGGCGATACCGCCACCCCTCGCGGTTCAAATCCAAGCTGAACGGCAGACAACTGCTTCAACTGGCCCTGGCTGAAATCGAGTTCGATCAATTCGCCAGAAAATCGGCAGGTCAACAAGGCACGATTCTCGCCGGGCAACAAGCAGAGGCATGTCGGGCGTTTGCCCACCGCCAATTCATCGACCACCTTGCCGCTGGCCACCTCCACCAGTGACACGGAATCGGCGGTCTCGTTGGCTGTCAGAATCCAATGTTCGTCCGATGAAAGCACCAGATCGGTGGGCGAACGGTCGGGCGGCTCAGCCGCCATCAGGCCGCGACAGGCAACAAGGGCCATCCAGCCCAACAAGTGCAGGCTGAATCGCGCGAGAGGTGGTCGATGCTGCATGATTAGGCTCTGGAGGGGGCGTTTTGTTGATCTGTAGGAGGCGATTCCATCGCCGATTCGTGGTGCGGTTTTCGGAGTGCATCGGCGATGGAATCGCCTCCTACACACAACGTGAGTTTTCCTACCGGGCTTCAGGCCCCGCTATTGTCCGTCCGCCAACAACTTGTCGACCAGTTCGCCGACCTGCTCATAGGTGGGCTTCGCTCCCTTTTCCTCCGAGTGCATGATGAGCTTTTCCAGGTTGCCTTCCTGGTTGTAGACCAGCACGGCGGGGATGGAAGCGAATTTCAGCTTGCGATAAACCATATCCCCCACGTCTTGATTGGAGATAATCAGATTATCGAAGGTGGCCCTTTGCTCTTGCAAGAACGGCAGCGCGGCTTGCTCGCCATCGTCCGAGTCGTCGGTCACACTCGCGTCGTTGAAACTCAGCGAGACACATGCCACCTTCTCGGGCCCCAGTTTTTCATGCAGGGCAACAAGGCCCGGAAACTCCTTCACGCAGGGGGGGCACCAGGTAGCCCAGGCGTCGATAACCACCACCTTGCCTTTGTGTTTGGCGATGGCGGCCAGGATTCCGTCGTAGTCAACGACCGTCAACTTGATTCCGTCATCGGTCGCGGCCGGCTTTGATTCAGCCTTGGCAAGCTGTTCCGCCGGTTTAGCCGCTGGCTTCGCGGCGGGACCGGCGGAAGTAGCCTGATTGCAGCCGGCCAACAGGCCAGGCAACGTTACCATCAGCAAAGTCAGCATAGGCCGCATCATCTGTGTCTCCCGTGGATAGTCGTGGTGGTGGAGCGTTCCGCCGGTGCATTGCCGAAAAACCGTATCTTCCGAAGATCTCGCTGCTAGCCGGAGGCGGGTAGGTCGTTCTTGTGGGCGGGCCGCTTATAGCGACCGTAACGGCTGGACCTTTAGTTTAACACCGAACCCCATGCTTGGGGCAAGGGGAACGGGCCCGCCAGTTGCATCTTTCTCGCCCCGCGGGCCGCTTGGTTCCGATTGCAACCTAGACTTTTTGGGCATTGAAGCGCTTGCGACCGGTGCGCGCTTCAAAGCCAGCGTGAAATCTTGTCGGCGAAACTGGAGCGTGGCGTCATGGATCAATTGTCGCAAACAATGCAAGCTGGCCGAGGTGCCTCGGCACCGCCGACGGCAGCCGAGCGGCAGCCGAGCGGCGATCCACGGCCGTCGCCGGGCGCAGCGCGGTCGGCTGCGGCGGAGTCTCCAGAGAACCAACTCTTACAGGCCCGACTGGGCATTGCCAGCAGCTTGTTCACCGCGCTGCGGTTTCGACACCCTCCAACCGCCTCGCACTCGCTGCGGGTGACGCTCAGTTGCGCATCATGGGCCTTGGCGATGGGCATGTCCGAGGAGCAGCGAGACCTGATTGAAGTCGCTTGTCTGCTGCACGATGTCGGAAAAATTGGCGTGCCTGATCCGATCTTGTTGAAGCCCGAGCGGCTGACCGCCGACGAGTTTGCCGTGATGGAGCAATACCGCCTGCATGGCATTGAGATCTTGCGATGCGGCTGCGCGGCACCCCCTGTTTTGGAAATGATCCACTACAGCGCTGCCTGGTTCGATGGAACGCGGCACGGCTATGACCGCTGGGGCACCGAACTGCCGCTGGGCGCGAGGATGCTGGCGGTGGCCGACGCCTTTGACTCCATGACCTGGGACAGCCCGTACCGCCGCGCCGTGCCTCAAGAGCGGGCCATTGCCGAACTCTACCGCGTGTCGGGCACGCAGTTCGACCCCGATCTGGTGAAGATCTTTGCCGCCCTGCACGAATGCGACCAGACGAGCCTGCACGAACAAGTCGCGCAGCGTTGGTTTGAGGAGCTCGACCACGACCGCGTCAACAGCCTCTGGCAATTGACTCCGCACACGGGCACCAAGTTCGAGCACGGGCCGAGCCAACTATTCCAGCAGACCCTGCTGGACAACATGCGCGACGCCGTGGCCTTTCTCGACGCCAACCGCTGCGTGACGTTTTGGAGCGCCGGCGCGGAACGCATGACGGGCCTGTCCGCCTCCAGCATGCAAGGCAACCAGTTCACGCCTTGCCTGCTCGACATGCGCGACGATGGCGGAGTGACCGTGCCCAATGAAAAATGTCCAGTTGCCGATTCCATCAGCACCGGAGAGCAGCGTTACCGACGCCTGGTCATACGGGGCCGCGGCCGCAAGGATGTCTCGGTCGAGGCGCAGATTGTGCCGGCCATCGCGGACGATGGTGTAACCCACGGCACCACGCTGGTCTTGCACGACGTTTCGCCGGAAATCTCGTTGGAAGCCCGCTGCCACAGCCTGCACGAACTGGCCACCCGCGATCCGTTGACGCAGGTTGCCAACCGTGCCGAGTTCAACCGTGTGCATGGCATGATCGTCCACGCCCACCTGGAACGCGAGTTGCCTTGCAGCCTGATCATCACCGATATCGACCACTTCAAGAAAGTGAACGATACATTCGGCCATCCGGCGGGCGACGAGGTGCTAAAGACCTTCGCCAAAGTCATGAAGAGTGGATGCCGGCCTGGCGACCTGGTGGCCCGCTACGGCGGTGAGGAATTCGTGATTGTCTGCGCCGACTGCGACAGCGTTTCGGCCTCGCGCCGGGCCGAGGAAATTCGCAAGCGGATCAGCATGGTGCAACATGCCTGCCTGGACGGCAAACGCGTCACCGCCAGCTTTGGCGTGACCGAGGTCCAGCACGGCGATTCGCCAGAACTCATGCTGGCGCGGGCCGACCGGGCGTTGTACGAAGCCAAGGACCGCGGCCGCAACAACGTCGTGCAACTCGGTACCGGCATGGGAATCACCAAAGAGGCTTTGCCGGACATGCCCGCGCCCGATCCTAGCCGAGAGCATCTGCTGGCCGAGCAAGACCTGATCATGGCCGTGCCGTTGTCGGTGGCGATCGAAAAGCTTCGCGGGTTCGTCTCGGACCACTCGGCCGAAGTCATCAACGTTGGCGAGAATACAATGCGGATTCGAATTGGGCCGGGGGGCATCGCCTGGCTGCGGCGGCTGTCCGACCAGACCGTTCCGTTCCTGCTCGATATCTCGTTCCAAGAGTTGCCGCAAAAAACCAACAAGGCTGGGCGGTTCCTGCCGATCCGCACCCGCGTGCATGTCGAGATACTGCCCGTCCGCCGCCGCGACCGGCGCAAGGCCGAAGTGGCAGAGCGAGCCAAGCAACTGCTGACGAGCTTTCGCTCGTATCTCATGGCCGCGGAATACCTGGGCGACGACGAACTGCCCGCGGTACAGGGTTAGCCTGAAGTCGGCGGCGATTCGCTTACCTGTAGGAGGCGATTCCATCGCCGATTGGAACGGTGAAACGCCCTGCCATCGGCGATGGAATTGCCTCCCACAGCGACTTCACGGGCCGCAATCAGGCTGAACACCACAGGCCTATTTCTCGTCGCTGGCCCGCAGCCAGGGGGCAATCGTCGGCTCGGACTCGAACAGTTCCACCGGTTTGAAGTACAGGGCGATTTCCCGCGCGGCGGCTTCGGGCCCGTCAGAGGCATGCACCAGATTCATCTGGCGGCTGGAACTAAAGTCACCGCGAATCGTGCCCGCCGCGGCCTTGAGTCCGCTGGTGGCACCGAGCATTTCTCGAACCACGCGAATGACTTCCAGGCCTTCCAGCACGCCAACAATGACCGGGCCGCCGGTAATGAAGGCTTCTAGCGTGGGATACCAACCCTTGGAGACGTGCTCGGCATAGTGCTGTTTCGCCAGGTCGGGCGTAATCGTCATCAGCTTGAGGGCGATCGGGTTGAGTCCCTTGTCCTCAAACCGGGCCAAAATCCGACCAACCAAACGACGCTGGACGCAGTCGGGCTTAAAGATAATCAGTGTGCGTTCCATGACAAACTCCGCGAGTTTATGTGTGATCTTTTCGCGGATTGTAGAAGGGGGGGCGGCCGTCGGCAAGGCGGGGCCGGCACCTTATGGCAGTTCGACCTGATCGACGCGGCGATAGACGCCGTAGTTTTTTTCTGAAAGCGCCCGCAGGAAACTGTCGAACACGTTGCCCGCCGGACCAACGCCAATGCCAAAAGCGTTGATCGACATGCGGCGAACCTTGTTAAGCCGCGTGATGACGTTGACAATTTCCACCGGATTGTCGGTCTTGCCGCCGTGCGGCGCGCCATCGGTCAAGAAGTAGATCGACTCGGCCGGAAAGTTGAGGGCCGCCTCCAAGGCATTGTACGAAGCCGTGGCCGGCCCCAACTGCTGCTGCGAGATAAATGCCTGGGCAGCCAGCCGATTCTCAGACGTGGCTGGAACCAGCTTGCGCTGCCAAACGCCAACCTGCGCGTGAAACACCACCACGGTAAACTCCACCTTGGGATGCAGGCTATCGATCGCCTGGTTCAGCTTTTGCACGGCGGCGACAATGCGGTCCCCCTTCATGCTGCCCGACGTATCGAGCACGAACACCATGCGGTTAGCATAGAGGGGCACGCCATAATAATGGGGCGCTCCGGGAGCAGGCGGGGCAGGCATGCCCGCCAGATTCATTGGACCGGGAAACTCAAAAGATTCCTGGACACCTTCCCACCATTGGGCCCAAATGTTGGCCTGGGCCGCCGGCGGTTGCCCGCTGATCAAAGCGAGGTATTGCACGATATCGGCTTTGACCTGGCCATCGGCCGATTGCAGAATCGCCACCAGTGCGTCGATGGCCTTTTTTTCGCGAATGCCGATCAACGCTTGCGTCACGGCCCGCTGCGCCGGAAAGCTGTTCTCCACGGCCTTCCAAGCGGCCAGATTGGCCAACACGGCCACATCGTTTGCACCGCCCCGTTCACCCAAGGCATCGGCCAACAAGCCGATGAGCGTTTCACCATCGGACGACTCGCCGGCGGCTTTCTCCAGCAGGGCCAGCGCGCGATCGGACACGCCATCGGCTTCCGAAGAGAGCAGCGTCAGTAGCACCGGGCCGGCCACGTCGGTAAACGCGACCTCGCTCTGTTTGCCCTTGGTTCCCTTGGACTTGCCGGATTTAGCAGGCTTGGGCGGAGCCAGGCTAGACTCGACCAGCGTCAGCAAGTGCTCGCAAACGGCTGGATCGTCCTTGAATTTCTCCAGCGTATGGGCGGCAGCCTGCCGGACATCGTCGTGCTTGCTACTGAAGGCGGCCTCTAGCAGCAACCGGGCGTTTTCCACGCTGGGCTCGGCGGATAGCGCTTCAACGGTCTCGATGCGGACATCGGGCCGCTTGGCGTTGATCCGTTGGGTGAATTTTCTTTTGGCGGCTTGAAATTCGCGATCTTGATTCGCCCCGTGCGCAACAGCACCGCATTGGCAGCAGACCACCATTGCCAATGCCGAAATGGTCCACAATCGCGGCAATTTCACGGCGGTCTCCTTGTTCCATGGTCGGCTGCGGCGGAGAGTTCTCGGCACGCAGAGGCCTATTCGGCCAGGCAATACCCGGCAATTGGCATCCTCATTCAATTGTCGGGGGGAAAAGTTGGGGTGTCAACGTACTATCGGTGAGACGGCGGGTAGCGGTGTACCTTATGCGACATGGAGAGCCAACGGCTGACTTCCATTTGTCCGCCTGCTTCAAATCAACGGTGGCGGCATGTTACGATAGGGACGGAACCGACGACGACAATTGCCCAGGACCGCTGCCCATGCCAGACGCGACAACGCCTTCCCTAGCCGGTCACGCATTGCTGGCACGGCGAGATTTTCTCGGTCATGCCGGCAACGGGCTGGCGGGCATTGCCTTGGCCGGGCTGCTCAGCCGGCAGGGCCTGATGGCGGAAAGCCGCGATCGTTCGCCGATCCGGCCGAACATTCGGCCCGAAGCACCGTTGGCGGCCCGTCCGCCGCAGTTTGCCGCCAAGGCTAACCGCGTGCTGACCATTTTTTGCAGCGGGGCATGCAGCCATCTCGATACCTTCGACTACAAGCCGGAACTGGTTCGCCGGCATGGCCAGCCGCTGCCTGGCGGTGATGCGTTGATCACGTTTCAAGGCGAACAAGGGGCCATCACCCAAAGCCCCTGGGCGTTCAAGCCGCGGGGCGAGAGCGGCAAGCATATCAGCGAGTTGCTGCCGCATTTGGCGGAGTTGGCCGACGAGATGTGCTTTATCCATTCCATGACGGCCAAGAGCAACACGCACGGCCCGGCCGAGAACCAGATGAGCACCGGCTTTACGCTGGACGGTTTTCCCAGCGCCGGGGCCTGGGTCTCGTACGCCTTGGGAAGCGAGGCCGACGATCTGCCCGCCTTCGTGGCGATTCCCGATCCTCGCGGCGTGCCGCAGTCGGGTGCCAGCAATTGGGGTGCCGGTTTCTTGCCGGCGGTCTTTCAAGGAACGGCCTTCTCGGCCGACAAGCCGATACCCAATTTGGCCAGGCCCGATCGAATCAGCCCAGAGGCCGACCGTGCTTCGGCCGACTTTCTCAAGCGGCTCAACGACAAGCATTTGGAAAAATTCCCCGGGGACACGCAACTGGCCGCGCGCATCGCCAGTTACGAGCTGGCCGCCAAGATGCAACTGCGGGCGGCCGAGGCGGGCGACCTGAATCGCGAGTCGGCGGTGGTGCGGCGGCAGTACTGCGTGGACGATACCAACGAGCTCAAGGCCGGATTTGGCCGCAATTGCCTGCTGGCCCGCCGGTTGCTAGAGCGGGGCGTGCGTTGCGTGCAATTGTTCAACGGCGGCTACGCCATGGGAGAAGGGGTGGGGAATTGGGACGGCCACAAAACGCTGCAAAAGCAGTACGAGGTCCACGCGCCGATTCTGGATGAGCCTGCCGCGGCCCTGCTTACGGATCTCAAGGCGTGCGGACTGCTGGAAGACACGCTGGTGCTATGGGTGACGGAGTTCGGCCGCATGCCGACGTTTCAAAAAGGGGCCAGCGGCCGCGACCACAACCCGGCGGGCTTTACCGTGTGGCTGGCGGGGGCGGGCGTGCGACGGGCGACCAGCTACGGCGCGACCGATGAGTTTGGGTACCAGGCGGTGGAGAAGGTCGCGACCATCTACGACTTGCACGCCACCATGCTGCATATTCTGGGCCTGGACCATCAACGCCTCAGCTTCTATCACAACGGCATCGAGCGCCGGCTGACCGATGTGCATGGGCATGTGATCGAGGATATTTTGGTATCGGGTTGATTGCCGAATGACACCTGATGAACCGGATCGGAGAAAATTGTGAAGTGCGGTCTTGCGAAACGTTGGATTAGCCGAGGTATTCATGCCCGTGTTTCGCATTGCACACTCGCCCTGTTCGTTGCGATCTCATGCGCTGCTTCGGCGGATGAGCCATCCGCGGCCGGCCGGCACTTCAACGACCAAATCGCTCCCCTGCTCGTGCGGCGCTGCATCGAGTGCCACAGTGGCGTCGAACCCAAGGCCGAGTTGGACTTGACCAGCCGCGAACGGGCGTTGAAAGGGGGCGAGTCGGGCGCGGCGCTCGTCGCCGGCCAGCCCGACGACAGCCTGTTATGGCAACGGATAGCAGCCGATGAGATGCCCCCCAAGCATCCCTTGGAGGACGGCGACAAAAATCTGTTGCGCGAATGGATTGCCGCCGGCGCGGCGTGGGGCGATACGATCGATCCGCTGAAATTCACGACCGATGCCCGGGCTGGCTACGACTGGTGGGCGCTGCGGCCGGTGTCGCGGCCCGAGTTGCCTGCCATCCATCAAGGCGACTGGCCGGTGAACGCCATCGACTACTTTGTGCTGGCCGAGTTGGAATCGCACGATCTTTCTCCCTCGCCCCCGGCGGGACGGCGGGAGTTGATCCGCCGCGTCACGTTTGACTTGCTGGGGCTTCCGCCGACGCCAGAGGAAGCCGCCGCCTTCATGGCCGATGAATCGCCGCGGGCCTATGACGATCTCATCGACCGGCTGCTGGCTTCGCCCCATTATGGCGAACGTTGGGCCCGGCATTGGCTGGACATCATTCGCTTTGGCGAGAGCCAGGGTTTTGAACGGGACAAGTTGCGGCCCAACGCCTGGCCTTACCGTGATTGGCTGGTTGCCGCCCTCAACGACGACATGCCTTACGACGAGTTCACGCGGCTGCAACTGGCGGGCGACGCGCTCCGGCCCGACGATCCGTTGGCGGTCACCGCCACCGGCTTCTTGGTCGCTGGTGCCTGGGACGAAACGGGCCACACGCAACAAAGCCTGGCGATGCGGGCCGTTGTGCGCGAGGACGAATTGGAGGACTTCGCCGCCGTCGTGGGCCAGTCATTCTTGGGGCTGACCGTCAATTGTGCCCGTTGCCACGACCACAAGTTCGACCCCATCAGCCAACGAGAGTATTACCAGTTTACCGCGGCTCTTTCCGGCGTGCGGCATGGCGAGCGCGACCGTTTGAGCGAAGCGGGACGCCCCCAAGCGCTAGCGCAGGCCGGCGAGATCGAAACCGACCTGGCCGAACTGACCGACAGGCAACAGCAACTAGCCGCGCCGCTGCGCGAGGAAATGGCCGCCCGCAGGCGAGCGGGGCTTTCCCCCGTGGAACCACCCCATCCGCTAGCCCGCTGGGATTTCGACAGCGATCTGCGTGACAGCGTGGGGGGCTTGCATGGCACGGCGCATGGCACCGCGCGGATTGAAAACGGACGTCTGCGGCTGGATGGCGGTGAAAGCTTTGTGGCGACCGCGCCTTTGGCCGTTCCCCTGCGGGCCAAAACGCTGGAGGTCTGGGCGGCTTTGGCCGATCTCGACCAGCAAGGTGGCGGTGCCATCAGCCTGCAGACGATGGACGGCAACACGTTTGATGCCATCGTCTTTGGAGAACGCGACAAGGGCCAATGGATGGCCGGCAGCAATGGATTTGTCCGCACGCAAGGCTTTCAAGCGGCCGTGGAAACACAATCGTCGCCCGAACTTGTGCAGTTCATCATTGTCTACGCCGAGGATGGCACAATCACCGGCTACCGCAATGGGCAACCGTACGGGCAGCCGTACAAGTCGGCGGGCTTGCAGCCGTTTGAGGCCGGCAAGAGCCAAATCGTGTTCGGGCTGCGGCATGGTCCGCCCGGCGGCAACAAGATGCTTCGCGGCGAGATCGACCGGGCCATGCTGTACGACCGGGCACTCAGTCCGGAGGAGGTCGCCGCGGCCGCGGGACTGATCAGTGATTTTGTCAGCGACGAGGAACTGATCGCGGAAATGCCGGCCGATACGCGCGCTCAATATGTGGAGCTGGCCCAGCGGATATCTCTGCTGGCCGCGCGGAGAACCTTGCTGACGGGCGGGCCAACCTATCTCAACAAGCCAAGCCAGCCGGAGGTTCGCCACCTGCTGGCCCGCGGCAACCCAGCCGCGCCAGGCGAGATTGTCTCGCCGGCGGGCATTGCTTCGCTGTCCGGCCTGGAGGGCGATTTCGGCCTTAGCCCCGACGCGCCCGAGGCCGATCGCCGCATCAAACTGGCGGAATGGATCACCGACCCGGCCAATCCGCTAGCCTCGCGAGTCATCGCCAACCGCCTCTGGCAGTATCATTTCGGACAAGGCCTGGTGCAGACCCCCAACGATTTCGGTTTCAACGGCGGGCGGCCCAGCCACCCCGCGCTGCTCGATTGGCTGGCCAGCGAACTCATTCGGCAAGAATGGAGTTTGAAGGGGCTGCACCGCACGATCTTGCTGTCGGCCGCCTATCGGCAGTCATCGCGCCCGCGGGCGGAAGCGCTGCGGCTAGACGCCGACAATCGCCTGTTGTGGCGGCATAGTCCGTCGCGGTTGGATGCTGAGTCGATTCGCGACGCGGCCTTGTCGATCGCTGGTGAGCTGAATCCCACGTTGGGCGGGCCAGGCTACCAAGATTTTCGCACGTTCATTTTCAACAGCCAGTTTTACGAGCCGGCCGATCCTATTGGCTGGCGCTTCAACCGCCGCAGCCTGTACCGCACGATGGCCCGCTCTGGCACCAACCCGCTGCTGGATGTGTTTGACTGCCCCGACCCCAGCACCACGGCCCCCAAGCGGGCCGTGACCACCACGCCGCTGCAAGCATTGTCGCTGCTCAACGACTCTTTCATGCTGCGGATGGCCGGGCACCTGGCCCAGCGCGTCGAGCGCGAAGCGGGAGACAATGTGGAGGAGCAAATTACGCGTATCTATCTATTGGCCTATTCTCGTCCGCCACAGGCCGATGAAATCGCCTTGGCGCAAGCCTTCATCCCCCAGCACGGACTGCCGGCATTCTGCCGGGTGATCTTCAATAGCAACGGTTTCTTGTTTGTCGATTGAGCGATGGGCGACGAAAAACTAGATAACCTGAGCGCCGCAATCAAATCCGAGGTTAGGCAACTGGCGATCGACGGCAAAGTAGGCGATATCTACCGCGATCACTCTACCTTCAACGTATAAATCTCAAACTGCTCGTCGCGATCTGACACAAAGGTGATGCCCTGGCCGTCGCGGGTCCACGTGGGAAAGGTATCCATCGCTGGCGACTGGGTGACGTTGCCCGGCTGGCTGCCGTCGGCTTGCATGACATAGATCTCGTAGTTGCCGTCGCGATTGCTGACGAACGCCAATCGTCCGCCGTCGGGGGACCAGGCAGGGTAGTCGTCCAACCCGGCGGATTCCGTCAGGCGCTGCACCTGGCTGCCATCGGCCTGCATGACGGCAATCTCTAGCCCGCCCCAGCGGTCGGTGGCAAAGGCAATCTGGCGGCCGTCGGGCGAGCAAGCCGGGTGGGCGTCGATTCCCAAGTGTTGGGTCAATTGCCGCGGGCTACCGCCGTCGGGTGCCGCGGCCATCACCTCTTGATTGCCGGGGCTGGTGGAAGTGAAGTAAATCCGCTGGCCATCCGGCGACCATGAGGGCCACTCCTGGTGCGACAGGCCATTGATGTTGCCGGCGACAAGCTGGTCGTCGCTGCCATCGGGCTTGATGGTGTGCAGATCGACATCCCCCTGGCCGGGTGTTTGCGCAACATGGCCAAAGGCCAGTCGCTGGCCGTCGGGCGACCAGTCGGCATCGTACTCCGGGGCATCGCGCTTCGTCAGGCGATGTTCCTCGCCCGTCTCCGGATCGAGCAGAAACAGCCAGATGGTATCGTCCGCATGGCGGGCGAAGACCAGCCGCCGGCCATCGGGCGACCAGGCAGGCCGCTGTTTGAAATGGCCGTCCGTCGTCAGGCGGGCAATCGCCGCGCGTGCGACAGGCCCATCGTCGGATGCCGCTTTCTTCGTCGTGCCAATCGCCCATGCCAGGGCGAGTGACAGCAGAAAAGGCATTCGCGCCTGGCGAATGCGGCAACTCAGCGCGTGGAAGCGAATGGATGGCATGGTTTCAGTATAGCCAGGACAGCCTGCCGTCCGTGAGTATCTCGAAATCGCCGCGCTTCGCCGGTACGATAACGCCTTCCCAGGAACTAATCGCAACCATCACCAGAGGATTTACGATGCCAGATGGCTCACCAGTGCCTTGGGACGTGGCGGACATTCGCCGGCGTTTTCCGGCTTTGAAAAAGATGGCGGCAGAGAAACCGGCGGTTTACTTCGATGGTCCCGCCGGCAGCCAGGTTCCGCAGCGGGTGATTGACGGCATTGGCCGCTATTTGACCGAGATGAACGCCAATCACGGCGGAGTGTTTGCCACCAGCGTGGAAAGCGATGCCTTGCTGGCCCAGGCCCACCAGGCCGGGGCCGACCTGGTGGGAGCCGATGACCCCGGCGAGATCGCCTTTGGGGCCAACATGACCACGCTCACGCTGGCGTTCAGCCGGGCCTTGGCCCGCACTTGGCAGCCAGCGGACGAGATTGTGCTGAGCCGTAGCGACCACGATGCCAACGTCACCCCCTGGGTGCTGGCGGCCCGCGATGCCGGCGTGGAGGTGAAGCATATCGAGATGAATTCCGCCGACGGCACCTTGAACATGGACGACCTGCGGCAAAAGCTTTCGTCCCGGACGCGGCTGGTGGCGGTGGGATGCGCCTCGAACGCCACTGGCACGATTCATCCCGTGGCCGAAATCGCCCGCCTGGCGCATGGCGTGGGGGCCGAGGTCTTTCTGGACGCCGTCCATTTCGCGCCGCATCTGCTGATGGATGTGCGGGCCTGGGACTGCGACTACCTGGCTTGTTCGGCGTACAAGTTTTTTGGGCCGCATGTGGGCCTGTTGTGGGGCACGCGGCAGCGGATGGAGGCCTTGCAGCCGTACAAGCTGCGGCCCAGTTCCGACAAACTGCCCGAGCGCTGGATGACCGGCACGCAAAGCCACGAGGGTATCGCCGGCACCTTGGAGGCTATCGAGTATCTGGCGGAATTGGGCCGGCCGATAGTTGGTTCGTCGGCCTCGCGACGCGCGGCACTGCGGGCCGCCTTTGAGCGCATCGCACGGTACGAACAGACGCTGCTGCTAAGGCTGATGAATGGCCTGGCCGCCATGCCGCTGGTAAAGGTGTGGGGGATTACCGACCCCGGCCATTTCGACCACCGCGTACCCACGGTCTCGCTAACGCACAGCGGGTACTCGGCGCGCGTTTTGGCCGAACGGTTGGCGGCGGAAGGCATTTTTGCCTGGCACGGCAATTTTTACGCCTTGCCGCTGACCGAGGCCCTGGGCTTGGAACCCGATGGGTTATTGAGAATTGGCCTGTTGCATTACAACACGGCGGAAGAAGTGGACCGCTTGCTGGCGGCTATGCCGGCGTAACAGGCCAGACGCTACGACCCTTGCCGTTTGTTGTTGCGGCCCACATGAATGTGGGCCACGCTTTGCGCCGGCGGAATTTCTGGATCGTGCCCAGCCTGCTCAAAGGCGCGGTCCAACAGCGCTTGCCGCACGCGGGCCCTGCTCTGCCGGGCGGTGCGGCGCTTTTGAATCTTCTTCTCGCGGCGTAACTGTCGTTCTTCTTGCCCAGCCATGGGGCGATTGCTCCGGGGTCGGCCTGCTGAAGGTCTTTCACCGTAGCATAGACGCGCCGCGAGTGGGAAAAGTTCGCGCGGGGATGTTTGCCTTGGTCAGTAAACCAGGGCGGCGATCAGCAATGCTAGCGAAACCATGAAGCCGGCGGTCATGACAATGAGCTCCAACGGCCAAACTTCTCGAATGCGTTCGTTGTCTTGCGGCATGATGTAAGTACCCCCGTGTCAATGGATTACAGTTCTATTGGTGAGAGGTGCCGGGCGGAACGGCAACTCCTTTTCTAATGGACATATCCGGAATTGGCTGAGCCGCCGGACACCCTGGCCGAAATTTTTTTATGAACTCGGCAAGCTCAAAAAAAGAACCCCCCATCCAACGGATGAGGGGTTCTGATTGTGCCCGATCAAGAAGGGAAGACCGTTAGGTGTTGTTACGGCCGCCACCTTGGCCACGGCCGCCGCGCCCACCGCGCTGTGGAAATTCAAACTTGTCGCCTTGCATTTCCTCCCACTCGGCCTTTTGGGATTCGGTCAGCACGTTTTCCAGTTCCTCGTTCGTTTGCTCGCTGCGTTTGCGGCGATCTTCGCCTCGCTTGCGCATTTCCTCGAATGCGGCCTTGCGTTCTTGCTCCGACATTTGTTGAAAGTTTTGCCGGTTGAAATTGCCGCGAGAGGTTTGTTCGCTCTGCATCGACTCCGTCATGATCTTGGTGACCTTGGCCTTTTGGGCCGGGGTCAGGTTAAGACGCTCGGAGACATCCGCCTGGGCCAATGCACGAATGCCGGTCTGCTGCAATCTCAGTTCGCTAAAGCGGTCCATCTGGTCGTCGTCCAGGATCTCTTTGATCTGACCCAAGGCCTTGGATTGCAGTTCGCCAAACTTCTGGCGGAAATCGTCCATAATCAGACGCCGCTGTTCATCACTGACGCCACGCAGTGATTGAAAACTGAACGATCCTTGCATTTCCGAGCGGAGTTGCTCGGCCAACTCATTGATGCGGCGTTTCTGGCCGTTTTTCAGCTTAAGTTCTTCTTGAACCTTTTCGATTTGCAGAATGCCTGTGACGCCACCCCGGCCGAAACCACGCCCGCCACGCCCCGACTGTTGCGCTTGCGCCACCGAAACCAGCAAACCAAGAACAATGCAGAGACTCAAAGTGCGTTTCATTTCAAACCTTTCAGAGAAATCCTAAACAGACAGGCGGCCGAGTGGCAAACTTTTCGCCGACGGCCGCGGATCAATCTAATTACTATTTCGTCTTCTTGGATGCCCGCGGCGCTGGCTTCTTGCCGGACTTCTTCTTCGAACTGGCTGGCTTTTCCTCCGCTGGCTCTTCGTCCTTTTCCTCGGCCGCGGGTTGCGAAGCACCACCTGCCCCGCCATTGTTACGACCGCCGCCACCAAAGCCCCCCGCACCAGCGCCGCCGCGCCCGCCAAAGGCCGGGAAGTCAAATTTATCGCCCTGCATTTCCTTGAATTGGGCCGTTTGTGATTCAGTCAGAACCCCTTCGAGTTCCTTGGTCATGTCCTCTCCCTGTTTGCGCATCTCGTCGCCGCGCTTGCGCATCTTCTCGAAGAACTCGCGCCGATCATCTTCTGACATGTTCTGAAAATCTTGTGGGCTACGTGGACCACCACCGCCGCCGCCGCTAAAGCCTTGCATCATGGCTTGCTGGGCTTCGGTGGTGATTTTGGTGACTTTGGCCTTTTGCGCTGGCGTAAGTCCCAGCGATTCCTGGATATCAGGCTGGGAAATCGCCCGAATACCGGTCTGCTGCAGTTGCAATTGGTTCAGCCGGTCCATCTGCTCGTCGTCGAGAATGTCGGCCAGTTTAGCTTTGGCCGCCTTTTGAATCTCGGCGTTCTTCTGGCCGAATTCCTCCATCATTTGCCGGCGCTGCTCGTCCGACGCCCCTTGCAGTGCCTGAAAGTTAAACGCCCCCTGCATTTCGGTTCGCATTTCCTCGGTTAGCTCGCTGATGCGGCGCTTTTGGCCCGACTTGAGCTTCAATTCGGCCTGAACTTTTTCGTTTTGCAATAACTGCGTGGGGCCGCCAAATCCGCCGAATCCGCCGCGTCCACCAAACCCGCCGCGACCGCCGAATCCACCACGACCGCCCGGTTGTTGCGCGGTTGCCACGGCAGCCAGCAAACTGAAAGCTAAACAGCAAGCCAAGGTGCGCTTCATGATCTACTTCTCCAAGACGGTGATTGCCATGCCGGCGAATTATCGTGGATGGCGGTTAACGCAAACAATAGGGAACGGAGTCGATTCGTGACCAAAATACGTCGGTCTAGAATCCCACGGCCTGCAAATAGATCGTGCGATAGTACCGCACCGGCTGCCCCAAAGGGTAGCCATGAGAACCTTAAACCAAGATGAATCCACGGCTTATGTCAATTTCAAGTTAACCCGCCGGGTGAAAACCTTCATTCCTGGTGGGGTTCCGCTCGCCCAATTTCAGGCAATTAGGGGAACGGCCCGGCAGACAAATCCCCATTTTCGTGCCCTGGACCGCCCCAAGCGGCGGATATAAGATGCTGCTGCATAGTAAGGCTCTTTCTCCGCGAGGTACTCACACGCCAGGCACCCACGCCTTTTGGATGGCCATCTTCAAAGCGATCCTTTCTCGCCACCAGCCCGTCGGTTCGACAGCGAATGTTGCGGAGAGAGTGTGAGTCGGTTGGTGGACAGGTTTCGGGCTTCCGTTGTTCGTTTTCGAATTCGGCCGCTCGCGCCGCCCTGGGCGCATTTTCTGGCGGAAGGTCTCCCCTCGGGCCGTGTCATTGCCGCTTTCTGTTTCAGATGCGGTTATTGGCGACGGAGGAGCCGCGGTCCCATTCTGTGTTTTTCGTGGAAGGACGTGAGTGATGGCGAAACGTTTGTATGTAGGCAACCTGCCTTGGGCTGTGACGTCGGCGGATTTGCAAGAGATGTTCGCCGAGTTCGGCGAGGTCCAGATGGCGGAAGTCGTTTCCGACCGAGACACCGGCCGCTCTCGCGGCTTCGGGTTTGTCACGATGGAGACCGACGAAGGGTCGGCCGCGGCAATCCAACAGTTACACGACAAGGATTTCAAGGGCCGCCCATTGGTGGTCAATGAGGCCCGTGAGCGTGAGTCGCGGCCTGCCCGGTCGGGCGGCGGCTACGGCGGTGGTGGTGGATATGGTGGCGGAGGCGGCGGTGGACGTCGCCGCGATTACTAATCTGGCAACCGTTCGCTCCCCATTTATAGCGGTTCGTTTGGATAATGATCCTGTGCGAACGCTTCAAATTGCATAGCTTTCGGCCTTCCCGTTGGTCGGCCTAGGCTCATTCGCCGCACGAAACGCAATAAATGGCGTAAATGCAGGCTCCGACCCGGCCTCGGCTAGGTCGGAGCCTTTTTTGTGGGGAAGATGTCGTTTATCCTTCAACATTCCGCAGGGCTACGCAGCCACCTCTCTCACGATCGTCCAACACCATGCCAGATACTTCCGCCTCGACCAACGATTCCGCCGCGCCCATTCTGGCGCCAGGTATGAGCGTGGCGCGGGCGATCCTTAAACCGCGCAAGAGCCGTCCGTTTTTTGGCCGCCATCCTTGGGTCTTGGAGTCGGCGGTCGATCGGATCGAAGGGACAGCCGCCGATGGCGACGTGGTGGACCTGATCTCCGACAAGGGTAAGTTCGTGGCTCGGGGCATCGTCAACTCGCGAAGCCGATTGCGGATTAGGCTGTATGCCTGGAACCCTGGCCAGTTGCTCGATGAGGCTTTCTTCAGGGAGAGAATCGCGTCGGCCGTGCGGTTGCGGAAGTCGCTGGGCTATGGCGACGTCGAGGGTGCCGCGCGGCTGATATTTAGCGAGGCCGATGGTCTGAGCGGATTGATTGTCGACCGCTATGGCGAACACCTGGTAGCCCAGACGAACTCGCTGGCCATGCAAGTTCGCTTGCCGATGCTGTCGCGATTGTTGGCCGAAGAGACCGGCGCAAAAAGCATTTCGCTGCGTAACGAGGCGGGTGTGCCCAAGCTTGAGGGGATCGAATCGCAGCAGGGCACCGTTTGGGGAGAAGCACCGCGGACGGCGGTCTTCATTCGTGAGCATGGGCTGCGGTACGGCGTGGAACTGGCCACCGGCCAGAAGACGGGGTTTTATCTTGACCAGCGCGAGAACCGCCGCGCAGCCGCCGGTTACGCCGCCGGAAAACGCGTGCTCGACCTGTTTTGCTACTCGGGCGGTTTCAGCCTGGCAGCCGCGTCCTTGGGCCAGGCACGCGAAGTCCTAGGGTTGGATTCCAGCGAAAAAGCCGTGGCACTCGCCCGCGGCAACGCCGCTCTGAACGAGTTGTCCAATGTCCGGTTTCTGGCGGCGGACTGCTTTCAGGCGCTGGACGAACTACGCGCCGCACGCGAAAAATACGGCGTAATCCTGCTCGATCCTCCCAAGTTCACCCGCAACCGCCAATCTGTGGACGATGCCCTGCGGGCCTACCACCGCATCAATCGGCTGGCGGTGGAAATGCTGGAACCCGAAGGGATACTGGTAACAAGCAGTTGTTCGGGCAATGTCAGCCGCGAGGACTTCTTGTTCATGCTGTCTGGCGTGTCGCAACAGACGGGCCGCGACATTCAGGTGCTGGAACAACGCGGTGCATCGCCCGACCATCCGGTCAGCGCTACCTGCCTGGAGAGCGAATACCTGAAATGCTTTATCTGCCGGGTGCGCTAATCGCGACGGCAAGACACTGCAAGCGGCTGCCAAATCCGGCACGACCGGACATTTCCGCGGACGGCACCGGAAGATATGGCGGATTGGCCGGCGGTTAGCGGCGGGTTGCTCACGGTATGCGGCGCGTGCCTGCCGCGCGTTTCGTCCCAGCAGCGCGGCTCGTCGCGGTCGTGGGGGACCGCCGCGAATGTTTGTCGGCTGGCGGCCTGGCAAGACGAAAAGAAACAGCAAGCAACGACCGCTTCTCTCAAGATAAAAGCTCGATCAAGATAGCCGCCGATCCCCGCCCGCCTCACCCTCCGATGGCCCACGCGGGGCTTGAAATCCTGATTCTCCCCTTTGCCAGGTTCTCTGTTTGCGTGCTCGAGACGGCCCGTGCCACAAGGCGCGGGCCGTCTTGTTTTTTACGCGGCTTATGTACCCAGCAAATCGTCAACCGGCGAACGCCACAAGGGGAACCGCGGAAATGCCGCGCGGGCCGTTTGCAGCGCCGTGCGGGTCGAGGTGCTAACGCGGCCGGCCTTAACAGCCTGGTCGAGGTCCAGGTGCCCCATGACCAAACGCGTGAAATCGGCGATGTTGAAATCCAAATATCCGCGGCCCAGCTTGCCCCGAATCAGCTTGACGCTGCGACGGGAGAAGGCCAACCGCATCTTGTGGTCTTCTACGCGTAATCCAAGCTCGCAAGGACGCGGCAAGGCGGCCGCATCGGCGCGGGCATGCAGCTCTCCGCACATCGCGCGGAGAAAATGAACGGGATCAAACAGCTTCATCATGAAGACCTCGCCCTGATGGGCCTCATGATGGTGCTGGCGGCCGTTGGCTTTCAAGAACAGGTGATGGACCGGATTGTCGACCGGAGCATGGAACGTGACCGAGGTCAGATCGCGCTCTAGCGCTTCGCCACAGGCGCGGGCGACCAACCCAGTCGCCGCGCGAGGGTAAGCCGGGTCGGTCATCATCTCCAAGATTTGATTGTCCTTGATGATGACGTAACCCACGATAGGCGAATGATCGTCTTCCAGTTCCCATCGGTCGGGACCGTGGATGGCGACGAACACCTGGTCAAAAACCTTGCAACTGACCAACCAGCGCCAGTAAGCCTCGGAACGGGCCAGCGCGCCGGCCCGATGGGTGGTATGCCGGCTGTAGAGACGCATGAGCGCTGGCAGCTCTACCTGCCGCCACGGGCGAATACTTAGCCCAACGGCGTTAGGGTCGAGCGCGGCGGCCTGGTTAGACAACTGGGCCAGGACTTCGCGGGTGTCTGCTTGCGAATGGCTATGCCGCCCGCAAACCGCCCAGCCCTCGCGGCGAAAAAAGTGCGGCGACTGCGTCCGCAGCAAGCCGGCCACGGCCCCGTCTTCCACCATCCGCCGCTCGGCCAGGCGCACCAAACTGCTGGCGTGCCCCCGTCCGCGAAATTCTGGAAGTGTGCCAACCCAATTCAATCCGCCCACGGGGAGCGTGACGCCATTAAAGCACATCGCCCGTTTAGTCAGGTGCGCGTGCGAAAGAATGATGTCTCCCGATTTGATCAGCAGACGGTCGCACGGTTCGTAGAACGGGTCGTCCAGGGTGCTCAGAAAGCTGTCGCGCGACGGGCCGCGGAAAACGGCCGTCAGAAACTGATGCACACCATGATGGTCGCCGGCGTTCGCCACGCCCAAGCGGGGCGGCTCGGTTAGCGGCTCGGCAAGATAAGTCGGTACGTCGGCGGCCGCCGGCGGAATCGCCCGCAACGGCACCTCGGCCTTTGTTTTGGACTTGCGCGATTTAGGCCGCGTAGCGGCCTTCAATCCGTTCTTGCTAACGCTTTTGGCGGCTTCCTTGGCAGCGTTTTTGATAGCGGGCCGCTTGCCCTTCTTGGCTGACGCCTTGCGCTGGCTGGCAAAAGAATCGCTCCGTCGCGACTCGGCCTTTAATGACCGAAACTTCATCGAACACATGTCCTCGAATCCCTCCGAAATCAGGAACCGCTCCGTCACGATCTTGCTAGGTATATGCTTTTTGCGATGGGAATTCCAGCAAAAAATCCTTCAACTGGCAAATTGGAAAAAGAGGAAATCCAAACTCGCGCGATGCCAGCACCGCTTCGGCCCGCCAACGGGCGGCCAAACGGGACCGTTCCGCCAACTTTTGTTCGCTTAAGGCGCGCAAGAACGGCTGCAACGCTTCGTTTGCCGACCGAATGGCCTGACCGCGAGCCTTGGACGAAGCGCGGTTGGCGGGCAAGGCCACGGCGGCTTGCTTGGCGGCGATCTCCGTCGAGGCGACCTCTCCCGCGATGAATTGCTCCGGATGAAAACGCATATCACGAAGTTGGGCATCCAAATGCAGTACGTCGTCGGCCGTGACCTGCTCGCGCGCAATTGGCAGCCGCAAGGTGCCCGTGGCTACCAGATACCTGGGAGGCGGCACCTTGAAGAAGGCTCGAATGAGGTCATCGGTCAGTTCGTCGTATTTGGCTCCGCCAATTCCGTGTACGAACAAATCTCCCAGAAACAGCCGCGCCCACAGCGTCGTTGTTAGTGCGCGTGTCCGCAGCTTTACGCCTTGCTGGGCCAGTTCTATCAGGGCCTCCAATGCCGGTCCCCCCTCTTGCGACACGGCCGCGGGCAGCCGCGTCTGCCAACGGCCCCGATCGGTCAACAACCAATCGCGGCCGGCCGATCGTGCAAACAGCCGCCTGCGGCGGGTATCTTCGTTGGTCCAGACCCAAAACGGGGCTTCGAACCAATCGCCATCCCGGGCCAGTTCAGGAACAGGATGCTGCGTACTGCGAATGCGCCTGACCTGCCGATAAGCGGCCAATGCCCCGTTGTGGACCGCGCGAAACTCGGCCCCGCGATTTAGCAAGTGCGATACAAATAAGTGAAACGCCGGCAGCCCGCACACCACGCAAAGCGGAAGCTCCAGCGTTTGCAGTCCCCAAGCAGCCTCTAATTGATGCCGGGCTTGCGCCAGGCACTCGCCCAGGCGATTGGTTTCCTGCGAACGCCGCTGGACCATGGGCCAATAGTCTTCCAACAGCGGCTTTTCCACGAAAGGGGCCAGTATTTCCGTCGCACGCTGGCCAAAGCTGGCGAAGGTGGCGGGATCGGCGATTCGCCGCTCCTCGAACGCGACCGGTTCTTCCGCCGCGTCAAAATCGACCGCCAACGATTGCGGATTGTCGGCCGATCCACCCGGCACGCGTAGCGACGCCCCTTTGAGCGTGTCGTTATCGACCACCAGATTGATCGCCGTGGCACGCCCTTGCTGGGCCAAGCGCGACAGCAGGAAGTTCTTACACCAGACGCCCGGATGAAACATCTGCGGTTGATGGCCCGCCAGCACAATCGGTACATTTTTGGGGGGGCGAGGAGCGTCGCGGTAGTTGCGGGTGTACTCCCATGCGGCCTCCCGCAATTCCGCGCGAGCCTGCGGAGCCAGTTTCGATAGCAGACTGTTTTGGCCGCTCAACAGTAACGTTGGCGAATGGCTAATGTCTTCTCGGCAGGCGGACAGATACTCCTCGACGGCCTCCAGCGATGGAACCAACAGCGTCCCACCATCATCAGTGGGTACCTGTAATGGTTGAAGGCCACTTTCTGCCTCCCAGGCGGTCATCCGGCCAAATCCTGGCACAGCTTTCTTCCGAACCGTTCAATGGCATCCGGCCCCAAGGCAGCCACCGCCCGGTCCATCACGTCGCAATAGTATTTCAAGCGGCGGTCGGCATCATCCAGTGCTCCGCCAAATGACCGCTTCTCGTCGAGATAAATCAGCGGCACGGGGAGTTCCATCACGCTCAAATCGGCAAAGGCGGCTTGAATCCATAGCTCCAGCGGCATGGCGTAGCCAGGCTCGGTCAACTGGAGCTGAGAGAGGGCTTCCACCCGATACGCTTTGAAGCCGCAGAAAGAGTCGGTCAGGTTCAGGCCCAGTCGGCGGTTGAGTTCCTTGGTAATCAGGTGGTTGATCCGCCTTCGGTCCTCGGGCGCTACCGTGTCCCCCTGGTAAACCTTGAGGTAGCGGCTGCCGGAAACGATGTCGGCCTCGTTAGCAGCGGCCACAAACCGCGGAATTCGCTGCGGTTCGTGCTGGCCATCGCAGTCAATTGTGACCAGCACTTCATAATCGCCCCGTTTCGCGAACTCAAAGGCGGTGGAAAGTGCCGCCCCGTAACCCATGTTGTTGGCGTGGTGGATCACATGGATTCCTGGCTCCGCCTCTAGCAACTCGGCCGTCCCGTCGGTCGAACCGTCGTCCACCAGCAAGATCTCGGCGCTATACGGACGAACTTCTTGCAGCACGGCTCGCACATGCGTGGCTTCGTTATAGACCGGCAACGCGGTCAGAAATCGCTGCGACATGGCAAATCCTGTGGGGCAAGAAAACCGTGGCGGGTTCTATCGGCATCGCGATGGCGGTTTTCTATTCTAAATGGCCCAGGCGGCGTGGAAAGTCCCTAAACCATACCACGCCGCGTAAATCTCGATGCCAACGACAGTTAGAATTGGGCCACGCGGTGTGGCCGCCATGCCGACGATTGTGCCCGCCGATCAGCCCTTGTCGGGCGATGGCCCCGCTCAGATGTAGTACGGGTTGGTTTGCGGCACGGTTCGCATGGCGCCAACCACCGCCACAATGACGACAAAGCTGCCCGCGATCAACAACAGAGAGATTGGCTCGAACATGGCGTGCTTCCTTTCGCTTCCCGCACCAGGGTTTGGGTCAAACCCTTATGCTGGAAGAAGAAAGCAGAACTTGTGCCAATCGGCATCGCAACACTTGGAGAATGTCGCAAGTCTATTGATATGATAGCTTTGTGCTGAAAATCAATTTCCTGCATCGAATTGTAAACTTAGCCTCACGCGTAAAAACGCGACAGTTAGTGACATCGAAACGATGGCGCTACCCGTTGTCGATCTCGCGAGAGCTAAGGCTGGCCCTAACTAACCAGCGTAGACTAGTCGGCTTTGTTTCTCTTGTATCCGGAAAAACGGGCAGCGGCGGACATGCGCTTCACGGCGGGCATTTATTTGCCCGCGTTCTTTTTCGATTGCTGGGCCGTTTTTTCGAGTTCGTCCTTGCGGTAGTCTTCGAACTTGACTTCCTCGAACGTCACCAGGTCTTGGGCCGTTTGCTCCAAACGGCGTTTGTCCGCCGCGGACAAGGCCCACACCACATGATGTTGCGTGCGATACTTCGATTGCACGCGCGCTGTGGGAATCTGGTTGGGACCGACCACCGTCAGCCGAACCTCGGTGGGGACCAGTTCCTGTTCGGCTAACGATTGGTTGACGCGCAGGCGTGGAAAGGGGAGCACCGTCGAGCCGGTCAGCACGTTCAAACGGGCGAACCAGTCGCTAAACGCGGCGTACTGCCGGAAGGCCTCGGGGTTGGCGGCGGCTTCCGCCTTGATGCGGTAGGTGGTCCAATCGCTGCTAAAGACCAGCTCGCCGGTTTCTTGATCGACCGTCTCTTGGAAGGCCGGCTGGGCCTGAAACTGCAAGGCCGGATCGGGGTGGTTGGCGGCCCAGGTTTGCAGCCGTTCCACGAATGTCTCAATGTCGGCGGTCGACTTTTCCGTACGTAGCTTGCGTTGCGTATCGAGCAAGATGAAACGCGAACGGGCCGGATCAAAAATGGTCACCTGCGGCGGGTTGGTCCGGTAGTCGTAGACCAAGCCCGACTTGAACAGCGTGGTGTACTCGGCTGCTGGCTTTTTTTCGTCTTCGACGAACAATTCCGTATGGATTCTGAAGTCATCGGCCCTGGCAGCCGTGCCGCCGATCCCCAAGAGAAACAGGCAAATAGCCACGCTGTGGCATTTCGTGCGATTCATGGCGAAATTCTTCCTAAGAGCAAGACGGCGACGGATCCAAGCCGGGCCGAAGAATAGCCAACGCCAGCAAGCGGTGTAAAGGTTGAATCGTCTGGCGAGGGCCCCGCCAGCACTGCTGGCGGGGCCGTGTGTGCCAAACTCGTATGCCTCTAGGAGCCGTCTCCGACGAAGACAAAGCGGCTTGCGATCCTGGCTTTGTCTTCCCATGACCGCGGGCAAATTGCCCTGCTGGCAATCTGCCTTCGCAGCCGATGTTATTATGGCCGTGGAAGTTTCGGCGATTTACAAACGGGGGCGACTGGCCTGGTTCCGCGTCGCGATCTGGACTAAGACTTGATCAGTGCTGTCAGGCAGTATGATTGCCGTTTTGCCGAATTCACAAAGAGAGTGCTATCGCCTGCCAATTTCCCGTTAGCCATGAATGATCTTTCGACAACTTAGCTCCGGCAGGAGCGACGTTTTACTGTTCGACTGTCGCTCCTGTTTGGGCAAGTGCCGGCGGATATGCCGCGGCACGGAAAGCTATATCGTTCATGCGGCCCAAAAACCTTGCGGATCTGAGGACCCTGTTGTGGGTGGCGATTGCCGTTGGACTGGTCGGCGTGCAGTACGCCAATTTCGAGCGGGCGTACATTTTGCCGCTGGCGATCTTCAATTTCTATTTCGCCCTTTGTTGCGGCGTGATCGCCCACAATCACAATCACTGCCCGGTCTTCAAGGACCGGCGGCTGAACGACACCTTCAACAACGTCTTGTCGGTGTTCTACGGCTACCCCACGTTCGTGTGGGTGCCGACTCATAATCTCAACCACCACAAGCATGTCAATCGGGCGGGCGACGCCACCATTACCTGGCGGTACAGCCGCAAGCACAATGCCTTGGTGGCGGCGACGTACTTTTTTGTGTCGTCGTATTGGCAGTCGTTTCCCATCAATACGTTTATCGCCAAGGCCAAGGCCGGCAACCCGCGGCTGTATCGCAAGATTATCACGCAGTACGCGGTGTGGCTGGGAACGTGGGCCGTCTTGTTGGTAGGGGCGATCTATTTGCACGGCTGGTTTTGGGGCGCGGTGGTGTGGGGGTTCTCGGTGGGGCTGCCGTCGTTGTTCACATTGTGGACGATCATGTTTTTCAATTACGAGCAGCACGTCCACACCGATCCCTGGTCCAAACATAACCACTCGCGCAATTTCATCAGCCCGTTCTTGAACTACATGTTGTTCAACAACGGCTACCACGGCGTCCATCACGAACAGCCCGGCTTGCACTGGAGCAAACTGGCGGACGCCCACTCCAAGATTGCCGATGAGATCGACCCGGCGCTCAAGCAGCGCAGCATGTTTGTGTTCATGGTGCGGCAGTTTTTGCTGTCCAGGTTCTGGCCGCAACTGGGGACGCATCAAGTGGGGCGAGCTCCTTACGATCCGCCCAGCGGTACAATTGGTTCCCTGGATGCCGACGACTGCGACTTGGGGGAAGCCGGCGCAAACATCGGCATGCTTGCCGGCGACGCTGCGCCACCGCAACCGTCCACCGCGGAGCCAGCGAAACCCGCGCCCGCCACGTTGCCACTCCCCCTGGAAAACGACCCGCAACGACGGATCGCCTGAATCGCGTGGGGCAAGCTACGTGCGTCGATGGTCTGCCGCTTCTGGATTGACCCAGCAACGGAGTGGCTCTCCGCGTAGGCCGGCCAGCAAGTTGTCGGCGGCGATTTCGGCCATGCCGTTTCGGCTGCTGACCGTGGCGCTGGCGATGTGAGGCGCGACGATGCAGTTGGGGAGCGTAATCAAGGGGTTGTCGGGAGGCGGCGGTTCGGGATCGGTCACGTCCAGCCCCGCCGAAAAGATGGTTCCCTGCCGCAAGGCGTCGGCCAGATCGGCCTCAACCACCACCGGGCCGCGGGCCGTGTTGACAAACACCGCGGTTGGCTTCATCTGGCGGAAAGTGGCCGCATTGAACAGCCCGCGGGTGCTGTCGTTCAGATCGCAATGGACCGAGACAAAGTCCGACCTGGCCAGCAATTCGTCGAACTCGACCCGCCTGGCCCCCAGTTCCTTCTCGGCCTGCTCGTTGTTCCGCTGGTCGTGGTAGAGGACGTTCATGCCCCATCCGCCGTGGCAGCGTTTGGCCATGGTGAAGCCAATTCGCCCCATGCCCACAATGCCCAACGTGCGACCGGCCAAATCCTGGCCGATATGGCCCAGCGGCTCCCAGGTTTTCCAATGGCCCTCGACCGTATAGCGGTTCGATTCCACGATCCGCCGCGCGGCCGAGATCAACAGGGCAAAGGCCATGTCGGCCGTGGCATCGGTCAGCACGCCTGGCGTATTGCCCACGCGAATGCCGCGGGCCGTGGCGGCCGGAATGTCGATGTTGTTGTAACCGACCGCGTAGTTGCTGATGACTTTCAACCGGGGCGCGGCATCCATCACCGCCGCGTCAATTTTTTCCGTCAGCAGCGACAACAGCCCGTCGCAATCGGCGATTTTCCGCCGCAGCACATCGGCGGAAGGAGGCAAGGGATCGGTCCAGACCTCGGCATCGCACTGCTGGCGCACCTTATCTAAACCAGCAGCGGGAATCAGGCGCGTGACAAATACTTTGGACATGTGAGGAAAGGCGAAAGGATGAAGGCGAAAGGCGAAAAGGCAACCGACATGGATGACGAACGACGAACAACGAAGTTTTTAGCCTTTCGCCTTTCGCCTTCATCCTTTCCTATCAGCCGTACAACTTATGGCACTCTTCATGGCTCACCCGGCGGGCGCGGATCAGGCCGCCGTCGAGTGCCTCACCGTTGGGGTCTAGGTAGAGGCGGCCGGTTGAATCGGTGTTGTTTTGGTCGACGCCCAAGACATGCAAATTGAAGATAAACGCCGGTTCTTCCAGTGCTTGAAACCAATGGATGTTGTCCTTGAAGTCCGACACGCTGGAATGCTGGCCGGCAATGAACGTGCGGTCAATCGTGGGCTGAATCACAAAATGCTCGGGCTCGTCCTTCAACCGGTCGAAGTGCCGGCCGCGAAAACTCCCTTTGAGGATCAGGAAAGCCGTGGCCATGTTGTTGTGGCCGTGCGGCACGACCGAGCGGCCTTTCTTCAAGGCGAAGATTTGCCGGCCAAAAGCCCAACTCGTTGGAATCCCCTCGATCTCTGGAAAGTTAAACCGCAGGCTTCGCGCGCCGTTGTCGGGCGGGTTGGCGCTGGCCGCCAGTTTGTCGAAGTCGATCAGCCGCAGCAGTTCCGGCAGATCAACCTGGGCAAACAACTCCTCGACCTTCCTCTGCCATTCCACCTGCTTGAGCGACTGGTCCTTGACATCAAAGCCAAGCTGGTTCACTTCGGCCAGCCAGCGAACGGTGATCGGCTTGACCTCGTCGGCCAGCAGGTCACCGGACAACAAGGTATCGAGCAGCGAAAAGGTCAACAGCGAGCCCAGGGCCTCGCGAGTGAACCGCCGGCGAGAAACGTCTGACATGTTGGCCTCCTGATTATAATATCCGCCCGAAGAACCAATTCCCGATGCCATCGTAACTTGTAGGAGGCGATTCCATCGCCGATTGATCCGCGAGGGCTGTCCACATCGGCGATAGAATCGCCTCCTACAGCTTAGGGTGGAATTTCCGCTCGCGGCTCCACCCAACAGCCAAAGTCTAGCCGGGTACGAACTTACACGCAATTCATTGGACAACCGCCAGCAGCCACGGCCACAATACGATAAAGTATGGCAAGTAGGTGGCGTGCCCCCAGGGCGGGCTCGCCCTGCGCACGATCGACATAAGACCCATCGGGAGTCAACCACCATGGCCGCAATCTTAATGGTCGAGGACAGCCAAACGCAGTCGCAGATGATTGCCAAGATGCTGAAGGCGGCGGGGTTTGATGTCACCACCGCGGAAGATGGCATGGCAGCCTTGGCCCAGTTGCAAAAAAGCCAACCCGAACTGGTGCTAACTGACATGGACATGCCACGGATGAACGGCCTGGAACTGGTCGAAGCTCTCCGCGAGACGTACCCCCAGATTCCGACCGTGTTGATGACTGCCCAGGGGAGCGAGGAGATCGCCTTTCAGGCGTTGGAACGCGGCGCGGCCAGCTACGTGCCCAAGGAGAACCTGGCTCAATTGGCCAGCACCCTCCGCCGCGTGCTGGCCACCGCGGGGGCCGGCCGCACGCACCAGCGGCTGGCACAATGCATCGACGATTTCGCCATGTCGCTAATTCTGGACAACGACTGCACGCTGGTGCCGCCGCTGGTGGACCAGTTACGGCAAACCGTGGCCGAGGTTTTGGAACTGGATGATGGCGACGGGCTGCGCGTGGGAATCGCCCTGGAGGAAGCACTGCTGGATGCCTTGTATAGCGGCAATCTGGAGGTCAGCCCCGATCTGGCCATGCAAGACCCTGACGGTTACCAGCGGCTGGTCGATCAACGGCTGGGAATTGCTCCCTTTCGCGAACGCAAGATTTTCGTCTCCGCCGCGATCGGCCGGGACGAAGCCAAAATCTCCATCCGCCACGAAGGACCCGGCACGGACCACGCGGCGGTCAACCCGGCGCAGATGGACGACCTGGCCTGCCGCAGCCAGTTGCTGATGCGGACCTTCATGGACGAAGTCGATCACAACGAAGCCGGCAACGAAATTACCCTCGTCAAACGCCGCGGCAAAGCATAATCGCTGCCATCCGCATCAACCCTCGAACTTGGGGATCTCGGGCGTGGGGATTTCCTTAAGCAGGCGTCTTACCAGGTCGTCGGTGGAGAGGCCTTCGGCCTGGGCCTGAAAGTTGGTCGCCAGGCGGTGCCGCAAAACGGGCACGGCTACTTTTTGAATGTCTTCAATGGCCACCGAAAAGCGGCCTTCCATGGCGGCCAAGGCCTTGCCCCCTTGAATCAGGAATTGCCCGGCGCGGGGACCGGCACCCCAATCGACCAGTTCCTTGACAAACGCCGGAGCCGAGTCGTCCTTGGGGCGCGTGGCCCTCACCAGCCGGGCGACGTATTTGATGATGTACTCAGTTACCGCCACGCTGCCGACCAGTTTTTGCAGATTCAAGATCGCCTTGGCCGACAGCACCTTGCGGATTTCGGGCTTTTCTTGCCGACTGCTGGCCGCCAAAATCCGCTCCTCC
The DNA here is from genome assembly GCA_050247075.1 of Pirellulales bacterium. Lineage (GTDB taxonomy): Bacteria > Planctomycetota > Planctomycetia > Pirellulales > JBFWUW01 > JBFWUW01. Next base: position 150,940 of record JBFWUW010000001.1, on the reverse strand, counting down.
TCGGCCTGTTTGGGGTAGCCGACCTGGATGTTGAACATGAACCGGTCGAGTTGGGCCTCGGGCAAGGGATACGTCCCCTCTTGTTCAATCGGGTTTTGCGTGGCGATGGTGAAGAACGGCTCGGGCAGTTGGTAGGTGGTTTGGCCCACGGTGACTTCGCGCTCTTGCATGGCTTGCAGCAGCGCGGCTTGGGTTTTTGGGGGGGTACGGTTGATTTCGTCCGCCAGCAAAATGCTGGTGAAGATCGGCCCCTCCACAAAGCGAAAATTCCGCCGGCCGCGCTCGTCCTCGTCCAGCACGTTGGTGCCGGTAATGTCCGAGGGCATCAGGTCGGGCGTGAATTGAATTCGCTTGAACGGCACGTCCAAGATGCGAGCCAAGGTGCTGACCATTAGCGTTTTGGCCAGTCCCGGCACGCCCACCAACAGGCAATGCCCGCGGGTGAAGATGGCGGCGAACAACTGTTCGATGACTTCGTCCTGGCCGACGATGACCTTTTGCAATTCAGCCTGCATCAACTGCCGATGCTGGCTGAATTCAATCAGGACGTCGCCGAGGCTGCGGGGCTTGGTAGTCAAGGGGAGTGCCGATTGGATGGGAGTGTGTCGAGTGCCAAGTGTAGGAGGCGTTTCCAACGCCGATGCGATCTTGTCGGAGGCGTCTCCGGCGCCGATGCGATCTTGTAGGAGGCGTCTCCGACGCCGATTCGACGGACTATTATTCTATAGCACTTAGCCGGTTCGGTCAGCGGGGCGGGGGACGGGCTTTGCCGTGGCTGGCGGGGCACCCTATGATGATTGCAGTGGCTGAGCCGCTTTATTGCATTCTGGAGAATGATTCATGCGTGGCGTGCGGCTGATAACGACGGTTCTAGCGGTCGTAGCGGCGCTGCCCTCACCCGTCCGCGGCGACGATCTCGACCCCGCGAAGGTCCGCGAATCGATCGAACGGGCAGCCAGTTATCTCAAGAAGCGGCAGACCGGCAACGGATCTTGGCCTTATTACGAGAACGTCTACGATACCACGCCGCTTTGCACACTGGCTTTGCTGCAAGCAGGGGTGCCAGTCGATGATCCGGCGATTCAGTCGGCATTGAAGTATCTCCGCAATCCCAGCCGGGAACTCAAGCTGACGTACATCGTGGCACTCGACACGATGGTGCTGTGCGCCGCCGAGCCAAAGAAAGACATGCTCCTCATTCGGCGGAACGCCAAATGGCTGGAAGATGTTCAGATCAAAGCCGGTGCCATGCGGGGCGGATGGTCGTACCCCCATCGTTCGTCGGGAGGCGACAACTCCAATTCGCAATTTGCCCTGCTGGCACTGCACGAGGCGCAGCGGGCGGGGGTGCCCGTTCGCGAAGAGACCTGGCAAATGGCCATGGAATACTGGCGGAACGGGCAAGAAAGCGACGGCAGTTGGGGCTATACGCCCGGAAATGGGAGGGGGACGGGCAGCATGACCTGCGCCGGAATCTCGGCCATGGTGATTACGACGGGCCGCTTGAACCAGGGCGACGCCAGCGGCGAAGGGGGCCGCATTCTCTGTTGCGGCGCGCAGCAAGACAACCAACCGGTCGAGCGCGGCTTGGCCTGGCTGGCTCGAAACTTTTCCGTTGATACCAATCCCGGCGGCCCCAACAACCGCTTGCTGTATTACCTGTATGGGCTGGAACGCGCGGGGCGGTTGACCGCGCGGCGGTTTATCGGCCAACACGACTGGTATCGCGAGGGAACCGATAGCCTGCTCTCCACGCAAGACACCGTGGAAGGATTATGGAAAGGGGCCGGCAACGATGAATCGCTGGAGCATATCGCCACTTCCATGGCCCTGCTTTTCTTGGCCAAGGGGCGCCGGCCGGTGCTGCTGGGCAAACTGCAACATGGCGAGGGAGACGACTGGAACCACCACCGCAGTGACGCCGCGAACTTGACGGCCTACGTCGAGACTCGCTGGAAACGCGACCTTTCGTGGCAAACCATCGACACCGCTGGCGCGACTAGCGACGACTTGCTGCAAGCACCGGTTCTGTACCTCAGCGGTGAAATTGCCCCGCGATTTGATCCCGACCAAATTCGCGCCATGCGAGAGTACCTGCAACGTGGCGGATTCATCATGGCCGAAGCCTGTTGTAATGACGGCCAGCAGTTTGATGCCGGCTTTCGCGAATTGATGAGGCAAGTTTTTCCCGAACCAGAGTATGGGCTGCGGCTGTTGGAACCCGACCATCCCATTTGGTATGCCGAGGAAAAGGTCGATCCTTCACGGACGCGGCCTTTGTGGGGAATCAATTTTGGCTGCCGCACCAGCGTGGTTTATGCCCCGCCCGACCCCGAAAACGCCTCCCGGCCGGCCCTGTCTTGCTTGTGGGAACTGGCCAGTCCCGACCGCCAGGCCAAACATGCCGATAAGGTTCAGGCCGAGGTTGATGCAGCTCTGTCGATCGGCATTAACATTCTGGCCTACGCCACCAACCGCGAGGTGAAGTACAAGTACGACCTATTCCGCCAGGACAAACAAGACCAGCAGGCCGATCCCCACGATCGCGGGCTGCTCCAAATCGCCAAGTTGAAGCATAGCGGCGGTTGGAATATTGCGCCCGGCGCGCTGCTGGCCTTGCAAGAGACAATGATTCGCGAGCAGCAAGTCCGCGTGAACACCGAGCCTCGCGAGGTCTCGTTGGACGACGACACGTTGTTCAACTACCACCTGTTGTTTATGCACGGGCGGAACGATTTTCGGCTGACGCAGGCCGAACGCGATCGATTGCGGACCTACGTCGAGCGGGGCGGCATGCTGCTGGCCGATGCCGTGTGCGCTAGCGAGGCGTTTGCCAAGGCCTTTCGCCGCGAGATGGCGGTGATCTTTCCTGACAAGGCGTGGGACCGCATTCCGGCCGAGCACCCGCTGTTTTCCAACAAATACGGCGGCTTTGATCTAAAAACCGTCACCCGCCGCGAACCGGGCCGCGCGGCCGACGGCAGCTTGCGATCGACGCTTCGCCAGGTCGAGCCGTTTTTGGAGGGCCTGCAGTTAGACCAACATCGCCTGGGAGTCATTTTTTCTCCCTACGATCTAAGCTGCGCCTTGGAAAGCCACGATGGAGTGGAGTGCCGCGGCTACACCCGCGACGACGCGGCGCGGCTAGGGCTAAATGTGATCGTCTATTCGCTGCAAGAATAGCAAGCCGCTAATTGTTGGAACGCGTGCCGTTGGCGGCAGCTTGCTGGGCGGGTGGGGGCTGTTCAACCTCGGCAAACGGAGCGGCCGGTTTGGTACGCGTCGCCAAGGGACCGGTGGGATCGACGAGTACCAGGGTCTCGGTCGTGCCTTCTTGCACGACTTCGTCATGCTGGTTGAGCAGACGCCGCCGCCAGGTGATGACGCCGCGGCGTTTGGCGTCGGACTGCTTGCCCGTCACCTCGGTTTCCACGCGCACCGTATCACCCACGAACAACGGCCGAGTGAAGTTCCAATGCACAATACGGGTGAAAGCGGCTGTTTGCATCCAAGGGCTGTGGCCCCCCAATCCGGCCACCAGCGACATGCCTAACATGCCGTGCGCAATCGGTTTGCCGTAGGGCGTGCCGCGGCAGTATTCGTGATCGGTATGCAGCGGGTTGTAGTCGCCCGTCATCCCGGCAAAATTGACGATATCGGTTTCCGTAATGGTCCGGCCGGGGCTGACCCAACACTGGCCCACCTCTACTCCTTCAAAGTACAGCGGTCCTTGCTGTGACGGACTGGGCATTGGCTTCTCTCCAGATCGCGAACGTGAGCGACGGATCATAACCTAACCCAAAACAAAAAATTAACCAAGATTGACTATTTATCCAACGCGTGGGAATCCGCTTCGTCAAACGACATAAAATAGTTGAAATGGGAATGATAGTCAAATTTCAAAGGCGTCAAAACAAGAGCGACGGAACAAGCGTAAATTGGCCTGGAAACGGTGCTAAATCACCACCGATTTTGGCCATGCGTTGCCGCCCGGGTGTGGCGAAGTTAAGCTGACAGCGTGCAAAATATGAGCTCTTACAATGATCGCCGCTGGTTGACTTGCCTACTGCTTGCGCTGTTGGGCACGAGCCCGCCTGGGGTGTATGCCGAGGAGCCCGCCGCCGAACTGGGACTCGCCGCGCCGCCGGGCTTTGGCGTTTCGCTGTATGCCGGCGACGATCTGGCCCACGACATTTTTTCCATGACGCTCGACTCCCAAGGCAGGGTGGTCGTGGCGGGGCCGAACTACGTCAAGACGCTGCACGACGACGATGGCGATGGCCGGGCCGACCGGGCGGCATTATTCAGTGAAACTCCCGCTAGCGGCGCACACGGGATGTGCTTTGACGGACCCGACCTGATCTGCACGGGTGACAATTCCATCGGCCGCCTGCGGGATGCCAACGGTGACGGAGAGGCGGACGGCCCGCTGGAGGTTTGGGCCAGGCTAAAACATTCCGAACATGGCGGCAACGGCATCGTCCACGGACCCGACGGGTGGTTTTATGTTATCGCCGGCAATGACGCGGGCGTGTCGGAAGACCATGTTCGGCTGCCAGGTTCGCCGGTGCGGCATCCACGTTGCGGCGCGGTGGTGCGGTTTTCGCCCGACGGAAAACAGTCCCAGGTTGTCGCGCACGGCTTTCGCAATCCTTACGACCTGGACTTTTGCTGGCAGGGCCAGTTGTTTACGGTCGATGCCGACGGAGAACGCGACCATCATCTGCCCTGGTACGCGCCGAACCGGCTGTTCGATATCGCCGCCGGCCAAGAGCATGGCTGGCTGCTGCAAGGCTTTCAACGCAGTTGGAACCGGCCCGAGGCATTCTTCGACAATGTCGAGCGGCTGGTGGAGATTGGACGCGGCTCGCCGACCGGACTGGCCTGTTACCGGCACCGGCAATTTCCCCAGCACTATCGCGACGGGGTGTTCAGTGCCTGTTGGACCCAAGGCAAGGTCTACTACTTCCCGCTCACGCCGCGCGATGCCAGTTACCAGAGCCAGTTGGAAGTCTTCCTGCAGACAACGGGCGATGTCGGCTTTGCGCCGGTCGATTTGGCGGTCGGTCCCACGGGAGACCTGTTCGTGGCGATTGGAGGGCGGGGGACGCGCGGCAGCGTGTTCCGCGTTTCTTACGTGGGGGATGAGAATACCGCCGCGGAAAAGCCTTCCAACGACCTCGCTTGCGTACTTGCCGCCGACCAGCCGCTGGCCAGTTGGTCGCGCCGGCATTGGGTTCCCTTGGCCAAAAATCTGGGCCAGCAGCCCTTTGTGAAAGCCGCCCAGAATCGCCAGTTGCCTATCAAACAGCGCGTGCGGGCCGTGGAAGTGTTGATCGAGTTGTTTGACGGTATTCCGGCCAACGAAGATTTGTCGATGCTTGGCCAATACGATGAAGTATTCGCGGATCGCGTGGCTTGGGCACTTGGCCGCCAGCCCAACGAGGCCGCACACCGCGTGCTGCCGCTGCTGACGCATGAAGCGCCGGCCGCCGCCCGCGCGGCATGGGAGGCTGTTGCCGCGATACCAAACTTCACGGCGGATCGGGCCGTTCCTCTGAATTGGACAGGCGCACTCGATTCTTCCCATCGCCGCGTGCGCCAGGCCGCCATTCTTGCCGCGCGGCAAGGAGCGGCCGCCGAGTACGCCCAATGGAAGGCCGAGCAGAAAGAGCGGACGCACCGGCAACGATTGAGCGACCTGTGGATCCACGGGCCGTTGGCCGAGGCACCGCTAGACGCTGCCAGCCGGGCCCTGTTTGTCGAGGAATCGTTGGCTGTGTTCGCCAAAAGCACGGACTTGGACATCCAGCCAGAGGCCGTCCAGCTAGAAGCCGTCCGGCTGCTGCAAATCGCACTAGGCGACTTGCACTTGCAGCCCGACCAACCCGAGGTCTACAGCGGTTACACCGGCAACGAGACCGAACAAGCCAGCGCTGCCGGCCGGTCTCGCATAGTTGATTTGGTGGCACCGGAATTTCCGACGGGTGACGCCGCGTTGGACCGAGAGATGGCCCGGCTGCTGGGAATGCTTGCGGCCGATCGGCCTGGATTGCCTGCCGCAATCGCCTCGCGGTCGACCGACAGCACGCCGCTCGTCGATGACATCCACTATCTCATTGTGCTTTCGCGTTTGCCGGGAGAGCGCTCGCCCGACGTTACCCGGCAAACCGCCGAGGCACTGGCACGGCTGCATCACAAGCTGGCGGATCAGCAACTGTTTCCCAGCCGCAACTGGCCCAACCGCTTGGGTGAATGCTTCGACGAACTTTGCCACCGCGATCCAGCCTTGCCGCGGGCCTTGGTCGAAAATGAACTGTTCACGCGGCCCGAGCAAAGCCTGTTCGCGGCGCGGATGGACGATTCCAGCCGGGCGCTGGCGGCCCGCAAGTTGTTGGCGGCGGCCACGGCCGCCGAGGACGCTGGTGAGGACAATCCTTGGACATCGGAACTGGTGTCGGTTGTGGCGGCATTGCCCGACGACGAGGCCCTGCCGGCCTTGCGAGAGCACTGGGACGACTACGCTCTGCGTGATTCCATCGCCCTGGCTTTGGCCGCGCGGCATCTGCCTGACGACCGCGAACGACTGTTCGCGGCGCTCGATTCACCGCAAGCCGACGTGATCTCGCACGCCGCCCAGGGGCTATTGCGGTTGCCTGCTGCCGGTACCGCGCAAGAGATCGGCTTGGTGCTGCGTACATTGCGGCAATACCTGCCGGTGAAGCAACAGCGTGATCTACGACAGTCCCTGGCCTCGCTGGCCCGCCATTTGAGCGATCAGCAACTTCCAGAGAAGGAACCCGCCGGATCGGACGCGGCCGCCGTTTATCAGCCGTGGTTTGAATGGTTCACGCAAGCCTATCCGGACGAAGCCCAGCGCCTGGCCGCCAGCGGCACGATCGACCTGACAACATGGGCCAAGCGGCTGGCGGATGTTGATTGGGCCGCCGGCGACCTGCAACGCGGTCAAGCCGTTTACGAAAAGCGCGCCTGCCACCGCTGCCATCGGGGGAGTTCCCGCTTGGGGCCAGACTTGAACGCGGCGGCCAAGAGGTTGGCCCGCGATGACCTGTTCACGGCAATTGTCGATCCCAACAAAGAGGTTTCGGCCTTGTATCAAACGCAAGTGGTGGCCACCCGTTCTGGCCAAGTCTACAACGGCCTGGTGGTTTACGAATCCCCCAATGGAACTTTGCTACAAACAGGCCCCGACACAACGGTGCGCATTTCGGCGGAGGAATTCTTGAGCATGCAGCCCAGCCGACAGTCGATCATGCCGGTTGGCCTGCTGAACAACGCCAACGACCAGGACCTGGCCGATTTATATGCCTATCTCAAGTCGTTGACACCAACACGGCAATAATGGCCGGCGAATCACGAATAGGTAAGGAACTCACGCGGAATAACTCTCTTAGGACTCTCCTTCATTCATGAATTCCAAAACTGCTGCCGCTGAAGATATGGCGGCCGAACAGGCCTTGCCCCGCCGTCTCTCACGCAGGGCCAAATGGGCGGCTGGCGGTATTGGGCTGCTGGGGGCCGTGCTTTGCGCGTGGATCTGGCTGCTGTCGGGCATGCCGCTGGGGCATCAAGTGGTCGCCACGATGGCCTTGGGTTCGTTGCTGGTGCTACTGAGCTTTTTGTGGCTGTTGGCTTTCTCACGCGGGCGGATGTTGATCGTGGGAATATTGTTCTATCCGCTGGTGATCGGCGGCTTGATCGGGACGTTCCAATTCGAGCGTTTCAGCGGTGACTTTGTCCCTACGCTCACCTTTCGCTGGAAAAAGAAGAAACACGAATTGTTGGCGGAATCGGCACCTTTGCGTGCCCCGACGGACCAGGCACCCGCCAACCTGGCCGCCACGACCCCGTTTGACTATCCCCGTTTCTTGGGCAGCGACGGTCGCGCGACGGTAACGAATGTCACGCTGCAGCGCGATTGGGTATCGCACCCCCCCAAGTTGATGTGGAAGCAGCCGATCGGGGCGGGCTGGTCCTCTTTTGCCGTGGTGGGGCCTTATGCTCTCACCCAGGAACTTCGCGGTACGGAGGAAATGATTACCTGCTATCGCGTGGAATCCGGCGAGTTGGTTTGGAGCTACGTCGATCCGCTTGTGACCGACCCCTTCTTGTCGCGCGTGGCGGGAGATGGCCCGCGCGGCACACCCACCATTCACGAAGGGCTGGTTTACGCCTTGGGCAGTACGGGCGTGTTGAACTGCCTGGACGGCGCGACCGGCCAAAAGGTTTGGTCGCGAGAAGTCCTTCGCGAACATGGTGCCGAAAACACCAAATGGGGCATCAGTTGTTCGCCGCTGGTCTACCGGGATCGGGTCGTTGTTACCTGCGGAGAATCGTCCCAGCGGTCGCTGGCCGCCTACGACCGCTTGACCGGCCAGGACATTGCGGGTTGGAAGGGCGGGACCGCCAGCAATAGCGATGCTTACTGCTCGCCCATGCTGGCCGCGCTTTGCGGCGTCGAGCAGATTCTCATCCTCAGCGACGACCGGGCCGCCGGGCACGACGTTGCCACTGGCGAGGAACTTTGGATGTACCCCTGGCCTAGTGGCAGCCCCAACGTGGCGCAACTGGTGCCGCTACCGGGCGACAAGGTGTTTGTCACCGCAGGCTACAGCAAAGGTTGCGTGCTGCTGCAACTGAAAAGGGAATCGGATAAGTTCCTCGTCGAGCCGGCCTGGAAGCTAAACAAGAATCTCAAGTCCAAGTTCAGCAATGTCGTGGTGTACGACAACCATGTGTATGGCTTCGATGAGGGCGTGTTTGTCTGTGTTAATCTGGCCGATGGCAAACGGGCCTGGCGCGGCGGCCGTTACGGGCATGGCCAGGTGTTGCTAGTGGGCGGCTTGATCGTTTTGCAGCAAGAAGATCCAGGCGATCTGCTGCTGATCGAGCCAACTCCCGAGGAACCGCGTGAGATCGCCCGCATCCCCGCCCTGGAGATGCGGACCTGGAACAACCCGGTGATATCGGGCCAGTATCTGCTGATCCGCAACGACCGGGAGGCGGCCTGCTTTAAGGTAGAGCTGGTGGAGGAACCAGTCTCGGAAGCCGAATCGGCCGAGACCGTTGAGGAGTGATGGTTGGGGGGCGAAGGGCCAATCCCTTCAAGTGGCCGTGCCAACAGGCGGAATCCGCGGGTCTGTGTCCGGCAGGGCGTCTTCTGGCAGCAGGTCGGCGTAGTAGCGGCCCTCGCGGCAGACGATCTTGCCAACGCGAGTGGGCAGCGTCCGCTGAAAAATCGGGCCGTCGAACACAAACGAATGGTACTCGCCGTTTTCGCCGCACGGATCGATACCGGCGGGCAGATCTCGCAGGAAGGTTTCATCCAGCAATCGGCCGACAAACTCGCGGCCCAAATTGCCCTCGACACAACAGGTATAGGCTTTGAACCCTTCCGCGACAAAACGCAGATACAGTCCGCGCGTGTTTTGCCCCCACAGCGGAAACAGGCCCTTGAGGCCCATCTTGGCCAGATTTCTCTCGCGGTAGGCCCGTAAGTCAGCCAAGAACAGATCACCGTGGGCAATATGGGTCACGCCGGCCGCCTGATGCCGCGCCAGCGTATCGGCGATCAACCTTTCGTATTGCTCGTTGGTACAGGGGCCGTCGCCAGGCCCGGCCGGAAGATACATTTTGTCCAGTGGCAAGCCGATCGCTCCCGCCTGCCGGTCGAGCAGTTCCTCGCGCACGCCATGATGACTAATCCGGCGGTACTCGCCGGAAACAGTCGTCAGCAACCCGGCCACCTTCACCGAGGAATCGGAGCGTAACGCCTGCAGCGCCAAAGCACTATCTTTTCCGCCAGACCACGAGAGCAGTACGAGAAACATGAGGAGAAAAGCGGAAGGCGAAAGGATGAAGGCTAAAAGCTGCTAATCTCGGAGAACTGAAAACTTCTCTTTCCCCCAATCCTTGCCGACTTCGCCCCATGCCGCAACCGTGTCCGAAGGAATTGTCGCATTTGTCCGCTAACATTTTGGAGGCGGGCGCGGCGCAGATTCGCGCGGAGCAAAGTGATGCTAAACCATTGCTGAACAATGGTTTCACACAATTCAAATTTATTGCTTTCACGCCGTTTAGGCGGGGTGCCCTCAAGATTCGTATTGCCGGATTTGCCATCGCTAGTGATACTTAGAGAGGTTGGGGCACAGAGAAAAGAGATAGAGGCCTTCCAACCGGGCCAACTTGCCAGGGGCCTACCCGGTCCACGCAAGCAACGGCCTGATTCCACGCCCCACGATCACCGTTCTTTGCCAAGTTCGTCTCTCCCGGCGCCGCCCTGCTTAAGCGTCGTCGTCTAGGGCCCGGATGTCTCGCTTCGGCGGATGTCTTCTTCCGGCCTGGAAACCGTAGTTGCCGCCGTGTGCGGCTGCGCGGATCACCAACACCGGGCCTGGGCTGCTGCGCGAAGGCATGCGCCGTCGGGAGTGTCACGAGTAAAACGCGTTACACACGACGGAGGTGCGGACAAAGCGACCTGGCGACTGATTTTTGGGCCAGAAGTTTAGGCCCGGCTTGTAAAACCAGCCGGCTTGGCCGCTTAGGCGGCACAACGCCCGTCCGCCTTCGTCTAGGAGAAATCCCATGACTGATGGACGTTCGATTATTTCGATGGTTGCCGAGCGGCAAGACCTGGACCAGTTCCGTAAGAAGAACTGGAACGGATCCTTCGACCAGTACCTGGACCTCGTGCGCGAGGATCCCAAGGTCACCCGTAACGCTTTCGAGCGTGTCTACGACATGGTCATGTCGTATGGGGTCGATTCCGTGGAGGAAGCCCGCGAGCGAAAAATTCGCTACCGCTTCTTTTCCGACCCCGATGGCCACGGCCACGACGCCGTGTTTGGCCTGGACGAACCGCTGCGGCTGCTGGTGAACGCCTTCAAGAGCGCCGCACAGGGCTACGGCATCGAGCGCCGCGTGCTGCTGATGCATGGGCCGGTGGGCAGCAGCAAGAGCACTATCGCCCGCGTCATCAAGCGGGGGTTAGAGCGTTACTCCACCCGCGACGAAGGGGCGTTGTTCACGCTGGGCTGGGTCGATCTGGAAGACACCAACGACGTGTTGTGGTGCCCGATGCATGAGGAGCCGCTGCACCTCATTCCCAACCGTTTTCGCCAGGAAGTGGCCCAAGAACTGAACGCCGGCCGCGAGCCTGGGGCCTACATGGCCAAGATCGTGGGCGAGCTCTGCCCGTTCTGCCGCTACATCTATAGCGACCGGCTGAAACGGTACGAGGGGGACTGGACCCGCCTGACGCAGGATGTGCGAGTCAAGCGGCTATTGCTGAGCGAAAAGGACCGCATTGGCATCGGCACGTTCCAGCCCAAGGACGAAAAGAATCAGGACAGCACCGAACTGACGGGCGACATCAACTATCGCAAAATCGCCGAGTATGGCAGCGACAGCGACCCGCGGGCGTTCAACTTCGATGGCGAATTCAACGTGGCCAATCGAGGGGTGATTGAGTTCGTGGAGGTTCTCAAGCTGGACGTGGCGTTTTTGTACGACCTGTTGGGGGCCAGCCAGGAGCACAAGGTCAAGCCCAAGAAGTTCGCCCAAACCGACATCGACGAAGTGATCCTGGGCCACACCAACGAGCCGGAGTACCGCCGCTTGCAGAACAACGAGTTCATGGAAGCCTTGCGCGATCGGACGGTGAAGATCGACATTCCCTACGTCACGCGGCTGTCGGACGAGATCAAAATCTACGAAAAGGACTACAACAGCGAGAGAGTCCGCGGCAAGCATATCGCCCCGCATACCATAGAGATGGCCGCCATGTGGGCCGTGCTGACGCGGCTGGAACCTCCCAAACATGCCAGCCTGACGTTGATGCAAAAGCTGAAGTTGTACAACGGCAAGACACTGCCCAACTTCACCGAGGACAACATTCAGGAACTGAAAGACGAGGCAGTCAGCGAGGGGATGCTGGGGATTTCTCCCCGGTACGTGCAAGACAAGATCTCGAACGCGCTGGTGGCCCATCCCGATGCCACTTCGATCAACCCCTTCATGGTTCTCAACGAGTTGGAGTCGGGCCTCAAGCATCACAGCTTGATTACCAATGAATCGATCCGCACCCAGTACCGCGAATTGCTGGGCGTGGTCAAGGAAGAGTACGAAAACATCGTCAAGAACGAGGTGCAGCGGGCGATTGCAGCCGACGAGGACGCCCTCAAACGGCTGTGCGCCAACTACATCGACAACGTCAAGGCTTACACCCAGCGGGAGAAAGTCCGCAACAAGTTCACCGGCCAGTTCGACGAGCCTGACCACCGGCTGATGCGGTCGATCGAGGAAAAGATCGACATCCCGGAGGCCCGCAAGGACGACTTCCGCCGCGAGATCATGAACTACATCGGCGCGCTCTCCATCGACGGCCGCACGTTCGACTACAAGACCAATGAGCGCCTGCACCGGGCCTTGGAGCTGAAACTGTTCGAGGACCAAAAGGACTCCATCAAGCTGACCAGCCTGGTCTCGAACGTCATGGACCAGCAGACGCAAGCCAAGATCGACGTGGTCAAGGCCCGGCTGATCCGGGACTACGGCTACAACGAAGAGAGCGCCACGGACGTACTGACCTACGTGGCCAGTATTTTCGCGCGGGGCGACGTGAAGAAGACGAGCTAGACCAGCCCCCTCTCCCGGTACTCCGGGAGAGGGTTGGGGAGAGGGTGAAGCATCGAAAGATTGTCCGTACTGTAAACCCTAACCCCGGCCCTCTCCGAAAGGGAGAGGCAGCAAACATGACGACTAGGAAACGGTCATGAGTCAAAAACACGACATGGACAACGCGCGGAACGACAGGGCGCGAGCGCTTCGTCGCGACGCCACATTCCCCGAACGGCTGTTGTGGGGCCGCTTGCGTGCTGGGCGCCTGGCGGGCCTGAAATTTCGTCGTCAACATCCGCTCGGAAAATATGTGCTCGACTTTTACTGCCACGCGGCTCGGTTGGCGATTGAACTGGACGGCGACAGCCATATTGGGCGAGCCGCCTACGATGCTGCCCGAGCCGACTGGATCGCCACGCAGGGCGTGAGAATTCTCCGCGTTGGAAACGATGAGGTATTGCGAGAGATCGACTCGGTATTGGAAGGGATTGTGTTGCATTGCGGCGTAAATTTGGACGAATCGGCGCGTACGGCGAAGCAGAGCGGTTCGCGGAACAAGGAAAAATTGGCTCCCTCTCCCGGTACACCGGGAGAGGGAGAGAAAGAATCCCACTCTCCCAAAGGGAGCGGGAATTAGATTAGCTCTCTCTGCCCCATAGGGAGAGCAAAGAATACCCTCACCCCGGCCCTCTCCCGGAGTACCGGGAGAGGGAGGAAAAGATCATGGTTATGAACATCGAGCGGGATCAAAACCGCTTCAAACAGATCGTGCGTGGCAAAATCCGCGAGAACATGCGGAAGTACATCAGCCACGGCGAGATGATTGGCCGCCAGGGCAAGGACCTGGTGAGCATTCCCATTCCCCAGCTCGACTTGCCCCATTTTCGCTTTGGCGAACGAGGGTCGGGCGGCGTCGGCCAGGGAGAGGGGGAGATCGGCCAGCCACTTTCCAGTGCCGACCCCAACGGCAAGGGGCAGGCCGGTAACGAACCTGGCCCGCACATTTTGGAGGTGGAAGTCAAGCTGGAGGAACTGGCCGAAATCTTGGGCGACGAACTGGCTTTGCCGCGGATCGAACCGAAGGGCAAGAAGAATATCCAACAAGAAAAGTCCAAGTACAGCAGCATCCGCCGCAGCGGTCCAGAGTCGCTGCGGCACTTCAAGCGGACTTACATGGAGGCCTTGCGGCGGCAGATTTCCTCCAGCACTTACAACGCCGGCAACCCGCTGGTAGTGCCGATCCGCGAGGACAAACGCTACCGCAGTTGGGACACCGTGCAACTTCCCGAGGCCAACGCGGCCGTGATCTACATCATGGACGTGTCGGGCTCGATGACCGACGAACAGAAAGAGATCGTCCGCATCGCGGCCTTTTGGCTCGATACGTGGCTCCGCAGCCAGTATGACGGGCTGGAGATTCGCTACATCATCCACGACGCCGTCGCCAAGGCGGTCGATGAGCAGACGTTTTATCACACCCGCGAAAGCGGCGGCACGCGGATCAGTTCGGCCTATCGGGTCTGCGCGGAGGTGATCGACAAGGAGTTTCCTCCGTCGGAGTGGAACATCTACTGCTTTCAATTTTCCGATGGTGACAACTGGGGCGAGGACAACCAGCCCAGCTTCAAGCTACTGCGCGAAGCGCTGCTGCCCAAGCTCAATCTGTTTTGCTACGGCCAGGTCGAAAGCCCCTACGGCAGCGGCGAGTTCCTCCGCGCCCTGGGCGAACACTTCGGCGAAGAGGAAGAAAAGCTAACCACCCACGAGATCACGGATAAAGAAGCCATTTACGACGCGCTAAGAGCCTTTCTGGGAAGTGGCAAATGACACACCCGGCGATTTTGGATTTTTGATTGTGGATTCTTGATTGGTTTCAACCGACAACGGCCCCTTCTTCAATCCGAAATCCACAATCAAAAATCGAAAATCAAACATGCCCATCTCTCGTCCACACCCGCTGCCGCCTCATTTGGCCGCCATTCAACAGCAAATGGCCGGCCATGCCGCGGACTATGGATTGGACTACTTCCCCACGGTGTTTGAACTGGTTGATTACGACCAGCTTAGCGCGGTGGCGGCGTATGGGGGCTTTCCCACGCGCTACCCGCACTGGCGGTTTGGCATGGAGTACGAGCAGCTTTCCAAGGGCTACGCCTACGGCCTGCAAAAGATTTACGAGTTGGTCATCAACAACGATCCTTGCTACGCCTACCTATTGAAATCGAACGAATTGACCGATCAAAAACTGGTCATGGCCCATGTATATGGGCATTGCGACTTCTTCAAGAACAACTATTGGTTCAGCCAGACCGATCGCAAGATGATGGACCATATGGCCAACCACGGCAACCGCATCCGCGATTATATGGACCGCTTTGGCGTGGAGGATGTCGAGACCTTCATCGACACTTGCCTGAGCGTCGAGGACTTGATCGACATTCACTCGCCATTCATCCAGCGGTATGAGCCGCAAGATAAGTACGATTTTCGGGCGGCGACCGAGGACGAGGCGGCCGATGAAGAAAGCCCCGCTCGGTTCCAGGCCAAGGAATACATGGATGCCTTCATCAACCCGCCCGCCGCGCTGGAGGCCGAAAGCGAGCGCCGCCGGCAAGAGCGGCAGTCGCCGCCGGCGCAGCGGATTCCCAAGGAGCCGATGCGCGACGTATTGCTGTTCTTGCTGGAGCATGCGCCGCTCAAGCCGTGGCAGCGAGACGTGTTGGCGATTATCCGCGACGAGTCGTATTACTTCGCCCCGCAGGCGCAGACCAAGATCATGAACGAAGGCTGGGCCACTTATTGGCACTCCACGATCATGACGCGGCAAGGCCTGCAGCCGGCCGATTTAATCTGCTATTGCGACCATCATAGCGGCACGATGGCCACCTCTCCCGGCCGGCTGAACCCCTACAAGCTGGGCGTGGAGCTGTTTCGCGACATTGAGGACCGTTGGAACCGGGGCCGGTTCGGCAAAGAGTATGACGAGTGCGACGACCTGGCCGTTAAACGCCGTTGGGACACCGGGGCGGGCCTGGGACGCCAAAAGATTTTCGACGCCCGCCGCGTGCATAACGACCTGACGTTCATCGACGAGTTCTTGACGCTGGAGTTTTGCCGCGAGCACAAGCTGTTTTCGTTCGGCTTCAACGACGACGCCGAGCAGTACGAGATCGAAAGCCGGGCGTTTCCCGATGTCAAACAGCGGTTGTTGTTCAGCCTGACCAACCGCGGACGGCCCCAAATCGCCGTTCGCAACGGCAACCACAAGAATCGCGGCGAGCTGCTGCTGGCCCACGAGTTTAACGGCATCGAACTTAAACTGGACTACGCCCGCGACACGCTGGAAAATCTGCACCGGCTGTGGAGCCGCCCGGTGCATATCGAAACGGTCGTCGACGACCTCGTCACGGTGTTGTCGTTCGATGGCTCTGAACACAAGGTCTCGCCCGGCAAGAGCCCGCCGGCTGGCCGCTTTATCGTCACGAATTAGGGGCGGCCCTCCTTTGCCGATGCGTTCTCCATGAGCTTGAAAATACTAGCCCAGAACGAACTTTCCCGGTTGCCGGCCGGTGCCGCGCCGCACACCATGCGGGCTAGCGATGGTCCCCGCGTGCTGCGTTGCGAGCTCGCGGCGCTCGATACGTTGGGCTGCGAGTTCACCTGGCTGTCGGTCGCGACCGACGGATTGGCCGCCGCCTCGCCCCTGCAACTACAAAAAATCTCGGACGCCCTTTCCCAGCGGCTGACGTATCTGTTGGAGCCGATATCGCCGATTGAAGTCGATTCCGAGCGGTGCGTCGTGCAAATGCGCTCCAATCCGCCACAAAAGAACGAGTCGGGCAGCAGCTACTACGAGTTGCTCGTCCGCCGCGGCGGCGAGATCAGCCTCTGCCGCTTTGAAAAGGCCCCCGGTCAGCAACGGCAAGTGGTGCCGGCGCAAGTCACCCGCGAGGTGCTGCTGAGGATTATTGGCGACTTAGAAGCGGTCTTGCCGTAGGGGGATGAGAACCTGCCGGAGTCAATTGATCTTCCTTGCCAAGTCAGCGCATCCATCGGCGTTGGAAACGCCTCCCCCGGTTGTCATCCCGCTCCGCCATTGGCGGCAAGTTCTTGCAGGGAACGCAACGCAAAGGCTACATGCAGCGCCGCGCCGATTGGCAAGGCTGCTTCATCGACCTTGAATTTGCTGTTGTGGACAAAGTGCGTGGCACCGATCTCTTCGTTGCGGATGCCTAACCCCACGAAGCAGCCCGGAACCTGGGCCTCGATGTAAAACGCGAAATCTTCGCCCCCCATCACCGGTTGAATCTGGCGGACGGAGTCGGTCCCCATCATTTCGCCACCGATTCGCTGCACCAGGTTCCAGAGTTGGGAGTCGTTGACCGTGGCGGGATAGTCGGTGTCCCGCCAGACGACTTCGGCGGTACAGCGGTTGGCCTGGGCGATACACTGGGTTATCTGTTCGACCCGTTGTTTGATGAATTGCAGCCGCTCGGTAGTCAGCGCGCGGATAGTGCCGCGTGCCGTGGCGCTGGCGGGAATGACGTTGAAGGCGCTCCCTCCTTCCAGCGTCGTAATGCTTACCACGGCGCTTTCCAAGGGGTCGATCTCGCGCGACACGATCGACTGCAGCTCACACACGACCTTGGCCAGCGTCAGCACGGGATCAATCGTCCCCTGGGGAAAGGCGGCGTGCCCGCCCACGCCGTGGATCGTAATCTGCAGGCTGCCGACCGCCGCCATGAACGAACCGGCTCGCGAGCCAATCGTGCCGGTCGGCAGGTCGGGCCAGACGTGCAATCCCAGGATTCTTTCCACCCGCGGGTTCTCCAGGGCCTGGCCGTCAATCATCGCCTTGCCGCCGGCCCCCCCTTCCTCGGCCGGTTGAAACAACAACTTGACCGTACCCGGAATCTGGTCCTTGATTTGCGACAGCAACCGGGCCGCGCCCAGTAACATCGTAGTATGGCAGTCGTGCCCGCAGGCATGCATTTTGCCGTCGATCTGGCTGCGGAAATCAACATCGGCCTCTTCGTGGATCGGCAAGGCGTCCATGTCGGCCCGCAGGGCCACGCACGGCCCATTGCCGCCGCCAATCCTGGCCACCACGCCGGTCGTGGCGATGGGGTAGTCAAACTCGATATTCAGTTCTTGCAGGTGTTGGCGAATGCAGGCACTCGTCATGTGTTCCTGATATCCCAGTTCCGGCGTGCGGTGCAAGCGGCGGCGAATATCAATCAGCCACGGTTGCAGCGCTTGCGCATTTTGAAGGATCTGCTTGGGGTCCATGACCGTACTTTGTAGGGTTTGATGTTGGGGCAAAAAGGTCTCATTGGCCCATCGGTTGGAGCGTCGATGGTCGACCGGCAATACAGCCGTTTATAGCCGATGGAAGTGGCAGGATCGATACCGTCCCGTAGCCGCAAAGCTTCTGCTTTTCCGGCTTGATGTGTGGATTGAGCGACCATTCCGGGGAAGGTTGCCCTGCATGGACTATGGCAACAGACTCAAGCCAACATGGCAGGAGCCATGTGGCTAAGTCGGCTACGCGCGCCTTGCATCAACCGCGGCGGCATCAAAGAATAGTGCCATCGCCCGGCACCTTGATTCTCTTGCGGGAGTACTTTCCGTTGATGCCTGCCTCCGGTTCGCAACCGCCAAACCACAATCCCAGTCGGAGGGTTTTCTTGAAGACCAGCCTGGTTGCCGGCGCGGCTGCGTCGTCGTACGCCGCCGGCAACACGCCAACTCAGGCGGCGGAAACGTCGCGCGGCGAGGTGCCGTCGTTTGAATTCGATGAAGTTACCATCGCCGAACTGCAACAACGGATGAAATCGGGGCAGCTCTCGGCTCGCGAGATTACCGAGAAATATCTGGCTCGCATCGCGGCCATCGACAAGGGCGGGCCAACGCTGAACAGCGTGATCGAGATCAACCCCGATGCCCTGGAGATTGCCGCCGCGCTTGATAAAGAACGCCAACAGCAGGGTCCGCGTGGGCCGCTGCATGGCATCCCCATTCTCATCAAGGACAACATCGACACGGCGGACCGCATGGCAACCACCGCCGGCTCGCTGGCCCTGGCCGGCTCAAAGCCGCCGTCCGACGCCACCGTGGCCGAACGGCTGCGACGAGCGGGCGCGGTGCTGTTGGGCAAGACCAATCTTAGTGAATGGGCCAATCTGCGGTCAGGCAGGTCCACCAGCGGCTGGAGTGGACGAGGCGGATTGACTCGGCAGGCTTATGCCTTGGACCGAAACCCCTCCGGTTCCAGTTCTGGGTCGGGTGTGGCGGTATCGGCCAACTTGTGCGCGGCGGCGATTGGCACCGAGACCGACGGTTCCATTGTCAGCCCGTCGAGCGTCAACGGCATCGTGGGAATCAAACCCACCGTGGGGCTGGTCAGCCGAACCGGCATTGTGCCGCTGTCCCACACGCAAGATAGCGCAGGGCCGATGGCCCGCACCGTGGCCGACGCCGCGGCAGTGTTGGGCGCACTGGTGGGGATCGATGCCGATGATCCGGCCACCCAATTCAGCCAGGGCAAGTCACACACGGACTACACCCAGTTTTTGGCCAGCGACGGCCTGCGTGGTGCCCGCATCGGCGTGGTCCGGCGGAAGTTTGGGTTTCATCCGGCCGTTGATGCCGTCATGGAAGACGCCCTGCGCGAACTGGAACGCCAAGGGGCCATCCTGGTCGATCCCGCGGATATTGAAACGCTGTCAGATCTAAAACGGCCCGAGCTGACCGTGCTGTTGTACGAACTGAAGGCCGACATGAAAGCCTACCTGGCGAGGCTAGGGCCCGATGCGCCCGTCAAGTCGTTGGCCGACATTATTGCCTTCAACGAACAGCACCGCGATCGAGAGATGCCTTACTTTGGCCAAGAACTGTTTCTCGCGGCGGAGGCCACCGGCGGTTTGGACGACCCAGAGTATGTGGAAGCCTTGGCGCTGTGCGGGCGGCTGGCGCGTGAAGAGGGGATCGACGCGGTCATGGACCGTCATCGGCTCGATTGTCTGGTGGCCCCCACCACGGGTCCGGCCGGCATGACCGATCTGATCTACGGCGACCGCGGCACGGGAGGCAGTTCCACGGCCGCCGCGGTGGCCGGTTATCCCAGCGTTACCTTGCCGGTCGGCTTTGTGTCGGGGCTGCCGATCGGCATATCTTTTTTCGGACGTGCTTTCAGCGAGCCTGTGTTGATTAAGCTGGCCTCGTCGTTTGAACACGCGACAAAGCACCGCCGGCCGCCGCGCTTTTTGCCCACGGCAAACGGTTAAGAAGCCGCTGTTAAGATGTCAACACGCCGCTGTTCATCCGCAATTGCTGCAAATGAGGCCGATCAAGAATGTGGAAGGGCGTGCTGAGATTGGCCCAGGCTTCGCCGCGCTGCTCTATTCGGTCGGCGGCCAGCGGGCCCAAGCGGTCGGCGGCTAGTTGCAGGTAGCTGATTTTCGCGGGGTCCAGCCCCATCAACCGCGCACAGGTGGCGTCGACCGCCGTAGGGTTGAGCCCAATCGCCACCACGCCTACGCGCTTCAGCGAGCCCATGATCGGCCCGTCTCCTTCCATGCAGTCGATGGCGTCGACGACGGTAATCGTTCGCGGGACCGAGGCATTGATGTCGTGGACGGTTTCCGGAATGCCCGCGTGATGCAGCACATTCTTGGGCCAGCCATACTTGCAGCCGGGCAGCAGTCCGTACAAATTCTTGCAAGCGGCGGTCATGCCGACCCAATGGTGCGTCTTGAGCTTGGGGAGCGAGACCACCAGATCGGCCTCCATCACGGTGCGCGGCAAAAAGAATTTGTCCAACCTGCTGGCCCGGCCCCGGTTGGCTACCTCGCCCACCTCGTCGTAATTCAGATCGACGTACTCCAGCCGGGCCATGTGGAGCGATTCACCCACGCCTGACTCGTCCAGAATCATGTCAGTATCGCGGACGTGCCCCGGTCCCTCGCCGACGACGACCGTGGCACCATACCGGCGAAAGACCTCGGCGGTGGCCACGATGATGGCGGGATGCGTGGTCATCTGGGGGCAACGCCGGTCGGGTTCCACCAGATTCGGCTTGAGTAGCACGCGCTTCTGTTGCAGTTCCGCCAGGTTTAGCCCCACGGCATGCAGGCCATCCTCAATGGTTCGTTCCAAGCCGTTGTCGTAGCGTTGGCCCCGCGCCAAGAAGACGGCGGCGCGTGGCCGCTGTGAGCGGCGATAAGCGGCAATGCCCAGCGCTCCGGCTGTGACAGCGGCCGCACCCGCCAACAGCGCGCGACGATCCATCGTGGGAGGCGCGGCGGCGGCGGTTCGTTCTGGAGGAGCTTGAATCATGGTTGTGAACCAACGGAAAGAGAGACAAAACAATCGGCGTTGGAAAGCGCCGCCAAGGCCATCAGGGACAAACTCAAGGGGGCTGGCGACTTTCGCAGACACCTGGTGGCGGCCACTTGGAGCCACCAATCCGCGGCAGCAGGGCGGCGGCCGTGCGCAGTGAGCGCCAACAGCCCATAGGCCAGTGAAACGGGGGACGCTTGCGCACCGAGCTCGCGCGACAGGTATCGCAACGAAGCTTCCGCCCGTGCCGCGGAATCGTTCTCGCCGGCAAGGGCCAGCAACACCATTCCCGTGGGTAACAAGTGCGGACGAAGTTCTTGCCCCAGCACCAAGGTGTTGCCGTAGTTCCAGCCGCCATGCGGAAGCTGGCGGTCCCACAGCAGGCGAATGGCTTCGTCCCTTCGCATCGCAAGGCCGGCAAATGCCGCCCGATCTTGCGGGGGCAGCGATTGCAGGGCCAAGACCTGGATGGCCGTCGGTTCCACCCAAGAATGCGTTTGATCGATCCAAGACCAGCCGACCAGCGTGCAATCGTGGGCCACGAATTCGTTCGGTTCCAGTGCTTCGCCAGACCAAGAAAGAATGGCCCGCACGGCCCGTTCAATCGTCGGCGCAAACTCAGCAGCGGCAGGGGCTTGCATGGATATGGCGTAACGCCACGCCAACACGGCCAACCCGGTTGGCCAGCCCGGTTCGCGCTGGTCGATGTTCATGCCCACGCCGTGCTGGTCGTCGAGTTGGTATTCCAACCATTTCAGCGCGGGCCAGGCATCGTCTATTCGATGATGGGCCAATAATGCCAGCGCGGCCAGGGCTGTCGGCTCGGTCCAGGGCCGATCTCCGGCGCGATAACCGCAGAGTGGCTGCTCGGCCAGGCGGTCGAGCGCCGCCGCCAGCCAGTTCTGGTCGAGAGTGGTATCGGCTTCCATGAAGACCCCCAACCAATTGCACGGCTACCTGGCCCCTGACGGACGAAGAATGAGCATCGAACGACCGCCAGCATGGCCGAAAGCTATACTATCACCGGCAGGCGAAGGGCTATTTGGCCAGACGGCCTATGATCAACACGCCGTACTATCAATATCGTCCAAAAGCTGGGGCGCACTGCGGCCAAGCCCCCTTATTCAGGATTGCGTGGAGCGAACGTGCCCAAGAAACGACCAACTCGCCAGCGTTCCGCCGCTGCCGGTCCGGCCAAGGCTGCCCAAACGGCAGCGTCGCCCCCATCGGTACAACCCAACGGGCGGCGGTGGCTGTTGTGGGGCAATGTGGCGGCCATTTTGCTGGTGGCCGTACTCATGCGGGTGGCCTCCTTGGGAAACATTCCCGGCTTGAACGGCGACGAAGCCTGGATGGGCGTGCAAGCCATGAACTATCTTCGCGGGCTGGAATTTTCAGGCCGCACGCCGACCGGCAATCCGCTCAATTGGTTTTTGTTCTTGCCGGAGTTGGCGCTGCACGCCTGGCCGCCACCGTCCGTAGCTTTGCTGCGTTGGCCAGCGGCCGCCAGCGGCCTGTTGGCCTTGGTGGCGAACTTTTTCTGGTGCCGCGCGGTCTTCGGGCGGCGCATGGCCTGGATTTCGACCGTGTTGTTGGCCGTGCTGCCGGTCAACATTGCCTACAGCCGGTTTGCTTGGGACTCTTGCCAAACCTTGCTGGCGACCAGCATGGCGATCTATCCAGCCTTGTACGCGGTATGCGTTCCCCAGCGGCGTGCGCGGTGGCTGTTGATTTCGTGTCTGGGGCTGTTGGCCTCGCTGCTGGTCCACCCGACAAACATCTTCATCGTGCCGCTGCTGGCGATGGCGGTCGTCTTTAGCTGCCGGGCGGAATTGCTGGACTGGTGGCGGGCAGGTTCGCAGGGGTCCCGTAAACAGGCCGTGCTGAGTGGGGCGGCCTTGGCCCTTGGCGGCGCATTGTTGGTGCTGGCGTATTGGAATCCCTCTTCGCCCGGTCCCGCGAAACGGCTGCAAGTCGTGCGGCAAAATCTGACCTCCACGCAGTCGTTGCGGCTGTTTGTGAAGTACTTTCCGCGGCTCTTCACCGGCGTGACGGTCTATCAATACATTCCCGGTTCTTGCGGCGACCGATATTCGCTGTTCGTCCTGACGCGCGACCGCGACAACGATGTTGCGCCCAATCCGCCGCCGCGGCTCGATCCTCAAGGCTGCCTGGGGCACGATCTGGCGGGCGTGGCGATATTTTTGCTGGCGGGCGTCGCCATCGCGCGGCGGATCATCCGCCGGCGAGAACCGCTGGACCTGTGCTTGTTATGCGGCTGGTGCCTGACATTGTTGGGCTTTTTTCTGGTGACCAAGCCGGGCGAGGGAATTCTGCCGCATTTTGAACGGTACGCCATCTGCCTGGTGCTGCCGACATCGTTGTTGTTGAGCCTGGCGGCCGATTGGCTGCTGGGAGGCCGAGAAGCAGATGGCCGCACGACTGCCCAACCTAACTCCCCGACTGGCACGAGCCAGGCGTCTCCGACAGTGATGGCACTGCTGCTTGCCGTGGCCTGGCTCTGGCTGGCTTCGTGTGGTTGGTACTACTTCCGCTTCATTCAACAAACCGGTGGAGAGTCGCACAGGGCGTTTCGCACGGCAGCCATCGAACCCAAGGCCGCAGCGTATCAACGCATATTAGCGCGGCGAACGCCGGGCGAGCCGATCTGGATTGTTTCGGCCGAATGGTGGGCCTGGATGCCTCTGGCCTATATTTCCGCGGGCGACAACACGGTCCATACCGCCAGAATTCCGGATTTGCTGCAACAGCCCGACGCCCGGTCGGACGCGGCCCTGGCCGAAGGCCGGCTTTATCTGGTGGAGTTTCTGGATGCCCAAAACTACTCGCTAGCACGCCAATGGTTGGGCGACCAAGCCTCTGGGCCGATCGACGAAGAGTTTATTTCGGACGACCAAGGCCGGCCAATCCTGGCAATTCTGCACGCCGCGGCCAAACCAGCCGATGCAGGGCCACAATAGCTTTGCTAGCAAGTGCGTTCGTCTGTTTGGGTTCTGGCCAACTTGGACTTAACAGGCGGGCCGAATGCGTGTATTTCAACTGCGCGGCCCCGCGCACGGCGGTCCTCACGGGCTGGCAACGCTAGCAACCGATGGAAACAACGGGCACCCGCGCCGCTGAGCTACGAACAAACTCCCCCTTTGCTGGGGCCAAATCCTCACCTGATGACGACGCTGATCCGCTATCTGCTGTGGGAACTGCTGAAAACATTCGTCATGGCGCTGAGCGTCTTGACCGTGTTGATGCTGTTCTTTGCCGTGATGACCGATCTCAAGCCCAAGGACCTGGGCTTTGCCGAAATCCTCAAGATACTCCCCTTCTTGCTGCCGGAGGCCGTACGCAATGCAGCCCAAGGGGCCACGCTGTACGCGGTTTGCGCGGTGTTTGGCAAGATGGCGTCTAACAACGAACTGGTGGCGGTCAAGTCGTTGGGCATATCGCCGATGGAGTTCATTCAACCCGCCTTGTGGCTGGCTGGCTTTCTGAGTTTGGGTTGTACCTGGCTGTACGACTTTGGCGAGTTGTGGGGGACCACCGGTATCCGCCGGGTGGTGATTGAGTCGGCCGAGGAGATCGTCTACAGCACGCTAACCGCCCAGCGAAACTACAGCACCTCGCAGCTATCGATCAATGTCAAGCGAGTGACAGGCCGTACGCTGGAAATGCCGACCTTGCTCTACCAGCCGCCCAACGACGCCCCTCCGGTGACAATCACCGCCAAAGAGGGCTTCTTGAAAACGAATCTGAAAGACAAGTCACTGACGATCTTGTTTCGCGATGGCACGGCCTACGCGGGGGATGAAGTGACCATGACCTTTCCCGAAACCTTTGAACAAGTGGTCCCCCTGATAGCGGCCAGCCGCGAGTCGGGCGACGACCTAGGCCCTAATACCCAGGCCGTGTTGCGGCAGCGAATTGCGCATGGCTCTCGCCGCGTGGCGCAACTGCAAACGGCGCTAAAAGCCGTGGGCCAAGGTACTCTGCCCAACACCAGCGTCCTGGCAAACGAAGTGGACCAGTTGAAGTCCGAATTGCAATCCGTCCAGGACGAAGTTGTATTTTCGCGGGCCTTGATCCATCGTCGCTGGGCCAACGGGTTCTTCTGCCTGGCCTATGCCATGATTGGCATTCCCGTTTCAATCCGGTTGAAAAGCGGCGAGGCTTTGAAGAGCTTTCTGGTCTGCTTCTTGCCGATTGTGATCGTCAATCAGCCGCTGCATAATTTCAGCATAAAGTTGGCGCAGGCCGGAGAGGCCCCCGCCTGGTTTCCGTGGTTTGGCAACTTCGTGCTGATGGCGATTGGTGCCTTGCTGATGCGCAAAGCCGTCAAGAACTAGCTCGGTTAGGCTAGGCTGCCCGCGAGGCCGACGATGATTCGTCACCGGCAACATCAGTTGCTTCCGCGGCCACTACCACTTCGCTCTCGCCCAGCGATTGGACCATTCTTGGCGTTTCTTTCTGGAACATCGAGGTCGAGTACAACGCCAGATTCAATAGTTTGTCGAGAAAGGCGTTCACCAGCAGAACGCCCGCCACCTGGGCGGTCGGCCCTCCCATTTCTTGCAGTGCCCCCACGCCGATGGAGACACCCAAGGCATCGCGAAAGGGCATGGAGGGGATACGGCCCGAGAACTGCTGCACGACGATGATCGTCCACACAAATTGCAGCGACTGGTTGGGCAATGCCACCCACCACTGCATGGCGGCCAGCAGCATCCAGGCCAAGAGGCGTCCGCAATGAATACCAACCCCCGCCAGCAACATTCGGCCCGGCAGTCCCAGCAGCTTCTTGCGCAACAAGAATAACAACGCCATGATGCCAGTGGCAATCACGGGACCGACGTAAAAGGCCTGGCGGACCCAAGCCGGAAAATGCTCCACCGACAACAGGCCCAACGAGATGGCTACCGCCGGCATGGTCAGCAGCACCACGTTGGCACTGGCCGAGGAAAGAATGGCATTGTCCTTTACGGCGCGAAAAGCCTCGCGCTGGCTCAGCCCTAGGTTCTCGCGAGCCCAGCCATACAGGTAAACCTCGCCGGCGCAATCGACGACTTCCATGTTGTAGACGTGTTTGCGGCAAAACACGAGGAACACGCGCCGCCAAGAGAGCTGCCAGCAAAGACTGAAGAAAACCGTCTCGCCAACTGGTACCAGCAGATAGATCGCTACAAACAGCAGGTACACCGCCGGATTGAGCGGTAACGAACTGGCGACATTCCCCACACCCAATTGCGTGATCTGCCACACCAACAAACCCAGCACGGCTGCCGCTACTCCACGCCGGCCCCAACGCAGAGCGGCCTTAACCCGCGGGCGTTGCATCAACTCGGCCGCGGCGGCCCGAATCGTCGCTAAATTCATGCCGATATGGATAAGCGTGGGTTAGTTGATTGTTTCATCATTTCAACGTCATGGCCAGACTAGGCCGCATGCGGCCGGGCGGCCGTGCGCGGCGAGGAAACGGGCTGTCTGGCGTCTGTAAGAAACCGGGCCTTCAATTGCTCGTAAAGGCAAGTGGCCGGATAGGTCTGCGTCTTGCTCATGCCGTTCATCCGCCACATCTCATTCCAAAGGTGCAGCGTATGCGCCGTCGCGGGCAACTTGGGCTGCGTGGGCCGAACCAGGCGGCTGGCGTGCCACCAATCGAGCGGCGCAAAGACCTCGGGCGGCTGAGCCGCGCCGTGGAACCCCCGCTTGTTTGCGACCTCGGTGAACATTTCCGGCCCAATTGCGCACCACTCCAGCGACTTCTTGTCGGACTCCTCCGCGCGGCGGCGGCATTCGCCAATCAACGGGTGGCCGGGCGGCGCTTTAATCAACATCGGGTTGATCTGCCGCCGCCAAAATTTGCGACGTTCCGAGGCCAACACCAAAGGCTCCCCAAAGTGCAGCGGACGCAGGCAGATCACATCGG
Source organism: Pirellulales bacterium (assembly GCA_050247075.1). GTDB lineage: Bacteria > Planctomycetota > Planctomycetia > Pirellulales > JBFWUW01 > JBFWUW01. Next base: position 124,023 of record JBFWUW010000001.1, on the reverse strand, counting down.
TGTCCGACCACCACCCGCCACGCTCCCACAGCAGACAATAGCGAAACCAATCCGCAAACGGCGCCACGCTACCCTTGTGTTTGCCATGCTCGTGGCGAAAAATGCTCGACTCCGGCAATATTTCGTTGGCGTCCTTAAGGACTGTACCGGGCGGAATATTCTTCACGTCGTTGTAGGCATACAGATGGTACTCGTGCCCCTGCCGCAAGTACGACGTCAACGACATCCGCTCCATGTCCGAGAGCGCCTCGCCAACCCACAACCCTTGAATGGCCTCGTTCATGCCGACCCTCGCTGCGAGTAAATGCAATGGCCTGAGTGACGCCCGCGACGGTTCTCCTACACCTGGTGGCTGGCTTGTTTCGTCGTGCCGGCCCCATGCGGGGCGGGTGCCGATGCGGGGGAGGTTTCCCAGTCTTTGGCGCGCAAATTGAGCTGAATCATTTTCCGCCGGGCGAACCGTGGCGCGAGAAAGCGGTAGAAATACCAGTCACCCCAGGCGTGCGGCGTGACAAAGTACAGCAACCGTTCCGCCAAAGTCCAACGAATTCCGCTGCGATCCTGGCGGCGTGTCGAGGGCTGGCACCATAAATCGGGGTGCGTCTTGGTGTTTCCCAGCTTGCACAGGCGATGGATCAGCTCGTGATCCTCCATCGTGTAGGGCCAGTAGTCGGCCGAGTAGCCACCGCATTCCTGAAGCGATTTCGTCCGCAAGATTTGTCCAAAGCTGCCCGTGAAAGCCATCTTGGGCTTTAACAGGCTTAAAGCGTGATAGAAGTAGCGCAGGTAGCGGCTGCTCCAGGCGTTGGGCTCGGCATAGATATCCCGGGCCATCAGCGCGACGGTACTCTCGGAACACCGCTGAAACATCTCTTCGCACAGGGCGAAGTATTGCGGCGGGTAGCAAGTATCCGCGTTCCACAACGCCACAAACTCGCAATCCACCTCCTGAAAGCCGCGGATCAAAGCGTTTAAGAAGCCGGGCTTCGATTCGTGCAAGTAAACCACGTCCATGCCGCGCGGGTCGCGAAGAATCTCGCGGCAGAGTTGCTCGGAACCGTCGGTGGAGGCATTGTCGATCAGAATCAATTGATCGGGCAACCGCTGCTGCGCCAGGCAAGACTCCAACGTGGGACGCAGATAGTCGATCTCGTTGTAATACGGCAGTACGACGGAAAATGCATTGCGTTTCATACCGCGGTCTTCCATGACGGCTAGCGGACAGGGCGAATCAAATGGGACTGCAAGCAAGGGTGTAGCCGAGCGGCGCAACATAACACGCCAACTTCTGGCCCAACAATGGCAACTTGGGCGCACTCCGATTCGATTACCCAATCCCAGTGGCCGCACCCCTGAAAAAGCCCTGCTAGCAGACCGCGACAAACGCCCAATTGTGCTTCGCACTCCGACATGCCTGGCTGCATTGGCTGCCCGTCCGTGCTAGCATGGCTGGCGTCAGTTCGTCGGCGGTTTGCGGGTTGTTTCAAGGAGATCAGGCAAATGCATGTTCGATTGGCGATAGTCCTTTTGGCGTTGGTCCCGTTGATGGCGGATGCGGCTCGGACCGCTGAACCGGCACCGCTCGATACACAGCGCGGTGACCGCATGATCGCCAATTATTTCCGCCATGAAACGGCCGCGTTGGCCCGCCAGTCGCTGGCGGACATGAAGACCTTGGAAGACTGGACCGCCCGCCGCGACGAATTCCGCCGCCAACTGCAAGAAATGCTGGGCCTCGATCCGCTGCCGCCGAAAACCGATCTTCACCCCGTCATCACCGGCAAAGTCGATCACGACCAGTTCACGGTCGAGAGGCTGCACTTTCAGTCCCGCCCTGGCCTGTACGTGACGGGCAATCTGTATCTGCCCAAGGGATTGGACAAACCCGCACCGGTAATCCTGTACGTCTGCGGCCACGCCCGCGTGTTTAAGGATGGCGTGGCGTACGGAGCCAAGGCCGCTTACCAGCATCATGGCGGTTGGTTTGCCCGGCACGGGTTTGCCTGTCTGACGATCGACACACTGCAACTAGGCGAGATCGAAGGGTTGCACCACGGCACGTACAATAACGGCCTCTGGTGGTGGAACTCGCGCGGGTACACGCCCGCCGGTGTCGAGGCTTGGAACTGCATCCGAGCGCTCGATTATTTGCAAACCCGGCCCGAGATTGATGCCGAACGGATGGGCGTCACGGGCCGGTCGGGGGGCGGTGCCTATAGCTGGTGGATCACGGCACTTGACGAGCGAATCAAGGTGGCGGTGCCAGTTGCCGGCATTACCGACCTGGAAAACCACGTGGTGGACGGCACGGTGGAAGGGCATTGCGATTGCATGTTCATGGTCAACACCTATCGCTGGGACTATGGCCAGGTGGCGGCGCTGGCCGCCCCGCGTCCGCTGCTGATCTCCAACACCGACAAAGACAACATCTTTCCGCTGGAAGGCGTGCTCCGGGTGCATGCCCAGGCCCGTCACATCTACCGGCTGTACGGCGCGGCCGACAAGCTAGGTGTGCAGATAACCGAAGGGGGCCACAAAGACACGCAAGAGTTGCACATTCATGCCTTCCACTGGTTTAGCCGGTTCCTCAAACAGGACGACCCGCCGATCAGCGTACCGGCGGAAAAGCTGTTTGAGCCGGAACAGCTCAAGGTATTTGCCGAACTGCCGGCTGATGAGATCAACACGAAGATCCACGAGACCTTCGTACCGCTAGCCGAAATACCCACCTTGCCCGACGATGCTTCCGCCTGGAACGCCTCCCGCGATGCCTGGCTGGCGGCCTTGCGTGAAAAGTCTTTTCGCGGTTGGCCAGCCGAGGGCCAACCGCTCGACCTCAAACCGGCTTTCGCCGCCGAAAAAGAGGGCATCAGCCTGGCCGCGTTTGACTTTACCAGCCAGCACGATATTTCGTTGCGTTTGTACGTGCTGCAACGCGCCGGCTTGGAAAAGTCCGATCTGGCGGTGTTGAACGTGCTGGATGACGAAGGCTGGGAAAAATTCTTGGCCGGGACCAGCGCCGCCTTCGCGGAGGAATTAAAGTCGGAAACGCTGCCCGAAGCCGACCAGCCATCGTGGCAAGAGACCAAGAAAATGTTGGCGTCTTTTCCTTGGACCATGGCCTACGTGGCACCGCGCGGCGTGGGGCCGACCGCTTGGGACCAGTCGGAACGAAAACAGGTTCAGCATCGCCGCCGCTTCATGTTGCTGGGGCAAACGCTGGACGGAATGCGCGTGTGGGACGCACGGCGGGCCGTGCAAGCCCTGCGGCAAACCCCCGGCCTGGCCGATACGCCAGTCTGGCTGCAAGGTGAACGGAATGCCGCTGTCACGGTCCTGTACGCATCGCTCTTCGAACCAGACATCCGGCGCCTTGACCTGTGGCACATGCCAACGTCCCACGCAAACGGGCCCGACTTGCTCAATGTGCTGCGCTATCTCGATCTGCCCGCGTCCGTGGCCATGGCGGCCGAACGCTCGAAGATCCGCCTCTATCAGGCCGATGCGGCTGGGTGGGAATACCCTGCCGCCGTCGCCGAAAAGTTGGGATGGGATGCCAAGCAAATCCAGATTCGAGCACTGCCGCCGGAAACGCCATGACTTTGGGCGATTCAACGGCGCGTCAGGCCGGCACGTCACTAGCCGCCAGCCGATGTGGCCGGTACAGCCCGTGCGTTTCAATGTATTTCTCCACCGCGCGCGGCGTGCGATAGCGAATGCTTTGGCCGGCGGCCACGCGGCGGCGGATTTCGCTGCCGCTGATGCCAACCGCCGGCATCTCGACGACATTCCGCCGCATCGCGGCTAGTTTGTCCTCTGGCAAAATCCCTTCCAAGTGCGAAAAATCGACTGCGTCCACTGGCGGCCGGCCAACGGCCACGAGCGCGGCCAGTTCCGCCAAGCGGGCCGGTTCTCGCCACTGCGGCAGGTCGAGGAACATGTCCCCCCCCAGCAAAAAATAGAGTTCCGCGTCGGGCATTTGCTGGCGCAGCGCGGCCAGCGTATCGACGGTATAATTGACGCCGCCACGGTCGATTTCGTGCGTGCTAACGGAAAACTCCGCATGCCCGCCAATCGCCAGCCGCAGCATGTCCACGCGGGCCTCGCCGGGCGTATGGTCGGCCTCTTGCTTGTGCGGCGGAGTGGCGGCCGGTAAGAACCAGACTTCATCCAGCCGGCACTGTTCGCGGCAGCATTCGGCCAGCAGCAAATGCCCGTAATGCACGGGATCGAACGTTCCGCCAAAAATCCCCAGCCGCATGGTCGCTTGTCTCTCCTCGGTAAACGTGTGATATTGCGAGGGAGCGATCGGCGATGGAGCCGCCGAAGGATAACTTCCGAATCTCTTTGTCCCTCACCCTGACCTCTCCCGGGGGGAGAGGGGTTGCTGGGAGAAGTTATTCCTCGGCGGTTCCCTGGCCCGCCGGGCAGCCCGCGAACCGCCCCTGTATCGTACCCTGCTTCCGTCCGACTGCCCACTCGATGACGCTGTTGGATGAGCGATCAACAAAAACTCTTCGACGACGACCCAGCCCCCTGGGACATGGACGACGCCGCCGTACGGCTGGTGGCGTCGGTGGTCTTTATCGACGGCCCCGACCAGGAATTCTCGTACCTGGTCCCCACGCGAATGGCCGGCCAGGTCGAACCGGGCCAGCGCGTGCGGGCACCGTTGGGCCGCGGCAACCGCACTTGCCTTGGCTACTGCGTCAAGGTCGAAACCCGCGACGTTGGCCCGCGGAGGCTCAAGGAACTGCTGGCCGTGGTGGATGGAGAGCGGCTGATTTCGGCTCCGTTGATGCGGCTGGCCGAATGGATCAAGGAGTACTACATCGCCCCTTGGGCGGTGGTGTTGGAGACGATCGTGCCAGCCGGCGTGCGAGATCGGGCTGGCACGCGGATGATGGCCCTGGTTCGCATGTCCGCGGCCGCGCCGGCCATTCTGGCCGACATGAAACTAACCCCCAAGCAATCGGCCGTCATCGACTGGCTGGCGGGGCAAACGGCGGCGGTTCCCCTGCCGCATGTGGCGGCGGCGGCAAATTGCGGCACCAGCGTCGTTCAATCGCTGCGGAAGAAAGGGCTGGTCGTGGTGGAGCAGCACCGCCTGAGCACTTGGGACGCGGCCGAGGCTCCCTTTCCGCCGACCGAGGAGCACCTGGTTCTCAACGACGACCAGCGGCAAGCCCTCGACGCGGTGCTTGCCGCGCTTAACAGCGGCCAACACAAAACGCTGCTGTTGCACGGTATCACCGGCAGCGGCAAGACCGAGGTTTACATTCAGGCCATTCAAGAAGTGATTGGGTTTGGCCGGCAAGCAATCGTACTGGTGCCGGAGATCAGCCTTACGCCGCAGACCAAGTCCCGCTTTCGTGCCCGCTTTGGCCAAGTGGCCGTGTTGCACAGCCACATGAGCCCGGTCGAGCGCAACCAGCAATGGCAGCGCATTGCCTCCGGCGAGGCCAACGTGGTCGTGGGTGCGCGCAGCGCAATCTTTGCGCCTACGCCCCACCTGGGACTGATCGTGCTGGACGAAGAACATGAGTCATCCTTCAAGCAAGGCGAAACCCCGCGCTACCACGCGCGGGACGTGGCCCTGTTTCGCGCCCAGGCCGAGAGGGTGCCGCTGGTGCTCGGTTCGGCCACGCCCTCGCTGGAGAGCTTTCGCCGGGCGCAAGAGGGCCAATACCAATTGCTGCGGCTGCCCAAGCGAGTCGAGGACCGTCCGCTGCCCGACGTGGCCACCATCGACATGCGGACCGAGGCCAAGCGGGGCGCGGCGGGGGGCTCGCTCAGCCGGCCGTTGATGTCGGCCATGCAAGCCACGCTGGCCGAAAGCGGCCAGGTGATCTTGCTGCTCAATCGCCGCGGCTACTCCACGCACATTCAATGCCCCGGTTGCGGCAAAGTGGTCCGCTGCCCGCACTGCGACATTGCCCTCACGCACCATCGCACCCAAGAGATCGTGCTGTGCCACTATTGCGACTACCAGCAGCCAACTCCCCATCAATGCCCGGAATGCGGCTTTGCCGGCATTCGCTACAGCGGCCTGGGAACTCAACGGCTGGAGGCCGAGGTGCAGGCCCGCTTCCGCGAATATCGCTGCCTGCGGATGGATACCGACACCATGCAAAAGCCCGGCAGCCACGAGCAAGCCCTGGAGGCTTTTCGGTCGGGCGACGTGCGAATTTTGCTGGGGACGCAGATGATCGCCAAGGGGCTCGATTTTCCCAATGTCACGCTGGTGGGAGTCATCAACGCCGACATGGCCCTGCACCTGCCCGACTTTCGTGCCTCGGAACGGTCGTTTCAATTGCTGGTGCAGGTGGCCGGGCGGACCGGCCGCGGGCACCGCGGCGGCCGCGTGCTGGTGCAGACCTTCAGCCCCGACCATCCGGCGGTGCAATCGGCGGTGCGGCACGATTACATGGGTTTCGCGAAACACGAACTGCCGATGCGGCAAGCCTTGCAGTATCCGCCTTATGGCAGCATGGTGCGGCTGGTGATACGCGGGCCGTTGCTAGCCACCACCAGCGAATTTGCCAAACAGATCGGCCAGCGGGTGCAGGCGGAGCTAACTCCCCTCTCGCCTGGCAGCCGTCTGCTCGGCCCCGCCCCCTGTCCCCTGGCGCGGCTGCGTGGCAACTACCGCTTTCAAATTCAACTGCAAGGCCCCGACGGCGCGCACCTGCGATCGGCCGTCCGCGCCGGCACCGCCGGACTCAAACCGCCCGACGACGTCATGTGGATCGCCGATGTCGATCCGCTGGAGATGCTGTAGGTACCAGCGCCTGCTTACGTCATCCCATCTCCGCCAGCCACCGCGCCGCGTCCTTCGCCCAGTAAGTAAGAATAATACTGGCCCCCGCGCGGCGAATGGCGGTCAGCGATTCCAGCACGACGGCCCGTTCGTCGAGCCAGCCTTGGGTGGAGGCCGCCTTGACCATGCTGTATTCTCCGCTGACGTTGTAGGCGGCCAGCGGAACGCCAGGGAAAGCATCGGCCACCTGGCGGAGCAGATCGAGATAGGCCATGGCCGGTTTGACCATCAACATGTCAGCCCCTTCAGCCAGGTCGGCGGCGGCCTCGCGGAGGGCCTGGCCGCGGTCGGCGGCGGGGTCCATTTGATACGTCCGCCGGTCGCCAAATTGTGGGGCGCTTTCGGCGGCGTCGCGGAACGGCCCATAGAACGCGCTGGCGAACTTAACGGCGTAGCTCAGGATGGGAATTCGCTCATGCCCAGCGCTGTCCAGGGCCTTGCGGATAGCGCCGACCATGCCGTCCATCATGCCGCTGGGGGCGATGCAATCGGCCCCGGCTTCGGCGTGGCTGACGGCTTGCTGGCCCAGCAGTTTGAGCGTGGTGTCGTTATCTACGTCGCAGCGGCCGTCGATCTCTACCAGCGGGCCGCAATGCCCGTGGTCGGTGTACTCGCAGAAGCACAAATCGGTAGCCACCAACAAATCTGGCGCGGCATCCTTGGCGGCCCGAATGGCTTGTTGCACGATGCCGTCGTCGGCACAGGCCCGGCTGCCGATGGCATCTTTTTGATCGGGAATGCCAAACAAGATCACTCCCCCCAAGCCTAGCGCGGCGGCCTCGCGAACTTCTTCGGCCAGCGTGTCGGGCGAAAGCTGAAACACGCCCGGCATGGAGCGTATCTCTTGCCGCAGCCCGCTGCCCGGCCGCACGAACAGCGGCAGAATCAACTGGCCCGGCTGCAAATGCACGGTCCTGGCCAAAGCCCGAACGGCAGGGTTGTAGCGCAACCGCCGCAACCGGGTGGTCGGAAAACGGCCTTGATCGGCCGGGAGGTTAGTCGAGTCGATGGCGAGGTAACTCCGGTTTAGGGGGCCACGCGGACGATCACCGGCGGCGACGATTGATTTCCCTCGGCCTTGGCCACGGCATGCGCAGCGCGGGCCATCGCGGGAACCCACGGGGCGGCCTTCAAGAAAATCCGCCGCTCTGTCTGTTTCTCGGGGATGAGAACGCCATTCAGGCCGATGTCGTCCACGATAATGCCATGCGGCAAGTTGTTCACATCGAAACTAATCCGGTCGTCAAAGCCGTTGCGTTCGACCCGCAACAACGCGGGGACGGAAGCTCCCGGCGTGACGACGATCTCCCCGGCGGCATTGGTGGCCTGCGGGTCGGGTAATAGCCGCACCAGCAGCTTGGGGGCTTCCGCCAGTTTAATCTGCCCCAGGTTGTTTACGTCTTTGGTAACGGGCGAACCGTTGACGATAGCCGTTGCCTTGACCACTGTTTGCCTGGCCTCGGCAATCGCGGGGGCGTTGGCTGCGGCGGAAAGGACCGCCTTGGCGGAAAAATGCCCGGCCTCGATCACGATGGGCGAGGCGATGGAAAAACCTGGGGGCAAGCCGCTGACATCGACCTGGATCTCGCCGTCGAAGCCGTCCAAGCGATCCGCGGTGAGGGTGATTTCTTGGCCACTGCCAGCCGCGACCGTGGCGTTGGCTCCCCCCAGCGAAACACTGAAGTCGGGCTGTGGCTCGCGGACGATCAGCCGATAGGCAAAACGGTCTCCCCCTTGTCCGCGAATGTCCGACACACGGACGAGATACGCGCCGTCGGCTGGCACGGTAAACGTCAGTTTGGAATCGGCCCCCAATTTGCGATCGCCGTCGTCATCGTTGGCGTACAGCAACGTAAAAATGGGCAAGCCGGTCGGCACCAGCGCCGTGCCGGGGGGGTGCGGCTCGACAATATAGGCCGCTTCGTCCAAGGCATGCACCGTGGGGCTGGTATCGAAGTAACACCGCCGCTTGCCATTGGAGGTATAGAGCTGCACGCCAGAGTCTGGCCCTTGCGGCATGCGAAAGATCTTGCCGACCTCTCCCTGCTGGTAGACCCACTGGTTGAGGCCCATTTCCTCCCAGCTTTTCAGGCGGACATCAGCCGTGTTGCTGTCGATACCGCGGAAAGTGACGTAAGAATCGCGAACCGCTTGCAGCCACAACCGTTCCACCGGACGGCCGTCGGCATGCAGAATCTCCAGCCGGGTATCGACGGGCGAACCGCGCCGGGCCGCCTCGGTTTCGACCACCCAGGTTTGGCCCGCCTGGGCATCAAACCGGTACAAATCGACATCGGCGGCTGCGCTGCGCGGAGCATGCAGCCTTCCGTTGGCCACGCCGGGCACGGTCATGGCGGTGGCAAAACGGGGCAAATTGTTAGGCTCGGCCTCCAGCAGCTCCACCGCCGGATTGACCGTCACGCGCAAGTCGCGGCGGCTGCGGTACAGATCGGCATGCAGCGATACCGATGCTTCGCCCGCCGCGCCGGCGACAACCACGGCGCGGGCATCCGGCGGAAGATTAAAGCCGGTCAGTTCGATGCTGGTGCGTGTGTTGGCCGTTACGCCCAGGGGAAAACAGCCTGTCACATAGGGAAGTTCACCCATCGTCAGCCGATAGAAATGTTCCGGCGATGCACCTAACGCCAGTTCGCTGGCTTCCACGGTGTAGCGGCCATCGGCGGCAAAGGTGTACGCCAACAGTGGGTCGGGCTGGCCGTCGAAATCGTTGCTGGTTGCCAGCACTTTGCCATTGCCATCCAGCAGCGTAATCACGGCGTTGGCCTTGGAGCCGATGGTGGCCGCCGCCAGGTCGAAGACTACCGTCTGGCCGGAGTAGGCATCGAACGTAAAACGGTCGGTGTCGCCCGCCTTGTCGAATCCTCCCCACACGCCGATCGGCAACACCAACGCGCCGGCGGAGACGGGCAGATCGTTTGGCTCACTCTCAACCGCCTGGGGCAAGTTATCAACGTACAACTTGAGCATGCCGCTGGCACCGCCCGGCGTAACCACGCCAACTTCATAAACGCCAGTCGGCAAGTCGGCGGCGGCAGTGGCTTCAATCGACAACTCGCTGGGCTGTTCGGTGGGCGGAACGAGCTTAACCGTCAGCAGCGGGTTGTTGGACTTGACCTCGGTGGCTCCCGCCAGGTTCGTGCCGATAAGGCGAACCTTGGTCGCCGTGCCACGTTCAATGCCGCGCGGAGAAAGCGATGTTAGTTGCGGAGCCGCGGGAGCTTCATCGGCCAGCGCCAACAGGCTCAGACCGGGCAGATTCTTCAACGCCAAGGACAACAGCCGCGACCTGGCCTTGCGCCTGGCGGCCTGTTTTTCTGGTCTGGAAAGAGGCTGGCCCGTCGCCGCGCTATACAGGCCCCAGGAGCCATCCAGCCGGCCAACCGCCAGCGTTTGGCTATCACTGGTAAACGCCAGAGCCGAGGGCCAATCAGGCTGGGTCTCAAGTTGCTTGCGTTCCGTCATGGAGGCCGCATCCCACAGCTTGAGCGTGCGATCCTCGCTGGCCGAAGCCAACGTCTGGCCATCGGGCGACCAGGCCAAACGAATAACGGGCCCTTGGTGGGCAAAGCGGGCATAGAGGATAGGGTTGGTTCCCTCACGGCCGTCGGCACTGATTTGCCAGACACGAATGCGGTTATCGACACCCGCCGCCGCTATGCGTTGGCCATCGGGCGACCAGGCCAGCGTGTAAAGTTCCTTGAGCGATTGCCCCAATGTTTCTAGCCGCTCGCCGGTGGCTACCTCCCACAACTTGACGGTGCGGTCTGCGCTGGCGCTGGCCAAAATCTTACCGTCAGGGCGGAAAGCCACATCGTAGACCGCGCCGTTGTGTCCCACGACGTTGCGCAACTCGGTGCCATCGGCCGCGTTCCATAGCTTGATAGCCTCGTCGTAGCCGCCGGTGGCCAGCGTGGTGCCATCGGGCGAAAGCGCGGCCCCATACAAACTATCGCGATGCCCGACAATCGTCTTCAGCAGCGATCCGTCGGCTACGTTCCAGACTCGGGCTTCACCGAACAGCCCAGGCTCGCCACAGGCCGCGATGAGTTGTGAACCATCGGCCGAGAACGATATGGCGGTGACATTGCCGCGCGGGTCGTTCCATTCGCGGACGGTTGCGCCGTCCGCCAGCGAAACAAGTTTGACGTGGGCGTAGCCGGCCAGGGCCAACAGCGTGCCATCGGGAGAACAAGCCAGGGCATTGACTTGCAACCGCGGCGGGGCCGTGAGCGCTACCGACGGCGTGACCAATTTGGTCGGGTCGGGGGCTTGCCCGGTCGGGCTTTTGGCGCCAGCGTCAATCCACGCCTTAAGGACGGCGATTTCGTCGGCGGTGGGAGGATCGTTGCCCGCCGGCGGCATGGCGGGCTTGGCCTTGCCGTCCAATAGCAACACCAGCCTGCTTTGATCGCTGCGTCCTGGTACGACCGAGCGGCCGCGGCTTCCGCCCGCCAGCAGCTTTTCATAGTCGTCAACGATCAGGCCCCCCTCGGCTTCATCCGCCGAGTGGCAAGCCGAGCAATACTTTTGCAAGATCGGCAACACATGAGTGTTGTAATCGGGCGCGGGAATTGCTTCGTCCGCGCTGGCAGCGTTCAACATCGACAGAACAAGTGCCACCGCCAACAACGGTCTGGCCCAAGAGTACAAACGCATGTATCGCATAAAGCCTGTCGCCTGATTGGGGCAATTTCTAAACATCGGCATGTCGCGCGACGGTTAATGGTTAAACAAGAACTCGCGGCTGCTGAGCACGCCCCAATAGACATCTTCCAGCAGTATCCGCTTGTTGGCTTCGCCCGACTCCGCCAACGTTCGTTGAACGTCGGCCTGTTCGCTCGCCGTGGGAAGCCGCGACAGCGCGCTCAAATAAAGCTCCTCGATAATCTTGTCGTCGGGCGTGCCCGCTTGCAGCATTTGGTCGATGCGGTTGCCGGCCGCCTCCAGCTTGAGATTGATCGTGTCGCCATTGGAAATATGCAGCACTTGCACCATGCTTGGCTCGGCGGTTCTTTCGCATTCGCAAGTAATCACGCGGTCGGGCCGGCCAAACGTCTTGAGAAAATACGAGCTGATGTTGGCATCCGGAAGCTGCATGGCCCGCCACTCCGCCGGATAGCCGGGAAACCGCGTCGGCGCGCCGCTGACCTGCGAGACCGCGTCCAGCAATACCTCGGCCATCAAACGCCGCGGGTAGTAGCGGGCGTAGTACCGTGAATCGGCCTGGTTCTCCGGCAGCGGCTGGCTCGAACGTTGATAAGCCGCCGATTGTAAAATGGTCCGCATCAGTGACTTGAGGTCGAACTTGTGTTCCACCAGATGGGCCGCCGCCGCATTCAGCAGCGCCGCGTTGCTGGCCGGATTGGTCAGCCGCAGATCGTCCACGTTTTCCACCAGGCCCGCCCCAAAGAAATTTGCCCACACCCGATTGGTGATCGAACGGGCGAAGTAAGGATTGTCGGGCGAAACCAGCCAGTCGGCCAGATGCAGCCGGCGGTCCTCGGTCGATTCAAACGGCAGAGCCACGCCATCCAGCGGTTGCGGCGGCTGCGGCTTGCCCGTCAACGGCTGCACCAGCTCTCCCTCCGTGGCGGCAAAGATCACGCGGTGGCCATCGCCGTTGGCATCTTTGCTGCGCACGCGGGCGAACAAATTAGCCATGCCGAAATACTGGTTGTTGGTCCATTTTTCCAACGGATGGTTGTGGCACTTGGCACACCCGATCGACAGGCCCATAAACGTCAGCGAGGTCGTCTCGGCCAGGTCGGCCGGGTCTTGGTGCAGCACGAAGTAATTGGTGGCCCCGTTCTCCAAGGTGCTGCCGCTAGCCGTTACCAGCTGCCGGGCAAACTGGTCCCACGGCGTGTTGGCCGCCACCTGGTTGCGAATCCAATCGTAATAGGCCCACATGGCGGGCGGGCGGAGTTTGTCGCCGTTGACTAGCAGCAAGTCAGACCACTTGTAGGTCCAGTAGTCGACAAACTCTGCCCGGGCCAATAACGAGTCGATCATCCGGTCGCGCTTGTCCGACGAAGTGTCGGCCAGAAAGGCCCGCGTCTCGTCGGCGGTGGGGAGCGTGCCGATGGTGTCCAAAAAGGCCCGCCGCAAGAACTCGCCATCGTTGGCGGGCGGCGAAGGGGGCAAGTTCAACGATTGCAGCTTGGCCAAAATCTGTTCGTCGATGAAGTTTCGCCGCGGCGCTTGGGCAAAAACTTCCGCCGCCACCTGGGCCTCGTAGGGAGATGTCACACTGGCCGTCACCATCTGGCTGAGATACCAGGCTGTGACCGCCCCTTCGCCATGCCCCATGACATGAATCACTCCGCCATCGTCATCGACCGCGGCCACCGATTGGTTGGTCGAAACGTACTTGGCCCAGCGGGTGACATCTTCCACATGGCCGTCGGTAAAGTGGGCCCGCACGATCAGTTGCTGGTCCATGCCTGGCTTGAGGACCACGCCCGGCGGCAGTAATTCCAAATGGTGCAGGCGGGGGTCTGCCGGCACAGGAGGAGGCGTGCCGGCGGCAATCCATTCGGCCAAGGCCCGGTATTCCAGCGAACCGACCTCCATGCGAATGCCGCCGCCATGCGGCACGGCCGCCGTGGGCTTGGTCAGCAACAGGCTGCGGCCCGGATCGCCAGGTACTATCCGTCGCCCGCGGGCTTGCCGGGTGAGTGTCTGAAAATCGCCATCGGGATCGTAGCCCCGCAACGAAAGCTTGAACCCCTTCTTGCCGGCTTGTGCGCCATGGCACGCGCCGGCATTGCAGCCCGTCTTGGTCAATACCGACTCGACGTGATTGCGAAAGCTCCATTGAAACGGCTGCTCGAATTGGACGACCATAACTTCCGCCGTTGCCGTCCGACCGCCAACCGTTGCCGTTATGGTGGCCTGGCCGTTGGAGACAGGCACCGCCGCGCCGTCCACAATCTGGACGACGTTGGCATCGCTGGAGGAAAAGGCCACGCCTTCCGTCACCTGGCCCGTGAAGAGTTCGCCTGTTTTTCGTTCAACCAGCAAACCTTGCCGCGCCGAGGGCCCCGTCAAAGTAATGCTCGCGGGCAATAAGACCAGCGATTCGTCGGCACTGGCCAGTCCGCCGACGGCCATGCCAGACCCGGCAACGGCCAGCAACAACGACAAGAGAATTCGACGGATGCGATTGAAACAAGGCATCGGCAAGGGGACTCCGGGTAGGCGGCGGGGAACTACCAGTCGCGCAGGGTAGGACAAGCGGCATTCGGTTGACCACGACAATAGGGCATTTACGCGATGTCCCAGCATTGCACCGTCCATCACGGCTCATGGTGGGGTATGGCGGACAACGCCTATCCAAATGGGCAATCAATGGCCGTTTGTCCGTCCCTAAAACGCCTGTGAACGTTTGGCGGCCATCATCCATTATGCCAACGAAAGCCACCTGTTGGCCATAAGCAACCCGGAAATCTTGTCGCGGCTTACAGATACGTATTGATCAGGTTTTCCAGCATTTCTTGCCGGCCCGACTTGTTGGGCGTAATCTCTCCCTGGGCCAGCATCGCTTTTTCAAGCGACTCAAAGCCGTGCTTGCCGGCTTCAATCTCGGCCCCCAGGCCGCTATCCCACGAGCTGTATCGCTCCTTGAGAAGACGGTCGAGCTTGCCATCGGCCCGAATGGCGGCGGCGATTTTCAGCCCGTGGGCGAAGGCGTCCATGCCGCCAATGTGGGCATAAAACAGATCGACCGGTTCAAAACTCTCGCGGCGGACCTTGGCATCGAAGTTGACGCCGCCTGGCGCCAGCCCGCCCCACTTGAGGATCGACAACATGCATTGCGTGGTCAGGTAGATGTCGGTGGGGAACTGGTCGGTATCCCAGCCCAGCAGCAAGTCGCCCGTGTTGGCGTCGATCGAACCCAAGAACCCCTGGCTGCCAGCGTACTCCAACTCATGCTGCATGGTATGCCCGGCCAACGTGGCATGATTGGTTTCAATGTTCAGCTTGATGTGCTTTTCCAGGCCGTTGGCGCGAAGGAAGTTAATGCAGGCCGCGGCGTCGTAATCGTACTGGTGCTTGGTCGGTTCCTTGGGCTTGGGCTCAAACAAGAACTGCCCCTTAAAGCCGATCTTCTTGGCATGCTCCACCGCCATGTGCATGAAACGGGCCAGGTGGTCCAGCTCGCGCTTCATGTCGGTATTGAGCAGGTTCATGTAACCTTCGCGTCCGCCCCAAAAGACGTAGTTTTCGCCACCAAGCTCCAGCGTGACTTCCATCGCCTTTTTGACTTGGGCCGCCGCATAGGCAAACGCATCGGCATTGCAGCTTGTTGCCGCGCCATGCATATAGCGGGGGTTGCTGAACAAGTTGGCGGTCCCCCATAGCAGCTTGATGCCCGTCCGCTGTTGCTCCTCATTCAGAGCTTTGACGACGGCATCCAGATTCTTGTGGCTTTCGGCCAGCGTCTTGCCTTCCGGGGCCACATCGCGATCGTGAAAGCAATAGAACGGCGCCCCCAGCTTCTCCATGAATTCAAACGCCACATGTGCCCGGTTGACCGCGTTTTCCACATTGTCCGAAGCCCCTTCCCACGGACGGTGCATCGTGCCGGGACCAAACGGGTCGCTCCCCGTGCCGCGGAAGGTGTGCCAATAGGCCACGCCAAACCGCAGATGGTCCTTCATCGGCTTGCCTTCGATAACCTCATCGGCGTTGTAATGCCGAAACGCCAGTGGGTTCTTGCTCTTAGGGCCTTCAAACGCAATCTTGGCAACGTCAGGAAATGCAGCAGCCATCGGGAGACTGTCCTTAGATAAGCAGAGAAGGGAAGGAATGGACCTTATTGATGAATTGAGCAGCGGCACCAAAACAAACCACGTCGCCGAATATCACCGCCACCTTAAACCAGCCAGCCGATTGGCCATTACGGCATTTTTCACCTGGTGCCACGACAGCCCATCGACCCGGCAAGGCAGTATCCCCATCACGGCGCATGGCCGGCGGTTTCAACCCGCACCATCCTGCCAAACGACAAGGACGGCTGCAACCGGTCGGCCAGCGCGTTTAGCCGGGAATTTGCAAGAAGTACGCGGGCCTGGTAGGGAGGTAGTCCAAGTGTTGAACGTACAGCCAGTTCTTGGCCTACTTCGGGGCACCCCGCACCGCCAATTGTGGACATCAGAGGCGTGCCTACAATCGAAGCAAACCGTTCCCGAGCGTGCCCGCAAAGGGGGGACTCCGTCCAACGCCCCATTTGGAGGAACATCTTTCCAGAATTCAGCGTACTATAAAGGGGTTCGGCCATTTCGCATGATCGTTCGATCGCTGGGAGGAATAAGGTCATTTCCGTGCATGTATTGGTGATTGGCGCAGGCGTTTCTGGATTGACCACCGCCCTGGCCCTGCGCCGGGCGGGCCATCGGGTGACGGTTGTCGCGGAAAAGTTTGGATCGCAGTTAGTTTCGGTCGTGGCGGGGGCGCTGTGGGAATGGCCCCCCGCCGTCTGCGGCTACCATCAAGATCCCATCTCGCTGAACCGGTCCAAGCAATGGTGCCTGGCCAGCTATCGCGAATTCCGCCAGTTGGCGGCCGATGCCGCGACGGGCGTCTTTCTGCGGCAAGCCAATTTCTATTTCAAGGCACCCCTGGAGGAGCAGCCTCGCGACTTCTTGAAAATGCAGGAGCTGCGCGACAATGTGGATGGGTTTGTCCGAGGCGCGGCGATGATCCGCCAGCATGGCATTTGCTCGGCAATTGGCGTGCAAGATGCCTACGGGTATCTGGCCCCCATGATCGATACCGATGCCTACATGGCCTGGCTGCGGCAACAGGTGGAACAGGCCGGGTGTTCCGTCCAACAACGCAAGATCTCCGAGCCATTGGATGGCTGCGCGGATCGCTTGCGGAGTGAGTTTTCCGCGGATTTGCTGGTTAATTGCACGGGATTGGGGGCTATTGATCTCTGCGGCGATGAGATGTTTCCGTTGCGGGGTGCGCTGGTCCGCGTCAAGAATCGCCAGAAGATCCAACCACCCGTCGAGACCGCGCACTGTTTGTCGTACAGCGGCGAGGGGGACCGTCAAGATATGGTCTTTATCGTACCCCGCGGCCAAAACATGCTGTTGCTAGGCGGGCTGGTGGAGCCAGATGTCTGGGACACGGCTATCGGCCTGGACAACTATCAGCCCATCCGGGATATGTTCCAGCGCTGCCAGCAGTTTTTGCCGGCCCTGAAAGAGGTCGAGATCGACCCGCAAGAGCCTGTCCGCGTGGGCCTGCGCCCCTTCCGCGCTGGCGGAATTCGGCTGGAGGGGGAGAATTCCACCCGCACCATCCACAATTATGGCCACGGGGGGTCCGGGTTTACGTTGTCTTGGGGCTGCGCGGCGGAAGTGGTGGCGATTGCGGGGCGGATGCTGGGGGAGATAGAATCGGGCGGGTAATGAGGGCTGGTTATCAGTTCTCTGTTTTTCGTGGCTGGCCCTTTTCCATTGTTCTTCCCTTGAATTTCCATGCTGACTGTTGCTAGTTGCCAATTTTCGGTTGAGGCGGAAATATCCCACAACCGCGACTGCGTGTTGGCGCAGATCGACCTAGCGGCCGACCGCGGAGCGCGGGTGGCTCACTTTTGCGAGACGGCCCTGACGGGTTATGCCGGGGTCGATATCCCCGATACCCAGGGGATCGACTGGAATGAACTGCATGATGCCACCCAGGCTATTTGCCAGGCAGCGGCCAAGCGGGGCATCTGGGTTTTGTTGGGGTCCACCCATCGGCTGACCGGGGGCCATTTGCCGCACAACTGTGTGTATGTCATTTCCGACCAGGGCCAGGTCGTCGATCGCTACGACAAGCGGTTCTGCACCGGGCTGCTGAAGCCGTCGCCCGAACTGGACCTGGCCTACTACACGCCCGGCAACCGGTCGGTGACATTTGGAGTGGACGGGTACAAGTGCGGCGTGCTGATTTGCTACGACTATCGTTTTCCCGAGTTGTACCGCGACTTAAAGCGGCAGGGCGTGGATGTGGTCTTTCAGTCTTTCCACAACGCTCGCCGCGATCTGCAAATGCACGAGACAGGCAATATCTGGAAGGAAATCGTACCGGCAACCATGATGTGCCACGCGGCCACCAATTACTTTTGGATCAGCGCGGTCAACAGCACGGCCCGCTACTCCAGTTGGCCCAGTTTTTTCGTGCGGCCCGATGGCCGCATAGCGGGCCGCCTGGCGGACCACGAAACCAGCGTGCTGATCAGCCAGGTTGCCCCGTCGCCCGACATTTGGGACGCCCCTGGTCCCTGGCGCGAACGGGCCTTGTGCGGCACGTTGCATAGTGGCGAATTGCTGGACGATCCTCGTAGCAGCGACCGCACCTGTTACTAACCGCCCGCGAACTTGCGCGTTACAACCTCGGCCGCTTCCAAGCGGTAATTCCAACTCGCGAAAGTCCCCCGCATGTTTCGCTCGCTCCTTGCCTGTTGCCTGCTGGCGGCCGCCGCGATGCCTGCATCTCTGCCGGCCGCGGAACTGCAATCTCTGCAAATTGAGGTCGTCGATGCGGCCACCGCCGCGCACGTCCCTTGCCGGCTGTATGTGCAAGGGGCGGATGGCACCTGGCACTTTCCCGCTTCGCTTTCTCCGCGGGGCACGGCGGTATACTACAAGAAGCAGCCCAGCGAACGCTCCGTCGAGATGCATACGACCATCTCGGCGCATCCCTGTTCCGTCGATTTGCCGCCGGGAGAATACACCATCACCGCCGAACGTGGGCCGGAGTGGATTCCCACGGCGGGCACCGTAAAGGTGGCCGATGGTCCCGCGGCGATCACGCTTAAACTGGCGCGTTGGATTGATATGCCTGCGCGGGGTTGGTACAGCGGAGACACCCATCTGCACCGCACTTTGGAGGAGTTGCCGAATCTGGTGCAGGCGGAGGATCTCAATGTCGCCTTTCCCATGACCCATTGGACCGTCACGGCGGAGGAGCCGCCGCCAGACAGCAACAAATCGGTCAAGGGCGAAATTACTCCGCGTCCTATCGAGACCGATGCCACGCACCTGATTTATCCGCTCAACTCCGAGTACGAGCTATTTCTGACGGGGGGACGCCCGCACACATTGGGGGCCTTTCTGGTGCTCAACCAGCAGTCCCCGTTGCGGATTGGCACGCCGCCGGTCAAGCCGGTCGCCGAGTTGGCCCACGCCGAGGGGGGACTGATCGAAATCGAAAAGCACAACTGGCCTTGGACGCTGCTGTTGCCCACGGCCATGCAGCCGGACCTGTTTGAGTTGACCAACAACCACGTCTGGCGGACGGAGTTTCGCAGCAACAAGTTTGGCGAGCAGCCCCCCGACTACATGCATATTGAACAGACCGCCGAGGGTTTCACGGAGCGCGGCTGGATTGAGTTTGGCTTTCAGACGTATTACGCGTTGCTCAATTGCGGCTTTCGCTTGCGGCCAACCGGTGCCACCGGTTCGGGCTTTCACCCTTGCCCCGTCGGCTTTGGCCGCGTCTATGTCGAAACCGGCCCGGAGTTTTCCTACGAACGCTGGCTGGACGGGCTGAACGCCGGGCGCAGTTTTGTCACCACCGGTCCCATGCTGTTCGTCCGCGTCAACGGGCAACCGGCTGGCCAAACACTAACGCTGCCGGCGGAACCGGCCACGCTGCAAATTCGGGGTGAAGTGCGGACGTTGCGTCCGCTGGCGCGCGTGGAGATTGTCGTCAACGGCGCGGTGATCCGCACCATCGACCCAGCTAACCCGCCAACGGGGGAAGGCGCTTTTGCCGAACCAATCTCCACGGATGTTGATCTCGACGGCAGCGGCTGGATCGCCGTGCGGGCCTACGAACGCCTGCCGAACGGACGCGAGCGCTACGCCCATTCCAGCCCCGTCCACGTCGATATGCCAGATCGCCCGTTACGCCCGCGTCAGGCGGAGGTGGCCTACCTGCTGGCCCGCATGAGGGCGGAACTGGAACGTAATCAACAAGTTTTGCCTCCGCCTGCTCTCCAAGAATACCGCGATGCGGTGCGGGTGTACGAAGAGCTGGCCAAGACGGCGCGGTAGCAGATGTTCGACTCTCCTCTGGGATTTAAGGAAGACCCTTGTGCTTACCGCCGCTGGCTGCCGTACACGTAGAGCACGCCTTTGGGACGCGCTCGATCCTCGGCCCGATTTTGTCTTGATCTCGTCACCGCAATGTTTGGTTTACCTGGCCAACTATTGCCCATCGCCGTTCGTATTTCGTTCGGTGAATTCGGCGGCGGTGTTGATTTTGGGTTCGGATGGATCGAGCCTGTTGGTGGGCGACAGCATGCTCAAGATGTTTGCGCCCGGCTGCCATGTGGACGAAGTCGCCCTGCCCACCTGGTACGACGGCCAACACACCGCGCCGCCGCGAGGCGATCTGCTGGTGCAAAATGTGCTAGAGCGTCTGGCTTCTTTTCCCGGCTCCCGCATCGGTTACGAGGCTTCCGCCGTGCCGGCCGGCATCCTGGAAGCTTTGCGGGCCGCGCGGCCCGATCTGAAAACCGTACCCGTCGATAGCGTGTTGCATCGGCTCAAACGGCAAAAAGACCTCGATGAACTGGCGGTTATTCGCCGCAGCATGGCGGCGGGAGACGCCGCCCACGCGGCGGCGCTGCAAGATGTGCGGCCTGGCATGAGCGAACTGCAAGTCTACGAACTGGTTGCCGCCGCGGCTTGCGAAGCGGCGGGCCAGCAAGCATGGGTCTATGGCGATTTTGTGTCGGGCCCGCGTTGCGACCGTGAACGGGGCGGGCCCCCTTCCGACCGGATTATCGAACAGGGCGACTTGGTGTTGTTGGATTTCTCGGTGGTCATTCACGGGTATCGGGGCGATTTCGCCAACACCTTCGCTTGCGGCGGTCCCCCCACCGATGAACAACGGCGACTGTATGAGGCCTGCCTGCAAGCACTTTCGGCAGGGGAGCAAATGATTCGGCCCGGCATGGCCTGCCGTGATCTCGACCACGCGGTTCGCGCTAGTTTCGCCCAGCAAGGGCTCGCCGAGAGTTTTCTCTCACACAGCGGGCACGGCTTGGGGCTGGGACATCCCGATCCGCCCTACCTGGTTCCGTCTAGCAGCGACACACTATTAGCCGGCGACATTATCGCGATCGAACCGGGGCAGTATATTGCCGGAGTAGCCGGCATGCGCTACGAACGCAACTACCTGGTAACAGACAGCGGCTACGAAACACTGTCCCACCTTTCGCTATGCATCGACCAGCCCGGTTGAGGCGGCGGGCGGTTGAAGATAATGGAAGGATAGCGAGTCACATGGCCGCGGACGGTGACAAACCGCTTGCCTATAATCCACCGAAACCGCGTAGATGCCGCTCCCTCTCGGCGGGCTTTAACTAGCGACGGTACCCTATGTCGTTGAACGGCCGCTGCCAGGAGGTTGCTTTCTCGAACTCAGGTGCATCGTAATGTCCTTGGCCTTTGATCCCGCGGAAGCGGTTGCCATGCTTTGCCAGGCCGATAAGCGGCTGGCCAAGGTCATTGCCCGCACTGGGCCGTTCACCATGCAGCCCGAAAAGATGCGCAGCCCGTTTGAATCGCTGTTGCGGGCGATCGTTTATCAGCAGCTTTCGGGCAAGGCCGCGGCCACCATTTATGGCCGGGTGCAAGCATTGTTGCCGGGGCGGACGATTAGGCCCGAGGCATTGTTGCAAGTTCCGCAATCGACGTTGCGAACCGCCGGCATGTCGCGGGCCAAGACACTGGCAGCGCACGATCTGGCGGCCAAAGCACTGGATGGCACGATTCCCTCGCTGGCCAAATTGCGCAAGATGGAGGACCAGGCGATCATCGAACGGCTGACGGCCGTCCGCGGCGTGGGGGTTTGGACGGTCGAAATGCTGCTGATCTTCAAGCTCGGCCGGCCCGACGTGCTGCCGCTAACCGATTTGGGCGTTCGCAAGGGCTTCATGCGGACCTACGCCCGTTCCGCCATGCCCACGGCCCAAGAACTCCTCACACACGGCGACCGCTGGCGGCCTTTCCGTTCGGTGGCCAGTTGGTACCTCTGGCGGGCCATTGACCAGCCCGCCGCATTCCAGCAAAGGCCGGTGGCCAAGTAATATCCGTGCAAGAAGCCGTGCACGTACCCCATTTAGATGGACTTTGGCGGTCAACTAGCGGGAATTTCAAGAAATCGCCCGCATGGCAGAAGTCCCTATGCGGTTAGGGAATAAAGCCGGTTTGCGGTGACGTATAACAGTGGATTGGCGTAACCCCTGCCCGCACCGTGACAACTGTTTACAAGGTGGGCTTTACCAAGCCAAGTCTCCTTGCAAGCCAAACTAAATGTAACTGTAAGTGCATGGCTCTAAATGATTTATTTCGTTGACCCAAAATTGGAATCCGTTTATAATCGGTTCCGCACTTCGTCAGAACTGTTCGGTTCCAATCATTCAAGACGTGCCGCTTTTTGTTCGTCATGTTTTCTTCTCGTAGCTTGTTTTTGGCGACAGGCAGCACGACCGGCCTGCTAAGGATAGCGTTGACGGCAACCAACCAGGCAGGGCGGTTCAGGACTCTTTCATGAGCAGCGTGGAGTCTACATCCTCGAAGCGCCCCATCCACGTCTCGGTGGCCGGTGACGGCACCGAGTCTTACGTGATGGAATCTGGCCATCTGCCAGATGGTTCACCGCGCGACGACGAAAAGACCGTAATCAGCAAGAACCCGCCGCTGGGGACGTCGGCCGGTCCGGCAAACGCCACCCCGGTCGAGTTGCGTAATCTGCTGGTGGGCGAAACGCTGGACCATTACGAACTGCAAGAGTTTATTGGCGGCGGCGGCATGGGTTCGGTCTTTCGCGCGCTCGACACGCTGTTGGACCGCATCGTGGCCCTGAAGGTGCTGGCTCGCGACCAGTCGAAGGACGACGAAACGCTGCGCCGCTTCCGCAACGAAGCCCAGTCGGCGGCCCGACTCGACCATGAAAACATTGCCCGCGCTTATGGCGTGGGTGAAGACAAGGGCTTGCACTACATCGCCTTCGAGCATATCGAGGGAATCAATATCAGGGCGCTGGTGGAACGCAAGGGTGCCTTGCCGATTCACGAGGCGGTCAGCTACACGCTACAGATTGCCGAGGCCCTGGCCCACGCGCACAGCCGAGACGTGGTCCATCGCGATATCAAGCCCTCCAACGTGCTGATTACGGCCGATGGCCGCGCCAAGCTAGTCGATATGGGACTGGCTCGGGTGCGGCGGGGCGATCAACCGGGCGATGACCTAACGGCCAGTGGCGTTACGTTGGGCACGTTCGACTATATTTCGCCGGAACAGGCGCGCGACCCTCGCAACGCGGATGTCCGCAGCGACATTTATTCGCTGGGCTGCACGCTGTACTACATGCTAACGGCCCGCCCGCCGTTCCCCGAAGGGACCGTTCTGCAAAAACTGCTGGACCATCAAGGCAATACTCCGGCGGACCCTCGCCAATTCAACGCGGCCTTGCCGGAAGAATTGTGCCGCATCATTACCCGCATGTTGGCGAAGGATCCCAAGCGCCGCTATCAGCGGCCGGGCGAGTTGCTGTCCGATCTGATCTTGCTGGCCGATGAACTTGGCTGGCAACCGCACGTTACCGAGCGATTGACCTGGCTTGCCCCCCGTTCCGCGCGAGACACCTTTTTGCGTCACCACCTGCCTTGGATGGTGCCGCTGGGGGCGTTGGTCTGTATCGCCGTGGTGCTACATTTTCTGTGGAATTCTCCCGCCGACAGTTTTGAACTGGGCGACCGGCCCATTTCCTTGACGACGCTGCCTGCCGCGACGGGCCAGAATTCGACCGATGCCGAAGACAAGCCAGCGGCCCCTTCCGACAAGGTTGCTGCGAAAGGCGGAGCCAAATCCGGCAATGGCCGCTCGCAAAAGGGCTCGAATACGCCCAAGAAGCCCGCCGGTTCTTCCCCGTCAACCAACAAAGCCGTTCAGCCAGACAAAACCACTTCGCCTCTTGCTGACGTGCCAGGCCTGGAGAAAGATCCGCCTGAGCCATCAGCCACGGATGAGGACGCTGCCGCCACGGATGACGAGAGCACCGACACCACCCCCGCTGACAAGACGGGCGACAGTGTGGCGGCTGTCGCATCGGCCGCAACTGGCAATAACAAGACGACGTTACCGCCAGAGAACTCTAGCGGCAGCGATCCCGATAAGTCCGGCTCGCCAACGGTTGCGCCCGCCGAATCGCCAGTCCCCGCCGTGGTGAAGCCGGCGATTGTCATTATCGGCGCTTCCCCCGGTATGGAGCGAGACTTTCCCACGTTGCGGGCCGCCTGTCAGTCCGCCAAAAGCGGCGATGTCATCGAATTGCGCTTCAATGGCCGTCGCGAAGAGCCCAAGCCAATTCGCTTGGACAACTTACGGGTTACCGTGCGGGCGGCCGATCAATTCAAGCCCGTAATAACATTCCGGCCCAACGAGGTCGATCCGCTGAAGTATGCCCGCAGCATGCTCCTTGTGTCGGGGGGCCAGTTGACGTTGATCAACGTGGCTTTGGAGCTAGAAGTTCCTCGGCAGATTCCCGCTAATCGGTGGGCCCTGATGGAATTGCAGCGGGCCGAGCTGGTTCGGTTGGAACGCTGTTCACTAACCATTCGCAACGCGTCCAGCAACCGCCAGGCTATCCATTCGGACGTCTCGTTTGTGGACGTTACGGCACCAGCGGGTGACGGCATGATGATGGACGACGACGCGCAAGTCCCCATGCCACCAGCCATAGTTGGCCTGCAAATGCAGAATTGCGTGGTCCGTGGCGAAGCCAGCCTGCTGCGGTCGCGCGACCAACAGCCAATCAGTCTGCAATGGGACAACGGTCTATTGGCCACGACGGAGGCACTGTATTACAGTCAGGCCCGCCCCATGCCGGCACGGCAACCCGGTTTAGTGCGGATAGAATTACGGCATATCACGGCTTATGCCCTTGGCGGCCTGTGCCGCACGGCCGCTTCCGACTCGGCCCGCTTCTTGCTTCCGATTGAATTTGATTGCTCGAACTCGATCATCATGGTCGATCCGAATGCTTCGCTGATCCAACAAATTGGGGTCGATACCTCGCTCGACTACCGCCGCCTTTTCACCTGGCATGGCAATCGCAATTTGTACGACCAGTTTACCGTGTTTTGGAAGACCGTACCGCTTAACGCGCAAGAACCGTCGGCCGATTGGACGGCTGCCAGGTGGCAAGCCTTCTGGACCGACAGTCGCGAAAGTGCTCCCTCTTGGGGCCCCGTGGTTTGGAAGCAAACACCGGCCGCCAATCGCCCGCTGAACTCGCTCACTCCGGCCGATTACCTGCTTGACCTAAAAGTCGGCGGCAATCCCGCCCGGGCCTCCGGCAGCGATGGCCGCGACCTCGGCCTGGAACCCGATGTGCTCATGTCCGTTCCGCTGGGTGCCGAGCTGGAAACAGCCGTTTCGCCGTAAGACACGGTGCTTGCCGGTTTCCTTCGGGCTTGCTCAATCTCGGCTGTGAGGACCGCGAGCACTAGCCTACGCCCCGCGGAACCGATAGCCTGTCTGCCGAACGGTACTTCGCGCGCTGGGAGCGGACTGGCTTTGGCACACCTCATACGGGAAGATCAACGGGGAGAGAACCCACGGCTGCCGCGCTCACTGGTTTGGACCGTGTGCCTGCTGGCAGCCGCACCGTCGTTGCTGCATTGGTGCGGCATCGACATTTCCGCCGTGGCCGGCAATGCTGTTCCGGCCGGCATCAACCAATGGAAGCCGGAAGCGGGCACGGAGATTTTCTCCCCGCTGTTTCGCGGCGTTTTAATACACACCATTTTGGAATGGACCTCCTTTTGCGTGGCATTGGTGACGGTGGTATTGGCCATCGTGCATTACCGGGTAAAGGGCGATTCGACGACGCCGATCATCGGCGCGGCGCTGTTCTTTCCAGGCATGATCGACGCTTTCAATACGCTGGCGGCCGCCAGCCTGATCGACGTTCAGGCCAACATGTCCCACTTCGTGCCGTTTACCTGGGCCATTTCCCGAACCTTCAATGCCGGCATCATGTGCGTCGGCTCGCTCATTCCGCTGCGGCGCAAGGCCAGCGCCGTTGAACGGAGGAAATTGGGGCTGGGCTGGGCTTTGTCGCTGACCGCGTTGTACGGAGTACTGGCCTATCTGATCGTCAAGGGCTGCGCTAGGTTGCCAGTATTGCCAACCGCCATTTATCCACAGGCGTTTATTCCTCGCCCCTGGGATGTGCCGCCGCTGGTGCTGTTTTTGCTATCGGCCATCGTGTTGCCGCGATTCAATCGCCGGCATCCCAGCTTGTTTGCCCACGCCCTGATGGTCAGCCTGGTGCCGCAAATCTCCGCCGAACTGCACGCGGCGCTCGGCGCGATCGAACTATACGGCCATCACTTTAACTCGGCTTGCTTTCTGAAGGTATTGGCATACCTGGTGCCGCTGGCCGGGCTGATCCTGGATTACACGCGGGTCAGCAAGGCCGAGGAATCACTGCGCGCCACCGAAGTAGAATTGCGCGTCGCCCGCGATGTGCAACAAGATCTGTTGCCGCGCCAATCACCCGCCATCGATGGATTCGATGTGGCGGGCGTATCGCATCCGGCTGTTGTCGTGGGGGGCGATTACTACGATTTTTTCCCAATGGCTGGTGGCCAGTGGGGAATCGTCGTGGCCGACGTCAGCGGGCACGATATCGGCGCGTCCATCTTTATGGCTCAAACCCGCGCTTATTTGCGGGCCCTTTCGCAGACGCAGCCCGATCTGGACGAATTGTGCGGTGATCTGAACCGCTGCCTGATTGGCGAGGCGCAAGACCGGCGGTTCGTCACGATGTTCTTGCTTCGGCTCGACCCAGCCCGGCACCTGTTCGACTTCGCCACGGCCGGCCACATGGGCTACCTCATCGGCAAGGATGGGACCGTGCGCCATCTGGAAGCCGAGGGAATTCCCCTAGGGGTCATGGCGGACGCCCAATGGAAATCTGGCCGCGGGCAGATACTTGCGCCCGGCGAACTGGTGCTGGCCATGACGGATGGTATCCTGGAAGCCGAAAGCACCGCTGGCGTGCAGTTTGGTGAAGCCAGAGCATTATCCGTCATCGCCGCTCACCAACACGTTTCATCGCAAGAAATGGTCGCGGCCCTGCACCAGGCCGTGCGAGAATTCTGTGGTCCCCCCGGGCCAAGTGACGATTTAACGATTGTCGTGCTGAAAAGGAATGCGTGAAGTATTCGGTATTCAGTTTGCAGCGGTGATCCTTTCGCCTTTCGCCTTCATCCTTTCGCCTTTCCCCATGTCTCTCGATTCTGTTTGGACTACCCTGCACCGCTGGACGGAGGAAGGCCGCTGGCCGGCTGCTGGGGCGGTCGTCGGCAGTTCACAAAAGGTGGAAGAAGCCCGATTGTTTGGGCGGCAGCACGTGGCGGCGGATAGCCCGCCCGTGCGTGACGATGCGATCTTCTTGATTGCATCACCCACCAAACCGGTCACCGCGTTGGCCATGATGCTGTTGGTGGAACGTGGTGAGATCAAGCTGACTGACAGTATCGCCCGCTATCTGCCCGACTTCGCCGGACAAGGAAAAAGGGCCATATCGATTGCCCATTGCTTGACGCATACATCGGGCCTGCCCGACATGCTGCCCAACAATGCCGAGTTGCGGGCGCAATCGGCACCGCTCGATGAATTCCTGCGTGGGGTCTATCAACTCAAGCCCGACTTTGCCGCCGGGACGCGGTTTCAGTATCAAAGCATGGGATCGCTCGTATTGTCGGAAGTGCTGCATCAGGTGTCAGGCCGGCGCTTGGCCGACTTTCTACAGGATGAGATATTTACTCCGCTTTCCATGCATGACACGGTATTGGGCATGCCGCCCGAGTGGGAAGCCGCCCAGGGGGGCGAATCGAAGCAAGATCGGATTGCCGAAGTCCGGTTGCCCGGCGATGCCCATAGCGGCGTGTGGAACCAGGCCTACTGGCGGCGGTTGGGCGCGCCGTGGGGCGGGTTGCTTTCAACACCGGCCGATTGGGGCAAGCTGTGCCAGCATTTGTTGCAAATCCATGCTGGCCAAGAGGGGCTGTTGAGCCGCCCAACCGTGGTAGCCATGGCAGCCAACCAGTTCGCGCAAATGCCCGACATGCCCGAGGCCGACCGCCGCTGCCGCCCCTGGGGCTTGGGTTGGCGGTTGAACTGGCCGCACGACACGCAAACCTTTGGCGACCTGCTTTCTCCTTCCGCCTATGGCCACTGGGGAGCCACCGGCACGATGGTCTGGATCGACCCCGAACGCGACCAGTTCGCGGTCCTGCTCACCACGCAGCCGCTCACTTTCAACGATAGCCGGCACGCCAACTTCACCAACATGGTCTGCGCGGCCGCCCAAGTAACTTAAGCCGGCGATTCCGCCAAATCGGACCGTTCGGCCGGCCATGCCAGCTAGCACAGCCCTCGGCAAATTCGTAAGAATCGGCGTACCAGGCAAGTTCGGTTGCAGTCACTGGTTGCGTTTGGCCGATTCTAGAAGTGGCCGATTGGATCGAAATGCGCCGTTTTTCGCGTAGTTTCGGATAACGGAGCAACTGCACCAGGGAGGGTGGTAGTGCGACTTCATACCTTTGTAGTCTGGGGCCTGGTACTCGCCACTGGCGGGCTAGGGACGGGTTGCGCCGGCAACAAGTCGGCCCCCAACCCGTACGCCGCCCAGCCGCCCAGCAGTTGGTCTAAGTTCACTGCCGCGGTCTCCAAACCTTTCAAATCCGATCCGGCGGTCGCCAGCACTCCACCGGCCGATGCCAACGACCCCACGTCGGTGTTCGCCAAGCCCAAACAGTTCGACGCCAACTTCTACGTCTCTGTCGCCGCGGTGCAAGAACGCGGCAACAATGCCAAGGCAGCCGCGGCATCCTACGAAAAGGCTTTGAAGCAAGATGCTAAACATGTGCCGGCGCTGATGGGCTATGCCCGCCTGATGGACCGGCAAAACAGCTTTACGGAAGCCACGGCCTTGTACCAGCGGGCCGACCAGGCCCAGCCCAAAGACGCCGCCATTTGCAATGATTGGGGACTCTGCCTGGCCCGCCAAGGCCATGCCGAACAATCTCCACAACGGCTGCAACAGGCGGCGCAGCGTCTGGAGCAAGCGGTCAAGCTGCAACCCGACAAAAAGCTCTACCGCAACAATCTGGCCACGGTGCTGGTCGATATCGGCCGGCCGCAAGAGGCCTATGCCCACCTGGCGGCGGTCCATCCGGCCGACGTGGCCCATTACAACGTGGGCTACTTGTTATCGCAGACGAACCAGCCGCAAGCCGCGGCGGAGCAATTTGCCTTGGCCTTGCAAAAGAATCCCCAACTGGCCGAAGCCCGCCAATGGCTCAACGCCATCAACCAGCAGCAGGCCATCGCCGCCGCGCAATCGGCGCCGCGTGTCGAGCAGCCGCTCGAAGTCAAGCCGGTCGCTGCCTCTCCGCAAGACCGTGTGGCCAACCGCTACGATGATCGTTATGAAGACCGCTACGAGGCACAGCCTCAGCCCGAGGCTCGTGCCCGGCAGCCGCTGGTAACTCCCTCACAGGTCCAGCCGCTCGTCAAGCAGCCCCGGCCGCTGCAAGTGGGCGAACGTTATTCCTCGCCCCCAGCCGACTACGATCGGCCGGTAACGCCCCTGCCGCCCGTGATCGACTACGAGGCGTTGCCAGGAACGGACGAAGGCGAAACTGACGCCCCCACGCCCGACGCGGCCTCTACGGGCGGCGGTCGCCCCTACCAGGCACGTAACAGCGGTTGGAAGAGCGAGCTGCCAGCCCGCTAACCGCGGGTTGAACGTCTACGGCGGAATTGGCTTGGCCTTTAGATCACTCAACGGCTCGTCGGCGGCGCGTGCCAATCCCCGCCACACGCCAGGCAGTGTTGAGCGAGATGTGTCCGCAACTCCGCTAGGCAGTGCGGACAATGTGCCGTCAGGCCGGCAATCTTTTGCAGCCAGATTGGCAACAAGCACTATTGCTCGTGGGGAAGATGATTACGTCGGTACGTTTCGTATTCCGTCCACTCTGGTACAAATTGGCGATGTTGTGGCCCTGTCCATGTTCGCCTCTGGCATCGGCGCCAGCTTCACGTGATCGGCAATGCGAGAAGCCCTATGGGCCGGGTGGCCCCAAAGCCTGCAATACGCGGACAAATAGACGCCACCATCGGACGATTCGATCAACCAGCCACTTACATCGCTTCGTTCGCCTTGAGATTGCGGATGGCTGACTCTGAATCGTTGGCGAGATCGGCCCGCGACGCCGCGATCGCCAGTTGCCACTCGGGGCGGTCGTCATCGGCTGCCGCGATGCCAGCCCCTTCCGACAATGACGAATACCGATTCACGATGTCAAGCAGCTCACCCGTCATTTTCGCCGCCGTGTTGCCGTTGCAAAGCTTTAACGAGAAAAGTGTTGCATCAGGCCTTGCGACCGGCCAGGCTGCTCGCGCGAAAAGATGGCTGCCCCCAATGGCCGACACTTACCCGCGGCCGCGCCCTAACCGCCGGCGTTGTCGGCTGTTCACTCCCCTACATCCACCAACCACAATTCGGACTTTCCCTCCCGCTCGCTGACGATGACTAGCTGCTGCCCGTCGGGGTGCCAGGCGGGGTAGTCGTCGCGGTCGGGGTTGTGGGTGATGCGGCGGGGGAAGGAGCCGTCGGAGTTGATGAGGTAGATCTCCGGATTGCCGTCGCGGTGGCTGGTAAAGGCAATGCGGCGGCCGTCCGGCGAGAACCGCGGACGGATATCTTGATAGGGGCTGTCGGTCAGGCGGACCTGGTCGGTTCCGTCGGCGTTCATGCGGTATACTTCGTAGTTGCCGTCGCGGCTGGAACTGAACACGATCCCGTGACCATCGGCCGAATAATGCGGCCAGTTGTTGATGCCGCGAGAATCTGTCAGCGGCTGGCGGTTCTCTCCCTTAAGGCCGGCTACGTAGATTTGCTGCGCCCCACCCAGCGGAAAGGCGTACGCCACCCGCGTGCGGTCGGGCGAGACCGCCGGCGAGCGATAGCCAAAAAAGCCCGGCTCCGCGGGGATTTCCCCCAGCTCCGCGCCGGCCTTGTCGCAAACGGAAATGCCAATCGTCAGCACGCCTTTCAGCTTGAGAAAGGCGTAACACTCTCCGTCGGCCGACCACGACGGCTCAAACTCCGACGCCGTCGCCTTGGGATGCAGCGGCTCGTTCGTGCCGTCGGCCAACACCAGCCGCCGCAGTTGAAACAAGGTCGGATCGTTCATTTCCACAAAGACGACTTCGCGGCCGGCTTCGCGAAAGACCGGCGTTTGTTTCAGCCGGCCGTCTTGAGTGAGTTGAAGAGGCTCGGCGGAGAGTGCGCCAGCGACCAAAAGCAACGCCAATGGTAGTGCGGCGCATCCATGGCGCACCAATGCCCCGGCGCGCTCCCAGAGACAAAGGGAGTAAGAACTACAACAAGCCATCGATCACCTTGCCGCCCGTGAGGACGTTCATTTCAGCCCGAGCTTGGGTGTCGATACCGGCAAGGTGGGCGATGGTGGTGCCGACCATCAGGGGCGAAATCGGCTCGCCAGAGGGATGCTCGCCTAACTTGTCGCTAGTGCCGATGACGCGGCCCGGCTGCACGCCGCCCCCTGCCCAAATGGAGAAGTAACACTGCGGCCAGTGGTCGCGGGCGGCGCGCGGGCTGATCTTGGGGGTCCGCCCGAATTCGCCCATCATCACCACCAACGTGTCGTCGATGAGCCCCCGGTCGTACAGGTCATCCAGCAAGGCCGAGAACGCCCGGTCCAAAATGGGGCAGTGCTGGTCCTGCAACAGTTCAAAGTTGTAGATATGCGTATCCCAGCCGAACTCGAAGCCGGGGTTGATGGCCTCGGGGTGCCGGCTGTAATTCAACTGCACATAGGGGACGCCCGCCTCCACCAGCCGGCGGGCCAGCAAACTGCTCTGCCCAAAGGTGGTGTAGCCGTAGCGGGCGCGAGTGTTGGCGTCCTCGCGCGTCAGGTCGAAGGCTTGCCGCGCCACTGGGTCCAACAGCAAGTCATAGGCCGACTGCATGTTTCGCGACCAGGCACGCGGGCCGGCCAGTTCCGCCTGGCGGGCAGAGGCATCGAGCAACGTTACCAGCTTGCGGCGGTCCTGCACGCGCAGTGGGTTAAGGTCGTCGAGCAGTTTGAGCGCGGAGAACTTAACCTCGCCTTTTTCCGAGCAGCCGACGAGGAACGGGTCGTAGGCCTCGGAGAGTGCGCCGCCGCCAAAGCCTTCAATCTTGCGGCCGCTATCGGCCAGCATACCGCTGGTCAGCGATAGAAACGGCGGCAGGGCGGCCTGATTGCCTCGCGCCTTGGCAAGGATGGAGCCAAAGTTGGGCTGGACGGGTGCCGGAATTTCGGCAAAGCCCGTCAGTGCCACCGTGCCGGCATCGGGGTGGCCAGGGGCGGTGGTGACGTGCGTGCGGACCAGGGAGTAGCGGTCGCTGCGGCTGGCGATGCGAGGAACAAGCTCGGTGAAGTGAACGCCTGGAGTGCTAGTGGGAATAACCCCGAACGGCCCGCGGTATTCCACCGGGGCCTCGGGCTTGGGGTCGCAGGTATCCAAATGGCTTGGCGCGCCCCACAAAAAGACAAAGATGACCGACTTGGCTTTGCGCTGTTCGACTGCCTTGGCCGCCCCGCCCGGCAGGCCAAACGCCAATGGCAGAGAACCGGCAAGCTGCAAAAACGACCGGCGATTCACGCCGCCGCAAGTCTTGGCCTGGAATGAGCCAACATCCAGCATGGGCCGCTCCGGGCGATTGGCGGGTAACAGGTGGGTGGGATTGGCGGGCCGATCAAATCGAAACTCAAACGACGGCGTCGATTTTAACACGGATGGCGGCGCGGTGTCCATTTTTCGACCGAGCTTGTCGATTTGCCGCCCGCATGCGTTAGCTGTCGAACATTTATCGGACGCCCTGTGGGGCCGCCCATCCTTTGATCGCACGGGAACCGTTGCCGGATTACCGCGAAAAAGCATGGACTTGTGTTGCTTCGCGCCTTAGGACCATCCAACCTGGCCAGAGCGACAGTTGGCTGTCCTTGCGCCACGAGGCTTGGAGAGGGAGGAGGAATAACATGACGTGATTTCCGAAACCTTCTAACGCAGCCCCGCGGGTAACCAGTCCCGTCCGGTAGTGCCTGGCCAGCGGCCGGAAGCGAGTCTTGCGTGGTTGGCGGGGCGACCCGCCCTGCGAAGCGTAGACAGCAAGTGCCAAAGCCGTGTGATTGAGCCTCGAAAGGTTTATCGCGGACGCCTTCGTCTTGGACACAGCGGGGGCCACACCGACCCACCGTAAGAAAGAGGGCCTGGTGCGTTGGGTCCGCCGGGGTCGGAGACCAGGGCAATGGCACCAGGGTTGCCCAAGAACGTGGGAGATGCCGTGGTTTCCTCGAATCATCGCCGGTCGAGGGTGCCGCGTGAACAGCTCCGGGGTTGCCGGGCGACCACTCGCTGTCCGGCGAGAGCGAAACCGCGAGCGTCACCGAGGTATCGCCGCGCGAAGGCAACGGAGTGCGGCGAGACGGGCCACGGGAAGTCGTAGTGCTTCGTAGTACCGAGGAAGCCGGGGAACTCGTGCCCGCGAGGACCCGGTGGAGGGAAGGGATGCACCAGGTAAGGATTCAGTACGAAATAACTTCCCCTCTTGGCCCCCTCTCCCGGTACTCCGGGAGAGGGTTGGGGAGAGGGGGATGTGGCGAAATGGCCGCCAACAACGAAACCCTCACCCCGGCCCTCTCCCAGAGGGAGAGGGAGGTTCCGATGGGGAAGTTATTTCGTACTGAATCCTAACAACACTGCCGGAGGGAAACATGCCGGAGACATCGGACTCCGACCGCGTGTATACGCAACAACGGCGGATCGCCGAGTTGGCGAAACGTCACCCGACGATGGCGTTATGGCCATCCACGGTCGTTTTTTCAACCGCGGGTTCGCGTGTGGTAACTCCCTCGATGGAGTACCACGTGCGAAGCGGGGGTGTTACTTGAGGAACCGGATGCGATAATTCCGCACGTCCGGATCCGGATTTGTGGGA
Source organism: Pirellulales bacterium (assembly GCA_050247075.1). Classification (GTDB taxonomy): domain Bacteria; phylum Planctomycetota; class Planctomycetia; order Pirellulales; family JBFWUW01; genus JBFWUW01. The sequence goes on along the minus strand of JBFWUW010000001.1, from coordinate 90,083 downwards.
GCCCTGGGCGAGCAATAGCCCGGGGCGACCCGGCCCAGGCCGCCCTCTTGTCCCCATTGCTCCCATGTCGGGTTGAACTGTTTGTTAGGCGGCTATTGGGCATCCTGGCCTGCCGTTCTTTGCGAACGGACGACCAATTCATTAACAAGACACGCATTGAAGTACTGATCCAGTTGCATAAAGCCCCGATCCGAGAGCAACTGATGATTCGGTGACGAATGAAACCGCAACAACTTGCCGTTTGCGACTTCGAAGCCGCCAATGATGTCTTCGGGCGGCACAGGACCATCGGGAGTGTCCGTCCGCATGTCAAGTATGTACACGTACCCCTTATGTTGACGCTGTGCTTCGGCAAGTAGTTCTGCAGACGAGTTCGCATGCTTGGCGATCACCCACGCCAGGAAGTGGCTGAACTGCTGGTTAGGAGCGAATGAGTCTTTGGCGATGTTGGCTGGGCCATCTAACAGCGTTCCCATGATCGCTTCGACAGGGAGCCCAGTTGAGAACCCATGCGTATGCGGCAAGGGGACACGTAGTACTTGCGAGCATCGCCATCTTCGACCTCATAGACAAAGACTTGACTTTGCGAAAAGGAGGCAGCCAGGGGACACCCACAGTTTGAGCGTGGGGCGATCGCGGCTCAATGGATGACCTAACATATTGCTGAAATGTATGTTACGAATTTGGCCGCGTGGACTCCACCGCTGCGGAGACCTAGGCCGCCGTGGAGCCGGTGATGTCACTCGGCTGGATGCATAAGCGCACCTTAATGGATGCGACAGGGGTTCTCAAGGGGCCCTAGGCGCCGGGTAAGCCCGCCTTTGCAGGCCATCCGGCCCTTGAGCAGGCGTAGACAATATACTTCTAAATAACTATTTTATTAGTTTACAAACCATGCATATCTTGTACAATTTCCAGCGTCCGGCCTTGCGCGCGGACGTGGCCTTTGCACGTCCAATTGGCGTGAAGCCCCTAAACCGCCCCAGCATCGTCGTCCGCCGCGTGCTCGAACAGCATGGCCGTGGCGGGCGGTCGATCGGGCTGGTTACTTATTACGGCCACTGTTGCCGGCTGGTTGGCCACTTTGGGAGCGACCTCTTTCTCGCCGCTCCCACCGCCGACCGGTACGCGTCACGGGGCCTGTCCATATTTTTTGAAACGCGGTCGTCGCGCGGAGCGCTGGCGGTGCGCACTCGCCAAAATTCACGCTTTTTGCAGGCCAACCTGTACCATAACCCCCCGAAACACGGCAATTTTGGAACAGGTAAGTCCGATTGGCCCCCCGTAGCGGCATGGCTCCCGCCTTGCCGCTGGCGGTGAATTGGGACGCCCCAGGCCCGGCGACAGTCACGGAGATGGTCCGCGGCCCCGCATATCAAGCCGGCAAGACAGGAGCTTTGCGGCTACGCTTACCCGCACCACAACCCCCCGAAACACGGCAATTTTGGAACAGGTAAGGCCGTGACGTTGCCTGCGACCATTCGAATGGCGGCCGCCAATGACGACGATCGGCGTGCCGCCGTGTTACGCCAAAACGTCGCGGACGGGTTCACCACCGTGGGCGATGAGCATGGGGCGGCCGACGCGGTCGGGCACGGTCATGTGGGGATCGATGCCTAGCAGATGGTAGAACGTGGCAACCAAATCGGCCGGGGAGACGGGGTGGCTCTCGGGCCAGGCGGCGATTTTGTCGGTCGTGCCGTGAACGTGGCCTTGCTTGACGCCGCCGCCAAACAACAGGCTAAAGCCGCACTGCGGCCAATGGTCGCGGCCCGCCTTGGAGTTGACCCGCGGCGAGCGGCCCATCTCGCCCATGACGATGACCAGTGTGGTATCGAGCAGGCCGCGGGCGTCGAGATCGGCCAGCAGGGCCGGCACCACTTTGTCCAGCAGCGGCAAGTTAAAATCCTTCAACATGCCGAAGTTGTTTTCGTGCATGTCGTAGGAGTGGCCGTAAAACTCGAAGATTTCTTGATGCACGCTAACAAACGGCACGCCCGCCTCGACCAGCCGGCGGGCCATGAGCAGGCTGTTGCCGGTCACATGCCGGCCGTAGCGGTCGCGGTCGGCGGGCGTTTCCAATTCCAGGTTGAAAGCCTCGCGCGTGCGGGGCGACATCAAGATGTCGAAGGCCTTGGACTGGGCCGAATGCATGGTGCCGGCGGCGGTGGCCTGATGAACTTGCGAAAAAGCACCATCAAGCTGCGACAACAACTCGCGGCGCAGCCCCAAGCGCACCGACGACATGTCGGGCAGGGCATCGGCCTGCGGCGGTTGCGGTTGGCCCAGCGGCATCACGGGGTCGTAGTAGTTAACGTTGGGCTTGCGGTCGAACGATGGTTGGCAGAGCGTGAACAGCGGGTCGTACCGCGCACCCAGGAAACCGCCGTAAGGCCCACGGCGGCGGTGGCCCCCTTCGCCCGAACCCGGAAAGCATGGCAGGCAAACCGCTCCGGGCAGATCAGCCGGACCCAACCCCAGATATTGGCAGATGGCGCCAATGTCGGGCGGGTCGTCGGGCCGGGCCTGGTCGGCCGGACGATTGTCCGTAAAGCCAGTCATGATCGGCAGCGGGTCGTGCGAATTGAACAAATGGCTGAAGGTGCGAATCAGCGTGCCGCGATGCATCCATCGCGCCAGGTTCGGCAGATGCTGGCAGATTTGCAGGCCGGGCAGGCTGGTGGCGATCGGCTGGAACTCGCCGCGGATCTCCACCGGAGCGGCCGGCTTGAGATCGAACATGTCTTGGTGCGACGGCCCACCCAACAAGTTGAACAGCAAGATCGACTTGGCCGGCCCGCGCCCGGCGTTGCCGCCGTTCTCGGCGGCTTGCAACAACCGCGGCAGCGTCAGGCCGCCAAACAACGACAAGCCGCCGGCGCGCAATAATTCGCGACGAGGCAAAGTGCGGTTGGTTACGCGGTCGTCGAATAGCTGCAACAAGGTGAGCCTCCGGCCGATGCTGGTTGGTAAAGTTTCTCTGACTAAAGCTGTAGGAGGCGATTCCATCGCAGTCGGCCGTGGCGTGGGCTTCAGCCCACGCAAGGCAGCCGCGTGGGCTAAAGCCCACGCCACGGATCGCATCTTCGTGGCGACTTTAACTCCCTTTCCGTTCGTGGGAGGCGATTCCACTGCCGACCATTAGTTTACCGAGAAGCGCGGTTGAACTGCTAGCGCAAGAACCGCCCGCCGTTGATATCGATGAGTGCTCCGGTGACGAAACTGGCGGCATCGCTGGCCAGGTACAGTACCGATTGGGCGACCTCTTCGGCCATGCCGTTGCGGGCCAGCGGAGTCTGCTGTCTGTAGTTTTCCATCCGCTCGGGCGTGCTAAAGATTTCGTGGTGCCGCGTCTCGATCACACCCGGCATGATGGCGTTGACACGCACCGCTGGTGCCAATTCTCGCGCCAAAGTGCGGGTCATGACTTGCAAGGCTCCCTTGGCGGCGGCGTAGGGGCCAGCGCCGCCGGCTCCGCCCGTCTGCACCGACAACGACAAGTTATTGATAATGCTGCCGTGGCCGCTACTTCGCAAATGGGGTATCGCCCGCCGCGTGATGAAGAAGGCGGAAGTCACGTTGACATCGAGAGCTTGCCGCCAAAGTTCGGTGGAACAATCTTCGATGCTAGAACGGGCCAGCGGCGCGCCGGCGTTGTTGAACAAGATATCCAACCGGCCGGCTTCCGCCAGCAACCGGTCGACGACCGAATTGGCGGCGGCTTCGTCGGTCAGATCGGCCGGCAGCAAGACGCCTTTGGCACCTTGTTCGGCCAACAAGCGAACGGTCTCGGCCGCCGCATCGGCACTGGAGTTGTAATGCACGCCGACGGTGGCACCCGCTTGCCCCAAAGCCAGCGCCACCGCGCGGCCAATGCCCACGCCAGCACCCGTCACCAAGGCCACGCGGCCCGATAGATCAAAGCCATGTTTCATTCTGGTTGTGCGGCGCGGCGATCGGCCGTCCGTCCTGGGGTGTTGTGCAAGAGAAAGGGATCATGGGGGTTTTGAACCAGTTCAAACGCGGCGATTACTTCCGGCGGAACGCGCGTAGGCAATCGGGTGTTGTAGTTGATAAAGGCCCAATCGGTGGCGGCACTGGCCAGCATTTTGCCATCGGCACGGCGGAGAATGTCGTACCGCCGCAAAGAGGTCACGCGCTTGAAGTTGGCCACCCAAGTTCGGACGACCAGTTCGTCACCCGCCAACGCGGGCCGCTGGTACGTGATTTGGTGCGAGCGGACCACCCAACCCAAACCAAGTTGCTGATAGGCTTCGCCCGGCCAACCTTGCGCGGCCGAGTGGGCCAACGCCGCCGATTGCATCCAAGTGATGTAGGCCACGTTGCTGGCATGTCCCAGGATGTCAATCTCGTCTGGGGCGACGACGTGGGCATGTTCGTAGATGGCGGGCATGACGGCGCGACCGAATGTGAAGTCTTCAGCAGGCGGCGATTCCATCGCCGATTGGGACATCTTCGCACGAGTCAATCGGCGATGGAATCGCCTCCTACAATCGGCGTTGGTAACGCCTCCTACGTGCGGGTTCGGTCATCGTATCCGCGGGGATGCCGCGAATGCCAGCGCCAAGCACTGGAAACAATGTCTTGCAGGTCGGCGTGTTGGGGCGTCCAACCTAGCTGCTGGCGGGCGCGGTTGGCATTGGCCACCAGCGCTGGCGCATCGCCCGCCCGTCGCGGTTCGATGATGGTGGGAATGGCGTGGCCTGTTACTTGCCGGCAGGTAGCGATGACTTCTTGCACACTGTGGCCTTGGCCCGTCCCCAAGTTCAGCGACATTCCCGTCCCCAGCTTCAATTGTTCCAACGCTTTGGCATGGGCCGCGGCCAGGTCATCGACATGGATATAGTCGCGAACGCAAGTGCCATCAGGCGTGGGATAGTCATTGCCAAAGATGCGGATGGCCTCGCGTTGCCCCAGCGCCACTTGCAGCACAAGGGGTATGAGATGGGTCTCGGGCTGATGGTCCTCGCCAATCGTGGCATCGGCCGATGCGCCCGACGCATTGAAGTAACGCAACGCCGCATAGCCCATGCCGTAGGCGTGGGCATAGTCGGCCAAGGCACGCTCAATGGCCAATTTGGTAAAGCCGTAGGGGTTTACCGGCAGACAGGGCGAGTCCTCGGTGATGGGGTTTTCGGTAGGCTCGCCATAGACGGCCGCCGTGCTGGAGAAGACGAACTTGCGGACGTCTGCCCTGCGCATGGTATCGAGCAAGGCCAGCGTACCCGTCAGGTTGTTGCCATAATAACGGGCCGGATCAATCACCGACTCGCCAACTTGGATAAAAGCGGCAAAGTGCATGACGGCCTCGATCCGCCGATCAACCAGCGCCGCCCGCAGGCGGGCTTCGTCCGCCAGGTTCCCCTCGATCAATTGCTCGGGCCGGATGGCGGCCCGATGCCCCAGCGACAGATTGTCGTAGACCCAGACTTCATGCCCGGCCTTTTCCAGCCAGCGCACGGCGTGGCTGCCGACGTAGCCCGCCCCTCCGGTGACCAGGATTTTCAAGGGGCCGCCTCTGAAAAGAAGGAAGGTGGAAAACGGGCTAACCGCGTGTCGATTGCGGGCAGCCGTGCGGGTGAATTTACGCTCTACCGTACCGACCTTCAACCGGGCCAGCGAGCAAGCCTGGGGAGTCGAGGCAACTTGAAGGGCCAATCGTCTTGCAGGAGCGATTCCGCACGGAATTCGCCTCCGGCCGATTCAACAGGCCGTCTTGTCGCCACAACCACATCTTATTGTCACTATTAGCTTTACGAAAAATTAGCAGCAAAAAACAATTGAAGTGTGCCGGATGCATGGTTATTCTAGGTAACTTAAGGTGCTTAGTTAAAACAGATCGTCCTGGTTGCTTGGCGGACATGGGTGTTGGCGGCGAACGATGGCGGCACATGCTGGCCGACGCGGGAAGCACATTCCAACCAAAGAATTGAACATGAATTCCAATTCAGAATCGCTCCCTTCGCTGCAACAGATTGGGCAGATGCTGCTCCGCCACAAACGCAAGATGGTAAGCGCGTTCTGCTGTTGCCTGCTGGTGGCTGTGGCGGTCACGGCCGTTATGCAGCCAGCCTATCGATCGGAAGCCAAATTGTTCTTGAGGCTGGGCCGAGAGAACGCCGTGCTGGACCCTACAGCCACCATGGGCCAAGGGCCCGTATTGGCCGTACCCCAGTCGCGCGAGGAAGAGATCAACTCGGTCGTTGAGATTCTGCAAAGCGATATCTTGCTAGGCCAAATCGTCGATCATTTTGGCGCAGGGCCGATTTTGGGCGCGCCAGTGGATGAGGTCTTGCTGGAATCGGCCAAATCCAAGCCAGCCATTGACGCCGCTACAGAACCGGTGGCCACCATTGCGCCGGTTCCCGCCAAGGCATCGTCTGCGTCCGCCGATGGTTGGTTGTCTCAATTGTGGAGCCGAATCGGTCCCGGTCCCCAATCGACGCCACACAACCGCGCCATGACCAAACTGCGCAAGCGGCTGCAGGTGTTCGCTACGAAGAAGTCGAATGTCATCACGCTCCGCTACGACGGCCCCAACCCCAAGTTCGCGCAGGCTGTTGTCAACAAGCTGAGCGATCTCTACCTCTCGCATCACATTTCGCTGAATCGCACGCCCCGATCGCACGATTTCTTCGCCGACCAAACCGACGGTTTGCGAACGCGCCTCAGCAAGACGGAACTGGCCCTCCGCGAACTGCGGGACGAGACGGGAATATCGTCTGCCAGCGAACAGCGCACCATTCTGGTGAAGCGGCTCGGCGAGTTGGAAGACGCCAAACTCGATGCGGACTCAAACCTGGCCGTGGCCGCCGCTGAACTTGAATCCATGCAAACACGTCTGGCGGTATTGCCTCCCATGCTGGAAGTGTCGCGTGTCGATGGCCTGGCCAACCAGGCCTTCGATCTGATGCGGCAGCGTCTGTACGAACTGCAGCTCAAGGAACAGCAGTTGAAGTCTGTCTTTAAGGATGAAGCCTTTCAAGTCCGCGAGATTCGCCGCGAAATCGCCGAAGCCAAGAAAATCCTGGATCAAGAACACGCCGAGAGTACGTCGGTGACAACGGCCAAGAACAAGGCCTATGAAGAGACCGAGATGCAGCTCATGGACCGCAAGACCAAAGTGGCCGCGCTGCAAGCTCGGGCGGAAACGCTGCAGGTGCAGCTTGTGAACGCCAAGAAAGACTTGGAACAACTCAATCGCGATGCCTTGCGAATAACTCAACTGGAACGCGACCTGGAACTACAAGACACCCAGTTTCGGTCGTACTCGCGCAACCTGGAGCAGGCGCGCATCGATCAGGCGTTGGAAACCAACCGTATTTCCAACATTTGCGTGGTGCAGCCCGCGACGATCGACATCGACCCTGTTCGTCCCAGCAAGATCACCAATCTTGGCTTGGGGATCTTAATGGGAATCTTTTCGGGCCTCTGCCTGGCCTTGTTGGCCGAATACTTCGACCGCTCGATGAAGACGGCTGAGGACATCGAGACTCGTTTGGGCTTGCCGATGCTGGGCGAACTCCCCTGGGCAAGCTTTCGTCAACCCATTTCCAAAGACAAGAAGGGAGCCCATGATCGCCCGCTCCCCCACTAGTGCCGCGGCGCGTAACGGTGCACCGCCGTGTGACAACGCCTTGGACATGTTGGCCGATCATTGCCGCGCGGTCTGGAATCGGCTGTACAGCTTGGGCGAGCAGGCACCCCGGTTGATCGGGGTGACCGGCAGCGCCCGCGGCGAAGGCGTGACAACCGTGGCCGCTCACCTGGCGTTGGCGGCCGCCGATGCCGCCAACCGGCACAAAGTGCTGTTGGTCGATGCAAATCTACGCCACCCCGCCGCTCACACGCGGCTGAATGGCGAGAGCGGACCCGGCCTGGCGGAAATTTTGGCGGGGCAGGCCGAGTGGAAGGAGGCCGTGCAAAAAATCAAACCGTCCGGAATCTCGCTGCTGGCGGCTGGCACGGCTCGCCGTGATACGGCCACGGCCTCGGACCTGGTCTGCTGCCAGGATCTATTTCGCGAGCTTCAGGCGGAGTTCGACGTGGTGCTGATCGACTTGCCAGCGGTGGGCCATGTCGGCCTGACCTTACCGGTGGCGGGCAACCTGGACGGCACCATCCTGGTGGTCGAAGCCGAAGTGACACCCACTGAAGACGCGCAAAGGAGCGCGCAATTGCTGTCCGATGCGCAGGCCCGGCTGTTAGGCGTGGTCCTCAACAAACGTCGTGAATTACTCCCCCGTTGGCTCCGTCGCTAGCACTTTAAGTTTTCTTCTGGCAGGCAAGCCCCGCAAGGCTAGCCTGCCAACCGCTCGCCGACTCCACTCTGCTGAACTACCCATGGCAAACCGCTGGCTGAAGGCAATCTCCACAACATTCGCGACCAGAGCGACTCTCATCCGCGGCCTCTACCAAGAGGACCACATGCGGGCCCTGTTGGACCGCGAACGGGCTCGCTCTGACAGGACAGGAGTGGTGTTCTCGCTGTTGATCTATACTTGCTCGGGCCATAATCGCGAGGCCCAGCTTCGTGCGTTGGTGCGGCTGCTCCGCCGACGGATTCGAGCGACCGATGAGGCCGGCTGGTTGGATGGCGGCCGTTTGGGAGTCCTTCTGCTCGACGCGCCCCACGCGGGTGCCAGCCGAGTCGCCGAAGACGTGTTGGTCAATTGGCCCGCGGGATTGCCGCAACCGGCTTGCGAGATTTGCACGTACCCTTCCAACAGTTCCGTCGGCGAATCAACCCGCGAGCGGCAACCGGCCGAGCGTAAAGAGATCACCGTCGGCGGCCAGCCAGAGCACGCTCTGGAAACGCTGTTCGCCAGGGAACTTCCCGCTTGGAAGCGGTCGCTGGACGTGGTGGGTGCCGGCACGGCCATTGTCGCGTTATCACCCTTGCTGGCGTTGGCCGCGCTATCGATCAAACTGACATCGCGCGGGCCGGTCTTTTTTGCCCAGCAGCGGGCCGGTTTGGGCGGGCGGCCGTTTACCATGTACAAACTGCGCACGATGGTCGTCGACGCCGAAACGCGTAAGGAAGAGTTGCGTGCCCGCAGCGAACAAGATGGCCCTGCCTTCAAGCTGAAAGACGATCCCCGCATCACTACGATTGGCCGCTGGCTGCGCAAGACCAGCATCGACGAACTGCCCCAGTTTTGGAACATTCTGCGGGGCGAAATGTCGCTGGTAGGCCCGCGGCCATTGCCGCTGGATGAGTCCAACCGTTGCCGCGGTTGGCATCGCCGCCGGTTGGAAGTGACACCCGGCTTGACCTGCATCTGGCAAGTTCGGGGCCGGTCGCAAGTCACCTTTGTCGAGTGGATGAGGATGGACCTGCGGTACGTCCGCAGCCGCGGACTGTGGCACGATTTGAAACTAATCGCTCTGACCGTGCCGGCCGTCGTCCTGCGAAAGGGGGCCCGCTAGGGGCCAGCCGATATCCGCTCTCGCCAATTCAACTGTAGGAGGCGATTCCATCGCCGATTCCGCTTCGATCGAAATATCACCCACCACGGTTCATGCTAGCTCCCCATCTGCCATCCGCCGCCGACAAAAAGATGCTGGAAGCATCGAACGGCGAAATCTTGCGCTCGTCCGCGAGCCGCAGGTTGGAATGGCTGTGGGAAACGGCCTCGCGGCATAAGTCAGTCATTCGCACGGTGGCCACCTCGTTTGTCATCTTTACCTTGTGGGCCGTGCAAGGCGCCGTGCTGGCCCGCCTGCTCGGTCCAACCGCCCGCGGTGAATACGGCACCGCCGTGCTCTATGCCCAGTTGTTGATGTTCATCGGGCTGTGGGGCGGCCAAATGACGATTGCCCGACGCGCCGCCGCCAGCCACCGGTCGCACCAACAACTGCGCAACGCGGCCATGCGCTACGGTCTCTGTACCGGGCTGGGGACGTTGGCCGTCGTTTGCTTGCTGGCCCTGTTGGCCTTGCCCAAGGACAAAGAGCACCTCATGCCGTTGTGCATGTTGTGCGGTTTGATATTGCCCTGGGAACAGATGCGGCTGGCGATGGCGTCGGTCGACCATGGCGGGGGTGCTTTCACCCGGTACAACATCTGTCGTTTGGCCACGGCGGCCATGTTGCCGTTGCTGCTGATTGGGTTATGGCTGCTCGATATGCATTCGTTGGCAACCGTGGCCACGATGACGGTCGTGGCTTCGATCGCCGGTTTTGCCATCCAATGGCTGGCGTGCCCGCAAACGTCGCTACGGGGACCATCCGCCCCGCCCATCCAGGAATTGGCCGCCGAGGGGATGCCGTATGCCTTGGGAATAGTCGTGGGCAACCTGTATGGCCGTCTGGACATGCTGCTGATGCTGTGGCTGGCCGACCTGACCGCGCAAGGAAATTACGCGGCGGCGATCCCCACGGCTAATCTGCTGATCGTCGCGCCGGTCGCGCTGGAACTGTTTGCCTTCAACGTCGGTGCGCGGCCCGGTGCCAGCCCGCACTGGAAGAAAATCGTGGCGGCGGGGGCGGGTTTGGCGGCCGTTCAGTTCCTGATGGCGGTAGCCTTTGCTATCGTTCTGGAGCCGTTGATGGTGCTGGTGTTTGGTGAGGACTTCCGGGCGGCCGTCCCTTTGGCTCTGGCGTTATTGCCGGCCTTTGCCCTGACGGGCTGCGCCATGCTGGCAGAGGGCTATCTGCGCGGCCGCGGCAGGCCCAATTCGGTCACGGTGTCACATGTATTGGGGGCCGCGGTGTTGGTCTGCGGATCGATGGCCCTGTTCGGCCGTTATCAGGCCTTGGCCATTCCGCTGGCCGCTTGCGCCAGCCGCGTGGTCACCCTGCTGTGGCTGACCGCGGCCGTAGCGCTGGAAACACGGACGGGATCGCAGGAGTGTGTCGTGGAGGGCGCGATATGAGCAGCGTAACGATCGCCTCGCCGCCAGCGGCCTGTAGGAAACGCGCGTCCGGCAAGATGACGGCCTCCATGTTGTACTTATGCTGTGTACCATTGGGCGCTGGAGTGGGGGCCTTGACCGACGGCCTGACACTGGGCGGTTCTCAACTTTCAGGCTTCGTCTGGAGCGGTTACCTGGCGGCCGGCATTTTATTGCTGCTGGGGCGCATGGCACTGGACAAACAGATCGGGTTCACCATGCCGATCGCGGGCTGGGTGCCCTGGGCCCTGCTCGTTTGGGCTTCGCTTGTTTGGGGAGAAGGAATCGGTCCTCACAATTTGCAAGAGGCAGTTCAACTAACCATGCCGTTGATGGTGGGGTTGCTGGCATCGTCGGTGATTCGGCAACGTTGGCAACTGAACGCCCTTTTCGCCAGTTTTGCCGCCGCCTCTATCGTGTTGTTGATTAGTGTACCAGTCGATGCCTCTGGGTTGCTGGGAGTCAAGGACCAAGGCAACCGCGCCGCTGCCCTGTCGGCCACGTTGTTCGGCTGTTCGCTAATCGCCCTTTTTCCCAAGGATAAAGCCGCCGGGCTGGCGGGCTGGGCGTTGTGCCTGCTGGTGACCTTTGTCACGGGCAGCCGCATGGCCACCGCCGCCCTGTTGGCCGTACCGATTCTGCATCCATTGTTTCACCGCGTCTGGCTGCGGCCGTTGGCCGTGGCCTCCATCGCGGTGGTGGGCGTGGTGTTGTTTTACTCGCCGATCTTTCAGGAGAGGTTTTTTCATACGGGATCGGGCACGCTCAGCGACGTGGCCAACGGAGAAATGCTCGACTTTGGCCGGCTCGATGCCTGGCCCTTCTTGCTGGAGAAAGCCAGCCAAAGCCCGGTGCTGGGTTGGGGAACCGGCACTGCCTATGAATATGTGCCGCAGGTTTGGCCCTTGATGCATCAGTGCCATAACGACTATCTACGGGTCTTCTTTGAAACGGGAGCGCTGGGGCTGATGTGCCTTCTATTCGCGGCGTTCTGGCAAGTCTGGAGGCTGAAGATTGCCATCGCCAACAGCGACGGCCGCCTCCAGCAAGCGTTCGCCGGCGCTTACCTGGGGCTGTTAGCCCTGTTGTTGACTTCCCTGACCGATAACACCTTGGGCTACAACTTGCAGTTCACCAATCCTCTGTTTGTCTTACTGGGTGGGGCGTTCGGCGTGGCCCATGCCGAACGCGCCAGGCCCGAGTCCGCCCGCCAAGACCAGGATCCCGTTGACCGGGCGGCACCGGGCCGCATCTCGCTGGCATCCCATTGGGCACGCCAGTGCCAGGGAGGCCAGGCATGAAGATTCTGCTCTGCCATAACTTCTACCAGCAGCCAGGGGGCGAAGACCGTGTCTTTGCCGATGAGACGTCGCTGCTAAAATCGCACGGACACGACGTGCGCACCTTTACCGTGCATAACGACGAGATCGAGTCGCGCTCCAAGCTGGCGGTGGCGGGCCAAACCGTGTGGAACCGCCAATTCGCCCGGCAAATAAGCGAGCTCGTGCGCCGCGAGCGCTTCGATGTCGTCCATTTCCATAATACGTTTCCGTTAATGTCGCCAGCCGTTTGGGGAGCGGCCCGGGCGGCGGGGGCGGCAACCGTACAGACATTGCACAACTTCCGGCTTATCTGCCCCAAGGCTACCTTGCAGCGCAACGGACGCGTCTGCACGGAATGTGTCGGCCGGACGATAGCGGCCCCGGCCATCATCCATCGCTGCTATCGCGACAGCCTGGCCGCCTCAACGGTGGTGTCTGGAATGTCGGCGTTCAACCGGCTGCGCGGAACCTACCGCCAAGACGTTGACCGCTACATCGCTCTGACGCACATGGCCGCCGGCTGGTTTGCCCGCGGCGGTTTGCCGGCCGACCGTATTTCCGTGAAGCCAAATTTCGTGACCGGTGACCCAGCCGTGGGCGACGGCAGCGGCGGATATGCCTTGTATGTGGGACGGCTGTCCGCCGAGAAAGGAATCGACATCCTGGCCGCAGCCTGGCGCAGGCCCGATGTCAACCTGCCGTTGGTGATCGCCGGCGATGGGCCGCTGGCCAGCCAGGTGCAAGCCTTGGCCGCCGAGCGTACCAACGTGAAGTGGCTGGGGGCCGTCCCCTCCACTCAGGTCGAATCGCTCATGCAGTCGGCGGCCTGCCTGGTGATGCCGTCGATCTGGTTTGAGGGCTTCCCCAAGACACTGGTCGAGGGTTTTTCCGTCGGCACGCCGGTGATTGCATCGCGGTTGGGTGCCTTCGAGGAACTGATTGGACACGGACGCACGGGCCTGCTTTTTGAGGCCGGCAACGCCACCGCTTTGGCCGAACAAGCCATCCGAGTGCAGAGCGACCCGGCCATGCTTGCCCCGCTAAGAACGGCCGCCAGGCAAGAATTCGATCTGCATTACACCGCCGAACGCAACCACGAACAACTATTGGAAATCTATCTCCAGGCGGTCGAAAGCCGGGCCGCCTTGGGTAGCAATAAACCAGCGCCTGTTAGTCTTGGAGAAGTCTGATGCCTGCTTCCACGATTGATGCCGCCAGCGCCCCGCCCAATGCCGAGAAACAACTCGGCACCCACGGTTGGCCGGCCCGGCTCAACGTCATCGGGATCGGCGTGACGCCGACGACCTACGAAGATGCCGTGCAAACCATCCTGCATGCCGCCGAGCGGCGAGAATCGGGAGTCGTTTCGTGCCATGCCGTGCATGCCGTGGTGACCTGCGGCGGCGATGCCAAGCTACGCGAGCGGGTCAACCGGTTCGACATGATCACCCCCGACGGCCAACCGGTGCGGTGGGCGCTCAACTGGCTCTACGGCGCTGGACTCAGCGAGCGCGTCTACGGGCCTGAACTGACCATGAGGCTGTGCCGTGCCGCCGCCCAACGTGGGGTCTCTATCTACCTTTACGGCGGCAGCCCGCGGGTAGTGGAACGGCTCAGCGAGAACCTAAGGCAGGCCTGCCCAGGCTTGGTCATTGCCGGTGCTGAATCGCCGCCCTTTCGAGAGTTGACGGCGGAAGAGGACGAAGCGGTGGTGCAACGCATCAACGACAGCGGCGCGGGCCTGGTGTTCATTGGACTGGGTTGTCCCAAACAGGACATTTTCGCGGCAGAGCATCGCGATCGGATCCGTTCGATCCAGCTTTGCGTGGGAGCGGCCTTTGATTTTCACGCGGGTGAAAAGCAGACCGCGCCAGCCTGGATGCAGCAACGCGGGCTGGAATGGCTGTTCCGGCTGTGGCAAGAGCCACGCCGGCTATGGAAGCGCTATTTGGTGACCAACACGCAGTTTGTAACCCGGCTGTTCGCGCAACGAGTACGCAATGCGTTTGCGGGTCCGGCGGAAAACATCGGAAAATAAGGGCTGACAAGCTATCAACTCGAATTAGTCTGGAATTAGCGGGCAATAATCGCCATTTCACGCCGGACTTTCGGCGACACTTTCAGCGGAGAAGCAATTCCATGTCGGATCAATTGATTTTAGTAGCTGGCGGCGGCGGGTTTATTGGCGGCCATTTGGTTGGCAGCCTCCGTCAGCGCGGCTTCACCCGCATCCGCTCGGTCGATATCAAACCGGTTGAAGAGTGGTATCAGGTCTACGACGACGTGGAGAACGTGGTCGCCGACTTGAAGGAAGAGCACGCTTGCCGTGCCGCCTGCGAGGATGCCGACGTGGTCTACAATCTGGCGGCGGACATGGGGGGCATGGGCTTTATCGAGAACAACAAAGCGCTGTGCATGTTGTCCGTGTTGATCAACACCCACCTGTTATTGGCGGCCCGCGATGCCGGCACGCGGCGTTTCTTTTACGCCAGCAGCGCCTGCGTCTACAACGCCGACAAACAGCGCGATGCCAACGTCACGCCACTCAAGGAGGAAGACGCCTACCCGGCCATGCCGGAAGATGGCTACGGTTGGGAGAAACTGTTCTCCGAGAGAATGTGCCGCCATTTCCGCGAGGACTATGGCTTGGCGGCCCGCGTGGCCCGTTTTCATAACGTGTACGGGCCTTTCGGCACTTGGGATGGCGGCCGCGAAAAAGCCCCCGCCGCGGTGATTCGCAAGGTGATCCATGCCGTGGCCACGGGCAACCACGAGATCGAAATCTGGGGCGATGGCCAACAGACCCGCAGCTTCATGTATATCGACGATTGCATCCACGGCATCGACCAGATCACGCATGGCGACATCTTGGAGCCGATCAATCTCGGTTCGTCGGAACTGACCACCATCAACGGTCTGGTCGATATCGTCGAGGAGATCGCGGGCGTCAAGCTCAAGCGGAAATACAAGCTGGACGCTCCCAAGGGGGTTAATGGCCGCAACAGCGACAACACCTTGATCCAGAAGTATCTGGGCTGGGAACCCTCCATTCGCCTGCGCGACGGTATGGAACGGACCTACCGCTGGATTTACGACGAATACATGGCCGCGCAGCCCGCGGCGGCGCGTTAGCAAACGTAGGAGGCGATTCCATCGCCGATCACCCTTGCAGGAGACTTCTCCCCACGGCGACATCCGCGTTCCGAAAGAAACTCTCGCGACGAACCACCATCGTCGCCAACCATGTTCTGGGTGTGCCCCATGAATCAGCCCGCGCCCCGCGTTAGCATCGGCTTGCCGGTCTACAATGCGGAAAACTACCTGCGGACCTGCCTGGACTGTTTGTTAGGGCAGACCTATCGCGACTTGGAAATTGTCATCTCCGACAATGCCTCGACCGATTCCACGCAACAGATCTGCCAGGAGTACGCGGTTCGCGATGGTCGGGTAAGATACCATCGCGCCGAACGAAATGGCGGCGCGGCCTGGAACTTCAACCGCGCGTTTGAACTTTCTCGCGGCGAGTACTTCAAGTGGGCCGCGCATGATGATTTGTGCTCGACCGATTTTGTCGACCGCTGCGTGGCATTGCTCGATGCCCATCCGGATGCCGCCTGGTGTCACAGCGAGCGGCTGGAGATCGACGCCGAGGGGCAATCCATCGCGTTGCCGCACGGTCAACCGCACACAACCAGCGGCAAATTGTCGGCGTTGGCCAAGGTGGCCGACCAGCAGCGCACGCACAAGCGCTTTCGCGAGGTGCTGTTTAGCCAAGGGGCCAGCCTGGACATCTACGGAGTCGCGCGGCGCAAGGCGATGTTACAAACCGGCCTGCACCGGCCCTATTTTGGCGCGGACAAGGTCTTTCTGGCGGAGTTGTCACTGCAAGGACGCTGGCTGGCCATTCCCGATGCGCTATTCTACATGCGCTGGCATGCGGCTCAGTCATCGTGGATCCCCTCGCAGCACGGCCAAGAGCAATGGATCGCGGGCAAGTCCGCCTCGCGTCTGCGCCCGCCACGGCAACTGCGCTGCCTGCTAGGCCAGTTGGGGGTGGCTTGGCGATCACCGGGCGGCACGGTCGACCGGTTGCGCTGCTTGGCGGCGGTTGGAGGATTTGCCTTGCAATTGCGAAAGTGGAAGCGTCTGGGTGTTGATCTATTCCGCGCCATGGGCGTGCGGATGGCGGTTCCGGAAGACACCTTGCGTCCGACGAAACCGCCGGCAGCCAAGCGACCCGCGGCCAGCAAAGGTGGAAAACTGCAAACCAGCGAGCACAGAGCATGAGCGTTGCCGTCATCGCGGGCTCGTCGGGGCTGATCGGTTCCGAGGCTGCCCGCCACTTTGCCGAACAAGGCCTGCATGTCGTGGGGATCGACAACGACATGCGGCGGGTCTTCTTTGGCGATGAGGCTTCTTCGTTGGGCCAGCGGCGGCGGTTGCAGCAGGAACTGGGCAGCCGATATACCCACGTCGATGGCGACATCCGCGACGACTCGCTTATCGATCCGCTATTCAATACATATGGCGGCGATATCTCGCTGGTGGTGCATACCGCGGCGCAGCCTTCGCACGATTGGGCGGCCCGCCAGCCCAAGACAGACTTCTCGGTCAATGCCCTGGGGACGCTCAATCTGCTGGAAGCCACTCGGCAGTCGGCGCCGCGGGCGGTATTTATCTTCACCTCAACCAACAAGGTCTACGGCGATACACCCAACCGGCTGCCCCTGATCGAACAAGAATCCCGCTGGGAGATCGACCCGGCTCATCGGTACGCCGGCGGCGTGCGCGAGGACATGTCGATCGACCAGACGTTGCACAGTCTGTTTGGTGCCTCGAAGGTGGCGGCCGATGTGCTGGTGCAAGAGTACGGGCGATATTTTGAGATGGCCACGGGCGTCTTCCGCGGCGGCTGCCTGACCGGCCCCAATCATTCCGGCGCGCAGTTGCATGGATTCCTAGCCTATTTGATGAAGTGCGCGGTGACTGGCACGCCGTACACGGTGTTTGGCTACGGCGGCAAACAGGTGCGCGACAACATCCACAGCGCCGATTTGATCGCCGCCTTCGACCAGTTCTTTCGCGCGCCGCGCGGCGGCGAAGTCTACAACATCGGCGGCGGGCGGCAGAGCAACTGCTCGATGCTGGAAGCCATCTCACTCTGCCAGGAAATATCGGGCAACCCGTTGAGTTGGACGTACACC
This sequence comes from Pirellulales bacterium, assembly GCA_050247075.1. Classification (GTDB taxonomy): domain Bacteria; phylum Planctomycetota; class Planctomycetia; order Pirellulales; family JBFWUW01; genus JBFWUW01. The sequence continues at coordinate 72,641 of JBFWUW010000001.1, read as the reverse complement.
GAGGCCAACCGCACGGGAGACCACGTCTGGTGGATCAGCGGGCTGGATAAGTTCCAATCGCACTACCCCGGTTGGCGATTAACCCACGACGTACCCAGCATCTTGCGCGATATCCATTCCGCGAACGTCGACCGCTGGCAGCAAGCCGTGGCGGCGACCTAGCAACATGGCTCTTGCCTTGTCCGCTGGCGGCGCGTTCAGTGGTCCATGCGAAACAACCGCGCGGATTGGGAAGCCACTCGCGTTTCAAGCCGGCAATGCAGCAACTTTGCGGTTGCGTGGCCGCTACCTCGTCCGCCGCGCTGTGTCTGACGAGGGTGTCGATTGCAGATACTCGAAAAGGTCGGCTATCTCCTCGACGGTCAGGCTATTGAACAGCCCTTCCGGCATGGCCGATTTCTTGATCGGCATGATTTCGCTGATGTCTTCCTTGGCGATCGTGACTTTCTCGGCGTTCGATTGCAGCACAACGATCGCATCGGCACCGGCGGGCGAGACCAGGCCCACGATCGTTTCTCCCTTGGTGGTCTCCACCGACTTCGTGGCGTACTGGTCCGAGACAACCTGCGAGGGGAACAGCACCGATTCCAGGATCTCCTTAGTCTGAAAGCGGCGGCTGATGGTGGTCAGGTCGGGACCGGCCCCTTCCCCTTTGCCGCCAAACTTGTGGCACTTGGCGCACTGGGCTTTCTCAAACATCTTGGCGCCGTTTACGGCGTTGCCCGCCAAGGCATCTTTGCCAATTAGGTACTTGGTCAGTTCCGCCTGCGTCCAGCGCGAGTCAGCCGTATCCTCTGGAAGCTTCGCTTCCAACGCGTCGGGATATTCCTCGGAGAACCACCTTTGCCAAGGTGTGAGCGGCGTTTCACTGGGCGTGGGAAAATCAACCACGGCACCCGTCCACTTCTTCAACAGTTTGATGGCGATCGGCATCTCTTTCTCTTTGAGTTTTAGTCCCGCCAGAATGACCTGCCGGATTGGCTCGGGGTTGTCGGGCTTGAGATCGACCTTGGCCAGATTGACTAAAACCTCGGGGATGCCCCGGTTCTCGACGATCGGCAGAGAACGCAACAGGAGCGGCCAATTCTCGCCGCCGGGCGATTGCGCCAAACCCATCGCCACCACATGGCGGCGCTCGGGTTGGGTCTCGAAAAGTTCGCGCAAATAGGTCATGGCGTCGCGATGCTTGCTAGCACCGAGAATCGCCACGATGCCAATTTGCAACTGCTTTGAGGCTTCCGTATCGAGCGCTTTCAAGCGGCGGTCGATCTCGATTAGATAGTTCAAGACCTCGGGAGTCGGCTTTTCCGGCAGCCGCGAGAGGACATTCAACGCCGCCGTGGGCATTTTCAGCGCCTGGTTGAGGACTTCCGTCTGCTCCTCTTCGTTCAAGTCGGCCACCACATCCTTGGTGAAGTTGGCCACATACAGGGAGTAGCTGTATCCGGCGCCTTCCGTGGTGCGGGCCGTTTCGTAAAACCGCAACAGTTCCATCTTTTGCTGCATGGTCCAATTGGCCGCCAGAAACCGGCTATAAAGCGCCAGGTGCAACCGCTCGGGCAGGGCAGACTTGCCGCGCAGTTCCTCCAATAAGCGGTCGGTGGCCGAAGTGTCTTTCATGTTGGCCAACAGGCGGATCAATTCGCGGTTGATCCTTGGCTCGAGCGACGGGTACTCCTCGGCGACCATCGTATTGATCTCAGGCAGGGCATCCGCGGGAAGTTCGCCACGGTAGTATGCCAATTGCATGACACGCAACAGGTCCAGAAACGCTTCGTCGTCCAGATATCCCTGCATCAGTTCGCCGCAGCGGGAGAGAATAGCGCGGGCGTCCTCGGGTGTTGGATCGACCGTCAACAGGGCCACGGCACCATTCAGAAATGCCCGCGGTTTCTTGGCAGCCAAGACCTGCTCGCGCCATTGGCTGGGAGGGCTGGCTTCCAAAGCACGTCGCGCGGCCCAGGCAACAAAACGGTCCTCGTCCGCCAGGATGGGCAAGATCTTTTCCACGGGCGCGTCCATGCCGGCGCGGACCAGAGCCTCGCATGCCTTGCGGCGGACTAGCGGATCCTTGTCGCCTAGCAAGGCGGTGAGTTCCTCGCCATTGGCGGTATCGACATGCATCCCCAGCAGTTCCACGGCTTTGGCACGGACAGGGGGCGAAGTGTCGCTTGCCAACTTGACCAGCATGGGCACCTTGGGGCTGGGGCCAAACAACTGCATCATGTCCAAGGCCCGCGTACGGTCCTCGGGCAGTCCCGACGCATCGCTGGCCACCCGCAGCAAGTCCGGGGCCCACTCAATTCCCAATTCTTCCTTGATGGTGGCGATGGCTTCGCGGGCCCAAGCCGATTCAAATTGCGGCTGGCGCACGGCCCGCAGAATACCTTCGGGCTCAATTTCTTGGGGCAGCTTGCCGCTATAGATCACGCGGTAGACACCCCCTTCGGTATCCCGTCCGCCGGTGGTGAAGTACAGCCATCCGTCGGGCCCTACGGCCACGTCTGTCACATTCAAGGGGCGGCCTTGCAAGAATGCCTCGCCGCCGCAAACGTACGATCCGCCCGCCTGCTCAAACCGCAACGCCACGATTCTCCCTTGCGACCAGTCTGCCGCGAACAAGCAGCCCTGGTAACGCTTGGGGAACTTGGTGTGGTTGTAAAAAATCATGCCCGTCGGCGAACCGCGGCCGGTATCCATCACCGCGGGAAGGTTGTCCAGATAGTAGTCGGGCCACTTGGCCCAGCCGCTCCGCCAGCCCGATTCCGACCCAGGAATCAAATGATTCAACCGCACGGGCCTATACCAAGGCAGGCCAAAGTCCCACTCCATGTCCGAGTCGTATGTGAATAGCTCGCCGTCGCGGTTGAACGCCAGGTCGAAGGCGTTGCGCAGACCGCAGCAGTACATCTCCGCGAAGCTGCCTTCCAGATCGGTGCGAATCACCGTGCCGCCAGGCGCTTTGATACCCACATCGTGGCCGCCGGCATCCTCATAGCGCGGCTGCACCAGGTCGCCTTCGTAGTAGTCCTTGAGCGGGCTGGTGGGCGAGACGCCAGTTTCTACATGGGTGAAATTGCCGACCATGATGTACAGCAGGCCGTCTGGTCCCAGTACCAGCCCATGCGGCCCGTGCTCGCCAATTTCACCTTTGAAGGCCAAGATTTTCTTGACGTCGTCAACGTCGCCGTTCTGGTCGGAATCGGACAGGCGGTAGACACCCGCTCCTTCGGGACCAGTACCAACCACGAAGACATTGCCGTTTAGGGGCAAAATCCCGTGGCAATTCTTGACTTTGTCGCAATACACGCTGAGGGTCTCGGGGACCGAGTCCTGGTCCTCGTCGCGAATGATGACCAGCGGGCCATTCTCGCGCGATGCCAGGATATCGCCCCATTCATTAAACGCCATGGAGATCAACGCACCGGCTTCATCGGGTTGCACGATGCGTTCCACCCGGAACTGCTTCGGCAGCAAAAATCGTCCGCCCGAGCCATTGCTGGCGGTCACTTCGTTATCCCAAGGGGCCGTGCTGCCGAATTCGCCGAAACTATGCGCGGCGGCCCATTTTGCATCGTTGAAGGTGATCCGCTGCCAGCCAGGTTCCTCAACGAGCGACGTCTTCCAGGTGGCGTCGGTCGAATGGGCTACCGTGGTATCGCCAGCCCGCTTGACCGTCACCCGCGCTACCAGTCCGGCGGTGGTGCCCCGGATATTCTCACCCTTGATCGAGACGACATTGCGGCCCGACACCAGCAGTTCGCTGATGTCATACGTGTCCATGGTCCGCCAGTCCTGGCCGGCTCCGGCCTGCCGGCCGTTGACGAAGAGTTCGTAGCGGTCGTCGCAAGCCACGATGACCGATCCCTCCTCGGGATTGGTGATTTCGAACGACTTGCGGAACCAGCAAGCGGAGGCGGGCGAAACCTTGCCGTCAGCCTGTTCTGGCGACCAGATCCACTCAGCCTCGCCCGACGAGCGGCTCTTGGCGGCTTTGCGAACCTCGGCCGATTGCGTAACACCGGCCAGCACAAACATGGCCACGAGGGCGAGCATGGGGGTTTTCATGGCTTCCTGCCGACTCCCTTTCAGAAGCTGTTAGTCGCAAGGACCGTTCGCCGCGGCGAACGGTCCACGAAGGCCGCCGGCGCTTCTACACGCCACGCGGATGGGTTCCGGCGGATTCTAACCAGATAGGCCGATTGGCCGCGATAGCGATATCCACGCGGCCCTCTGGCAAAGCAGGCAACGACAGCACGCTCTGCATAGATGCCGCCGAGAGCGATCGTGCAATTTGCCAGGCCCCACACTTTTGGTGGACCAAACATTCGATCTTGCCGAAATTAGAGCACCTGGATTAGATTGCCCACAGCGCGATGCGAGTGGACGCAATGGATTGCGCTGCCGATTGTCGCCGCTACGGAAAGGATTCCGTCTTATGCCGATTCAACTGGGCGATCTTTGCAAGCTAGTGGCGGGCGAGTTGGCCGGCGACCACGCGCTGCCGATCCATGGTGCCGACATTCTCGTGCGGGCCAAGCCGGGCGAAATCACCTTCATCGACGATCCTACCAAGTTGCGCGAATTGCAGGCCACATCCGCGTCGGCGGCTGTCGTGCCGCGGGGCGTGCTGGCAGACCATTTGCCCACCGTACAAGTTGACGACGTGCATGCCGCCTTCGCCGCCATTGTGACGCGCTTTCGGCCGCCGCGCCGTAAGAGCCACGGCGGCGTCAGCCCGCATGCCATCGTCAGCCCGACAGCTCAATTGGCCGAAGGGGTTGAAGTCCATGCAGGCGCGATCATCGGCGATGACGTGCAACTTGGAAAAGGCACCGTTGTCCATGCCGGCGCGCGGATCATGGCGGGCTGCCAGATCGGCGAGAATGTAACCATCTTTCCCAACGCCGTGTTATATGAGGATTCGCGGATTGGCCCGCGTTGCATTTTGCACGCGGGCGTGTCCATTGGAGCTTACGGGTTTGGCTACCGTCAGGTGGCGGGCCGGCATGCGCTTTCGGCACAGTTGGGCTATGTCGAAATTGGCGCCGATGTGGAAATTGGTGCCGGCAGCACCATCGACCGCGGAACTTATGGGCCAACCACGGTAGGTGAGGGGACCAAGATCGATAATCTGGTGATGATTGGCCACAACTGCCAGATTGGCCGGCACAATCTGCTCTGTTCGCAGGTCGGCATTGCCGGCAGTTCCACGACCGGCGATTACGTCGTGATGGCTGGGCAGGTTGGCGTTAGCGACCACGTCAAGGTGGGCGACCGCGCGATTTTGTGCGCCCAGACCGGCATAAGCAACGATGTAGCCAACGAAGCCGTGATGTTTGGCTACCCCGGTTTGCCACTGTCGCAGCAGCGCCGCTGCATTGCCGTGTTCGGCAAATTGCCGGAAATGCGGCAGCAGATGCGTGACTTGCAAAAATCAATCGACGCCATGCAACAACGCTCGCTGGGAGAGCGCAATGCCGCGGCCTGACGTTGCCCCACTGGCCGCGCCTCGCAGCGGTGCTTCCGCGCAGCGGCCGATTGGCCTGGTGGCTGGATGGGGCAGATACCCTGTCGTCGTGGCCCAAGCTCTGTCGCGGCAAGGCTTCGCGGTGCATTGCCTGGGTGTCGAGGGACACGCCGACCCCGGCTTGTCCCATTGGTGCGCCGACTATGCCACCATTGGCGTTGGCAAATTAGGGCGGGCGATTCGATATTTTCACCGGCACAACGTGGCCCGCGCCACACTCGCGGGCAAGTTCCACAAGACTTTGCTGTTTCGCCGCGGGCTGTGGATTCGGCATTTACCCGACTGGCGGACCATTAAGTGCTTCTACCCGCACTTGTTGCTGTCGCGAAAGGACCGCAAGGACGATACGCTGCTGACGGCCCTGGTCGATGCATTCGCGGCCGACGGAATTTGCTTTGAACCCGCCACCGACTACGCACCGGAGTTGCTCGTGCGATACGGAAAGCTGACCGCCCGCGGCCCCACCGCCGCGCAGTGCCGCGACATTGAATTTGGATGGAACGTGGCCAAGGAAATGGGGCGGCTCGATATTGGCCAAAGCGTGGCCGTCAAGGACCGTGCCACGATCGCCGTGGAAGCCATCGAAGGGACCGATGCCTGCATCGCCCGCGCCGGCACCCTGTGCCAGTCTGGCGGATTTACCTTGGTCAAGGTTGCTAAGCCGCGGCAAGACATGCGTTTCGATGTCCCGACCATTGGTCTGGGGACAGTGGAAAACCTGGTACAGGCCGGTGGCCGCGTGCTGGCCGTGGAAGCGGGTCGCACGATCATTATCGACGAACAGGAAGTCGTCCAATTCGCCAATCGCCACAATCTGGCGATAGTGGCCTTGGAGAAATCGGGCCTGATCGAACATAATCCAGCGTTCGCAAATTGACCCGGAGACCCCGTGCGATTCAAGGGAAAGGTAGAAGAAGAACGGACCCGATGGACCCTCCCGCGGTCCTGGCGCGTCCTCCCCGCGTTCTTTCACATCCCAATGTTTCCCCACCTCCCGCCATGTCACTCTTGTGAGTGCGGCGGTCTCCGGGTTTTTTCTTAACTTTGCCTATCAGGCGCCCGCTTCGACCAAGGCCGCCGCCACGATTTGCATGGCGGTCGCCGCCTCTTCCCGCGTGATGACGAGCGGCGGGCAGAAGCGCAATGCACCTTCACCGCAACCCAGCACCAGCAACCCGCGGCGGAAGCAGGCTTGCACGATCTTGTCGCGCAGCGCGGTGGCCGGCTGTTTGGTTTCGCGATCCTCCACAAAGTCCAAGGCGAGCATCAGTCCCAGGCCGCGGACATCGCCAATGTGTTGGTGCCGGGCCATCATTTGCCGCATTTCATTCAGCAAGAAGTCGCCTTGAATACGGGCGTTTTCCGTCAGTCCCTCCTCCAGCAGTTCAATCGTCGCCAACGCGGCGGCGCACGAGACGGGGTTGCCGCCAAAGGTACTGGCGTGCGAGCCTTGTTCCCACTGCATGCATTCGGCGCGGGCCACGATGGCACCCAATGGCATGCCGCTGGCCAACCCCTTGGCCAGGCAAAGAATATCTGGCTCGATCCCCCAATGCTCCAGCGCGAACATCTTGCCCGTCCGGCCCATGCCCGATTGGATCTCGTCGGCCACGTACAAAATGCCGTGCCGCTGGCAGAGTTCCTTCAGCAGGCGGTGATACTCAGGCGGCGGAACGACGTAACCTCCTTCCCCTTGGATTGGCTCGACAATGATCGCGGCCACCTCGTCGGGCGAGACAATCTGGCGAAACAAATGCCGCTCGAGAAACGACACGCATTCAATGCCGCAATCACCGTAGGTCAAATTGTAGGGGCAGCGGAAACAGTTTCCGTAGCCCACGTGCAGCACGTCGGGCATCAGCGGCTCAAATCGCTTGCGCTGGGTGACTTTGCTGGCGGTGAGTGACAGGGCCCCCATGGTGCGGCCGTGGAAGGCCCCATAAAAGGCGATGATGTACGAACGCCGCGTGGTGTAACGGGCCAGCTTGATCGCCGCCTCGACCGACTCGGCCCCAGAATTGGTGAACAATACACGCTTGGGCGAACTGCCCGGCGCGATGGCGGCCAACTTCCGCGCCAGATCGCGCAGCGGCGGGTAGTAAAAGTCGGCGCCGCACATGTGCAGAAGCTGGCCTGCCTGGTCGCGGATGGCCTCGACCACACGGGGGTGGCAATGGCCCGTGGCACACACGGCAATTCCGGCCGTGAAATCGAGAAAGAGGTTGCCGTCCAGGTCCTCAATCCAGCAGCCGCGCCCGCTCTTTACCGCCAGTGGATAGGGCCGTGTGTATGACGCAGAGGTGTAAAGTTCGTCGGTTTCAATCAGTTCCCGCGCCAGGGGACCAGGAATTGGCTGATGCAGTTGAGGACTGGCGGGAGCGATAAAATCCGTCATTCGCTGCTCCTTCGGCGACTGGGTCGCCTCCTTCGAGGTATACAGGTGGCTTGCCGCGAACTCTCTTTCCTCGGCGGGCCGTTGGCCCCTATACTTTCTATCGTATCGAGTCGTGTCCCAACGGGCCAACAGGTGGAGCCACCCCATGCCGACGAATGCGCAGCCGAAAGCCAAGAAACAGAAGATCAAGGCATCTCCCGCTACGACTGCATTAGGCGCGCCGCACTGCCAGGTAGAGGCCCGCGACGACCGCGACCGATTCACGCTGGCCCTGTTCGACGCCTTGTGGACCCGCTACCGCCAGCGGGTCGAATACGTACAACGGTACGAAGAGGTAGTGGCGGCGGCCGGTGCCTCGTTCGTCAATGACCACATTGCTTTCCGCACGATTGCCTGCCAGCGGCCCACCGTGGGTATAAGCGGCCTGGCCCGCATCTTTTGCGCACTGGGCTATGCGGCCGCGGGCAATTATCAGTTCCCCGACAAGCAACTGGCCTCCGTCCATTTACAGCACCCCGTGGCCGGCTTTCCCAAGCTGTTTATCTCCGAGTTGGAATTGTGGAACCTGCCGGCCGACGTGCGCAAGACGATCTTGCGCACGGTGCAAACGCACCGCGATCCCCTTTCCGATAGCACCTTGGCCTCACTGGCGGGCGTCAATGAACTGTCGCCCGACGAACGGGGCAAATTGCTCAAGAAGATCGTGGCCTACATCCAAGAGTTGCCGTGGGATTTGCCCCCTCGCAAGGATGTGGAGGCGGTCAACCAGGCCAGCCAGTTTGCCGCTTGGGTGCTGGTCCACGGCTACAACGTCAACCATTTCACGGCATTGATCAATTCACACGGCGTGCCCGCGCTGGACGATATCGAGAAGACCATTGCCGCGCTCACCGCCGCGGGCGTGCCCATGAAAACGGAGATTGAAGGGGCCGCCGGCAGCAAGCTGCGTCAAACCGCGACCGCGGCTGTGATGCTGGATGTCGATGTCCGGCAAGGGGGAAAGCGTTCCAAGATGCCTTGGACGTACGCCTATTTTGAACTGGCGGAGCGCGGCGATATTAAAGACCCGGCCAGCGGCCAAAGCGTGCGTTTCGAGGGATTCTTGGGCCCGCAGGCCACGCAGTTGTTTGAAATGACGCGGGTGAGTTGAGGCATTGAGGTCGTAACTTCCCGGGTTTTGCGAGAGTCGGTTCCATGCCAGACGAAAACGCCGATGATTGCGAGGGCTTGTCGCTAGATGCCTTGAGCGCCGCGTTTGCCGCCGCGCTCGGCGAGCCTCAGGCCGCCAGCGATGGCGGCCCGGTCAAGGCGGATCAGGCCAATCAGCCGACACCCGTGGTGTTGGACTTTGCCGAACCGATCGTAGAGGCCGACTCGCTCGCCTCGGCACCGGGCGATGAGCAATGCGAGATCGGCCCATTGACAATTCTGGAGTCGTTGCTGTTCGTGGGCGATCCCGCGGGGGGGCCGATTGCGGCCGAGCGACTGGCCAGCGTGATGCGCGGTGTTGAACCGGACGAGGTGTACGAACTCGTTGGTGAATTAAACCAGCGTTACGAACAAGAGGGCCGTCCCTATGCGGTCATCAGCGAGGGGGCCGGTTATCGGCTGGCCTTGCGGGAAGAACATCGCCGCGTTCGCGACAAATTTCAGGGTCGTGTCAAGCAGGCCCGGTTATCGCAGGCAGCCGTCGATGTGTTGGCCCTGGTGGCATACAACCAGCCGGTCGCGGCGGATGAAATCCAAAAATTGCGAGGCACGCCCAGCGGCGCGGTCTTGGGCCAACTTGTGCGGCGGCAGCTCTTATCGGTCGAACGGCCCGACCCGGCCACGCGCGTGCTGCATTACCGTACCACGGGCCGGTTTCTGGATATCTTTGGCCTGGCCAGCCTGGATGATCTGCCCACCAGCCGCGACCTGGATGAAAAATAGGGGTGGCCTCGTCAATTTCGCCCCCGAAAGTCCGTCGTCGTCCGTTTATTCCACACCGACGGGACCGGGACGAACCGGTCCGGGAGCCGAACGCGGCGCGGGCGTAGGCTGCAAGCCGTGGGGAATGTTCGGCTGGCTAGGAAGCTGCTCATACGTTCCGGGGCCCATTGTGCCGTCGCCGATGGGCATTAAGTCGGGCCCTTGACCGCAACTGGTGCATCCACCGGAGTTTCCGCCCATATTGCCGTAATCGACATATCCGCCCATGTTTCCGCCGTACATGCCGCCGTCGGAAATGTCACAGCAGCCATAGTCACAAGACTGGCAATCGTCGCCGCGGCCCAATCGCCGAAACAGCCCGCCATTACTGCTACAGCCAACAACACCGGCCGTCAGCAATGTGACCGCAACAACTTGTTTCCATGTTTTAGATGTCATCGAATTCGGACCTTCATGCAAGTGACGGCCGGAGTGCTACCAGGCTAATGGATCCGCCCCGATGTGTGATATCGAGCGTTTGAAGGCGAAGCATGACCACCAGCCGCCAAGTACCGGTCACCCGCCAGGAAACGCTTGCACCGGAACGGCCCGAACTGCGCTTTGGGAAAACCCGCCGAGTCAGCACCGGCCTTGCCGGCTGTTCTGTCTGTGCTGGCAGCCAGCGCTAGCGTTGACGGCAGGGCGAGTTTCTTGCGCCTAGCTTGTCTTGCCGCCGGCTGCCTTGGGCGAGTACACTCCCGCCCCCGCAATTCCGGCCACGCCGCCCGATGAGCAAATCTGGCTTGTGCCGAACAAAATAGTTCTAGCGCTGCCGCAATCTTCAAACACGTCCGCATTGTCGCGGACGAGGAGAAGGAATTGCGCGGCTGGGAGAGACTAAAGTGCTGGCTCGTTGGCCCATCAAGAAAAAACTGCTGGCCGCCCTGGTCCTGCTGATGGTAATCGTCGGCACGCTCAGTTGGAGCGGGCTGCACGGGCTGTACGCTTATCGCCGGCTGGTTAAGGACATGGAGCGGCGGTTGGAGGTATTGCCCCGCGCCGCCGAATTGAACGGGCACACCAATAACCTGCGAGTGGCACTCAGCGAGATGCGTTCCATCAGCGCTGAACGGCGCTACGCGACAACGCTCGACGATTCCTCGCCGCTCAACATGTGGCTGGCCCGCGAGGAGTTCCGACAACAATTGGGCGATGTCAAACAGTCGCTGCAACGCTATCGCGAGGCCTTGGAGAACCTCCAGGGGGTGCGCAGCTCGCTGCGCGATAGCACGCACGAGTGGGAAAACGTCCGTGAGATCGAAAAAGCCCTGGTACGCATTGATGAAGTCAACCGCGATGCCGACTGGCTGTTGGACCAGGTCAAGGTTGGCCATTTGTATACGGAACTGGACACGCTACAGCAGTTGACGGGGGCGTTGCCCAAACTGCTGCACAAAGAGATCGACACCTTCTTGTTGGATGTGCGCAATCAGTACCGCGCGTTGATCGTGCTGGCCTGGGCCACGGCCGTGTTGACCGTGTCGCTGCTGATCGTATTTGGTGTGCTGGCTTATCGTTGGATATTTCGGCCGATTCGCATGTTGGTCAAGGGGTCACGCAAAGTGGCCGACGGGCGGTTCGACTACCGCATCAGCATTGGCACCAAGGATGAAATGCAAGAACTGGCCAATGCCATGAACGACATGACCGACCGCTTTCGCTCGATTCGCGACGACCTGGACCATCAGGTGCGGGAGCGGACCCGGCAGGTGATTCGCAACGAACAACTGGCCAGCGTGGGATACCTGGCGGCGGGCGTGGCGCACGAAATCAATAATCCGCTGGCTTCGATCAGCTTCTGTGCCGAAGCCATCGAGAAGCGCTCGGCCGAAATCCTCAACAGCGAAAACCCCGACCACGCGGTGGTGCAGACTTACTTGCGGATGATCCAGGAAGAAGCCTTCCGCTGCAAAGGCATCACCGAACAGTTGCTCGACTTCTCGCGCTTGGGCGAGGTCCGCCGCCAACCGACTGAAATGCGCGAACTTGTCCAGGGCATGATGGACCTGGTGCGGCACATGGGCAAGTACGGCGGCAAACAGGTGAATCTCGCGCCGGGCGATGCCGTTTATGCGCTGGCCAATTCGCAAGAAATGAAACAAGTGGTGCTGAACCTGCTGACGAATGCGCTCGACAGCGTCGACGAGCAGGGGCAGGTGTCGATCGAACTCTCGCCACGGCACGGGCAGGCGGAACTGGTGTTCACCGACAATGGCTGCGGCATGACCGATGATGTCCGTGAGCATCTCTTCGAGCCGTTTTTTACGACTAAGCGGACAGGCCAAGGAACGGGTTTGGGCCTGTCCATTTGTTACCGCATTGTTGCCGACCATGGCGGCCAAATCGAAGTCCAAAGCGCCGGTCCCGGCCAAGGGTCGCGCTTTCGCGTCACTCTGCCGTTGGCTGCTTTTCATGTGAAGGAGACGGAACATCGCTACCAAGCCGCCTAAATCGCTGAAGCTGCTGTTTGCCGACGACGAAAAAACCCTGCAAGGGCTGATGAGCCTGGAATTGCCGCGGATGGGGCACGAGGTCACCGTCTGCCCCGACGGCCTGACGGCCGCGGCGGCGTTGGAACGCAATACCTACGACTGTATCCTGGTCGACCTCGATATGCCGGGCCTGTCGGGCGTGGAAGTCATGGGCCGGGCCAAGGCGCTGTCGCCCGATACCGAAGCCATCATCCTTACCGGCAAATCGACGGTGGAATCGGCCATTGCCGCGTTGCGGCACGGGGCGTTCGACTACCTGAGCAAGCCGTGCAAGCTGTCCGACTTGGAAATGCTGCTGCAGCGCGTGGCCGAAAAGCGCGAGCTGACCAACAAGTTTCGCGCACTCAAACGGCGCGTCGACACGTTGGAAGGCTCGGCCCGGCTAGTGGGCGAAAGTCCCAGCATGGACAACGTTCGCAAGCTGATCGGCAAAGTTGCTCCGACCGATTCGACGGTGTTGATTCGCGGCGAGACCGGCACCGGCAAGGAGTTGGTGGCGCGCGCCCTGCACGATCAAAGCCGCCGCAATGAAATGCCCTTCGTGGCCATTAACTGCGGCGCCTTGCCCGAGACGCTGATCGAGAGCGAACTGTTCGGCCATCGCAAAGGCGCCTTCACGGGCGCCGACGAGCACCGCGTGGGCCTGTTTCAGGTGGCCGATGGCGGCACGCTGTTTCTCGATGAAATCGGCGAGTTGCCCAAGGGGATGCAAGCCAAGTTGCTGCGGTTCCTGGAAAGTGGAGAAATCCGCCGCGTGGGCGAGAACGAATCCTTCACGGTGGATGTCCGCGTGCTGTGCGCCACGCACCGCAAGCTGGAGGAAATGGTCGCCGATGGCGACTTTCGTGAGGACTTGATGTTCCGCATCAACACCTTCGAGATCCACCTGCCGGCCCTGCGTGAACGGCCATCCGATATCGCCCTGTTGGCGGGGCACCTGCTGAAGCGGTTTCGCCCGGCGATCAAACCCGACGACGAATTGTTTACACCCGCCGCCTTGCGGCAGCTTGCGGAGCACCGCTGGCCAGGCAACGTCCGCGAACTGGCCAACTGCATCGAGCACGCCGCCATCTTGTGCGACAATCTGCCCGTCGATGAGGCACATCTTCCGCGGCGCTTTGACCGCCGCATCGACCCGCCCCATGCCAGGCTGGCTGCGACCCCGTACACGCTGCGGGAGATCGAAATGCAAGCCATCCACCAGTCTCTCGAGCGCCACGCGGGCAACAAGCCCAAGGCGGCCGACGAACTCGGCATAAGCCTGAAGACGCTCTACAACAAGCTGAACCAGGCTCAGACGCTGGAGCAGGCGGGGTAGGGGAAGGGATGAAGGATGAAGGTGGAAGGATGAAGAGGGTAATGGGGACGCAGCGTTCTTTCGCCTATCTGCCTTTGTTTTCGCTTTCATTGCTTTTTACCTAGCGGGCGGTTATGAACGAGGGGTCGATTCCGTGCGGCCTGCGCGGTCGTTCCTTCCCCTTTGTTGATGGTGCAATCATGCGTCGCTTTTCAATGGCATCGGTGCGCGGTTTGGGTTGGCTGGCCGTGGCGTTGGCGGCGGTGAGTGTTTCGCACGGGCAGACCCAGTTGAAAATGAAGTTTGTGGAGGGAGAGACGCTGCGCTACATCCAGGACATGGAAAACAAGATGGATATGGGGGCGCTGGGCAAGATGGACCAGAGCATGGGCATGGAAATGACCATGCACGTGGACAGCGTGGACGAGGAAGGCGTGGCGCAGGTGACGCAGTCGATCACCCGCATCAAGATGGCGATGGTCCTCCCCCCGCCGGTCGACCAGGACGTGAGCTTCGACACCGACGAGCCGGGAGAGCTGGAGGTTGAGAACCCCGTTCTCAAGCAGATGGCCAGTGCGCTGACCCCCATGATTGGCGGAAAGATGAAAATGAAAATGTCGCCCTACGGCGAGCTTTCCGATTTTGAATTGGACGAGCAATTGACCAAGCATTTTGACTCGCTGCCCAAACAGCCAGGCGGCGGGCTGAATGCCGCCAAGATGAAGGAAATGATGGCGCAGATGACGCAGCCCTTGCCCAAGAAAGAGATTGAAAAGGGAGAGACTTGGCAACGGGAATTGAAGACCGAAATGCCGCCGCTGGGCGCCATGCAGGCCGACTACGAATACACCTACGAGGGAACCGAGGAAGACCTTGAGCGGATTGGCGTCACGGGCGATTTGCGGATCACGCCCGACGAGAAGTCTCCGTTCAAGATTGAAATGAAAGACCAAACACTCGACGGCTATCTGCTGTTTGACAACGTAGCGGGCCGCATGTCCAAGGCGGTGATCAAGCAAAAGTTCAAGATGGAGATTAACGTCGGCCAGGCCATTACCATTGATGCCGACTCGGTCGTGACCATTCGCCTGGCCGATGAAAAAGACGAGGAGGCCAGCGACGACTCCGAAAACGAAAAGCCCCAGCCTGCCAAGAAAGAATCGCCCGGCAAGGCCAAGAAGACGCCGGCGGAACCCAAGAGTTCGCCGTAAGGAACAGCAATGTCCGCGGTTAGACGACGGCGGAACGATGGAAGTGGACATGCTTCCAGCCCGACGGCTGCTTTTGCCAGACGCGGGTTTCTTCGATCGGCTTTACCACTGGCTCGCCGCATGGGTCTAGCCGCTGGTTGAGGCGGATATAGCTGACGATGGCACTGTCGCCCATCAGGCGGACGTGCGGGGCGGACATCGTCACCGTGCGCGGGCCCTCGCCCGCACCCAGGTCAAAATAGAACTTGTGGAACGGCATTCCCTCGACCAGATTGCCGCGGGCTTCCGGCTCGAAGCAACTCAGCGTGGGGTCGCACAGATCGGCGTAGGTTTTCCAATCGCCGCTGACGATGGAATCGAGCAGTTTCTGGTTGAGTTGAATCAGTTCTTGCCGGGTAGCGTCACTCATAGTGGTATCGTGTTGTCCTAGGGTGAAGTCTTGTAGGAGGCGATTCCATCGCCGATTACCGCCATTCGATCCGCGCTGATCGGCGATGGAATCGCCTCCTACAGCCAATGTCCGCGCTTGTCTATTCCGGGGGCAATAATCCCAGTGAACGCAGCCGCTCGCGGCATTCGTCGCGTTCGCGCGAGCGGGCCAGCTCGACCCAATCGGGGTCTTGAACGGCCAAGAAATCCTCTTCGGTGCCGGTCGCGCGGCCACTGGCGGCCAATCGGGCCACCAGCCGTCGAATAACTTCTTGGTCCAAGCGCGACAGAAATGTCCCTTGCAGCCGGTAGTCGACGAAGGCCTGCCAAACCAACGGAAACAGCGGCGCGACGATTTGTTGGCCGATCGTCTCGGCGTACCGGCGGATTTCCTCCTGGGCATGGCTGTCCATCCGCAATGCCAGGAAATGCAGCAAGTTGTGCAGGTCGATCTTCCAGTAGGCTTCCGTGTAGGTCGCCAGCGGCAAATCCTTGCGAGCCTGTTCGCGGGCCACCCCCAATTCAATGCGGTGTTCGTAAATCCGCCGGGCGCGGTCCTGAAACTCGGTTTCCTCGGCGGTCAGCTCCGCGCCTTGTTCGGCGGGCAACAGGCCGGCGCTCCCTTGGCGGTTGGAGCTGGCCTGCGAGCGCCATTCGTCGGGCGAGGTGCGCTGCGCGGCGTCGATCGCCAGGGAGTATCGCGTGCTGTATTCGTTGACGCTGGCGGCCCGATGCCGAATCCATTGCCGCCAACAATCCATGGGGACGCGGACCAGCAGCTTGATCTCGGCCATTTCAAATGGGGTCGTGTGCCGATGCCGCATCAGGTAGCGGATCAAGCCGCGATCGTCAGAGACTTTGCGCGTCCCCTCGCCATAGCTGACGCGAGCCGCCTGCACCACGGCCTGGTCGTCGCCCATGCAGTCGACCAGGCACACAAACCCGTCGTCCAAGACCGAAAACTTGTGCCAGCGAAGCGAGGTGACTTGATCGGCGTTACTGCTCATTACAAATGCAAGGGTAGAGGTGCGTGGACTTCCTGAGAACCAGCCGCTGCCGCCAGAGACTGGCCGAACGTGCCGCATTGTAGCGGTGCCGGTCCCCCCGCGACAGAACCCGCGCCGGCCATGTCCTTCAAACCGTGGCAATCAATCGCCGGCCCATTTCCAGCGGATGCCGCTGGTCCTATAATTCACGGCTTGCAAATCCGACCGTAGTCCGATGCCCGATCCACAGCCTCAACCCCAGCCTGCTGGTCCGCGAGTTCCACCGGTTGGCGGCCAGCCCGAAATATCCATGCCTCCGCCCAACAAAAGCCGCATTTTGATCGCCGACGACAACCCGACCAATGTCGAGTTGCTGGAAGCCTATCTGGCGGGCGTCGATTGCGACCTGGAAATCGCCGTGGATGGCCGCGACACCCTCGACAAGGTGGCCTCATTCAAGCCAGATCTGATTCTGCTGGACATTATGATGCCCAAGCTATCGGGCTTCGAGGTTTGCCAGCAATTGAAGGAATCGCCCGGCACGCGGGGCATCATGGTGCTGATGGTCACGGCCTTAAACGAGTTGGGCGACATCGAACGGGCCGTCAACGCCGGCACCGATGATTTTCTCAGCAAGCCCGTCAATAAGCTGGAACTGCTTAAGCGGGTGGAAAACATGCTCAGGCTGCGGCATGTGACCGACGAGGTCGAGCGTTTGCGCCGATACATTGAAGGCATGGAAGATGATTCCGGCGCAGGCGGCGAGACAAAGCCGTAAGAGTGCCCAGTTCTTGCTGGCAAATGCGGTTCACGCGTCCACGGTGGCAGACTGCCAAAGGCTTTCCGGCTTGATCGGAAACAGCGGCAACATGCGGGCTTCCAGAATGTCGAGCTGCACCTCTTGATAGTGCAGCCGGCCGCAGAGATAGGCAAAGTAGGCCGAGAGCATGGCACTGGCCACCGCCAAATTGGTGAAGAGTATCTGCGGCACCGACTGCACCAGTTCGCCGCACGAAAGATCACCAGGCAGGCTGCCTTGAGGCTGGGCCAGTTCGGGGTGAAACCGCGTCAGCGGGGCGGTCGCATCGCGGCCCGCCTGGCGGATGGCGATCTGCACGTTTCCATATGTGCCGCGCTGGTCGGGCGGTTCGATGCCGTCGTTGCCGCCACTGAGCAGCACAACATCGGCCAAGGTGTGACAATGGTCCGCCACCATCTTGCGCGTGGGATGATTATCGACACAGAGCAGCACATGGTCGCCGGCCTTGATCACGCGGCCGATGTTTTCCAGTCCAACATACTCTGGCAGCGGCACGATGGTCAGTTGGCTTTCCGGCAACAGATCGAGCGTCTCGCGGGCCTTGACTTCGGCCTTATTGCCCAATGTGCCAAACGTTTGCCGGGCGGAATCGCGAGGCTGGTACTTATCGCCGTCCACCAGTACCAGCCGCAACGGCAGTTGCAAATGATGCAGGAACAAGGCCAGATATTGCAGCACCGCCCCCCCAATTCCCCCCAAGCCAATCAGTACGATCCGCGTATCGGCGGAAAGTTGGCAATGCAGATCGGATTGGGCGAGTTGCGGTTCGTGGTCCATGAGTTGGCTCCTTGAAAATGTGAATTGCGACTCGAAAACTTCGACTACCGCCAACGGTCCTCTTTCCACTTGCTGCTGTCGTATCCGTCGTCGTAGTAAGAAGTGGACGAATAGTTGCGTGAGGGGGGCGAGGGACGATCGACTTTGACTTTCACCTGGTCGAGCCAGGCTTGTGGAATGTCGCGGCGGCGGCGTTCGTACCCGCTAAAAAAGTGGTCGAATTGCAATCCGAAGCGACTGCCGTCCACGGCAATCTCCAGATGGAATTCGGGCGGTTCGCGATGAATGCGGCCGACGATGGCGTGGACTCCGTCTCGGTGGATTTCGTCCTTTTCGTCGGTGTACGACGAATAGGCCGCATAGTCGCCGTGACAATGGATATCGGCCACCAGCAGGCAGTTCTTGGGAGGCGCGGTTGGCGTTTCGTACGCCACGTCAAGCGCCGAACGCGAACCGCTGGATGTCTCCCACACCGTGGCCGTCTGCGGCGGCACCACCAATCGGTAGCGCTTGCGGACCAGATCCCAATAAAGCAGCACGATCGACTCCGACCCGTGCAGTTCGTACACACGGTCAAAAAAGCCGACGATATATTCCAAAGCCGCCATGCCCAGCCGCGGATACCGAATGGTGCAGGCGGCCCGATGTTCGGCCAAGGCCCGCGGCGGCTTCTGGGCCAGGACTTCGCTGGTGAAAAACGGATGGTTCCGGCCCAAGAACGTGCCATTGGCTGTGACCCAATAGAATTCCGCTTCCGTCGGCCGAGGCATATCGGAGGAGGTTTTGAGATAGATGGGAATGTGGGACATGATGGGCTCCAAGATGAACGGGGAATGCCTGATAGTCGTGATCGGCGTTGAAAACGCCTCCCGCGGATGGGTGAAAACGTCACCGAGTCACTTGCCAACCGTCTTCTGCGCTAGGTTCAGCAACTTCGCCACCAGGCTGGGGGTCGATTTGCCTCGCGCGGCCCGCATCAAAATGCTTCCGCCCGCCGACGGCCGGCACTCTTGCAGCATGGCGTCGATCTGCTGGTTGACCGTCAAGGATGATTTCAGCCACGGTACTGTCAGTCCGAAGGCGTCGTCGGCTGCTGTCGCCTGCTCCCACAGATCGACGGAGGCCAGCGCCGGGTGGATGCCATGCGAAGCCCCAAACGTCGATTTCCCCTCGTGTTTCTCCGAGCTCCAATTGAAAGCCCCATTCCAAGTGTGATTCAATAAATTGCACAACTGCTGCGTCCAATCGTCCTTCGCCGCGTGGCCCAAATGTTGGGTACAGATCCAACAGCGAATGCGCTTGCCCGTCTCGATCCAAGAAACATTCAACAACGCCGGAATGCACAAAGGGTCATCTCGTGAGAGGAGCGGCTGGTTGCGAAAATAGAGTTCGTTATTGCCCAAGAGGTGCAGCCGGCCGTTTCGCAACATGTACATGGCAAAGGTGACGGTGTACGGCAGGCTTAGCCGCCGCGGGCGAAACGTGGCCCCAGGACCGAAAGGGGCGGGCGAGTCGTCGGTGATCCACTTGAGTTGACGCACATGGGGCGGCAATTGATGGACCACGCACAATAGCGGCGGCCGCCATTCCACGAACTTCACGCCGTCGGGCATGGCCGAGCCGTTGATCGGCAGTTCGTAGTCGGCCCGCAGCATGTCCATCAGCCGGCTCTCTTCTAACTCAAAGTTGCAGCCTTCGTCCGTCGTTAGCTGGGCACGGCCGTTTTCCAGCACAAGTTTGTCGCTCATGGCAAAGAACTCCTGGGTTTGTGATGGCCCCTGACTCGATCACGACGCCCCCTTCTCCCCAGCGTGTTTCACGAAGGTCAACACCTGTCCCTCGGCCAGCACGGTATCTTCCGGCACGGTGTTGCCGTCGATCACCGCGACAGCATCGGGGGCGATATTCATCCGCTCGGACAGTTCGGCCCGAGCCTGTCCCACGGTGCGGCCCAACAGTGGCAGGCTATGCGCATGCACTCCATGAATGACTTGAATCTGGGCTTCCGACAGGGCCGTGCCAGCGGAAAACCCATCGCTAAATGGGTCGGGGCCGGTCCCACCAGTCTGTTCGTGTTGTCGATTGCGTTCGTTGGACATCAGAAAGTCCTCCTGGGAAAAGTGGCGGTCAAGATCATCGGAAAAAGCCAATCACGGTTCATGTCCATTAAGCAGTCGCTACCAGGTGATACAGGTCATCGGGTCCGATCTGGGTCTGGCCGACCAACATGGCCCGGCTGGCCACGGCATCCAGCATGCCTAGCGCACTGCCAGGCAAGGTGCCTGGACGGCGCTGGGCCAATGTCACGATCAAGCCCGGCACATCGGCTGAAATCTCCAGCCGCTCAGCCAGTGGATGCACGGACCAGCACTGGCGAATGATACGAAGCGCGTCATCCGGCGGCATGGCCTCGACTGCAACCAGTTCCAGTCGGCGGCGCAACCCGGCTTCGCGGCGCAACGCCTTGGGACCAAAGCCAGGCCGAGCCACGGCGATCATGCGCAAGCCTGCATCGAGCGAGTCGGCCAGCAGACCCGCCGCCACGGACGATTGGATTAGCGCCAGGTCAAACTGCTCGACCAACACCAGCACCCTTCGCTGGGGATCGCACTCTTCCAACGCGGCCAACGTCTGCCGCAGGCGTTCGTCCCGTTCGGGCCAAAAAATCGAACCCGACGCGATTGCCGCGCCGGTTACTTCCAGGATCTGCTCCACGCATCCTTTCCGGATCAGTCGATCGGCGGCCATCCGGGCGATGCTCGACCGCCCGCTGCCCGACGGTCCAATAATGAGCGGACAACGCGGAGCCGCCTGTCGCGTGACGGTCTCGGCGGCCAGCAAAGCCGCATCAGACTGCATCCAAGTCGCCGTAAATCCTTTCGGCAACAGTTTTTGCAAATCAAGTTGACGCCCCACGCGATTCAAGACAGGGCTGTTCATCAGTCCCGACCCCAGGCGATGAAACGCTGGTGCGCCCAAGGATTCCGCATCGATCGGCGGATCGTCTGCGCCTGGCTGGCTGGGACAGCCGTTCTCGCGCGGTGCCAGTTTTCGCAAAGGGCTATCCAACTGCTCGAGCAGCCAGACAATGCCGCAATTGACATCGCCCGCGATTGGTTCGGCTGGTGTCAGCTCAAGCCAACCATTGCGCCGGGCTCCGGCAAACATCGCTCGCCGAGAGGCGACGTCACCTAAATACGTCAGATCGTCATCGACATAGGCAGCCCAACCTTGCAGTCTTGGCCGCTGCCGCATTAGGGCATTCGTACAGCGCTTATTGAATCCTGGGCCCAGGGGCACGGCGTTCAATTGCAACATACAATCGCGCGGTTGCGACAGCTTGACCTGATGCGCCTGCAGCAAGCAAGCCATCGGTTGATGAATGGCCGCGGTGAGATTGGCCTTGGTCATGCGGTCACCTCCCGCGGCAAAGTGAGCCGGCCGACGACCGGCTTGGGGCCGGCCAGACGGCGCACCTTGGCCACCAGGGCCGCGTCCGGCAGATCGACATAATCGCTGGCGTTGTACTCCGTCATGTTTTCGATCAGCGGTTCGATCTGTCGAATCAAGGCGTCGATCAAGGCCGATCCGCTGAGGCCCACCCCATCCCAACCGCCCCGTTCGGCTTGAAAGCTGAGTTCGTCCACGCAGTCCGCCAGGGCCTGCTCCACGACGGCTCCGGTCATGAAGTCGCGGTAGTACCGCGTCAGTTTCACGCCGTCGCGCAAGGTGATCTCCACCTGGCCTGCGCCATCGAAGGCCTGGCTATGGAACCGGCTGACCACCTGGTCGATCAACCCTACGCGCAACTCACTTTGCGAATGGCCGTTCAACGAGGCAAACGGGTAGTGCGCCTTGATCTTCTTGCCCAGCACCGCGGCCAGGCCAGCCCGATTGAGACGGTGAAAGCGGGCAATCTTTCCACCCAGGCGGCGGTGCATGGCCACGTCGATCAGCGAAGGCTTGTTCGTGGTACTAATGATGATAATGGGAAGTTTGGACAATTCCTCATTTGGATCATCGAGCCGTTGCAGCAACGTTCCCATGATGCGGTCATAGGCTCCGCCAGCCCCGTCGTGTTCGCTACGGCGACGGGCGATGCCTTCGATCTCCTCCAGAACAATGGTGATCGGCAGGCGGATCCGCTCGCCGTTGGCCGTTTCAATCTCTTGGCTGGCCAGAAACGCGATGTCGTCGAACAGGGCATCCCAGTTCTTGTCCGCCTCGCCCAGCCACTGGCTGAGCATCTCCGAGACCCTCACGCGAATCACGCGGCTGCCGATGTCGTCGCGCCCCGTTCGCTCGACCATCATCTTGGCGAAGAGCGCTTGGAACGCTTTGACCTGCAAAGTCTTCCCCACCCCGGAAGGGCCTGTCATCAGCAGCGATACGCGAGGCCGCTGATCGCACCGTTGCGCAATGTCCGGCCGGAACATTAAGATCCGCGTCCGTTGCACCAGCCAGCGCAGCGATGGATGAGGTTGGCCGATATCGCGGCTGGGGACAATGTCCGGAATGTGGCTGCTATCGATGAAACGGTGCCGACGGTCCTCCGACGCGGGGATCACATCGAACGCCATCTGGCGGTGTGGACAGTACAGCACCTTGTCATTGCGTTTGAGTTGGCCTTCGTCGATCGCCTTGAGCACGGCACCCGCCGCATATAGCGTGATGGTTTCGTCACGCACCGCGACTTCCACCTGCTGGCGGCCTGGCAGTTGTCGACGAAACGTAGCCTGCGGCCCAACCGGCGGAGTCCAATCGCTGCTCCCCAGCACAACCGCCCCTTTGGCATCCAAGAACAGGGTCATGCCCGGCCTTAGGTCTTCGGTCTTGACATCATCGTGAGCGAACGGAAATCGCTCTTGGCCGTCCGGGGTAACGCAGTGAATGCGAGACTTGGGGCCGGGCATCAGCCCCTCCGCCAAAGCGATAAAGGTGGCCGGCCGCGCTGGACCGTTCTCCATTTCGCGGAGAGCCTGTTCATAGCGACCCTTGGCCTCTGCTAACTCAGCGGCGGCATTGCCGCCAGAACTGGCCGCTTGTTCCAACATGGCCGTAATCGCCCCTTGCATGGCAGCCGGTTCCGCGGCCGCGGTTAGGACCGAGTCGATGAGTATCTTGGACCTTACCGCGGCAGGGACCGCCGGAGCCAAAATGGCATCCACAAAAGCCTGGTGCTGCGCCGAATTGGTTTTCTTGATTGTCATGGAGTTTTCCTTCGTGTTGGGAACTCGAATTCTTTTGTGAATCCAGGCGGAACCTACTTCAATCGTCTCGGGGTCATCTCGCGGAATGCTCCGTCCGCCAGCGTGTACATGCGAAAGTCGGGTTCCTCCCGGCCGGTGTAGCCGTGAATGGTAAGCGTGGCCCACGGCTGGCCCGCGAACACGCAACGGTGCCATTCAAAATCGTCACTGCTGGGCGAAGCCGTCGTGCGGCTGCAATACTTGGCGACCGAGCAGGCCTCGCATGTGCGGCGGCCCTCGGCATCGGCCGAGGGAAGAAACGGATGCCGGTGGACGCTGCCTAGAATGATCTCCAGGGGATGCCCGCGACGCCGGCGCAGGTCGAGCATGCCGCCGATGCGCGACCAGGTTTCGCCCGTGAATTCCACCGACAATTCTTGTTCCACCGCTTGGACTGCTTCCAGGCAGGCGTCAAATACCGCGAAGACCTCGGCCGAATCGGTGTCCCGCAACAGCCTTCCGGTAAAGATGGCGGCCGATTCATTCTTGTCGCCGCGATAAGCCTCCACCGTGCCATGCTCCCAAACATCGTCCGGGATGAAGATTTGCATCGGCCGCGGCTCAATCTCCTCGGGCGGTGCCGACTTGCCGCGCAAGGGTTCGCTCCGCCGCATGTAATCGGCCAGAGACGCCACCTCGAACACCAACGGCCGCCGATGTTGTACGGCCTTCGTCAGGCTGGCGGCGGCTGGCGGCGCTTCGCCTTCCGCTGGCACCGCGGCCAGGTGATAGCCCAATGGTTCCTCGCAGCCGGGGACCTTTTGGGCCAGCAACTCCGCCGTCTTGCGTTGCGCGACACGGTACAAGCTGTGAATGCTGAAAGACTGCCGGTAACGGCGCGGGCCGTCGCGCATCTCCAGGGTATAGCCCTGCAAGCGGCCGCCGCTATGTTCTTCACCCGGCAGAACCCGCAGCTCGTGATTCTCCAGCCGCGGCTCTAACATGCCGCCGCGGACGCCGGTCCACCACGTTTCATCGCGGACCGCGAGCAAGTCGGCCATTTCCAGCGGTGCGCGAGCCACAATCCGGCGGTCGTCCTGCTGGGTGGAAAACAGTTCCAGCACGAGTTCGCGGCTATCCTCGGTCAGTACGCGGGCCATGATGGAGATCCTTGTAAACGTGGTGTATCGACAGAATTAAAAAAGCCTCGCCGCAACCTGGCGGCCAACCGAGGGCTGGCCGCCAGGCCGGACGCGCCTCTACTCAGCCCAAATGGCTGCGTGGAATAACAACCAACTCCGCGTCGGTGCCGATCTGGCCGCCGACGGCGGAATCCTGATCGAGCATTCTTCCTCGGCCTTCGTCGCGCAAGGCCCAAGGCGAATTCGTGGGGAGCTCCATCAGCTCGGCCACGGTAAGGGCTACGTCTCCCGCCGTGCGATAGCCATCGACCATCTCCAGTTCGAGATGTCGTTGGCCCGTCACGTCGGTAACGCGGAACCGCAACGGATCGACGATGCCCTCCAAAGTCGGACTCATTGTTGTGCTCATGGCACTTTCTCCTGGGTTCAGGTAAACAACTCCCGGCCAGCACCAAGCCAATCGGGAGACTTCTCCGCTTCACTTATTCCGGCCGCTCCACGATCCGCTCGGCCAGCGCCAAGTGGTTGGGATCGGCCACGACCTCCAGTTCCAGCCCCAGCCGGGCCAGCGCCAATTCCAGGCTGGCTACCGCCAGGCGCAACATCTCGCGGCCAAACGCCTCTTGCCGCGGGGTCTCCTCGGACAACGGCAAACCACTGAGATCGACTTGCGCCTCGCAGCGCCGCTGGCTGCCTTCGGCAAACCACGCCAGGCGAACCAGGCGAACGCTGGCATTCGTCCGCCGCGCCAGACGCAACACGGCCTCCTCGACGACCGGCGGCAGGCTCGACCACCGTCCCAGTTCCAAGGTCAGCCGCAACCGCCCTGGCTGCCGGGTAATTCGGATTTGCCCGTCGCAGCCGCGGCTCTTGAGCGTCAATCGCAGATTGACCTGCTCGTCCACCGAAGCCAGGTAGCCAACGTCGGCCAGCCATTGGGCCAATGTTTCGGCGGCGGGTGGCTCCCAAGTGTCCGTCGTCGTGCCAGGCTGCCGTCCAAAGGCGGCGTCGATAACCTGGCTGCGCCACGCGCCATCCGCGTCGGCGGGTGTTTCCTCAACCCATTCGTCGGCCGCCTCCGCCGGTCCCAGATACAACTCGCCGCGCAGCAAGTGGCAGCCTTGCCCAGCCACGATCTTCAAGGGGCCAGACCAATCGGCATGCAGCGACAACGGTTCTTGATCTCCTTCGATCAAGAACAGATCCTTGACACTGAGCCAACCGTTGGGCAACGCGCACACGGGTCCCAGCGCCGACGAACTCATGGGCTGGCCAGTTGTGCTCTTGGGGCGCTTATTCACGGATGGCGGTTGGATGACAATAGTCATCGTTCAATCTCCCTTAGGTGGCGGGGTTCCAATCCTCAAACAGGCCCGCTGGGGTCAGCGGCACATATTCGCGGTGATTACGGAAAAATTCGCAGGCATCGAAGTTGAACAGGCCGGCTGGGTCGGACTCGTCAAACCGCACGACCTGCAGCGATACCAGGTAATAGCCCAGCAAGATCAATTCCTTGGGCGGAATACCGGCCGGCAGGTGCTTGCCGAAGCACAGCATGCTGCGCATCGCGGGGCGTGCCGCCGGTGCGAAAATGTCGGACGGAAACAACAACCCCAACGGCATCGCGCCGGGTGGCGGCTCGCAACGCCAGTCGTCGAGATACAACAAGTGAAAGACGGCTTCATCCCCCACGACCAGCCGGCCTTCGCGCGGTTGCCGCGGGACCGGCATGCGAATGCGGTACGTCAGCTCCATATCTCCACGAAGATCGGCGTGCAGCAACTCCATCCGCGTCGCCCGGCGGAGCATGTCGTGGATCTCCTCCAGCGCCGCCCGCTTCCACATCCGCCAGCTCTTGGCACCGCCAATCGAACCAAGCGCGGTACTGATCACTGACTCATGGCGAGTGAGGCGCTCAAAGGCGGCTTGCTCTTCAAAGGCGTGCGGCATGATTCACTCTCCGCCAGTTGAAAGGGTGTCGAAGAATACGTAGGTCCACTCCTCCTCGCGGGCAAAGCCCAAGGCTTGCCCCGGCGCGAATCCCAATTCACTCAACGGCAGCCGCCAGCAATCGCGCAGGTCGGCGGCTGGCAATACGGAGCGCCAACCTGTCGAACCGGCGGCCAAGACATCGCTGCCGCATTCACACGTACGCAACGTCTCGCCCATGCGGGCAAAGGACCGCACCGCAGCGCGGCGATTGCACTCTGTGCAACCCGCCCAACTAAACCACGGTTGCTCGCCGCGCACCTGCAGCAAGTCGTCGGGTTCCGCCAGGCCCGCATGGCGGGCCAAATCGCACAGCGTGACTTCTCGCGGGTGGCGAGTTTCTTCAATGGTGTTCCAACGTTGGTGCGGACAGCGGCAACGGCTGTTGCGGTCGAGCCGGGTCCGCCAGCCGCGATTGGTCTTCAGCGACAACAGATACTCCTCCCCATTCAGAGCTAGCGAATGTTGGCCGGTAAGCCGCTTGACGGCTTCTGCCACTCCCAGCGACGCGGCAGCCGCCGTCACCATCGCGGGCGAGCGTGTCGATTCCCCTTGTTCCCGCCGTGCCGTTTGTGGGTCGCACCCCACACGGCTGGTCAGCCGCCGCCACTCGGCTTCTCCCAAGGCGCAGGCCGGGCATGCCGCTTGCGGATCGCGCAGATCGTAGCCGCGAACCAGTAGCGACCACGATTCCGGGTCAACCGCCGCTTGAATCAGGCACTTCCCCAGCGACGCGGCCTGGCGGCCGGCATGGACCATGGCATTCGCGTTGTCTGGTGAGCCGACCAGCAGATCGGCCGATCGCACCAGGGCCAACGGCAGTTCTTGCAAATCGCATTGGTAAAAATCGAGTTCGACCGCGGGATTGATTCGCCGCGCATGCTGGAACTGAACCAGGGCCTTCGCCCGGCCGCTGTCGGCCATGTTGCACGGTTGCGTGGCAAACGAGTCGGAATCGTAAGTATCCGGGTCGCAAGCAATGATGTGTTGGACACCCAGCCGCACAAGTTGTTGCAGCATCAGGCCCCCGACCGCCCCCAGGCCAAACAGCAGAATCGTGCAGCGCCGCAATGACGCGCCGCCATCAGGTAGACCCTTCAACTCGAGCGCGGCCAGCGCGTCGCGCGACGCCTGGGCCTGGGGACCATCGGCGCGGTGCCGCCAACGTTGCGCGGCTGGCGATTTCATGGTTGCGGTTTGCATGGCGGGCTGCTCCGATCGATTTACAGTTCCGTGGGGTCCCACACCAAATACGGCTCGAACGCCAGTGCGCGGCCACACGACAAGCAGTTGGCGAACTTTTTGCCCGTGGCGCATTCCAAGCGGTCATCCTCGGACAGGTGTGGATGGCTTTCGGCGGTTTCAAAATGCATGACGCAGCCGCAGCGGCAGGCCAGAACGCGGGCCTCCTTCTCGAACGGCAGTTGGCACATGGGGCACTTTGTCTTGCCCGACAGCATGGCCTCGGTCGGCGGGCCGATGTACGGCGCGAACCGTTCCGTAATGAATGACAAGGGCCCCCCTGGCGACAGCACCAGCGTGTCGCGAACGTTGAGCACGCGGAAATCGTCGACGCTTTCGGCATTCACCAGAATGTCGTCGGCCAGCGGCAGCAACGTCAGCAGTTCGCCCCCACGGCGCGAAATGACCCGCAACTCGGCCAGCGCGGCGGGGCGTTTAGCGGTGCGGGCCAGTTCACCCGTCACCGGATCGATTCTCAGCCACACCGGGCCATCGGCCAGGCCGATCGAAAGGATGTGCCACTCGTTGGCGCAAGGTTCCGCGTCGGGCAGCGTGTCGCTGCTCCACGGCATCTGGCCAGCGAGCGATTCAGTGGCGGCAACCGCGGTGGCGGAATGTATTTCAAAGCGGCTCATGGTCGTTTCGCTCCTTCTTCAGTGCGGGCTACCTTGGCATCGGCGCATAAAAAAACCGGAGAGGATGCTGTCGCCCGATGACGCCCGCTCATGGCGGATGCGTCTCGCGGCGTCAGCAACCTCTCCGGTGTGGGGAGTCGGTTGGCTGTTGTTTTAAACGTGCCAGGCTGGCTTCAGCGGATGGCTGATGGCCAGTTCCTGACTACTTCTGCGGCAAACTTCTCCAGCGTTTCTCTAAACGAAACTCGGTAAAATCGGCTTCAAAGATCACCTTGAGCTGGCCGAACTGGCCGATTTCATCGCGCAAGGGAGCGGTCAACTGATCGCGGATAAACACCGCGAGACGTTCCTGCGTGGCGTCGTTCCAGTGCGGTTTGTGGACGACGGGCGGCTTTTCATCGCCCGGATCAAACAACAATCGGAAGAGCCCGTCCTGAGAAAAGGCCGCCACCCTTCCATTATGCATGGAAATGGTGATGTCTGACTCGTGGTTAGGCACGAGCTCAACAAGTCGCGGCAGCAACGCGAAGAATTCAGACTTTGCCATGAGTTCCGCCTCCGGCGAGCCTTGGTCAACAGCGGCAAGGAACCGAGCTGACACTGGCAGCATCCTACCGCGATCTAACACAAAAGCAATAGTCTTTTCCTGAATGACGGACTATTTGCGCGGATACGGCGGAGCAAAATAGCGACGTTGAAAGAATCTCTCAAAGTAATCCGGGAAGACAGTGTGGTGCGATGTAAGCGACTACGAATATTATCTTTGCGATTACAAGCTAAAGCAGGCACAATCGGCCTTGGAATGAAATTGGCTAACGCATCAGCGTATTTAGAATTGTTTTCATATCGTCTGGAGAACGAAAATCCTATTCTCTGGGATTGCGTCGCGAGGAATTCCATGCGGAGAAATTTGGAAATTTTATGCGAGACACAGCCGTCTTTTGCCGGGACCATGCAATTTGCGGGTGCCATGAGGGTGGATGATACCGCCCGTGGCGTTACGCAACGCCTCCACCTTGACCAGCTCGGCATCTTGCTGAGGGTGGATGATACCGCCCGTGGCGTTACGCAACGGCCGCGATTCCGCCGCACCGGTTCTGCTTAGGCCAGCAAACCTCGCACAACTTCACCGCCCGAGACAAGCGGCAACGGGCGGCCTTGTCGGTTGGTAATCTCCGTACGGGGATCGATCCCCAACAGATAGTACAGCGTGCAAAGAATGTCCTTGGGATGGACAAGTTCGCTGACCGCTTGCTCGGCGATTTTGTCGGAGGTGCCGATCACGTGGCCGCGGCGAACACCGGCCCCCGCGAATAATTGGCAGTAGGATCGCGACCAATGCCCGCGCCCAGGTCCCAGATGCGTGTCGTAGAAACGGGGCGTGCGGCCATGTTCGCTTAGGCACAGAACTAGGGTATCGTCCAGCAGGCCGCGCGTGTCCATGTCGGTAATCAGGGTGGAGAAGGCCCGGTCAAACCCCGGCAAGAGATGATTCTTCATTCGCGGATGGTGGTCGTGATGCGTGTCCCAGCTCTCATCAGACCGGGCGAATTCATCCCACATCACGGTCACAAACTTTACCCCCGACTCAATCAAACGCCGGCCGGCCAGCGCAGCCTGGCCGAATAAGGTCATGCCGTATTGCTCACGCAAGGCGGCTGGCTCTTGTTCAATTTGCAGGGCTTGTTGCAACCGCGTGGCCGCCGCGAAGTCAAAGGCCCTGCGCCGCTGCCGGCCATACGCCTGGCCCTCTTCGTGTTCACCCAAAAAAGCCCGTTGCGACTCAAACTGATCCAACAACGAACGCCGGCGGTCGAGTACGTCGAGCGTGATTTCTGGTGAACGGGCGAATTCAAAACGGCCGTCGGGCGTGATGCCGTGGTATGGGTCTTCGTGCGTGGCTTGCCCCTCGAACTCGGCATAGATCGGGTCGTAGGCATTGCCCAGGAAACCACCAAACGTGCCGGCCCGCTTGTTGGGGCGAGAGCGGCTGCTTTGCATCCAGGGCAACAGAATATTGCCCGGCAGCCCGCGTGCCGCTCCCCGTTCAGCCTGCCGGTCGGCGATATATTCCAGCGCGCCGCCGACGTAGGGCCAATGTTCTGGATTGCGCTGACGCCCTTCGATCAACTCGGTATTTTCGTTGCCGGTCAAGGTGTAGGCGGCGGAATGAATCGGATAGTCGTGCGACATCGACCGGATGACCGTACACCGGTCCAGCATCTTGGCCGTTTGTGGCAGATGTTCGCACACTTGCAAGCCGGGCAGGCAAGTCGCAATGGGGCTGAACTCGCCACGAATTTCCTCGGGAGCGCCTGGCTTGGGATCGAACGTATCTAGTTGGCTCCAGGCCCCGTAGATATAGAGCAACAGCACCTGTCTGGCGCGTCCAAACTGGGGAAGAGCCAACGTGGAGGCCGCTTGTGCCGTTGGCCCGCCCTGGTCCGACAGCCCAAGCAACCCTAATCCGCCCGCCCGCAACAAGGCGCGGCGGTTCAACCGGCCATCAAGCCAGGCTGGGTTTCCCAAGATTCTCAACATCAGCGCGGCCCTCATGGGGTTGAAAGCGACTGCAGCAGTCGACGAATCATCGGACTGTTCTTGCCGCGTTGATTGTAGCAACAACCAAACGGTAATGGCTGCTGGGAAACCAGGGGCCGCGCCAAAAAAGCGACAGGCTCGGCAGGGTCCGCGGCGTGCAAAACCACGCTGCTACGCCAACGCCCGCAGTTCTTCATCGGCCGGGTCATCGTGAGGCAATTCGCGTTCGTGGCCGTCCAACAGGCAAGCGACATTGACATCACCCAAGACGTTGACCGTGGTGCGGCAGCGGTCCAGAAACCAATCGACCGTCAGCAGCACGGCGATGTATTTGGTATCGAGGTCGACAGCATTGAAGACCATCGTCATGGTGACCAGGCCTGCCTCTGGGATGCCGGCGGCACCTACCGAGGCAATCACCGATGTCACCACGACCAAAAGTTGCTGCACCAGCGTCAGGTGTTTGCCCGTCATCTGGCTGATGAACAGCGCCGACATCGCCTCGTATAGCGCCGTGCCGTCGTTGTTGAAATTCGCGCCGACGAGTGCTCCCAGGCTGGCCGAGCGTTCGCGGACGCCGACCCGTTCGCGCAGGCAGGCATACGTCACCGGCATGGTGGCGGTGGAACTGCTGGTGGAAAAGGCCATTACCAGGGCATCGCGCATGCCGCGCAGCAGATCTAGCGGACGGACCCAACTGCCAAACCGCACCCGCGCCAGGTACCAACCGGTGTGCAGGGTCAGCGCCAGCATCACCGCCAGCACAAACCCGCCCAGCGCCACGAAATCCTTGAAACCCTTGACGCCAATGATTGAAGCCACAATGCCGAAGACCGCTAGCGGTATGACTTCAATGACCCAATGGAGGATGGTAATCAAGGCCCGAAAGGCGACTTCGACAAAGTCCGACACCGTGGATAGGGAGTGGTCCTTTAACCGCCGCAGGGCAATGCCAAACGCCAGCGCCAGAAAGATCACCGACAAGACCTTGCCTTCGTCAGTCAGCGGCCCCACCAGGCTCTTGGGGATGTTCTCCAAGAACTGCGCCATCGGTCCAGGTTTCGCGTTGTCGTGAGGTCTTTCCGTTTCCGGCTCAATTTTTACCCAATTCCCCGGCTGCACCACATTGGCCACCAACAGCCCGATAAAGATGGCCACCAACGTATTGGTGATCAACAACGTCACGAGCCGAATGCCAGAACCAGCAGGCAACACGGCATGCATCAATGCCTGAATCACCGCCAACAAAATCAGCGGTGCCGCCAAGGCACCCAACAACCGCAGCACGAGCTTACTCGGAATATCGAGCACTGCCGCTGAATCTCCCAACAGCACCCCAACCAATACCCCCAGTGCCACGCCCCCCAAGATGCGCAAGTAAAGCGGTATCGCATGCCATTTGGCAAACAGCGTGCCGAGCGTACCCGCTGCCGCGGGCTCGGCTGGCCTTTTTGCCGGAGGCGGCGAATCGCCCGCGGGCGGAACGGCTGGCGGGTCGGAAGCTTCCACGGAATGGTTATCCTAACGCCCCGCTCTATGGAATTCGTAGGCGAACTCGATCGCCCGTGGGATTTCAACGCGCGGTTTGATCGGCGATGGAATCGCCTCCTACAGCTTTATCGGCGTTGAAAACGCCTCAGACAGTTACGCCACGCGAGAGGATGGCTCATAGTCGTCGCGGCGCCATTTGCGGTCGTTGAGCGCCCGTTGGTATTTGTTGCGCAAATCCCAATTCATCCAGCCCAGGTACCAATTGCCGCCCAGCGATGCAAACAGGGCCAGCACGACCATGGTGAAGGCAAACCACGGCTTATCGGCGGCCGCTGCTTCGTCGCCCGACTTACTGGACGGACGCAAGGCGTTACTGCTGGTACGCGTGGCGGTGGAACCGCTCCTGGCCGACGGTCCGGCGGCGTCGGGATCATCCTCCAACGACGCACGAGAAGGCCGAGTCGTGCCTCCGCTGGACGGCCTGCTGGTGGTGGAACCTGACCGCGTGGCCGAGCCGCGTGTCGAGGAAGGCAAATCCTCGCGGTAATCGGTGGGCGTCACGCGATTTTCAAAGGGATCTGCCTTGGTGGTCGAGAAACTTCCCTCGGCGAAATCGTCGATCGGCTTGGCCGCGGTGGGGTTGCTGTCCAACCGGCGCGGAGCTTCACCATATCGGTCGCGATAGCTGGCCGCGGCGTCGTTTTCTTCCTCGTCCAGGTTTTGCCCGCGCACCGTTGGCCCGTTCAATGCGGGACCGGAGAGATCCGGCTTGGCCAGTGTTGGTTCGCCGGCGGGCGGCCCGGCTGGCGTGGGCGTGGGCTCGTTGGCGGCCTCTGGCTCGGCCGGTGTCGGTTCGGCGGGCGCACTGGCACCAGCTACTCGCGGCAGTTCTCCGCGTCCGACGCGAATGCGATAGCCGCGAATATTCTTGAGGTAGTTGGGGATGTCGCTTTCGATTTCCTGGCCATCCAACATGCGGTCGAGTTCTTCCGGCTCGATCTGGATGATGTACTCCGTGCCGCCTCCTTCGCGCGGTTGCCAGCCCGCGTCCACACCCACTACCGCCGCCAGGCAGACCCAAACGTATGTCATGGCAGTACAAGCTCCATCCATGTCCTGGAAACTATTGGCCTACGATGCTGTCATCCTATCCGGCCAGCCGGCATCGGGTAAAGGCGAGTCGGGCAAAATCGGCGGTTTGCACCACTTTTTGGCATTGCCACAGGTAAATTGTGCCGTTTTTTCACGTGGAATCACAAGAATGACTTCTGCTGCTCGGCCGGCCGCTCTTCCAACGGCAGATGGATCACGAAGATGCTGCCACGGCCTGGCGAGCTATCGACGGTGACTTGCCCCTGATGCGCATGGACAATGTGCTTGACGATCGCCAGTCCCAGACCGGTCCCCCCCAGTTTGCGACTGCGGGCTTTGTCGACGCGGTAGAACCGCTCAAAGAGGCGCGGCAAGTGCTCGGCTTCAATACCGCAGCCTTGGTCGCAAACGGCAATGGTGACTTCGTCCGCGGCTTGCTCCACCCGCAGTTCTACCTTGCTGCCCGGCCCGCTGTACTTAACGGCATTGTCCAACAGATTCAGCACGGCTTGCTCCAACAGCCGGCGATTGACGCGGGCGGTTATCGACTCGTCGCAGTGCAATTCAATGGTGATAGCGCGTTCGTCCGCCTTGGGCCGAATTTCGTCGAGCGCATCAGTCAGCGCATGGCGTACCGGCTGCCGCGAAAGTTCAATGTCGCCCGACTCCTCGCCCTGTTCGATCTTTGACAGGCTCAACAGGTCTTCGATGATGGAATCGAGCCGGTCGGCCTGCCGGGCCATGATGTGCAGAAAACGCTCGGCATCCTGGCGATTGTCCAAGGCCCCTTCCAGCAGTGTTTCGACAAATCCCTTGATCGATGTGATAGGCGTTTTGAGTTCGTGCGAGACATTCGCCACGAAGTCCCGCCGCAGGCTTTCCAGCCGGCGCAAACGGGTAATGTCGTTGAGGACAATCACCGCGCCAATGGCTTGCCCCTGCACATCGCGCAGCGCGGTGCCATGCGCCTGAAGCTGCCGGTCTTGGCCCGCTCCCAGCACCAGGTCACCCTCTACCGGCATATCGCAGTTGAGCGCGCCGGTTACGAAACGCCGCAGTTCCGCATTGCGAATGACCTCTTGCAACGACCGTCCTTGCGCCTCGGCCTGGCTGGTGGAGAGGAGTTCGGCGGCGGCCTGGTTGAGGCTGATTATGCGCTCATCGTTGTCCACGGCCAGCACCCCTTCGGCCATGCTGGCCAGTACGGCCTCTTGTTCGCTGCTTTGGCGGACCGTGGCGCGAATTCGCTCTTTGAGCTGGTCGGCCATGCGATTGAGGGCCTGCACCACGCCCGCCGCCTCGGCACTGCCGGGTTCGGGCAATTTGTGACCCAGGTCGCCCAGCGCCAGCCGCTCTGCCCCGTGCCGTATTTCCTCCAACGGCCGGCTAATCCGCCAGGCAAACCACAGGCTGGCCAGCGCCGCCAACGCGGCAATTGCCAGGCCGCCGGCGGCTATTTGCCATTGGACGCGGCGCACCGATTGATTGATCGATGCCGTGCTGACGGCCGTCCGCAAGGCCGCCACGATCTGGCCGTCGCGGCGCAAGGGAATCGCCTGATAGGTCATCGACTCCCGCGCGGTCGAACTGTATCGCCGTTCGGTGGCTTCCAAACCGTCGAGTGCCGCGCGGACCTCGGGCCGCTCGCCGTGGTTGTCCATCAGCGCGGGATCGTCCAGGGTGTCAATCAGCACCTGTCCAGATGGCAGCACCAGCGTAATCCGCGAACCGGTCGTTTCGCTGAAACGGCGGCAAATCATCGTGAGCGATTCGGCCTGGTCGGGAGAAATCCTCGAGCCAAGTTCGGGCTCTAACAGCACGGCCATTTGCCGCAAGTCGTGCCCCAACTGGTCCAAGTGCGAACGTTCCAGCGACCGCGAGGCCAGCCACGATACGGCCACCAGCGACGTAACCGTCAGAAAGATATAGGAAACTAAAAGCTGCCACAGCAGCCGGGAGGCACGCATGCTATTCCTTGAACCGGTAGCCGACTCCACGGACGGTCTCTACATAGTGGCCCCAATTGCCCAGCTTCTTTCGCAAACCGGCCACTTGCACATCAACCGACCGTTCGGTCACGGGGTAGTCTTCCCCTTTGACCGCATCCACGATTTGCGTGCGGGTGAAGGCCCAACCCGGCCGTTGGGCCAAAAACTGCAACAAGCGAAATTCCGTAAAGGTCAGCGTTACCGGGTCATTGCCTAGCAACACCTCGTGCCGGCCAGGATGGATCACCAAATCGTGGATCTTGATCGGATCGGAAAAGTCGTCGTCCGCTTGCCGGGCCTTGCCGCGCAGCGCCGCCTTCACCCTGGCCAACAGCACCCGCGGGCTGAACGGCTTGGTAATATAGTCATCCGCGCCCAGTTCCAGGCCGGTGACCTGGTCGGCCTCTTCGGCTTTGGCCGTAAGCATCACAATGGGAATATGGCGCGTTTTGGGATCGTTCTTGAGCAGCTTGCAGACCTCCAGCCCATCGACGCTGGGCAACAGCAAGTCCAGCACCACCAGGTCTGGCAATTGCGACCGGGCGGTCTTGAGGGCGTCTTCGCCCGTCCCCACGCCAGTAACCCGGTATCCCTCTTTGTTCAGGTTGTAACTCACCAGTTCCAAAAGATCTTCTTCGTCGTCCACCACCAGAATATGCTGTTTGGCCACGGCAGTCCCTCGGTACGTCTTGGCACGAAACCCTAACACTGCATGTTGATAGCAGTCCGATGTTAGGTTCATGTTAGGACCATGTGAGGATCAAACCGCCTGGAAACGCAACATGTGCTTGCTCGGCGTGGAATGCCGGGAATTGTACCCCGTTGCACTAGATTTGGGAAAGTGGCCGCAGCGCGGGCGAAAAACCCCAGCTACGGCCGCGCGGCAACAGAGATGCGGCAGGTCTGCTCGGAATCTGGCTCGACCGTAAAGGTGACGGGCAGAAACCGCTCGACGACTTCAATATTGGTGATGGTATGGGGCGTGGCCGTCAGCGTGCGAAAACTGCCGTCCCCCGCCAAGGCCAATGGCAAAATGAGTTGATCGGCCAGATGCTGGCCAACCGGGGCATCCGCCGCCAGGTATTCAGCCGCCTCTGCGGCGGCGGCACCGGCAACTGTTTCGGCCGGCACGCCGCGCTCCCCAAACCCGGTAAAGACCTCGACGACGTGTTGGCTTTCGACCGTCAGGATCACCGCATTTCCAGGGCCGGGAGAATCGGTGACTTCTTGAATCTTGAACGCGTGGGCGGGCCAGTCGAGCGTCTCTTGCACGGACTGCAACTCGCGCTGGGCGATATGCCGCGGCAACCGCGAGACCAGGGCCGTGGCCTCGCCCGACCGTAATCCACCGCGCCGCTCCAAGCGTAACGGCCGCCAGTCGGCGGTCGGCTGCACCTCCACCGTTACGCGCCCGCCCCCCGCGGGAAAAAACCCATGCCGATGCAAGCTGGCCGTCAACCGTGGGCCCATTTGTTCCACCAGCGGAAAGAAGGCCCGCTCTAAGAACTCAAACGGCGGTGCCATGCGATTGTGCGTTCCCCCTTCGGCCGTCACCCGCGACGGGCCGGCGGCCATCCATAACGGCGGCAGCACTGTTTGCAATACCAGCACCGCGCTGCCCGCCGTCCCCACGGCAAAGAAGTATTCGCCCGGCTGCGCTTCACCCGGTTGAAAGGTGATCTCCCGCGAGCCGAGTTCCGCCCCTATTACCTGGGCATTCCCCACCGTGGCGGCGGCCTTGACCCCAGCCAGATGTTGGTGCAGCAGGCCGGGCTTTTTGCGGCCCGCGCGAATCTTCTTCAAACAAAACGCCTGACCCGTAATCAGCGACAGCGCCAAGGACGTGCGCAAGATCTGGCCCCCTCCTTCGCCTTGCGAACCATCCAATGTGAGCATGCCAAAAGCCCAAGAGTGAGTGACCTTCACGGCCGATCGCCGAGAATCATCCTGACACGCCGGCACACCCGCGGGTTCACGCGACGTGCTCTACGGGCTGTCGGCGGCCGTTGATTCCTCAACATCAAACTCGACCGTCGTCTCGGAAATCACCGGCAGATACCCTTGCTGCATGGCGGTGGCGCGGATGGTCAAGGCGTGCGTCCCCAGCAGCCGCGGGTCGGCCACGGTGTCGATCTTCATCACCACGTTCGCCTGGTCGCCCAGCGATGTGACTTGCTCGGCCGAAACCAGCCCTTGCAGTTCTTCCGGCACCAGCAGTTCAAGCTGCGCCGTGTTGGGCAGTTTGATGGAACGGGCCACCTTGAGCGGCACTTCGATCGACTGGCCAGCGGTGATGGCCGTCTCCCCCAGTTCGTGAGAGAGCTTGAGCAAGGCCCCTTCCAGCAAAAAGGTGATACGGCCCTCCATGGGGCTGACCAGCCAGCGGACATTGCCGCGCGAGTCGGGAACCTTGGTCACACCAATCGCGATAATCCGCGAGGTGCGGCTGATCTCCATCCATTCCGGCAGATAGCAAGGATAGGCCATCCGCGTTACCCCCGGCGGCACGACGGTATCAATTCCAGTGCTCCCTTGCTGTTGGTAGCTTTGGCGGCCAGCCAGTTGGATCAACACCTCGCCCGTGTAGCCCTCCAGCCGTTCGACGTTCACCTCGGCCGGAAACGTGCTGCCGCGGTTCATGGCCCGGCCGCCATCTTTATCGACCGGCGAAATGCGGCACCGCTTGGCCATGACACTGCTAACCAGCACGGTCGGCAGCAGGTTGTTCTCGGCACTGCGGGGAACCAGATTGCCCGAGGCGGGTGCCAAGGCGGGCTGGGTCACCATTTGGCCCGCGATCGCCGCCGTGCCGCTGACCGTGGCCAGCGTCGCCCCGGAAGGAGCATCGGCGGCTGACTCCAGCGGAATCTTCAGCTCGGGCTTGTCGGCCGGAATGATTAAATCGCCGGTCGCCGTGACCCCTTCGGGCAGGCCGCTGACAGCCAGCGCAATCGGCTCCTGGAAACCGCCGTGGCGCGTCACGCTGACTTGCAGTTCCGCCTTGCCGCCGACGGTAATATTGAGCAGTTCCACCGTTCGTAGCGTAAAGCCCGGCGCGGCCTTTTGCGCGACCAGCCGATAGACCGCCGTCACCACGCCGGCCCGGTTCGATGAATCGCCCACCAGCAAGCGGTAGACGCCATCGGCGGGGGCCGTGAACGAGAGGGTCGGATCGGCCATGCCCGGCGCGGGGTCATCCACGCGCAGCAGTTCCTTGTCATCGGGACCAACAATCGCCAGCGACAGATCGAGCGGCAGGCCAAACCGCCTCGCCTCGGCCTCAAAGGTCCACATTTCGTCCTTGGCCAGCGTAAGCTGATAAACGTCGGGCTGGCCGCGCTCTTGCAGCACGCCATTGATGGCCGCCGGTTCCGCAATGGCATATACCGCCGCATCGGCCGGCTTCAATTGTTCGGGCAGATCGCCCAGCGCCAGCATGTGCCGGGCCGTGCCAAAGGGGGTCTCCACGGCATGCACAAAACTGTTGCCGGCATGATCCGCCGGAAACGTGACGGGCCTGGTGATGGTTTCTAACTGGGGGGCACCCGTCGCCAGGCCGATCCCGCTGAAGGCGACCTCGCGCGTTTCGCCACGCTTGCCACCAGCCGGCCGGGCCGAAATTATCCGCGGGCCAGCCCGCACGTCCAGCCGGTAGACAAACGAAGTATCGCCGCGAAAATCGACATCGAACACGCGGATTTCGTACTCGTGGCCGGCTTCCACGCCAAACGTCAGGGCGGCATCCAGCCCTTGCGTATCGGCCACGTCGGCGATCTTGCCGCCGGCCACATCGTGAACCTCGATCAAGGCATAAAAAGCAGAATTCAGCCGCCGGGCGAAAAGCTCCAGCGTGATCAAGCCGGCCTGCTCCGCGCGAAACCGATACCGGTCGAGATCCTCAATCTTGACCAGCCGCCCGCAAACCGTGGCGGGCAGCGGACCCAACGCCAGCGGCTGGCGGCTGCGCTCTTGCTCGGTCTGGTGCGGCAAGTTGCCCACGTAAAACACTCCGTGCGGGCTGCCGCCATTGGCGTTGGCCACCTGCCACCATACCGGCCCGGCCGGCATATCGGCGGGGACGGTAATACGGATCGGAATCTGGCGGACCAGCGGCAACTGCACCTGCGTCGATTTAGGCCCAAACCAATACGGCGGCGGAGGCAGAATAATCTCCCCCGGCGGGCCTAAAATCTCCAGCGTCACCCGCGGGTCCGACACAAAAAACTGCATATCGGGCGTCCAATCGCAACCGCCAAAATGGACATCGGTAGCCGCTCCCACTGGCACGCTAGGCGGCCAGACAAACCCAACCTCGGGTGCCTTCTGCGCCAAAACAGCGGAAGCAGACAGCCAGCAGGCAACGGTGGCCGCAGCCACGATCAAGAAACGGTATTTCATGGGCGATCCTGAATTCGATGGCATCAAGAAACGTCCCCTGAATTGTAATCGCTGCGGCCTTTCACTGCGAACACCCGGCGGGCGGCAAATGTGGTGCAGATCACGTATGGGAACGCCAAGAGGCCAACAACCCGCACCGGCTCGCTGCGATTCGCACCACCTGAGTAAGAGATTGATGCGGACGGAGACGCATGCAGGCCCCTTCGCCCGGCGCGACGGAGAAGAGTAAATGTCCCCCCGCGATAGATGGCCCCGCGCGATAGTTCATGGGCGTGCATGTCAGCGGAGCCGTCGGTGACGTTATCTGACTGTTCCGCAACAGGCGGAAACCCACGGGATCTCCCGGTTCTCGCGTTTGGAGTTTTCAAGCATGCACGGGTTCCGCGACTCCGCCGTGCCCGATGATGGCTTGCCAATAACGCCATCGCCGATGCAGCCTTCCCACAGACACCACAGGGTCGGCGCACGAAAGGGGTGATTTCGGAGCTCAATAGCTGGCCTGCTTGTACCTCAGGCCGCTTGCTACACCCACGGCGTTACCGCCGCCGGCGTACGGTTCGAGGCCGAAGTGACTGGCAAGGTCTTCCTTGTAGGACTCTTTCATTCCCAACTCCAAACCGGTTTATCCCGGCGCTTTCGGTGTCCTCGGTGCAACACTTGTTTTTCCCTGCCAGGCGCACAGCTTGCCGCCCACGGTGTTGATCTCCCCACACCGGGGTGCAAGAATAAAAACGAAGTTGGAATTGATCTGAACATCCCGTCCGCCGGTAAGGGCGGGGCTAGCGAGCATTGCTCATGTCCGCCTCGCGCCGTTACGCACGCCAGCAATTCTCTTACCTGGAACGGGTGGTGGTGTTTTGCCCTTGGCACGCGGCGGAAAGCCATGAAGGCACGATTGGTGAGTATGCGCTCGTGGTCGATTGGCGTCGTCGCAACCAATTCTCGCGTTCCGATGCCTGTCCCGAATTATGCTACCAAGTTCGCTGTCTGGGGACAGATCGGGTGATCTGGGTCACGGAAGAGCAACTCGTAAAAACTGGTGACGAGCTGAACTCGTTCGGTCGGATCAGCGACGCCTTCGAAATTTCCTTCGACGACTCACCACCGCGGCAAGCGGGGCGGATCGCCGGCTCGTTTCGCCTGCCCGGCGAATGTTGGAAAACCTTTGAATTCCAGCGGCAGCCACGGCGTGAATCGCTCTATGAGATTCGTTTGCCCCTGCCCGGCAGTCTCAGGACCACTATGAGCTTGCACTAC
This sequence comes from Pirellulales bacterium, assembly GCA_050247075.1. Classification (GTDB taxonomy): domain Bacteria; phylum Planctomycetota; class Planctomycetia; order Pirellulales; family JBFWUW01; genus JBFWUW01. The sequence continues at coordinate 31,769 of JBFWUW010000001.1, read as the reverse complement.
CATGTTTTCGAGCGGTCGCGATTAGATCGCGCTTACGTCAAGCGGCGCATGAGGATGTTGTTTGGCGGTAATGATTGGATTGAAGTAAACGGGCCGCCGCCGATCCAACTCGGGTAACCAGGCGGGTAACCAGGGACACCCATGATTTGAGCGTGTGGCCGTGGCGGCTGGGCCTAGTACGTAACGTATTGCTGAAATGCATGTTACGAAATCTGGTGCATGACCGCCACCACCACGGAAGCCCAGGCCGCCCGAGAGCGGGGCGACTGCTCGCTTGGCCCAAGTCCACAAGCGGGCCTTGGTGGATGTACGGAAGACTCTTAACGACACACGGGCAATGAGCAAGCCCGCCATCGCCGGCCACCCGCCTCACTTTCAGCCGCTGCCGGTGGAAACGTCCGCCGGCGCGGGCCAGCCTGCGGATGGTCGCGTAAGGAATTGGTCCCGCCAGGGCTACTCGGAATTTGGCGCATGCCGAACAAACAACTGTTAAAAGATATATTTAAATAGTTTACAAAAAGAGTCTCTCTGGTACAATCGACCGCGTCCGGCTTCGCGCGCCGACGTGGCTTTTGCACGTCCAACGGGCGCGAAGCCCCTAAACCGCCCAAGTGTCGTCGTCCGCCGCGTACTCGAGCAGCATGGTCGTGGCGGGCGGTTGATCGGGCGAGGCCTTGATTACGGCTACCGTTGCCGGCTGGTTGGCCAACTTGGGTGCGGCGTCTCTTTCGCCGTGCCCTCCGCCGACCGGTACGCGTCACGGGGCCTGTCCATATTTTTGAAACGCGGCGGTCACGCGGGGCGCTGATCGTGCGCGCCGCCGTAGGGGCGGTCAGTGACGGCGATTTGGGGCAATCGCAACCCGCACCACACCCCCGTTGTTGGAACAGGTAACACGGCAGCAAGGTCCAAAACCCCCGCGATTTCCAGGAGATATGCCGTTTTGCTACCTGCACCACTCCATAAAATGGTGCGGGTACGTAACCACATGGCTCCCGCCATGTTGGCTTGAGTCTGTTTCGATGGTCCATGCCGGGCAACCGCACGGCAAGTGGCATGCAACTCACACATCAAGCCGGCAAAGCAGGAGCTTCGCGGCTACGTGTACTTGCACCACACCCCCGTGGTGGAACAGGTAACGCGGTCGCTTGGACCAAGAAGCCCCGCGTTTTCGCTGAGAAGAACCCCTTTGTTACCTGCACCACGCCGTGAAATGGTGCGGGTAACGTGGACCAAGAACCGCCCAGACATCGAATCGGCACCTGCCAATGGTACGGCGATTGGCGACGAAGCTAACCTGCGCCACACCCCCGTGGTCGGCCGCTCCTGGCGCTGGATGAGCTAGCGTCACCAAGCCTTGGCACTTGCAGGCTGGCTGTCGTCATGCGCTGACAACATATTGGTACCCCCGATTGCGGGCTTTCCCATCGCCAGACCTGGGGATCGTTTTTGGTCCTCTAGGACGCGCGCGTTCCAGGGCCAAATCGGACAGTCCCGGTTTTCTCGCTGTCCTTGCGGATCGCTCCGCGCGGTATACTGCTCGCGGTGAGAAGCGTGGCATCGCACGGCGTCCCGCGAGCCCGCCCGGCCGCACTTCGCTGTGCGGCAAGACCCCTCCCAATTGACCATCCATGCTCAGCCGCGAATTGCCATGAAGAAGCACGCCTACGGAATCGCGGCACTCGTGCTGGGCATTATCGCCCTCGGGCTGGCCGTGATTCCGGGCATCGCGTTGGATCGGCCTCTCCCATTCGCCAGTGAGAACCCGACGCCGCCACCGCCTGTTCCTGAGCAGGCGGGTGGCGTCACGTTCCAATACAAGAGTTTCTCGGTTAGGCTCGGCGGCGGTAAAAGAGATGAAGACAAGGCCATCCAGGAAGAACACCAGCGCAGGCAAGACCTGGCCGCCGCGGCCCATCAACAACGGATCATGGATCGCGATCGATTTCTAAAATGGTTTACGATTTCCGCGGTATCTTGCTCGCTCGTCGGATTGCTCTTGGGTCCGATATCATGGGCCAGGGAAAGGCAGCCAGCCGTTTCCGGCGCGGCGATGGGAATTTGTTGCCTGGCGATCATCTGGCAATATGTCGTCATTGGAATTGTCATTGGTGTGGCCATTGCATTCATGTTGATGGTAATTAGCCTCTTCGCGAGTTAACCACGGTCCATTTGAAGATTTCGTCTTGTAGGCTCTAACGTGGCCCAGCCCGCGACACTTTCACCGCCGCAAAAGGCCGCCACTAGCGAGGCGGCAACCCCTTGGATATTGAACGGTTGGCGCGATCTGCTGCTGTTCGTGGCCACGCCGGCGCTGATTGTGCCGTTGGTCTACTTGGCGCGGGCCAGGTATTCCGTGGAAAGCATTGCCTTGTTTGTGGCCGCCTTTGGGGCTTGCGGGCACCATCTGCCCGGCATGATGCGGGCCTACGGCGATCGGGAGCTGTTCGAGCGGTTCAAGGCGCGGTTCGTCGTCGCGCCGGTTTTTCTGCTGGCGGTCTGCCTGGCTGCTAGTTGGTTTGAATCGCAAACATTGGCCGTGGTGGCGCTGCTGTGGGGCTTTTGGCATGGGCTGGCACAGGTTTACGGCTTTGCCCGCATCTACGACGCTAAATCGCGGTCGTTTGCGCCGCTGACAGCCCGGCTGGACCTGGCTCTTTGCTTTACCTGGTTTGGCCTGGGGATGCTGTACTCGCCCGGCCGTTTGTACGGGCTGCTGAATGCTTTCTACGCGGCGGGCGGGCCGTTGATTCCGCCAGATCGGCTGGCCGGCCTGCGCCAAGCTTGGCTGTTGGCCACCGTGCTGGCTACCGCGGCTTTTGCGGGCAATTTTGTGGTGCGAAAGCTGCGGGGGGAACCCCAAAGCCTGGTCAAAGTGGGATTGTTGGCCAGCAGTATTGGCTTTTGGTGCTATGCCATGCTGGCCATTGATAATGTGGTGTTGGGGATCGCCCTGTTTGAGGTGTTCCACGACGTTCAATATCTGGCGATTGTGTGGATCTACAACCGCCGCCGCGTGGAACGGCCCGGCGGCATGGCGGGCGGGTTCACGCGGTTCTTGTTCCGCCGCAGCGGGTTAATGGTGGGCCTGTATTTGGGAATGATCTTTGCCTACGGCGCATTGAGCCTGATTCAAGACCAGATACAGATGGACGCCGTCAAGCGCCTGTTGACTGGTCTGCTAGTCTTTTCAACCTTGCTGCACTTTTACTACGACGGCTTTATTTGGAAGGTCCGCGAGCGCTCCACGCGCGAGGGCTTGGGACTGGCGGGCGGCAAGGCCCAGGCGGACGTGCCGCGAATTCCGGGCTGGCTGCGGCATAGTTTGATGTGGTCGCTGTTTGTGATACCCGCGGCCTTGTCGGCCTATGGAGAAGCCCGCGGCGGCTCGCCGCGGTTGAGCCGGCAAGAGAATCTGGCGGCCGCGGTGCCTCTACATGCCGAAGCCCAGTACGAGCTGGCCGTGGCACTACAAAATGACAAGCGGCTGGCCGAGGCCGCCGCGCATTTCGCCCTGGCCGTGGAACTCAAGCCGGAGCATGCCCAGGCCCAGTACCAACTGGCCAATTGGCGGCGTCAAAGCGGAGATTTTGCCGCTGCCATTGAGCACTACCGCCTGGCCCTGCGATATCAGCCCGACTATGCCGACGCGCAAAACAATCTGGCCAGTACACTTTTTGCCAACGGCCAGGCGGATGCGGCCCAGGCCGAACTGTTGAAACTGTTGCAACAACATGAAGACCACGCCGCGGCGCACAACAATCTGGCGGACTTGCTGACAAGTCAGGGGGACTACTCCGCCGCGATTGCGCATTACCGGCGCGCGCTACAGGCCGACCCAGGCTATTTTGAATCCCGGCAAGGCTTGGCCATGTGCCTGGCCATGCATGGCGAATCGGGCGAGGCCATCGCCGAGTATCGCCGGACGATCGAGCTTTTTCCCATGCGCGGCGAACCGCACATGGCGCTAGGCATGGTCCTGTATCGCCAAGGCCAGCCCACCGCCGCCCTGGCTGAGTTTGAACGGGCCGCGGAACTGTTGCCAACATCCGCCGCGCCGTGGAGCATGCAAGCCTGGCTGCTGGCAACCAGCCCGGACGGCCAAGTTCGCCATGCGGCCGCTGCCGTTCGCCACGGCGAAAAGGCCGTGGAACTGGGTGGCGAGACCGATGCCGAGGCTTTTGATGCGCTGGCGGCCGCGCTGGCCAGCGCCGGTGACTTCGCGGGTGCCATCCACCAGGCTCAAACCGCCTTGGCCGCCGCCCGGCAGTCGGGCCTGTCGGCCAGCTTGATGCAAGGCATGCGCGATCGGCTATCCCTCTACCGTCAAGGCAAACCGTACCGGGAAACGAATGCCGGTGCTGAAACATCGGTTCCATGAATCGCTGCCGGCAAGTCTGAACAGGCCGCGGCGGCCAACGGATTGACCGCCGGGAAACCGCGTTGGGCGTTGCCGATACGTGGCAAGGATGGGCACCCGCCCGTCTTGCATGGTGATAATATCGCGAATTGTGGCGAATCGGGCATTTCTTACAATGTGGCATGTTAATTGCACTCACGCTAGGCCACGCGCTGCCGCGACGTTTTCGCGTGTGTACGTTCCAATAATATGAGGGGAATTCAGATGAGACAGAATCGCGCCACCCGTTGGGGACTTTGGGTTGTAACCATCGCCACCTTGTTCTACGGCGGAATGCATGGCTTACTGGCCGCGCCACCGGCCAAACCCAAGCCGGATGCCAAGCCCGTTTCCGCCGGCGTTCTGGGGATGATGTTCGGTGCCAATGCCGACGACCGCCTGGTGATCGTTGAGGTCGCCCCGAATTCCGTGGCCGACACGGTAGGAGTGATGAAGAAGGACGTCTTGGTTTCGTTCGATGGCCATCAAGTGTCCGAGAAAGACGACTTGATCCAACTGGCCATCAAAAGCATCTCGGCCAAGGAACCGGGGGACGAGTTGGAGATTGTTGTCCGTCGCAACGGCCGTCTCCGCACGATGACATTGTTGGTTCCAGAGGAAGAAACGCCCCCAGCATCGGAAGCCGTGGCCAAGGTGCTCGACGAAAACTACATCTTTTGCATGGTGCTTCGCGAAACCGAGTCGGGCCGCGTGATCGTTCAAAAAGTGCAGGCGGGCAGCCCCGCCCATCAGGCCGGCATTTTGCCGAAGGATGAAATCGCCACGTTTGGCGAAGCCAAGATAGGCTCGATCGTGCAATTTCGCGATGCGGTGCGGCGGACAAAGCTTGGCCAAGAAGTTGCTGTCGGATTGGTGCGCGATCGCGAACCGTTGGTGACACAGGTGGTTATGGCCGATTGCAGCGGTGAGGTGGCCGTGCCGGTGGCGGCGGTTGACCGTTCCGCCAATCTGGCCAGGCTAGCGGCCCAGCTCAAAGTGTTGCGGGCGCAGATTGATGAGTTGCAAGCCACGGCCGAGGAGATTGCGGTCGAGGTACAAGCCATGCAAAGGCCGTAGCCAAGAATTCAACTGGGGAGAGGGCTGGCGAACCTCGGCAATTCGCTAGAATGAGATCGCCCCGAGTTAGTTTACTTTCCACGGAGTGATCGAGATGGCTGAATGGGTCGAGGTTGGCCAGAAAGCGCCGGACTTTCATCTGACGGCCGACGATGGCCAGAAGATCAAGCTCAAGGATTTGCGCGGCAGCCCAGTGGTGCTGTATTTCTATCCCAAGGACGACACGCCCGGCTGCACCCGCGAGGCGTGTGCCTTTCGCGACCGCCATAAAGAGCTGAAGAAACTGGGAGCCAAAGTGTTGGGTGTCAGCCCCGACGACGTGGAGAGCCACGTCAAGTTCCGCGACAAGTTCGAGCTGAACTTTCCGTTGCTGGCCGATACCGGCCACGCTATTGCCGAGAAATACGGGGCCTGGCGAGAGAAGAACATGTACGGCAAGAAGTCGATGGGCATTCAGCGTTCGACTTTTTTGATCGACGCCGAAGGCGTCATCCGCAAGGTTTGGGCCAGGGTCAGCGTCGATGGGCATGACGAAAAGGTCCTAGAGGCCCTGCGGGAGTTGTAGAGCGCAGCGGGCGGCGAGCGACGTGTGGCCCTCTGGTACGCGGACTAGCACCGTCAGGAGACGGCTGCTACGTAGTTTGGGTGTAGGAGGCGATTCCATCGCCGATCACCCTATATCATCAGTAGGCACTGCTAGCACGCCCTTGGCGGCCTGGCAGTTTCCCTTGACGTACCGGGCGGTTCTTGCCAGACTGCCGCCCCGCATTTGGCAATCATGCCCTTTCGCCGCAGGGCGTATGGGATTCAATGGACTCTCACGGACGGGAGACGCAGCAATGCAGCGCACGGGATGGAGAACCGCCTGGTTGGGAATGGCCTTGCTGGCCGCCGGTTGCAACAGTTCACAGCCCGGCACGCCAGGTGCATCGGCGAATTCCGATGGCCTGCCACCGGAGACCGTCGTCAGTAATTTCCTGGAGTCGGTTCGTACGGGCGATGACGAAGGTGCGGCCACCATGCTCACCCACTTGGCCCGTGAAATGGCCGAAGAGCACGACATGGTCATTGCCCCGCCGGGAAGCACGACCGCCAGCTATACGGTCGGCGAGACCGAAATCCTGGAAACCAATGACATCGCCCACGTCCAAAGCACTTGGAACGATGAAGGCGAGGAGCACGAGATCATCTGGGCCTTGCGCAGCACCGACGAGGGCTGGCGCATCGCCGGCATGGCCACCAAGGTTTTTGAAGACCTCAACCCGGTGCTGCTGAATTTTGAGGATCCCGAAGACATGTTCCAACAGCAACACGCGGTGGAACAGGAAATGTACCGTCGGACTCAACAATCCGATCCGAACGCCCCGGCTGATAACCTGGACGAAGTGCCGGGTGAAGAGGTGGCTGAAGGCGTAGATGGGGGCGCAACCGAAGACAGCAGCCTGGAAGATCGCCGCGCGGCTCTGCCCAAGAATGAAGAAGAAACCCCCGCAAAGAAGGGTAGCGTCCGGAAGCGATAGCCGCAGCGACGACAGCGTTCTGAACTCAAATACCTCTATATCCCCTCACATCGCGGAAGATTCTCTAGTGAGGATCTTCCGCGATTTTCTTTGGCTAACTCCGCCCGTCATGTCGGGCCTTCTAGAGCGGCAGGCACGCAATTTCGGCCAAAATGGGGCAGATTTTCGAAAGTGCAAGCACATGCAGGACGTAAAGCGCTGAATGCACCTAAATATCTAATTATTCCATTTAGTCAACGCATTTTAACAGGTTACTGCTTGACACGGGAAATGCTGGCGTTAATTTAGTCACCTAGCCTATGCATTGAACTCAAATTACTCAATCAGAAAAGACCACTTAAACAGGGCGGTTGGATCGTTTGACATTTGGTTTGGGTGCATGGGGAACGCTGTCACCCCCGTATTGTGGTCCGCCAGGGCTGGGGGAAGTGAGAGTTAAGCACTGGCGGGCAATTGGGAATCCCTTACGCTACGGTACCTGTTAGTTGGAGACTTGTTCATGAATCGTGCATTGATGTTCGGAATCGCGCTGTTTGTAGCGCTCGTCGGCTTCGCCCTGATGGGTGCCGACAACTCGGCTGAGGCCGGTTTGTTTGGCTGCCACCGCTGCGGCGGTTGCTCCAGCCATTGCGGTGGTTGCCACCACCGTTGCGGTGGTTGCCATCACCGCCGTTGTGGCGGTTGCCATCGTCGTCATCGTTGCGGTGGCTGCCACCACAACTCCTGCTGCGCTCCACAGACTTGCTGCGAGCCAGCCCCTAGCTGCTGCCAGCCAGCTTGCGATAGCTGCGGCTCGTCTTGCGACAGCTGCGGTAGCTATGGCTCGGCTTGTGCCGATGGTAGCTGCGCTCCTGCCGGTGCCCCTGTAGGCATTCCGGTTGGCGAGCCTGCTCCGGCTCCGGCTGCTCCCGCCGCCGACAGCCCTTCGGCTCCAGAAGCCCCAGAAGCGCCTGCCGCTCCTGAAGCTTCCTCGAAGCCCAGCTTCGGTTTCCGCATGGTCCACTTCGCTCGCTAGTTTTGGCTGGCGACGAAGCGGTTCAAGCAAAAGTTCCGTCTGAGTGCCTGGCCTGCCCTGTTGGCCCGGACTCTTGCTAAAGACCGAGGAGCCGGATCAGAAATGATCCGGCTCCTTTTTTTGCGCCCCATGCCATTTTATGGTGGAGCAAAGTTCTTCGACCGATCAGACTGGATGAAGCCATCCAACACACTCCTTGCACCGAATGCCCGCGATGATTTCCGCTGCCAGTTCGACAAAGCCCGATCCATTACCGCCAGGCCCAGCGTCGAATGTTCGTACCACAGTCACGTTCTTGCTGATCTTGCACCTGTTTACCTTGGCCGTGGCGGTATTGTCCAATGAGCCGGCATCACAATTGTTTCGTGCCCTGCGGTCTACGCCTGGCGTGGTTCCGTACTTGCAGTTGATCGCCCAGGACAATCCCTATCGCACCGACTACACGACCGGTTCCTTCAAGACGGAGGAAGATGGCAATGTGGAAGCCGACACCGATTTCCATCTTGAGGCCAATCTGGCCCTGGCCGACGGAACGGAAAAGCTGATTGTCCTGCCTGAACCGGGCTTGAAGGGGGCCCGCGCACGTCGATACCAAAACCTCGCTTGGCAGATTGCCTCGCAGGCCATCAACGCCAAACGGACCGGCGACGAAGGCCCAGAAAGCATTTTGCCGAAAGCCATCGGCACGTCGTTGTTGAAGCAGTACGACGCCAAGGATATCCAGTTTAGCTGCCGCGGCCATCTGCCGCAGTTAATGGAAGACGTGAACACCGCCGACCCGGAACTGGGCAACCCCCAAAGCGAGCATTACTTTACCACCCCCTACCGGGCGATTATCAAGGCCACCCGCAACGGTGTCATCGTCGTCAAATTGTCATCCAGCCGAGAGTCGTCCCCGGCCGCCAAATAGTCCGCCTGATTCGGTCTTCTCGCCTCGCTTAACTCGTTCAACGGCCCATGATGCGACCAAGTATAACCGGCTATTTCGGCAACCTCGTCGCCAGCATCGGCACAGGGTGGAACCGCTTTTGGTACACCCCAGCCGACCCGTTACCACTGGCCATCTTGCGGATTGCCGCGGGTATGACCGCTCTCTACTTGCACATCACGCTCTCGGCCGACCTCGTCGCATTCTTCGGCCAAGGCGGGCTGCTGGACGCGGCCGAGGTGGAATCCATGCGCCCGGCTTACACGCAATGGCTCTGCTTCCTGGACTACTTGCAAACACCCAGCGCACTTTGGGCGGGCCATGTCTTGGCCGGGATTGTGCTGGCACTGTTTACAATCGGGCTTTACAGTCGGGTCACGTCGATTGCCGCACTCTACGTCGTGCTGTGTTACATTCATCGCGGCCCGATGATCGTCGGACAGGCCGAAGCTATCCTGGCCATGATCATGTTCTACCTCTGCTTGGGACCATGTGGCAGTAACCTATCGGCCGATGGCTGGATCTCTCGCGGGCGCAAGGAACCGGCCCCGCCAGCCGCCAGTTGGGGTGCCAACGTCGCCCTGCGATTGCTGCAGATCCATGTCTCCCTGGTCTACTTAATGATGGCCACGGCTAAGCTAAAAGGGGGCGACTTCGGCCCAGTCTGGTGGTCGGGCGATGCCATGTGGTACTTGATTGCCCGGCCTGAATCGCGATTGGTGGACCTGACTTTCTTGCACGAACATCCGTTTATCGTGAACCTTTGGACCCACGCGGTGGTGGCCTTTGAACTGGCCTTCGGCCTGTTGATCTGGAATCGGCTGTGGCGGCCGATGTTGCTGGGACTTAGCCTGTTAATGTGGTGCTCCCTGGCGCTGGTGACGGGGCTGGTCCCCTTTTGTTTCCTCATGATACTGGCGGGCGTGGCGTATGTGCCCGGCGAAGTTCTCGGTGGGTGGTTTTCGCGCCGGGACGCCTCGAATGCCAATACGGCAGCTCCATCGGCCGAGGAAAAACGGCGAGTCCGCGTTGCGCGATAACCGCCAAGATAATCGCTTGCCAACGGCTGCCCGCGAGGCGAGAATCGCGGGGCGACCGTTTCTTGAATTACCTTGGAGTTACGCAAATGGCCATTCCACATCGTCGCCGATTCTTGCAACAGTCCGCATTGGCCGTGGCGGCGATATCCGCCCCCTTCGGGCAGGCTCGTGGCATTGAACCCATCCAGCGTAACGGCCAGGCCAAGTTCAAGTTTTCGCTGGCCGCCTACAGCTACCGCGACCTGCTGACGGGTGAAAAGCCGCCTTTGACACTGGCCGACTTTGTCGACGATTGCGCCAAGCTACAGCTCGATGGAACCGAACTGACCAGCTACTATTTTCCGGCCAACCCCAGCGACGAGTACTTGCGGCAGATCAAGGAACAATGCTTTCGGCTGGGGCTCGATATCTCGGGAACCGCCGTAGGCAACGATTTTTGCCATCCGCCCGGCGAAGCACGCGATGAGCAGATCCAATTAGTCAAGACCTGGGTCGATCGGGCGGAGATCTTGGGCGCTCCGGTCATTCGCATTTTCTCCGGCGCAGCGCGCGAAGGGCTGGACGAGGCCGAAGCCCGCCGCCTGGCCATCGAGGGAATCGAGGAATGCTGCGAATACGCCGGTCGCCACGGCGTCTACCTGGCGCTGGAAAACCACGGCGGGCTGACCGCCAAGGCCGAAGGGATGTTAGAAATCGTCAAAGCCGTCCGCAGCCCCTGGTTTGGGGTTAACGTCGATAGCGGCAATTTCCATAGCAGTGACGTTTATGCCGAACTGGCCAGCATTGCTCCCTATGCCTTGAACGTGCAGATCAAGGTGGTAGTCCAGCCGGAAGGGGCTGGCCGGCAGCCATCGGATTACAGCCGCTTGGCAAGCATCTTCCGTGATACGGGCTACCGTGGCTACATCGTGTTGGAGTTCGAAGAGAAAGGCGACCCGCGAACAGCCTGCCCTCGCCACTTGGAAGATATCCGCAAGGCATTCACGTAAACAGTCTTGGTCCCTGGCGGAGCCGGCAAAATGAAACTGCTCCTGGCGTTTGGCTTGACGCTGCTGGGCCTGGGGCTGATCGACTCAAACGGGCCCGCCTGGGCGGTGGAGAATCCATTTGGGTTGCCAGAACCGCATCAGCCCGGCCGTTGGGGGACGGTGTTGCTGCACGGGGGCGGGCGGCATTTCTCGGGTGATATCCGGCTGGAGTTCGTGCGTTTGGCTGGCGGTGAAAAGGCCCGCATTGTGCTCATGCCGTCGGACTCCTACCTGTTCGGCAAAGACTCCGACGGCAACGATCTGCTCGACGGCGGGACAGCCGCCGACTACGAAGCCCGCATGGCCGACGAGTACGACCGTTGGGTCCACCTGAAAGACACCGGCCGCATCGGCGATTTCCGGTTCTTGTATCGCGATCCGGCCGACGAGGGCGACCGCCGATTGCTGTCCTTGCTGAAAACCGCGACGGGTGTCTGGTTGCCAGCGCACGACCAAGAGCGCTTGCCGCAAGAGTTTGCCGCGGATTATCCAGAATCAGCCTCGGCATTTCAGTTGGCGCTGCGCGATGTCGTTGCGCGCGGCGGCGTCGTTGGCGGCTTGGGGGGAGGAAGCGCGGCCCTATCCGAGACGATTATTGCCGGCAGTGTCGATGACGATGGCGAAGGAGGATGGACGCGGGCAAGGTTGGGGTTTGGCCTGGCGTTGTTGCACGGCGTGCTAATTGATCAGAACTTTGACGCACACGCCGGCGGCCTGGAGCGGCTTTCCGACGCCTTGCGAAACGGGCAGCGGCTGGACCGCCTACAAAAGCAGCCAGGAGTAGAACGCCGTACAATCGGCATCGGAGTGGAACAAGGCACCGCCTTGATCTTGTCCGGCAATACGGCGCGCGTCATTGGCGATGGCCGTGGGCATTTGTTCCTTAAAGGAAATGGCGATCGAACCATTCAATGGCGAACCTTGGCCGAAGGGGACGAAACGGTGGTGCTGCGTCCCAGCACGGTATTGAGGGACAAAAACTCTCCCGCCGGTAACAATTTCCACGATGCGGAAAATCCCTTTGGCATTCCACTGCCCGATGACGGCCAACAACCCGGCACCGTGGTCCTGCACGGAGGGGGCGATACAACGGAGATGATCACGTTGTTCCCCACGTTGGCGGCCCAGCCCGTGCCGCGGATGGTGCATTGCCCGGCGGCCAGCCGGTATTTTCGGCCGTCGGCGGATGTCAGCAATACGGAACTGGAAAGTGAGATTGAGTCATACTTCGAGGAATGGCGAAGCCAAGAAGTTGCCGGCCAACTGGCCCAGTTGACTTTTCTGACCACCAACAAGCCGGCCGACGCCAACAGCGCGGCGTTTTTGCGGCCACTTGCCAAGGCCGATGCCTTGTGGTTCAGCGGCGGCGACCAGGCTTGGCTGGCCCGGCTGTTTGTCGATCGCCGCCAGCCGACGCGGTTTCAGCAAGCCGTGTGGGATATCGTTCGCCGTGGCGGCGTGGTGGGCGGTTCGTCGGCGGGGCTGGCGATCATGTCGGAGATGATGATCGAAGGCAACGCCGAAGCCGACGGAGGCCCCGCCACGGCCCATCTGTCGCGCGGCATGGGAGTCTTGCAACATGTCCTCGCAGAGCAGCACTTCGATGCTTACGCGGGCCGCATCGAGCGCTTGACCGCCCTGCTGCGCGACCATCAGGCACTCTTGAAGGTTTCACCCGCCTGCCAGCCCCACAAGCTACTGGGGCTGGCCGTGGAGGAAGATACCGCCCTGATATTGCAATCCAACCGCCTGCGGGTGACCGGCCAAAAGCTGGCGCATGTCTTTTTGCAATCACGAGATACGCGGCAGATGAGCTGGCATGCATTGCACCCCGGCGACGTGGCGGTATTGTGCCAAGGCCCGTTGGGACTGCTGCTAGAATTGGAGGACTGGCAGTTCCAAGAATAATCCACCAGAACCCGCGCGATTCGCTCGTTCCGGTTCGCCACGACCAATCTTGCTTGGCTGTCAAACTCTTTGCCAAGCTACGACATCTGCCGGTCATGCGCTCTTTGTATTCCGCTCCAAATTATCAAACCGTCAGCGGCCAAGTGCATGTTCGCGCAGTACTCAAGAAGCCGACGAAATCTGACAAAAATTGACAAATTAGCCAAACTTTCCGTCGGCGCATGAAAAAAGCCCGAAGTCGTGTTTGTTCATCAACTTCAGGCCATTTTCTTTAGTGGACAGGGAGGGGATTGAACCCTCGACACCAGGATTTTCAGTCTGGCCCTTGTCTGTGCAAACTATGATACGGCTACAACTTGTGACTTGTCAACGATACTTGTGCGCGCCTTGTGCGCTGTTTGCACCGGAAACTCAACAGCATGATCCGGCGCGCTCATCTTGCCCGCGAACGGTAACAGGCCAATCGCCTCGCGCTTCGTGCGGTCGGTCGCCCTCGCGTAGACACCCATCGTCAATGCCAACGTGGAGTGCCCCAGGATCGTCTGTATGGCCTTGGGACTGGCTCCATGCTCTAGGCTCAAGGTCGTGAAGGTCACTCGCAAGGAGTGAATGTCAACGCTCCCGCGACGCTCAGCGCCTTCGATCTTGGCCCGCTTGCATTTCGCGTAGAACCGTTCCAACAGATTGTTGCGAAACGGAGTGTTGGCCTTCGTCACGAAAACATGCTCGCGGGTGAACTTCGCCTTCTGTTGCTCCGTCGCCTTTGCCGTCTTGCCTTGCACGGGCTGACGCTGCTTGGCTTCCGCGCGGAGTTCCTTCAAGAGTTCAACGGTCTCATCGTCCAACGGGATTTCACGCGCCTTGTGATTCTTGGCCGTGCCCGCCGTCACGGTCACAATCCGACGTTCAAAATCAACGTCCGTGAAACGCATGTTGACCAACTCAGCCTTGCGGATGCCAGACACCATGAACATCCGCCAGACGCGACGAAGGTATGGCGGACTGGCCGCAAAGAGCGCCTCGACTTCCGCCAGCGTCAACGACCGGCGCTGCTTGGAAGGCGTGTCGTTTCGCAACGGCTTGATGCCCGCGATGGGGTTGCTGCCGATCAGCTTTCGCGAGACCGCGACGTTAAGCATGTTGCTCAACGTGCCGACTTGCTTGTTGATAGTCCGCGGGCTTTTCCCCTTTTCGATCATCCACGCGCGGAAGCCAATCACATACGATTCGTCAATCTGTCGGATGGATTGCACGCGCGAGAACTCTTCCAAGCGATTCAAGTCGCGTTCGTATTCAATGGGGTTGCGGGTCGTCTGACGCTTCAACTTCAAGAACTCGGCTCGCAGCTTGTTCCATCCGTAATCGTTGTCCACAAGCCCGAAGTCAGCACGATCCGCACGCGCTCGCAAGTCGCGTAGCAACTCGCAGGCAGCTTGAAAATCGGTCGATAGTTTGTCCCGATGCAGTCTGCCATTGACGCGGAATCGAGCGTAGTACGTTCCACCTCGCAGCCACATTCCAGACGGTAGCTTTCGTGGTCTACCCATGCTTCAATCTCCCTTCATTAAACGGGGTTTCCGAACGATTGGCGCAAGCTCTAGGCCAAGGTACTGACACAACTTTGCAGCCGACTCCAATCGCAAGTCGCGCTCTTTCGCCAGGAATCGGTACAGCACCGGATGCGAAACGCCCGACCCTTGGGCGACGGCGTAGACCGACTCGCCAGCATTAAGGATGGCTTGCCGCAGTTGTTCGTCGATGCTCTTGGCTTTTGCTTTGCTCATGGCTTCATTGTTTCAGTTGACACGGTGTTGTCAATAGACACATACATCGTAATGTTGGGCTGCTGCATCGACGGACGGTGTCACCCTTCATCCGCCGGACGGTCATTAAATCGACCCATCAGCGGCTTCAAGGTCTGGCGGACGGCATCGCCGCTCATCGTTCCCTTCAACGCAAGCTTGTGGGCCAGCGCCCTGACAGCCGCTCGATTCTCGCGGATACACTTCACCGCCCAAAAGACGAGCATTCGTATCAACTCGATTCGCTTCTCGCCATCGCAGCCAGTGTGACGGTCCAATAACCGCTTCAATTCTATAATGTCCAGATTACTGCCCAACACACGATCACTATCCAAGTGCCGGATCATCGTTTGAACAATGTCGCCGGAGTCGGCTGCAAGGCGCAGCATCTCATCGTCTGGGGCACGATCAAACACAACGTCAGCCGCAAGGCCACCCATGAGCGATGCCAAGCTTTCCAACACGCGCGACGGTCGCGAATGGAAGGTGATTCGCGCTACACCGCCAGCGCCGTTCTTGTCGATACGATCCCGGTCGATGGTGACTGAATGGATTCTGAGGCGATAGTAAAACGCGACAGCGCAATGCCCCGATTCATGGAGTGCGGTGCGCCATCGCGATTCATCGACGCCTTCAGGTGGTGGCTCCGCGCTACTCGGATTCGTTGAATCATCCACGGCGAACCTGCATTCAGTGCAACGTCCGCGATGGGAGAGTTGCAAGACATTGATCTTTCAGACAAACCAGCGTCGATTCTACAATACCAACTCGTTCCCGCAGATCGTCAACAATCGGGGGAGAGTCCATGCCAGACTATTTGACCTCAATCAGCTTCGGAGTTGGCCTTGTGGGAGCAACGCTTGGCATAATCAACACCGTGGCGAGTTTAGATCGAAACAGGGTGAAACTTCGGGTGGTTCCGATGCACGCAACGGTTGTTGGTCCGGGAATCAAGCAAACTTTTATCAGCATCGAAGTGACCAACCTTTCCTCGTTCCCGGTCACGCTTGAAAAGGTCGGATTTCGATACCGCGATTCAAAAAAGGAAGGCGTACCGCTTTTCGCGCAAGCCAGTGACGGTTCCAAGCTGCCACGTCGCCTTGAATCACGGTCGAGCGTTTCAATCCATCTTCCGCCAGAGTGCCTGGAGGATCATAGGAACATCGCTCGGATACGTTGCGCGTTTGCTAGGACCGCTTGCGGCGTTTCGTTCAAGGGCAGCAGTAGTGCCCTAAAGTCAATCGTCGCGGAAGCCAGAAAATTTCGGCCGAAGCAATGAAGCCGCGTTGAAAGTAATTGTTTCAATCTTCGTCTACCGCAGCGCTCGCGGCTTCCGCCATTGCCCGGCCGCGCTGTTGAACCGCAGTGTCTTTGTCCCAAGTGGCGTGGTAGCGCGCCACCAGCTTCCACAGTCCGGCATTCTCCGATTGTGCCACGCGCAGATCGGCGCGGGCTTCGTCGCGCTCTTGTCGGTTGCGAGCATCCACCGTGCGGAGTTCGGCCAGCTCCCCGCGAGCGGTCGCGAGTGCGGCTTCCGACCGGATCAGCCGGCCTCGCAAGTCGTCAGTCTGTCGGGCCAACTTGGCTTCGTCCGACAACCCCAGCCAGGACAACAATCGAGCCTTCATAGTGGTCACTTTCGCGTTCAAGGGTGGGGGCCGCAAACTATTCATTGAATAGATTGACGACTTGGGTGTTGGTCGTTATGCGACTGCTTGGCAGGCCGCGGGCTGACGACCGACACGGTACAAACCGATATTCTCCAAAGCCCGAAAGACTTCGTTCAACTGGCCGCGCGAGAAGCTTGTCACCGTCAGCAGTTCGGCCGGTCGATAGGCCAGCAAGTCGGAAACAAACAGCAAGCCGGCGCGCTCCAGCGTGTTGATCGCTCGCAAGCTCAGGCCATGCGGTTCCAGTTCGGCGAGTGCAGTCTCCAACATCGCGCGTGTTGTTGCGTCGTAATTCTCAGGGATGATCTTGGCCTCTGGCGGGGGAAGCCGGTTCACAATCTCCGATTTGAGTTGCTCGGCCAGCCATTTGCGGACCCCGGTTCGCTCCGTCACTTGGGCAACCGAGAATCCATCGCGAAGCAATTCGCGCGCGGCCTGGATCGTGTCGGCAGGGACGACCTTGGTAAGTTTCGTGACGCGCTTGGCGGTCGATGCTGGCATGGTCGATTGCTCATTTCGATGCCGTCGCCACGCGAGTCGGGGAGCCTATTAACCTATTTGGACCGACCGGAGAGACCAATCGCGGAAAGGTAAGGGCTTAGAATCGCCGTGGCGCAATCAGGGAAAGAAATGGGGAGCGCGCCGGGATCAATCGGCGCGCCCCCCGATGCGATCAAGCCGCCACCTTGGGAATCAAGGTTCCGATCAAGGTTTCGATCATGCTGCAAAGCCGGTCGATGGGGTCAAGCTGGCCGGGCTTGGGCGCGGGCGGGGAGACCTCCTTAGGGAACTCGCCTTTGACGACCGTGCCGATTCCTGAATCGACGAGGCGCTTCAGGCTCCAAAGCCATTCCTTGCGCTCCGATTCCGACAGCGTGAAACTCTCCCGCGCCGGGGCCAGCTTCATGCCCAACTTGCCGATCCGTTCGGCCGTGACGGAATGTTCAACAGCGTGCAACGGTTCCAGGATGAATCCTTCCCCGCGTTCCAAGTCGATGCCGATCCGTTGGGCGGGGATCGTGTTGAAGCCGGAACTGTGCCAGTTCTTTTCATGCTCGGCAGCGCGCAGCACGTCGAACCGACCCCGGATCGTGCGTTCCAAAGGCGCGAAAAGCGCGTTGGAATTGTGGGGCGTGTTGACTTCGATTTCAATGATACCCTTCATAGGGTGAACCTTTCGTGTACCAGTCAGGTGGAGAAAAGGGGCGGGGCCACAGTGACCCCGCCCGTAGGATTGCCGACACGATCAATCAGGATCAGGCGGGCGCGGTAATGAGCTGCGCCATGGCGCTGCCGTCCATCAACTTGCCGCCGTAGCGACCCCGGAACGTCAAAAGCGCAGTGTTCTTCAACGCGAGCGTTTGGCCTTCCTGAGTGAAACGACTCTCCGCGCCCAGCCGGCGGTACATGCGATACTTGGATAGGTCAACGAACGCGCACTTCGTGTTGGGCACGTTTGCATTGATGCTGACCGGGCGATTGAACAGCATGTAATCTTCGTGCGTCATGCCGAACATCCGGCGCTGGTCCGACGCGCTGATTGCCAGCGAGCGGATGCGGCGGTAGGTCGTGTCGTTCATCACGAATCGAACGGACGGCCCCTTGTTGGCGCGGTACTGCTTGGCGAGTCCAAACAGCAGCGCCTCGACATCCGTGACATCCCATCCGGTCGGACTGGGGCTTTGCTGGGGCACAGTCGTTGTACCCGATGCAAGAAAGATGCCTTGCGGTTCGGTCGTTCCGTCGCCGTAGGCAATCACACGGTCAAGCTCTTGCAACAGCCGTTGTCCAATCGCATCGGCGATAGTCTCGCCGACGTTCACCGCGCTGTCGGCAAGCAAGTCCCGGCCGAATTCGACACCGCACACGACAGCGAAGATGCTGGTCGAGATTGCCGCGACCATGTTCGCCGTGTTGAACAGCGAAAACGCCGTCCCTTCCGGCCCACCGCTCCAAGTCAACGTCGGGGCGTTGATGCTCGCGGTGTCAATCGTCGCGCCGCGCGGCACGTCTTTCAGGTCGATGTAGGGGAGCAACTCCGAGTGCAGCAACGGGAACTGCACAATGGCGTCGTCAAAGACGCGCGGCACAAGCCCCGCGCCGCCAGAGCCGCCCGACTCATTCAACACCGCCTTGACCGACGCGCCCTTGAATGCGCCCCACTCGCCTCCATGCTGTCCAACCCAAACATCGTTGTCGAGCATTTCCTTGTACAGCTCGCGCTCATGTTCCGGGATGTTCACATCGAAGCCCGACCGCACGGCCCGATGCTTGATGAAAGCGCCGATCTTGGCGAAGTCCGATTCGCTCGGCAGACAAACCGGCTTGCGGTTTGCATCCAATACAATCTCGCCGGTGCGGACGTGCTTTCCGATCAGCCGCTCCCCAACGAAACGCTCCGAAGGTTCTTTGACTCGACTCATATTTGCATCCCCTTGTGATAGGTTTCGTGCTTTCCAGCCGGCCGCGAACACTTCGTCCGGGTCCGGTCCAACTTGTTGCGCGGGCAACGCTCGCCCGCCGATTCGATCCACCAGCTTGCCGGCCAGCGAATCAATGGCGTCGGCTTGCGTCCGTGCGGCGTTCAACTTTGCATCGCGTGCATCGGGGCCATCGTCGCCCGTCTCGCGTGCCAGGTCTTTTTGCAGCGCCAGGGCAGCGGCTCCCGCAGCGTTGCGCCATTGCGGGTCCACCGCATGGGCTTTGAGGTATTCCGCTGACTCCAATTTCTGCCGCAGTTCGCGACTCTTGTTCGGCATATTTGCTCCCCTTTAGTTGGGTGAAAAATCAAAGGCAGGCGGCGGGGCAATCGCCGCCTGCCCGGTAGCCGGCAGCGACCGACCAAACTAGGCCGCTGCCAGATGAATGCGTTGGGTTAGATGTTCATGCGTTTGTCCTTTCCAAGACTTGCATATTTTACCGTCCCTTATCAAGAGCAGTTTTTGTCACCACGCCAACCGTCCGTAGGCTCCGGCATAGAATCCGTCGTCGCCAATCGGTTCCGTTTCACGCGCGGCCCCCAGCATCGCGAGTTGAAAAGCGCTGGCAATGTCGCCGTGGCCTTGCTTCGTTCGCGGGCTGGTCAACCGCACGCCGTAGCTCTTTTCCTCACAACGCAATGCTCGCAGTTGGGCAACCAATTCGTCATGCGGGTAGAGGTGAATCGCGCGATCGGCAAAGCCGGCCAGCACGGTTTGCGTCATCGACCCCAGCACGTTCGGCGTGTAGTGGATCAGCTCGCAAGGGATGTTCTCGCGTTCAAGGCGTTCCACAATCGCGGCCGATTGCCACTGGTCAATCAGCAAGGGAGCGTTGAACCGATGATGGACGCGGCGAATTGTTTCCTCGATTCGTGAAAGGTCGATCTTGCCGCCGTTGGGTTTCCAGGTGCGGACGAAGGCGAGTCGATAGCTGCCGTCGCCGTCGATGCGCTTTGTGATCCGACGATACTTGGCCCGACCCTTGACCAGTCCAACGTCAACCATTGCGTCCAAGGTTGGATTCGTGGGAGTGTCGATTCGTTTGCGAGTGACCTTCACCTCACCTACCTTGCGGCCAACAACAACCAGCGCGCTATGGTCGCGAGTGAGGGACAAGTCAACGCCCATCGAATAGCAGAAGCCCGGCTCCGGCTTGCGAATCTCGACAAGGGCGGGATCAATGGCCGCGTCAACGTCGCCCGCGTTCAGCGCGTCGCCCGACTCGGCAACCCACTGGCCTGCCCACAGTCGGGCGTATCGGTTCGCGCTGTTGCGCCGTCGGGCTTCCGCCAACTCGGCAGCGTCAAGCCACGGCGCGGGCTGGTCGAACGCGCTGAAGTGCCACCGCTCCGATTCAATCGCCGTCCGTCGCCACTCGGATTGCCATGTCTCAAGGTGCCCCGCGTTGGTCGCGATGATGACGACGCCGCTGGGCATTTTGCTGGCGTTGTCGAGTAGAGTTTCCGCGAACTCGCGACGGGATACGTGAGTGAGTTCATTCAGGATCAGCAAGTCAGGCCGCGCGCCGTGCGATCCCATCACGTCAGCCGTGAGAATGTCGGCTCGGCTTCCGGTCGTTCCGTTGACGATGGACAGCGCCTGGACCGCCAACACTTCCCCCAGCCACGGTGTCAGCCGCAGTAGGCCGCGTGCTGCCTTGCGGAGTTCATCCGCTTGCGATTGATCGGCCGCTCCAACTTGGATCGTCAAGGGGCGACGGCAGAACGCGAGCAACCACAATAGGCAGGCCGCAAGATCGGTGTCTTTCGATGCGCCTTTGGTCCGCTCAATCCAGAACCGCGACGGCATGGGCCGCTCGCCACGGCACAAGGCCAGCAGCGCCGGGGCCATCGCTTGGAAGTCGCGACGTTGGAAGCCAGCCATGATGCTGCCGAACGCTTGCGACCCGTCGCCGCTGGGGATCAGCAGCGCGTCGATGAACGCCAGCGGGTTGGCTGCAAAGGTTTGAAGATTAGACTTCATGTTGGCACGCAAAATAGGTAACGACTCGCGATTGCGGACCCCCGCAATCTATTCATTGAATACATTGACCGATGCCAGCATGGAGCGCAGGCCGGGCAACCCCGCGCCCGAGTTCTCTCAGCCGGTCGTCAATGCGGCGGTCAATCTCGGCGCGCCGCTCGGCTGCTGTCTGGCCGGTCATGCGGTCAAGATCGGCGTGATAGTGCCGAGTCAAAGTGTCGGGCTGCGATTGTTGGTTGCTGTAGCTCATCGTGCTTTCCTTCCCTTTGATGATCGTTGCTTCTGCTGCTGTCGGAACTTCGCTTGTCGTTGCACTTCCCACCGGCGGCGCTTGCCCATCGACCGGTACTCTGCTTTGGCTGCTTTCACGCTTCACCTCCACCATTGATGTTGCTCCCCTCATTGCTCGCCACGGCCCCCACGCTCGCGTCTGCCGCGTTACCTTCCCCCGGTTGGTCCATCGTGTCGGCAGAATCGGCAACCGGGTCGTCTGACTCTGCTGTTGGTTCGCTGCCTGAGTTCGCGACGGGGATCGCTTGGGAGTAGATCGAATCCCAAACGTCTTGCGACCGATCCCGGTCAAGGTTCAACCGTCGCAACGATTCGTCGCGTGTTTTTGTGTGGCGTTCGATTCGATCAGTGCAAATTGCCACGTCGCTGTCTTTCATGTTGGCGTACCCATCGGCCAGGCGCTTGGCCCAAAGGCGGGCAAGGCGTTCGTTTGTGACGCAAGAATTGATCGTTGCTGCTTGCGATAGCGAGATACCGCCATGCGATTCCTTGCAAGCCGCCTCAAGCGCTCCCCGGAAGCCATTGACGGTTTTCTGGACGTTGTGAAGCCTTGCGGGCATGTTCGGCAACGTCAGCCGGACATAGCCGCCATGCTTCAAGGCGTTCATGTTGGCGGGCGGGCCGCTCTTGCCTTTCTTCCCGCCACTGTTGCCCGGTTGCCCACCGCGGCGCTTGGGCGCAGGGACCGGGATCATCTCGCCTTCAACATCAAGCTTGTTGTTGTCGTCAGTCATGGGTATCCCGTGCATTTTGTGCGCATGGCGCGCACAACCCGAAAACTTGTGAACGCAAACCCCGTCAATCGTTGCTGTTAGGTTGACCGACTTTCGGACTAGTCATCCGATGCTTCCCCCGCCCGACACGAATCGACGCGACCGACCCCGCCACAAACGAGTCGAGTTCCAACCGATCTATCACGACGCGACCGCGAACCGGGCGACGGGCCACAAGCTTGCCACCGGCCAGTAACCGACGAATCGACGCGACCGACAACGATGAATAGTCGGCAGCGCGGTCGATGGATAACCAGCGCGGCACGATGCTGCTATGCGCGTCGTTTTCATGCGTCAAGTTGTCGAGTTCATCGTCCATCAGTTCGTTCCCGCAGTTCCCAGCCCGGCCCAACGCGACTCGCGCCGGCCCCCCTCAACCTCTCCCTCGACTCCCGTTTCACACCTCGACACCAACAGGTCGCATAGGTCGGATAGGGCGGATGTTTCCCTTTGTTACTCTCTGTATCCCCTCAAAAGCGCTGCTAGAGAGAACGAGTGAACAAAGGGCAGAACCCGCCCTATGCGCCCTATCCGTAGCTCCCTGAATGATGCCCATGTTTCCTATCCAACCGATCTTGCAAATCGTTGCGAACAGCAGCATCAAGATCGGCGTTGTCGCCCGTCCACAGAAAGCAGCGGCCGAACGTCTTGCATGGGTCTTTGCAAAGCCGCTTCAACCGCCCTTCGTTCGCTGCTTGATTCAATGTCCGGCAGATTGCGACCGTTGACTTGTTCTCACCCGTCGCCACCTTGAACCAGTCCGCGATGATCTTGGCGGGGATGCGAACCCGATCCGCGTCCGCGTCGTACCCCATCCGGTCAAGCTGGTCTCGGATGAAGCCTTCAATGATGTCGCCCTCTTCCGCTTCAACGTCGGACGACTGCTGGCGGTCCAGAATCGCCGCCTGGGCGTCGGACGGTTCCGGCAGTCGAGTCAGCACGTTGCTTTCCCATGCGGACCAACGCGACTGCTTTGCCAGGGGCGAACTCTCCGCCCGCAACAGGCCGATGCAATCCGCGATGATCGCTGGCCGATGATCGTCGATGTAGCGGTAGGTCTCTTCGGCCCATGCCCCGCGATGCTCCGGCTTTGAAAGCTTGATGACGACCGCCCGTTGGGTCATGTCGGTTCCGAGGCTCACCCCGTTCAAGGTGATAAGCCACGTCAAGCAGTTGGGCCTTGTCCCTTCCCCTACGTACATCCGTTTGCCCGAGATGATCGGTGCGGTAATCAGGGCTTCCAATTCGGCCCACGAAAACCGGAGCGTTTTCACGTTGTCCAACAGCACGATCCGGCGGGCCATGCCCTCTGACGACAGCAACCGTTGCTTCACAACGTCCGCATCCTCATTCGCCGATAGCTCGACAGCGCCGCCAGTGAGGTAGGCAACCGTTGTCGCCAACGTCGTCTTGCCGACACCGCGGCCAGCGTCAGACGTGAGAACGAAAGCCGGGCGAGTGCCGCCTGCCCCACCCCAGAACGGCGTGGCGAGCATGGCGCGAATCAAGTCGCCGTCAATGTCGGTCGCTGGGTTGAATCGTGAGACCAGCGCGTTGAGCGCCGATCCGTCGCCCGGCTCCGGCATGGTGCAAGCGTAATAGTGCCCCGCGATGGGCGGTTCATGTGGCAAGGTCTCGACAGCGGTGTAGCTTTGCGCGGTCCGCTTCAACTCGGCAAACACCTCGCCCTTAGATGGGCAACCGGAAGCCTTGTGCCAGTTGATGACACCCGTTCGCGATTGCAACCAGCCGAACAGCGCCGAGGTATCCGCCAACCAGTTCACCACGCCGCCAACGTGTACGAACAAGTCTTGCCCGACGCGACGGGGCCAACCGTCCGTCGCCCCATTGATGCGGTCCAAGATCGTTGCCATCGGCAGCGCGGCAATGCGTGCATTCGATGCAACACCGTTGGTAATTGCGCTTTCTTGTAGTCCGTTCATTTCTTGCCCCCCATGTTGGCAAGCAGCGCCCGGCACTCGCGATAGCGACGTTTCGCAGCAGTGAACAAGAGTCGCGAGACATACTTGCCCGCGCGTTCATGGTCGTCAGCCATCAGGATCGGAAGCCCGCTCGCAATCCATCCGAGACAACTCCCCACAACGGCAGCGGGGGTAACGTCGCCACGCCACCCGCCGGTCTCCAAAGTTTTCCAGCCCGCCTCGATAACGAGACAGCGGACGGGGTAGGCCAGCAGCCTTTGCACTTCCCGGTCGAATCGTCCTCGCTCGCGACCGACACAAGCCAGCAAGTCGGGCAGGCTTTTGCGTTCGATGGCGATGACGTTTTCCAGCCCGACAACGGAATAGTCGCCCGTCGCCAGAGTGCCCGCCACGGATTGCAGGGGATGCAAATTGAGCGGAGACTGTTCGCGCGTGTCGATGATGGCGACGACGTTTTCCAGCTTCAACTCAGCTTGCAGCTTTGTTGGTCCGGCAACGGCTGTTGCAATCGACTTGTCGGTTTCGACTTCCATCGGGGCACGCGAGACAAAAACGCCACGCCAATCAAACTCCCGTTCCGGGGAGCCGCTGGCGGGGCGCTCATCATCCCGCTATAGCCCGAATTGTCTGACTTCTATCAGCCGGCCGAGTGCCAGTGCTGACGATGCCCACACTGACAAACGATTTCGACCTTGCCCGACTTGCGAATCGGCTCCCCAACCAATTTGGTTCCGACCGACGCGCCAACTACGTCCGGTTCAAAGGTTCCGACCAAGACGGCCACCTCGTTGGCGACGGCGAGTTGCTCAGCGCCAAGCATGATCTTGTTCCCATCAATCACGGTCGTCAGTTCCCCACCCGTCAAACCGCAGCGCCGGCATTGCAGAATGCGCGGCTGGGTCTTGCCGGGTGGCAACAGTCCGGCCAGCAATCGAAACTGTATGAGGCGTTCAAGCGCGTGCGCATTCAAGGGACCGCCTGAATTGCGCCTTTGGCGTCGATTCATCGTGACCAAACCTTTCTGCGCCGCGGACGAAGATTTTCGACCGCCTTGCACAATGACTTGTAGGCCGGTTCGACGTTGATCCCCATTGCCGTCATCTCCGGTTGCACACCATGCAACGGCAGGGATTCGACAAACCGCTTACCTTCCGAGATGGCGGAGAGAAGGGTTTCTCGACTGACAAGTGCGGGATAGACATTCGCCCCGCAAAGCATGAGATACGTCCGCCCGGCCTCGAACTCGGCAAGCAGTTGATCTTCGGTCGCGAACGCCGCGAGCGCATCGTGGACCGCTGCTGCCACCTCGATTGAATAACCCAGCCCGCGAACCGCGCGAGCCACGGCGAGCGACAGCACGTTCATAAAATTGAACCGGCGCTCGCGGCCCTTGCCACCGGCTTGCTTGACTGGAATGACGACCCCGCGAGTGATCCACTCATGGAGCGTCGGGTAGCTCAATCGCTCATCGCGAGATGACAGCAACTCGCAAACCTCAGTTGCCGACAGCAATCGCATAGCTGTTTCCTTTTCGTAGTCGAAATGGTCGTCCACATTAGATTGTGAAATCCTATCAGCCACGAAAGTATCGTCAATATGATTGCTAAAACGTATATTATTGTGCATATCATGCAATGATCGCAATTGGCGATGCCGGAAGTGTGGATAATCAAACGCCTTGCAACTAGAGCGTTCGCGTGGCAATCGCCGCGACTAACCTAGTTAAGGTTCCAAGGTCAACCTTAATGTTGGAATTTGAAGTCGCATCGGGCTGGGGTGGGCAACCACGATGCTCGGGCGCTCTACGATCCCAAGAGAGTCAGGATTGCAGGCCGATAGCCAGGAGGGGCGAACGAGAAGCCCGGCCCCCGGCAAGCCCGTCGCATCATCCAGAAAGGGCGGGAAACCGTGCGGGGATCGGTACGGGCGTTTACTGTATCAATCGACACATGGGGCCAACACTTGTGCGCGCCTTGTGCGCGCTTTGGGAGCGAAACTGACTGAATCTGACCTAAATTGGCAGGATGGGTAAGGTTTGCCCCGGCGCATGAAAAAACCCGAAGTCGTGATTTCTCAACAACTTCGGGTCGTTTTTCACAGTGGACAGGGAGGGGATTGAACCCTCGACACCAGGATTTTCAGTCCTGTGCTCTACCAACTGAGCTACCTGTCCAAGCGGTTAGGGGACCGCGAAAAGTTGATCGTAGCAGGGCCAACAAGGTTGTCAACCAACGGTTGAACGTCCAGGCATTTGAAGTTAATTCGTGGCCGGTACGTCGGGACGGGCAATGATTGCTGCTAGGAGGACTTGCACCTTCGGGCTGGGCTGGTTTCAACAGGATGATGCGGGCGTGATAAAGGTGTTGAGACAAGGGAATCCTTGACCTGCCGTGGACAATGCATTCCGATCCGTTGGATCCGGTGCGAATCGCCGCTGTTCTGCCGTTCGTGGCGGCGGCGAGGGTAACCCATCCGGGAAAGGCCGGGAAGCCGCGGTCGCCCGCGACTTGAGCGAGCAGGCCGATCCGGGAATGCGTTGGGCCGAACTGTGTCGAACTGCCGCACTGACTGCAAGTTGGCCGCCAAAGGCATCCGCCGGCCGCGGCATACGTGGCAGCCCTTACTTGGGCGTTCCATCCTGATGATTTAACTCGGCTACAAATATGTTGTACAACCCGTCGTACTAATACTCGGGGATCCTGAATCTGGCAATCCGCCAAAGTCTGCTCCCGCTCCGCTACTCCACCCCCAAGCGCAGCATCCCAAACGGCACGGCATTATCTGCAAGTGTCGGCGTAAACGGCCAGGGAATTGCCTGGCGTGCTGGACAAGATTAAGATTGAATTCCGGTCGGTTTCAATAATAGGCAAGCGCGCTGGCCATTGTACATGCGTTCCGCGGCTTGTTCCCGCCAACTACATTGTCCTGGCTTGTCCGCTTCTGGCGGACAGACTGTGAAAACGCCCCACGATCCATTCGATTGAGGAGTCCTTCCGTGATTGCTGCCGCGCTGATTGTGGCGAGTGCCTGCCTCGGTTTTGATCCGGCTGATGCCGCTGAAGTCCCTGAGTTGTTCATTGGCGATCCTGCGCCGGCCATCACCGTGCAAGAGTTCATCAAGGGCGAACCTGTCAAAGCCTTCGAAAAAGACAAGGTTTACGTCCTGGAATTTTGGGCGACCTGGTGCCAGCCCTGCCTGAAGAGCATGCCGCATCTCAGCCAATTGCAGGAGAAGCATAAGGATGCGACCTTCATTGCCGTCAACGTGATGGATGAAGATGTGGAGGCCGTGCGCGAGTTCGTCAAGGATATGGACGACCGCATGGCCTTCCGCGTGGCCTTCGACGTGCCGGGGGAGGGCCAAACGCCCGAGGGCGAACCCGCGTCGGGCAAGATGGCCGCGGCCTGGCTTGATGCCAGTTACCGGCCCGGCACCATTCCCTGGACGTTCATCGTCGATGGCCAGGGGCGCGTGGCCTGGATTGGCAATCCTCTGCGGTTGGATGAACCACTGGCGGCGGTGCTGGATGGCTCTTGGGATATTGAGGCCCAGGCCAAGGAGTTTCGCGGAGAGGTGGCGCTGGCCAAGTTCGACCAGAATCTCAACGCGGCCTTCGCCGATGGTGACGCTGTGGCTGTCCGCGGTATGGTGGATGAGTTCATCAAGGACTTTCCGGAACGCGAAAACAGCGTGGCCACGCTCAAGTTGATCGGACTGTTGTCGGCCGAGGGGAAAGCAGCCGATGCTGAAGCTTACACGTCAAGGTTGATCGACGAGGTGTTGCACGACGAGTGGCAGAACCTGTCGGAACTGGCCGGCATTCTCATTGCGTCGGGCGAGGATACCGAGCATCTTCCGCCCGACCTGCGGCCAGGGCCTTCCACCAAACCGCTGCAAGCGTTGGCCCTTAAAGCCGCCAGCCGGGCCGCCAAGTTGGCCGCCAAGGAGGGAGCCGCCTTTGAGGCGTCCGCCCGCGACATGCTGGCTCGCGTCTACTTTGTGCAAGACGATGTAACCAAGGCCCTGGAAGAACAAGAGACGGCCATCGGCCTGACGCGCGGCACGCAGCTCGAAGGCGAACCGACCATGATCGAGCGGTTGCGAACTTATCGCGAGGCCGCTGGCAAAACTGAAAGCCCCAAGTGAGCACCATTAGGAGCCGCGTGCGTGTGGCTCTCCCTCGCTGTGCAGATACATATTTTGCCGGGCTGAATTGCACAAGCCGGCAATATTGTACGGAGCGAGTGCCTGGGCTGCTTCAAGAATGAACGACTTGTCCGCGCCGGGATATGCTTCTGGAAGGGAGGCCAGCGCCAACACCCGCGTGTGAAGTTGATCGACCATGTGTCGAAATTCCCGATCGTGAGCCTGTAAGAAGGCATCGTCCGCGGCAAGTCCGCCGCGCCGCCGCTGTTCGCTAACGCTGGCCGCGGCAAAGTAAGTCATGGCAAACGTGGCCAACAGATCGAAGCGGCCAAAAGCCGCAAAGCAGCCATGCACGATCTGGTCGATCAGCGACAACTCCTGCCGTAGGTTTTGTTCGTAGCGTTGCATGGCGACCGCCAGTGACGGCTGGCTCCAATGCCGCTGTAGCATCTCTACCAACCGGGCAATTCCGCACAACGTGTGTGCATTGCCCGAGCTATGCAGCGCATCGACGATGCCGGCGGTAGTGGGCAACATGGCCCAGTTGGGCCCGGTAAATTGCTCGGCACACCTTTGCACCCGCCCTGTCCTGCGCAATCCGCCTTGGGGTGCGACAAGCTGGGCCTCGGCAAATTGCCAGGCCACCGCCGGGTAGCGGGCGATGACCGCCTCCCATTCTTGTTGCGGAGACAAATCAGCAGGCAGCGGATGCCGGTCCAGATCTAGCACCAGGCCGGCGCTGGTGATGCCGTTGTTGAATCGCAGTACCCACATCCAGCCATCCTCAAAAATGTGGTGTAGCGCGGCATCGTCGCATGGAAATGGATGGTCTTCGGTCTGGCCGCCATGTGCCGCCAGCCACTCTTGCCAGGGCCGCACGCCGGTAAAGTGGCCGAAGATCGCCCGCGACCGGGTGCGCAAGCATTCCGGCTGCTGCTTCAATCCGAATGATCGGGCCAGCACGCCCCCTTCGCCCGAGGCATCAACCAAGAACCTGGCGTTGAATCGCAAAGCCTGCCCGTCGCGGCGCGCGGAAACGGCCCAGCCATCGCCGCGCGGTTCGATGGCTTCGATGGCAGTGGCGTCGTGGAAGGGAATGCCCGCCGCTTGGGCTTCTTGGCAGATAAACGCGTCAAACGTGGGACGGTACCAATGCGTATCGCCGCGGGCGTCATCAAAACTGGCTGCAACTAGCAGTTCGTTCTCGTGCGATCGGTCTGGCTGAAAGGCATCACCGGGGCGGTGTTGAAAGTAGCTAAAGCCCCGTTTGAGTCCGCAGGGAATTTCGGGGTAGGCCTGCTGCCACGGCCCATACTTGGTCAACGGCGCTAGGCGGGGCAGCTCGTAACGCTGAGCTAACTCGGCCAAGATCAGGTCGGCCAGCGGCGTCGAGGATTCTCCCAATGCGAAACGCGGGTGAGTGGCTCGGTCAATCAGCGCTGCCCGCAGGCCAATCCGTTGAACGAGCATCGAAGCAAGGCTGCCGCCAAAGCCCGCGCCGATCACCAACACATCGACAGTACCGCCGTTCATACAGCCTCTTTTCGGTGGTCCAAGAACCGTTGCCCCTTGCCGTCGGATCGCGGCAATGTCCCCAGTGGCACGCCCTCGACTTCCAGCTTCAGCCCCAGGCGCAATTGCAATTCGCTGGCCACGCGTTGCGGCTGGCTGAGGCGGTCTTCGATCTCCACGCGAAGCTGGTCCATGCCCGCCACCTGAAAGGCCGTTACGCGGTATTCAATGACTTCGGGAAAGCCGCGAATGATCTGCTCGATGGCACTGGGAAAGACGTTCACACCGCGGATCACCACCATGTCGTCGGCGCGGCCCAGCACGCCCCCTTCCAACAGCACAAACCGGTTATGGCCGGGCCTGCGCCAAATGGGCCGCACCAGGTCGCCCGTCCGGTAACGAATGACCGGGTTGCCCCAGCGCCCCAGATTGGTCAGCACCAGTTCAGAAAGTTCACCTTCGCCGGCCGGCTCGCCCGTGGCTACGGAGAGAAACTCGGCGATGAACTCGGTCTCAAGCACATGCAGTCCGCGCCCCTCACGGTCGCCATAGCCCCACGGGCCGATCTCGGTAGCGCCGGCATGATCGACAATCTGGGCTTGCCAGGTTTGTTCCAGCAGCTTTCGCGTGGCCGGTATGGAACCGCCAGGCTCGCCGGCCAAGATCAGCCATTCGACCCCCAACGAGGCAACATTTAGCTTATGGCCGGCGGCCACCTCCGCCAGATGCAGCGCGTAGCTGGGAGTGCAAAACAGGGCCTTCACCCCTTGGGTGCGCATCAGGTCCAAGCGGGCCAGGCTGCTCAGTCCGCCGCCGGGCAACGCCAGGCAGCCGCGTTGCACCGCCGCCTCAAACGCCGTCCAAAACCCGATGAACGGGCCAAACGAGAAAGCCATCAGCACGCGGTCGCCCGCCTGCAACTGGGCACCATCCAACACGAACTGCCAGCCGTCCAGCCACCATTGCCAATCCTCCGCCGTGTCGATAACCACCAGCGGCCGCCCCCGCGTCCCCGACGTTTGATGAAAACGGACATACCGTTCTATCGGCCAGGTCAGGTTGACGGCCATTTCCTTGGCCAATAGTGAGCTAAGCAGCCATTCCTTGTAGGTAAACGGCAACTCGGCCAATTGCGACAGCGACGTGAGTGGCGGTTTTACGTCGGATAGCTTCTCGGCATAGTTGCGATTGTGCGGCAAGATAGCCGCCAGCATGGCGTTCAGCCGCGACAATTGCAGTGCTTGCAGTTCCGTGCCAGGCAGGGCTTCCAGCCGGCGGCGATCCTCATAGGTAAGTCGTGTCATACCGCCATGATACCGCGCATGGCCCGTAGCCGCACGGCTTCCGCCGCGCCGGCAGACGTTTGAAGATCAAGGTGTCGGTTGCTGGAGCCCTTGGGAACGGATGAAGGCGGAAGGATGAAAAATGAGAATTGCTTGGTTTCCGGCCTGCGTAGCCACGAAGCTGGGCCTTACCTGTTCCACGACGGGGGTGTGGTGCGGGTTAGCGTAACCGCAAAGCTCCTGCTTGGCTGGCTTGATGCGCGCGTGGCTGCTACTTCTTGCGCGAGGTTGATGGGCATGGGGCGTCAATGGTGGCTCTGCCCTCACCCCCATCCCCTCTCCCGGAGTACCGGGAGAGGGGGGGGGCGGATGTTGGGGTTGGCAGCTACCTGTTCCACGTTACCTGCACCATTTCACGAAGTGGTGCAGGTAACAAACGGGCACTTCTTGGCGAGTTTGCGGGGCTTTTTGTCCTCGCGGCCGCGTTACCTGTTCCAACAACGGGGGTGTGGTGCGGGTTACGATGGCCCCGAATCGCCATCGGAGTTGGCAACTACTGCCGCGCGCAGCGGCAGCGCCCCGCGTGATGGCCGCGTTTAAAAAATATGGACAGGCCCCGTGACACGTACCGGTCGGCGGAGGGGCGGCGAGAAAGACGCCGCACCCAATTGTGCCAACCAGCCGGCAACGATAGCCGTATTAAAGGACTCGCCCGATCGGCCGTCCTCCACGGCCATGCTGTTCGAGCACGCGGCGGACGACGATGCCTGGGCGGTTGGGGGCTTCACGCTCGCTGGACGTGCAAAAGCCACGTCCGCGCGGAAAGCCGGACGTTGGTGATTGCAAGGCAATCGCAAACTAATTACCTGTCCCTGTTAGGACTTGCAGCAAGTACTCGGTGTTCCAACCGGCCTTTCGACGCTTCATGGCGACGGAATTCTTCTCGGGATGTTGCTTTATCAGGGTCAAT